>NZ_WFKJ01000038.1 GCF_009208075.1 Poseidonibacter ostreae | reverse complement strand
CATTATAGTAAAGATAACTTTAAATTAAATTTAAAGTTTTTAAATATTTAGATAAATTACAAAATTTTGTTATAATTTTATTTATAAATAGAGTATAAAAGGCATATAAAGTGGAATATACTATTAAAAACAAGCATCTTGAAATAAAAGTTGATTCTTTTGGTGCTGAGTTAAAAAGTTTAAAAAAGCTACAAAATGATATTGAATATTTATGGCAAGGAGATGCAAAGTTTTGGAATAGAACTTCTCCTGTATTATTTCCTATTGTTGGAAAGTTATTAGATGATGAGTATTTTTATAAAAATAAGTCATATAAAATGTCACAGCATGGATTTGCAAGAGATAAAGAGTTTGTATTAGTAGAGCAGGGTGAAAATTATTTGAAGTTTTTATTACAAAGTGATTTAGACTCTTTGAAAGTTTATCCATTTGTTTATCAGCTATTTATCTCTTATGAGATTAAAGAAAATGAAGTAAAAATATCATATCAAGTTGTAAATAAATCAGATGAAAAAATGTACTTTTCAATTGGAGCACATCCTGCTTTTAATTGGCCATTAGAAAAAGAAACTGAAGATAAGAATGACTACTATTTTGAATTTGAAAATTTAGATGAAGATAAAAACCTAAAAGCTTTTCCTTTATTAAATAATGGTATTTCATCTGAAAAGATTGATATTGAACTTGATAAAAAAAGATTTAATATTTCAAAAGATAGTTTTAAAAAAGATGCATTAATTTTTAAAAATGAAAGTATAAATAGTGTTAAATTAAAAAATTATAAAAATGATAAGTTTATTGAAGTCTGTTTTAATGGGTTTTCATATTTAGGTTTATGGTCAAAACCTAGTGGAGCACCTTTTGTATGTATTGAACCTTGGTATGGTATTGCTGATTTTATTAATCATAATAAAAATATTGAAGAAAAAGAAGGAATTAATATTTTAGAAAAAAATGCAGTGTTTTCTTCTTTTTATAAGATTAAGATTTAAACTATTTAGCAAAAAAGATAAGTTTAATTATCTTCTTGCTCATCTTTATTTAACTCAGGTTTTGGCTCTCTAATACCAGCAACGCTAAGTATTTCCATATAAAGTGTTTCACATTTTTCATTTGAAGCTTCATCAATGTTTTTTGTGATATCTACAAATTCAATTGTTTTTGGTTCTTCATCATTTTTAGCAAATTTACAGTTAAAATTCCAAAAATCAACACCTTCTGGTCTTGGCTTGTTTTTTTCTCTTTTTATATATTTTCTAATTTCGTGTTTTATAGATTCTATTTGTCTATCTGGGTGTTTGTTTTCAACGTTTAACTTGAATGTTTTTTTCATTATTTTCCTTTTGACGCATTATATCTGAACATTATTTGATATCACATTTTCCAAATTTACACTTTAATAATCGGTATAGCATATATATAAAATATATTAATATTCCTATTTCAAATACTTGGTAAACTATTTCCATTTCTTTATACCTAGTGCTCTTTTGACTCTAGATTTTCCATAATATAGTGATAAATTCTTTCATATTCACTGTCTTCTGTTTTATCTTCTTCTATAACTGCTAATACATTTTGAAGTTCTACTAAAAGTGACTCCATTTCTGTCATTGCTAAGGTATCATCTTCACTTTGTTTATTCTCTTCTAATAACTGATGCAGTTCTTCTAAGTAAGTCTCTACTTCTGGGATCATTACAGTCGTAACAACATCTTTTAGTTTGTCTTTTATTTGTGACATATCTCTTCCTTGAATTAAAGTGTAATTATATTGTGAAAAATATTGGTTTAGCTTAGATACAATTCATAATGAAAAATTTATTTATAATTTTAGCATTTTGTCTAAGTTTACAAGCAATACAGATAAAAGAACTTCCAATTGTATTTGATAAAATAAGAGTTGATTTAACAAAAGAGTATATAAAAAAACACTATGGCTTTAAAGTTGATAATATAAATATTGTTCCTAAAATGATTGTTATTCATCATACGGCAGTAAATAACTTGAAAAGATCTTATAAAAGGTTTTATCCAAGTAGACTTTTGAGTGATAGAAAAGATATTGCAAAAGCAAGCAATTTAAATGTTTCGGCACATTTTTTAGTAGCAAGAGATGGGACAATTTATTCTTTGATGCCTGAAACTTTTATGGCAAGACATGTTATTGGTTTAAACTATTCTAGTATTGGTATAGAAAACGTCGGTGGTCAAAGAAAGAATGACTCTTTAACAAAAGAACAGTTAAAATCAAATGTAGAATTAATAAACTACTTAAAAGCTAAGTATAAGACAATAAAATATTTAATTGCACATAGTGAATATAGAAAGTATAAAAAACACGAGCTTTGGCTTGAAAAAGATAAAAAGTATGAGACAATTAAAAATGATCCTCATAAAGTTTTTATGAAGGCTTTAAGAAAAAAGATAAAAGACTTAAAAAACTAAAGTTCTCGTTTTAGTTTGCTTAGCCTTTATTCTTTTTATAATAAAAAATTAGATTAGTTTCTCTTTTGTAATAATAACACCATCATTATCAGCGTAAATATAATCACCTTGATTAAAAGTCAGACCATGAAAACTAAGAGTCTCTCCTCTTGAAGAGTCTGTTTTTTCAAAGTTTCTTAAAGGACAAGTTCCAATTGCAAAAAGTCCTACATTAATATTTTGAGTTTCATCTGTATCACGTACGTAACCGTTTAATATAATTGCTTGCCAATTGTTTTTAGCTGCAAATGCCATAAGTCTATCGCCTACAACACCAAAAAATTCTTCAGCGTTATCAACAACAACGATTTTGCCATCACCTTTTTCATCTCTTAGCATTTCTAATAAACGCCAATTACTTTTATCTAGTTTTATAGTTTCAATTTGTCCATAAAAACGTTTTAATCCACCATAGTTTTTGAACTTTGTTGGTAATACTTTTATATCTTTGTCTTGGTTTTCATCACATAAATCTGCTGTGTGTATATTCATTTTCTCTTCCCCTTTTTCTTAATCCTAAATTTAAGATTCATATACTAGTAAAAATAAATGTAATAAAAGTGTAAGTATTAAATAAATATTAAAAAATATAATTAATATTTAAAAATAAGTTAAAATGTAACTCTTTTTAAATTTATTGAGGAAAAAATAGTATATAATTTGCAAAAAATAAAGATTAAGAATGAAAAAATTTACAAATGAACCAATGTATGAAATTATCGAATATTTTGAAGATATATTAATTGAAAAGAGTATAGTTAGTTTTGAAGTATTAAATCCAGATATTTGCATTGATAAATATTCAGGAACTAGAGTCGATTTAGAACAAGAGTATATTTATCGTTCATATAAATCATGGGTAGATTTATCAGAGTTAATGTTTTGTAAAATGTTAACACCTATAATAAGTTCTAAATATACAGTAACTTTAAGTTTTAAAAAAATTGATTTGGAAAGCTCATTTCATAAAGATTCAAACGATGTTAATAATGAGAAATATGGAATTCAATCAGAATTTTCAAAAATAAATAAAAATGAAGAACCAGCTTTTCTATTTCCTTATAAAAAAGCATTAATTCATACTAAAGTGTATGAAAAAAAACAGATTTTAAATTTAGGTGTTAATAAAGCAGATGAGTTTGAAACTATAAAACAGATTGTTTATCCTGAAGTTTTTAAAAATATAAACTTTGTAGGAATTGATTATTCTAAAAGTGTTATTGAAGAAGCAAAAAAAAGATTTAGTGAGGATAACTTTGAGTTTTACTCACATGATATAAATAAACTAGATGAGTTAAATTTAAAAAAATCTGACTTAATAATCTCAATTAGTACTTTACAATCAAGTAGTATAAATTTTAAATTAGTTTTTATGTCACTAGTACAAAACTACTTAGAAGAGGGTGGAAGTATAATCTTAGGTTTTCCAAACTGTAGATGGATTGGTTCAGATATTATTTATGGAGCTAAAAATCCAACATATTCTTATTCGGAGCAATCTTTACTTTATAAAGATGTATATTTTTGCAAAAAATATTTACAACAAAAAAAATTTAAAGTAACACTAACTGGAAAAAACTACCTGTTTTTAACTGCAACATCTATTAAAAAATAGATTAAATAATTACTTGTGTTTTTTTTATTTTATGATACAATAGTTAAATAAAATTTAAGGAGTATATTATGCCATGTAAACATATTGAAGTAAAAACATTTAAATTAGCACACTCTACGAGTGATACTGTAAAAATTGAACATGTTGAAAAACCATACGGTGAGTACAGTAGTCCAGTTGTAAGTATTGCTATTTATTCAGAAGGAAGTAAAAAAACTTCAGAAGTTGAAATACCTTATGAAAACATTGAAGAATTCTTTAAAGCCTTAAACGAATCAGTTGCACTTTGTGATTCAATTCCAAGAAGCAAAATTCATGATGAATTAAGCGCGCCTATTGGTGGTGGAGCATAAAAGATGAGTTAACTCATCTTTTATAAGCTTTACTTATATATTACAAAAACACTTAAAAATTTAACTCAAAATCTAATCTAAAATATCGATAATTTCTGATATAATTTTTCAAAAATTTAATAGGAATTATTTTGAATTCAACATCTACATATATATTTATATCTTTTATTGTTGCTTCCCTTGCAACTCTTGGAAGTCTTTTCTTTTCAGAAATTATGGAGTTTATTCCTTGTTCTATGTGTTGGTATCAAAGAATATTTATGTACCCATTAGTAATAATATTTTTAGTAAATATGTTATATCCAGATGATAAGATTGTTAAGTATGCAATGCCAATAACACTTGTAGGTTGGGCATTTTCTGTTTATCATAACTTGTTAATGTTTGAAATTATACCAGAGAGTATTGTTCCTTGTGTACAAGGTGTTCCATGTTCAACTGAATATATAAATTGGTTAGGTTTTATTACTATTCCATTTCTTTCATTACTTGCATATTCAAGTATTTTAGTTCTATTATTAATTATAAAAAAAGGAATTTCTTCAAATGAAAAATAAAAAAATAGTTGTTATATCTTTACTTGTATTAGTACTTGGATTTGTCTTTGCTACTTATGCTTTTAAAAGTAGTGAAAGTAAAAAAGTAGAAAATATTGTACAAAATGATGCAGGTGCTCCTTATACTAGAGCTCACTCACCTAAGTTTGGTGAAAACAAAAAAGGTGTAGTTGTTGTTGAGTTTGTAGATCCTCAATGTGGACCTTGTGGACAATTTCATCCAATAATAAAAAAAATGTATAAAGAAAACTATGAAGATATTTCATTAGTTATAAGATATTTACCAAATCATCAAAACTCTAGATTTGCAGTTAAATTATTAGAAGCAGCAAGGTTACAAGGAAAATATACAGAAGCTTTAGATGCAGTTTTTTCAAATCAAGATAAATGGGCAGAAACAAATAATCCTAAACCTGAATTATTATGGACTTTTATATCTCAAATTGATGGAATTGATATTGAAAAAATCAAAGTTGATATTAAAAAACCTATCTTTGATGAAATGATGGATATTGATTCAAATGACTCTAGAACATTAGGAGTTCGAGGAACACCAACTATATTTGTAAATGGAAAAAAACTAGAAGTATTATCATATAGAACATTAAGTGAGTTAGTTGAGTCAGAAATATACAAATAGTATATTTTTCGAACTTTACAGTACATTATATAGAGAAAATATAAAGAAAAATTATGTATACTAATAAGATAAATATAAAAGTAGAAAAGTAAAGGAAGTTTAATGTCATTTCTAGAAAAAGTTAAAGAGTTTTTAGCATTAGCACAAGAAACAAATTTTGATATTGCACAAATATTTGCGCAAAATCCAAATGGAGTATATGCTACTGTTTTAGTATTATTAGTAATATTATTAATAATCGTATTTTTTATAAGAAGAGCAGCAAAGATATCATCAGCTGTTAAATTAGTGTCAAATATTCAAAATTCAAATGATTTTGATGATTATGATTCAAAGTTAACAAAACTAGCAACTGAATTACCTAAAAGAGGTCAAAGACTTGCAAATAGTATTAATGCTCAGAAAAACGATATTCTAGAAAAAGAGTTGAATCTATTAAAAGATTTTAATATAAAAGATAAAATCTCAAGATATAAGCAAATCTCTGCACAGTATGCACTTATTTCTACAAATTCTAAGAAATTTAAAATTGATGATTTAACATCTTATTATGATGAAAAATCTAAAACTTTATTAAGTGAGAATCTTGTAAATGAGATTACTGAATATAGTTTAAATACAAACTTTGATGAAAATGATGTTGAGTTTGTAAATAGTATTGTTTCTTATGCAAATAGTACAGAAGAACCAGAAGCTCTTTTAAATCCATTGATTGATCAAATTAATAGATTCTCTTATTCACATAATTTAGATTTATTTAAGTTTACAAGAGCTTTAGATAAAGATAAATCAGTACAGGTATATAAAAACTGTAATGAAAAATTAGCTCAAGCACTTTCAAGTGAAGATGAAAAAGTATCAAATGTAATTTTATCGTATATGTTAGAAAATGATGAAAAAGAAGAAGTATACTCATATATCACTAATCTTAAATCTTCTATATATTTACAAGATTTATATTATAACTTCTTTGCAAAGACTGAAGATATTGACGTTGATTTAGCATTTGTAGCAAATGAAACAAAAATTTCATCTGATTATTCAAATCACATTGATTGCAAAATTACTGATAACTGGAGAGATTTAACATTTATTAATCATATTATTAAATCACCAAGAGTTCTTGAAACTATAGGTCATATTTCTTACAGAAATGTTTTAGAAAGAATTGAAAGACTTGAAAAAGATGAAGAAACAAACAAAGCAATAAGTGAAGTTCTTCAAGTAGCTAGACGTGCAGAAGCAATTGCAAACGAAGCTAAAGAAATAGCAAGACAAAAATAAATATGTAAGGTTTACACCTTGCATAAAAAAGACTACTTATGGATATTTTAACTCTTCTTTTAATTTTTCTTATATTCTTTGCAATTTTTTTATTTGTTACTGCAAATAAAAAGCAAAATATTAAAGCTCCTGCTGTTAAGAAAGAAGAGCTAATTCAAGATTATAAAAATCAAATGAAAGAGCTTTTATCAAAGTATGAAAATGATAAACAGCTTCAAACTCAAGAGAAAATAAAACTACTAAAAAAGATAAATCACGATTTATCAATGAACCTTTTTTTTGAAAAAGAAGAAGCTACAAAACTTTTAAAAGAACTTTCTACACTTAAGTAAAGATATTTATTAACTATTAACTTATTTTTACTATAATTTCAAGTAATAATATATAAATATTAAGATAATAACCAAGGATAATCATGAAAATTAATTATACTTTTGCCGTATTACTTACAGCCGTTTTTTTATTTACAGGTTGTGACTCTAAAGATATTGATGAAAGCTTAATAGCCAACACTAAGAAGAATACACCATATGTAGAAAAGTTTGTTTCTAGAACATTCAAACTAACTACAACAGATGGTAAAATAATTGAACTTACAAGTACAAAAGAAGGTTTAGACTTTAAAGACTATAAGGGTAAAAAAGCTATTTTAGTTGATGTATTTGCAACTTGGTGTCCACCTTGTATTAAAGGTATTCCTGTTTTAAAAAGTTTGCGAGAAAAGTATAAAGATGATTTTGAAATAGTTTCAGTGTTATTTGAAAAAGAAGAAGATAAACCTACATCTGAAGTTATTGAGTTTATTGAAAAATATGGTATTACTTACCCTGTAACTGTTGGAGAAGAAAACTTTAAATTAGCCAAAGATTTAGATGATGTTCAAAGAATTCCTGAACTATTTTTATTTTCAAAAGATGGGGAGTTTGTAAAGAAATTTCTTGGAGAAACAGATTTAGAAACTTATGAAGAGTACGTAAAAATGGCAATAGGTAAAAAATAAATTTGAGATATGATGATATTAGTTCCTTTATTGTAATGGACATTGTGCGAGATGCACAAAAATATGAAGATTCAATACATTTTGAAATAGGACAACCAGATTTAAAACCAAGTTTAAAAGTTAAAAAAGCATTACAAAAAGCTGTAGACGAAGATAAGTTTTCATATACTGAAAGTCTTGGTTTATTAAGTTTAAGAGAAAAAATATCGTTAATGTATAAAGAGAACTACAATGTTGATATTGAACCTTCTCGTATACTTTTAACACCTGGAACTTCAGGTGCATTTTTAGTAGCTTATACTTTAACACTAAAGCATAAAGAAAACTTAGGTTTATCAGATCCTTCTTACCCTTGTTATAAGAATTTTGCAAATATGTTAGATATAAATCCTAGTTTTATGAATATTGATAAATCTACAAATTATGAATTAACAACAAAACATCTAGAAAAAGAGGATATTCAAGCTCTTCAAATATCATCACCTTCAAATCCTACAGGAAATTTATACTCAAAAGAAAATCTTAAAGAATTAGTTGAATATTGTAAAGAAAAAGATATAGCTTTTATTTCAGATGAACTTTATCATGGTTTAACTTATGAAGAAGATGCACATACAGCTTTAGAGTTTTCTGATGATGTTTTTGTAATAAATGGCTTTTCAAAATATTACTGTATGCCTGGCATGAGATTAGGGTGGATAATAGTTCCAAAGAGTTTATCAAGAGAAGCTGAAAAAATTGCACAAAATATATTTATCTCTGCACCCACTTTATCTCAATACGCAGCTTTAGAAGCTTTTGATAAAGAATACTTATCTGAGGTTAAAAATATATTTAAAGAGCGTAGGGACTATTTATATAATGAACTAAGCACTATTTTTAATATAGATGCAAAACCAGATGGTGCATTTTATCTTTGGGCTAATGTTTCAAAGTATACAGATGATAGTTTTGCTTTTGCAAAAGAGTTACTTGAGAATATTCATGTAGCGACAACTCCTGGAGTTGACTTTGGTTCTAATAAAACAGAACAGTATTTAAGGTTTGCATATACAAGAGATATAGAGCATATGAGTGATGGAATAAAACGATTAAAAAAGTATTTAAATGATAGAAAATAAAAAGTATATTCTTTTTGATAATGATGGGGTTTTAGTTGAAACTGAGCCTTTATATTTTGAGGCAAATGTAAAAGCTTTAAAAGAGTTAGATGTAGAGTTGTCATTTGATAGATATATGAAAATTATGGCAAGAGGTGGAACAGCTTGGGAACTTGCTTTAGAAGCTGGTATTACTAAAGAGACAATTGATAAAAAAAGATTTCAAAGAGATATTTACTATCAAGAGTTGATTAAAACTAGAGATATAGAAATCCCAAATGTCAAAGAGATACTAAAAGAGTTATCAAAAAAATATAAGATGGCAATTATTACAACATCAAGACGTGAAGATTTTGAACTTATTCATAAAAATAGAGGAATAGTTGATTTTATGGATTTTGTTTTATGTGTTGAAGATTATCCAAAAGCTAAACCTTATCCTGACCCATATTTAGCAGGACTTGCTAAGTTTAAAGCTTTAAATAATGAAGCGATAGTTATTGAGGATTCACAAAGGGGATTAAGCTCTGCTGTTAATGCAAAGATTGATTGTGTAATTGTTAAAAATGAATTTACATTAACTCATGATTTCTCAAAAGCTTCTTTTCGTATTAATAAACTTGAAGAACTACTTTCTTTGTTATAGTTAAAAAGAGTTTATAAAATCTAGTTTGTAGCCATTATAAAACCGTGATTCTCTTCTTCTTTAAAACATCCTAGTTGACAGTTTGATACTTTTAATCCAGAATCTTTTATTGAAGCACCTATTTCATTAATTGCTTTACCTTTTTCCTGAGATATCTTCCATGCAACTTCACACTCAATTTTTGAATTATTAGAACGTTTTTTAAGTAAATCAAAAATATCTTCATTCATATCATTAAACTCTAATTTTCCAAATACACCAAGTTCACAGTTAGTAATTTTAATATTCATTTCACGCGCAATTTGTGCAATGTTTTTTGGTTCCATTCCAATTAACTTAGCAACTTTAAAAGCATTGATACATGATAGTGCACCATTTTCATCTAAATTTGTAAGAACTAAATCTGTCTGTATTGAATCTAATTTAATCATAAATATATTAACCCTTTTTATTTGTGCATATTATAAAGTTTAAAACTTATAATAACTTTATATTATAATTCAAATATTTAAAAATATTATAGTTTAAGTATGTGAAATTTATATAATATTTTGCAAAAAAAAAGAGTGCCAGGAGAAGCACTCTTATATTAACTTGTATATTTGTAGGAGAATTCAAGTTAGTAAACTAAGCTATTGTTAGGATCGTGTAACCTAACTCATGTAATAATTATAATAGCTTTGTATTAACCTTTTTTAAATAAAAGGTTAACAAATAGTAAATAGGATAGAATTTATCCTATTTAACTTTATTTTCAAATGGCTTTAACATTATGATTAGTTTTGGAAGAAGTAATAGTGCTGAGGCTAAAATTGTAGCCATTACAACAACTGTTAATAGTCCAAAATAAATAGTTGGAATAAGATTTGATAAAACTAAAATAGAGAAACCAATAATAACTACTAAAGAAGTATAATACATCGCATAACCAATACTCTCATGGCTTCTTTTCATTGCATTTAAATAGTTGTGGTCAAATTTAAATTCATCTTTAAATCTATGAATATAATGAATAGTATCATCAACACCAATTCCTATAGAAATAGCTGCAATTGTAATAGTCATAATATCTAAAGGTATTCCTAAAAATCCCATAATTCCAAAGATAGAAGATATTGGTATTATATTTGCAAGTATTGCTATAAAAGCAATTTTAATTGATCTAAAGAGTATTAAAAACATTATAAATAATAGTATAACTACAATACCTAAAGTCTTTATTTGAGAATCAAATAAAGATTGAAGCATATTATTATATAAAATCATAAGATTAGATAATTGAAATGTAGTCTCTTTATTTCTAATAATCTCTCTTAGGTCATTATTAATTTTAGCAAGTAGTTCATTTCTTCTTAAGTTTTCATTTGAATCCACTATTCTCATAGTAATTCTTGCTTCATTATTCTCAATATTTATATATGGAGATAGAATCATATTTTTATATTCATCTGGAATTTTTTTATAAAGTAGGGCTAGCATAACACCATCTAGTTCTTTATCTTGATTTAAAAGTTTTCCAACTTTTAATAATGAAGCTAAAGATTGAACTTTTCCTACTTCATCTAAACTCTCTAAGTATTCATGAACTCTTGTGATAGTATCCATTTTATCTTGTGAAAACCAGTATTGCTCATCATCTGCGTTTGCATCTAACTGTGCTTCAAAGTCTGCAAATTCATCATCTACAACTTCAATGACAGCTTCTTTTTCATCTTCTTTAAATTTTATTATTACATCTAAAGGAGTAGTTCCTCCTAGATTTTGATCAATTACCTTCATCCCTTTGTATATTTCAGTACTTTGTTTAAAATAATTAATAAAAGAGTTTTCAACTATTAGCTTTGAAGCACCTAGTAGAGAAAATACTACAAGTAGAATACTCCCAATAATAATACTCTTTCCTCTTTTTTCTACTAAAGATGCACACATTGTAATTAGTGAGAATTTTGAATTACTACTTTTCTTTTCATGCTCATCTTTTTTAGGAAGCATTATTAAAATAACAGGAAAAACAAAAAACGCGATAAATAAAGAAACTGCAATACCAGCACTCATCATAAGTCCAAGATTCTTAACAGGTTGTATACTTGATAATACAAGCGAAGCAAAGCCTGTAATTGTAGTGATTATTGCAAAAAACGAGGGTGAAAGCTTTGATAGTACAGTGTTTATTACAAGTTTGTATTGACTTGCATTTTTATATTTTACATTTAGCTCTCTATATCTTACAATTAAATGAAGAACAATAGCTAGTGTAATAATTAACTGTAAAGATATAAAGTTAGATGAAATTACAGTAACTTCAAGATTGAATAAACCTAAAATTCCTGCTGTTGAAACAACAGATAATAGACAAATTGCAATTGGAAGTATAACCCATCTAGGATGTCTAAATATTACCCATAAAATAAAGATAAGTAAGAATATTAAAGTAGAACCATAAATAGATAAATCACTTTTTACAAAACCAACAATATCATTTGCAATCATATCTATTCCACCAAGGAAAATTGTCGCATTTGAATTGTGATTTTTTATAATAGATCTTATTTTTGCTATGTTCTTTTCATCTTTTTCTCTTAAAGAATCTCTATATCTTTTAAATTCTAAAATAGTATTAGAAAGTTCAGCTTCTTCTATTTTATTAAGTGTCGAAGCTCTTTTTTTAGTTAAAAGAGTGTTTCTTTTTTCTAAAAGTTCAAAATATTTTTTGTCATTTTTTAAGTTTAAAAGCATACCTGTTGTTTTAAAATCAGAACTAACAAGATTATTTGAATAAAGCTGTGAGTTTAAGAACTCTTCTTTAACTAAACTCATATCAAAACTTGCACTTTCTAGCGTATCAACACCATCTACTAAATCAATTATTGGTCTAATTGGAGATTGAAGTAAGGGTACATTTAAAATTGAAGTTATACTTTCTATGCTTTCAACTTTTAATAAATCATCACTTAAATTTTTTAGATTCTCTAAGCTATTTTTTGAAAGTAGGTCTTCATTTGGAGTATATGTTATAACTAAGAAGTTTGGATTATAATATCTTTTATTTACATCTCTTGTAAATTTTAAGTCTTTATCATCATCTAAAAGTAGTGTTTCAGCAGAAGCATCAATTTCAAGTTTTGTTGCATGATATGCAAGTGTACTAATAGCAAGTAAAAGTACTATTAGTACTGTTATTGGATATTTTAAAACAATATTGTCATAAAAATTTTTAACCATTTATTTTATTTTTAGCTTCAATTTCAGATATCATTTCTTCAAGAGATTTTTGTTTTAATAAACCTGCATATTGTTTTCTAGTTGTAGTAATTACACTAGTTCCTGCTAAGTTTATATCCCAAATAACCCATCCTCTTGTTTTATTCTCATAAAATAAATAATTAACTTTATATGATTCACTTTGACCAATTAATTCAGTTACTAATTGTATTCTTTCTGTATTTGATCTTTGTGTAAAAGTAGATTCTAAATCTATAACTTTTACTTTTTGGTCTGTATATAAACCTAATTTATCAATATAAGAATTTTTAAGATTTATTTCAAATGCTTTTAAATATCTTTTCTTTTGTTCAGTTGTTGCACTAACCCATGCGTCTCTTCCTAAAGATAGTAAAGCCATTTTCCTAAAATCAAAAACTTCATCAATTATTTTTACAATCTCTTGACCTTTTTCTTTTGTTGTCAAGTTTTGTTTTTTTATAATAGAAATTGAGTCATCAATTTTTTTTGTCATAACAGTTTTTATTTCATCTTTTTGTAGTGCAAAAAGTGAAGATATTGAAAATAGTGTTATTAATAGAACTTTTAATATATTTTTCATTTTATTCCTTAATTAATGTATTTCTTCTTTGATTATATAAATCCCTAAAATAAGGGTATAAATCAAAGGCATCTTTTTTTAAACTTTCATATAAACCAAGTCTTAATGAAGTCGAATTTACTATATCTGCTGCAGTTATAGCTACACTTTGTGTCATATTATTTGGTATTTTATATTGTAAATCACTTGAACCTGTTGTTGATAATGCACTTACATATGAATCAGCAGCAAATCCTACCATATCTCTTAAGTTTGATGGTCCTAAAAATGGTAAAACAACATGGAAACCTTCACCAACTCCATAAAAACCTAAAGTTTGACCAAAATCTTCATCATGTTGTTCCCAACCAAATTCTGTTTTTGCAGGATCCATAAATCCAGCTAATCCAAATGTTGTATTTATTAAAAATCTGCCTAGCTCTTCTACTGAGTTTTCAAACTTTAGTTGTAATAAATTATTTACAAATCTTAATGGAAACATTAAGTTATTAAAAAAGTTAGATACTCCAGATCTTACAGTTTGAGGAAGTATATATGCATATCCTTTCGCAGTAGGGTTTAATACATAAATAAAGACTTTATCATTGAAAGTTGTCATAACCCTGTTATAACCACTTAAAGGATCAAAAACCTCTTTTACTTTTAAAAATTCACCCTCAAACTCTTCTCCGAAATCTTCATTAAAATCATCACTTGATGCTTTTATAAGTACTTTATTATCTTCTGTTTGTTTTATTATTGCTGTTTGGTCTGTATTTATAGCGCTTTTTGTAGAACAAGCTGTAAAGCCAAATATTACAAGAAGTATAAAAAATAAGTTTTTCAAAAAAGTCCTTTTTTTAAATTAAGACAATATTATATTAAAAAAATGTGTAGATAATGTTTAAACAGTTATTTTCTTACTTTATTTAATACTTCAATCGCATTTAAAGGGTCAACTTGAAGACCATTTATTCTGAATGAAAAGTGTAAATGAGGACCAGTTACTCTTCCTGTATCTCCACTTAATCCTAAAACAGCTCCTTTTTTTATACTCTCTCCAACTTTATAATTCATCTTGCTTAAATGAAAGTAACATGAGTAAACACCATGACCATGGTCTATTACAATTGTACCTCCTGAATAAAATCTATTTTGAGATATTTTTACAATACCTGCGTTTGATGCAATAATAGCAGTCCCATTTTTTGCTCTAAAATCTGTACCACTATGATAAGATTTTAGCTTTCCATTATAAACTCTTTTTGTTCCAAAATTACTAGTTATTTTTGTGTTTAGAGGATAAATAAAATCTTCATTCCATAAAATTTCTTTTGAAATTGATTTATAAACTTTCATAGCTTGTGAATACTCTTTTTTTGTTCTTTGTACTCTTGAAGCTTTTGGTTTAAACTTTGTTTTTGGTACATTTATAACTTCACTTTTATATTTACCATCAACTACTTTTAAATTTTTTCCTTTAAATACTTTTTTTCCATTTTCAATATATGAAACAATAACTCTATACTCTTTCTGTTTTTGATAATAAGATATAGGAAGCAGGGCATAATAACTATTTTCTTTAAAAGGGTTTTTAAAGAAATTTATATTTTGCTTATCAAAGGTAAGTTTAACATCAGAGATATTCTCTTTTTGAATTTCTAAAAATACAGTATTAGCATTTTTTACATTTGAAGAACTAATTTTTAAAGCATATAAATTACAAATAAAAATTAGTGTGATTAATAATATTTTTTTCATAATTAAAGCCTATTTCTTTTTAAGATGTAAATCTAATTGTGGGAAAGGAATCTCTATTTCATACTTATACAATGAATTATAAATTAAAATTAAAAAATCAGATTTTAAGGCATTTGGTTTTAGTCTATCATTTGCTTTTACCCAAACTAATAATTCAAAATCAACACTACTTGCATTCATATTTGAAAGTCTAATTTCAGGCAGTTTATTTTCATCATTTCTTAAAAATCTTAAATCACTTTCTAATAATTCTTTGATTATAACTTCTTTTACTTTTTCAACTTTTGTACCATAAGCAACGCCAAAAGGTATATGAAGTCTTCTTGTTGCATCATCTAATGTCCAGTTAATTACATTATTTTGAATAAAAGAGGAATTAGGAACAACAATATCAATATTATCAAATGTTTTAACTGTCGTTGAACGAATACGTATATCTGATACTGTTCCTGTAATTAGATTGTTGATTTCAATAATATCTCCAATTCTAATTGTTCTTTCAAACATTAGTATTATTCCTGCAATAAAGTTTGATACAACTGTTTGAAGCCCAAATCCAATACCAATTGATAAGGCTCCAGCAATTAAAGAAATAGATGACATATCAATACCTAAACTACTCATAGCAATCATAAAAGTAATTAATACAATTAGATAATAACCTACATTTGCAGATAGTTTTAGTGACATTTGACTCATATTTGGCCATTTTGTAGATAGTTTATATATCCATTTTTTATATAAATAACCGATTGTAAAACCTATAAATATTAAGAATAAAGATTTAAGTAAACTAATAAAACTAATAGCTTGTTCATTAAAAACAAAAAGTGTTGAAGTTAGTTTATCTTTAATTTGAAGAAGATAATCTTTACTTTGAGATATAGAATCACTTATAAACAGTTTTGTATTTCCAAATATTTGTTTTGCAATACTTTTAAATAAAATATTTTGTTCAAGATATACAGACTTATTATCTGAAGTAATATCAACAATTAGTTTTTCAATTTCATTATATATTTTTAGAAACTCTTTTTCATCAGAGTTTTTTAAAGAATAAACTACTTTTTTACTTAAAAACTTTATACTATTTAATAATTCATTTTGATAAAGAGTTTCTATTTTATTAATATTTGTTTTTGATAGTTCTATATTGTTTTTATTCTCATTAATTATCTCTTTTTCTAATTCAATTTCAAAAGCAGCTTTTTGAAGTAGTAATTTATTTACATTTTCATTTATTTTGCTTAGTTCTTTTTCAATTAATTCTACATCTTTTATAACAACTTTTTTAATTGAAGAAATAATTGAGTTTTCAAGCTCTTTTTCATGAGTGCTAAATAATAGTATTCTATCTTCAATATCTACAATAAGAAGTTTATAATATGCAAATTGTAATTGGTAAGATAATAAGAAATTCTTTTTATCTTCTGTAATATTTTCAATAGCTTTTTTTAAAAATGATAATTTATTTTGTATATCATTTTTAAACTCATTTTGTTTTTTACTTTTTACTTTTATATTTGATAGATGAAGTAAAGCTTTTATTAGTGTATTTGAAGATACTTTTTCATCTTTTAGTAGGTTCAGATTAAACTCTTCTATTGAAACTTTTTTTGTAGAAATTTCAATTAATTTTTTAAGATGTGTTTTTTCTTCGTTTATTATCTCATCTGCTTTAGTATTTTCTGTTTTTGATTTATTTATTATATTTTCAATTTCTTGATAATAATTATTTGAGTTTGCTTTATCATATAGTTTAACATCGATTTGTGCGCTAAATGTAAATGTAAAAAAAGCTAGAAGTAAAAAGAATAATTTCATAGTGAATAACACTCCATATTTTGATTTCAAATTATATCAAAAAAAAGAAATAAAAATTATATTTTAGAAGAAGAAAATATTTCTTATATGATATAATTTAAAATTAGAATAGAAGGATAAAAAAAGTGAAATTTGAACATGCACTTGTCTTTGATAAGATGGGTGGTGCTAAACATATTGAGGTGGAAAAGTATAAAGAAGAAATGGGACTTTTATGGTTGCATTTAGATTACTCTAAAAATGATTCAATTCAATGGCTTAATAACAAAAGTAATATAGACCCTTTAGCAATTGAGGCCTTATTAACAGAAGAGACAAGACCTAGAACAATTATATTAGATGATTCAATTCTTTTAGCACTAAGAGGAGTAAATTTAAATCCTAATTCAGACCCTGAAGATATGATTTCTATAAGACTTTTTATTAATGAAAAAATTATAATTAGTACAAAGAAAAGAGATTTATTATCTGTTAAAGATATTGTCGATTCTTTAAAAGTTAATAAGGGACCAAAGAGTTCTGCTGAATTTATTGTAAGTCTTACAAATAATTTAACTTCAAGAATGGAAAATACGATATCTGAAATGGAAGAGCGAAGTTCAAATCTAGAAGAATCAGTTTTAGATTCACACAATTTTGAAAAAAGAACAGAGATTTCTACAATTAGAAAAGAAGCAATTTCATTAAGAAGATATTTATCCCCTCAAAAAGATGCAATTTCAAGACTGTATCATGAGAGTATTTCGTGGATAGATGAGTATAAAAAGAATCAATTACGAGAGATTAATGACCAAGTAATTAGATATATTGAAGAACTTGATTCCATAAAAGATAGAGTTACTTTAACACAAGAAGAGTTATCAAATAAATTAAATGAGCAAATGAACCTTCGTATGTATGTTTTATCTGTGATTTCTGCAATATTTTTGCCTATTGGTTTTTTAACTGGTTTATTAGGGATAAATATAGGAGGAATTCCTGGTTCTGAGAATAAAGATGCCTTTGTGATTTTTACAGTTTTTCTTGTCATAATTGTCTCTATTCAGTTATATGTTTTTAGAAAAAAGAAGTGGATTTAAATTAGTAGTTTATAAAAAAGGAAATTAAATGAAAATATTTATTATTTTAACAATTATACTTATTGTTATAATTATAATTACAATGATTAGAAAATCAAAAAAAATAGAAAATGTTATTTTAGAAGATGAAGAAAAAATACTATTTAAGTATTTTCCAAAAAAGAGTAATACTCAAGATATTAAAAATTTAGAAGAGTTAAAAAATAGTTTAGAAATAAAACAGATTTATAAAAAAGACTTAGATGTAATTATTCAAAAAGTTCAACATGATTATGAAATTCTTTGTTCTCATAATATGAAATTAAATAAATCATATCCTGATTCTCATATTTATAATATTATTACTAATACTGTAGTTTCTCATAGTATGCATAATAATATCACTATTAAAAAGGCAATAAAACTTTTTCTTTTAACAATAATGAGTGAATATATACAAGAACAATTAACAGATGAATTAAGTAAAGAAGAAGAGTTAGAAAACTTTTATAAAGTTTTAGAAAAATTTATTGAAAAATATAATAAATATAATGATGAGAATAAGGATATATAGTTGGATGCATTTTATGATATTTTAAAACAACTAATTAGGGTTCCAAGTGTAACAGGACATGAACATCCATATTTTATGTTTTTAAAAAGAGAATTAGAAGATTTAAATGTAAATATTGAATATTATGATGGAGTACTTGTAGCAAAAGGAACTCATCCTGAATCTGGATATATTTCTGCACATGCTGATAGACATGGACTTATTTGTACTGGACATAATGAGTTTCAATATGCAGCTTATATTGCAAAAAATCAATCTTCATTAGCTGAAAATTTAAATAAAGAGCAAGTATTAAAAAACTTTGAAAAAAGGTTTACTACTCAAAAAGTCCAAGCTTATGAACCATGGTCTGGAAGCTATTTAGGAATGGGAACGATTGAAAATGCTTTTTTATGTGAAAGAAGAGAAAATATTATTTTTCAAATAAATGATTTTGATCATCTTTTCCCTGGTACTCCAATTGCTTTTATGGATAAGTTAGAAATTGATGATGAAATAATATCTGCACAATTAGATAATGTTTTATCTGTTGCTATTTTAATTTACCTTTATCATCAAGGATATCAAGGAACAGCATTTTTTACAGCATCAGAAGAAGCTGGAAAGAGTTGGAGATTTTTACTTGATTACTTTAGAAGATTTGAAATAAGTACAAATGAATTATTAGTATTAGATACAAGTCCATATAAAACTATGGAAGATTTAAAAAATATAGATGTAGTTTTAAGAAATAGAGATGAAAATGGATATTTTAGATCACCTTTAAAAACAAAGATAAAGAAAATTGCTATTAAAAATAGAATTAAATATCACTATAAAGATGAGTATTTAAAAAATATAATGAAGCAAAATAATACTAAATCATCATTAGGTATTACAGAGCTTGGAAGAATAATTCATGCAAGTAAAGGACAAATTCAAGGAACAACATTACAAATTCCTACGATTGGTTATCATACTGTAAAAGAGACTGCTAAAAGAGAATCTGTTGATAGTATTTTACTGATTTTAAGAAAGCTTTACTTAGAGAAAAAAAACCTTGAATAAGTTAGTATTTATACTAGTAACATTACTTTTTTCTTTTCAAAGTTTAAGTGCAAAAGATTTGCTAATTGGAAAATATGATAGATTAGATTTACCAGTACTTAAACTAAAAAATTTACGAGCTAAAATTGATACAGGTGCTAAGACATCATCACTTCATTGTAGTTACATAAAACAAATAGATGAAAATAGTGTTGA
Source organism: Poseidonibacter ostreae (assembly GCF_009208075.1). Taxonomy (GTDB): domain Bacteria; phylum Campylobacterota; class Campylobacteria; order Campylobacterales; family Arcobacteraceae; genus Poseidonibacter; species Poseidonibacter ostreae. Next base: position 10,107 of record NZ_WFKJ01000038.1, on the reverse strand, counting down.
ATTTGATGTATTAGATGATACTCATAAAAAGTATAAAGAAAAAATATACACTATGCCAATTAAAAGAGTTGCAAGTGTTCGAAGTTCAAATGGAATAGTTGAAAAAAGATTTGTAATTTCAACAAAAGTAGTTATTTTTGATAATACTTATGATGTTGAATTTACTTTAAGAAATAGGGCAAAAATGAACTATCCTATTCTTTTAGGTAGAGAGTTTTTAAAGCAAGGTTTTTTAGTTGATGTAAGAGAAGAGTATCTATCTTACTCAGAAGAAAAGATAAAATAAGGATTTGTTTGAAAATTATATTTATATTAATTACTTCTGTTTTCTTTAACTTGATGGTTTTAGGAAATACGGAAATTACTGAAGCTATTGAAATTAAAAAAATTGAAAAAGTACCTAATAATATATGGTTAAAAACATATAAGAATTATAAAAAATATAATAATATTATCATTACAATTAATAAACTAGAGCAAGAGATTGATAAAAATAAAAGAAATTTAAATAAAGTTCAAGAGCTTACAAGTAAACTAAGTATAAATAAATCCAAGCTTTCTCTTTATGAAAAAAATCAAAATTTTAATGATTTAATTAAAAGTTATAAATACGAAATTATTGATATTACTATTTATGACTATTTATTTAATATATCTATGGATGAATTAAAAAAGAAGATTACAAAATATGAATTTTTAAAAAAAGAGTTTTATACTGCTTTAATATATTTACAAGATAGTTATGAAGAGAGTAAAAATAATTCTAAAGATGAAAAAAAGATTAATTTACTAATAGAACAAATTGAGTATTTCAATGAGTATTCCGAAAATATTGAAAAGACTTATCAAAGCTTTTTTGAACTTCAAGATGAATTAGAAAAGAAATATATAGAGTATAAAAATGAAGTTTTTATAAAGCATTTAATTACTTTAGGAAGTATTATTGCTGCATATATTTCTTATAAATTTTTACTTTTTATTTTCTTTTATATTATAAGAAATAAAGAGAATCATGAGTTAGAAAAAAACTACAGAAAGGTATTATCACTTCTATTTGTATTGAGTATTCTAATTTTTATTGTAGTTAGATATATTAATGACTTTCTTTATATAATCACTTTTTTAGGGGTTGTGGCTGCTGCTTTAACAATTGCAACTAGGGAGATTATATTAAATATAGCAGGTGCTATTTATATCTTCTTTTCTAATATAATTAGAATTGGTGATAGAGTTATGGTACAGTTTGAGACAAAACACACTGTAGGTGATATTGTTAATATATCTTTAATAAAAATGAAACTAAATGAAGTTAGTGATTATTCAAATATTAAAGATATAAAAAATGTAGGAAGAACTATATATATTCCAAATAGTTATATTTTTACAAAAGTATTTTATAACTATTCTTTAAAGCAAAATGGAATTATAAATGATTTAATAGAGTTTGAGTTTGATAAAAACAATGAATTTGAATTTATTGAAAAAGTAACAGCTGAGGTTTTTAAAAAGTATGAACTTCCTTATACAATTACATTTTCATTAAACTCTTCAAAAACTGGAATAATAGCTCTTATTTCATATCAGATAAATTATAAAGTTGTTATGGCAAAAAGAGGTGAGCTATCAATAGCTTTATTAAAAGAGTATACAAGTAATAAAAATATAAAACTAAAATCATCAACAAGAAGTATAAAAAAAGATGATGATGAATAAAAAATAAGAGATGAAAATGACTAATACAAATATAAAAAAACTTGAAGAATTAATATATGAAATAAATGAAACTATAGCAAATTATAAAAATGGTATTGTTGATGACCATCCCTTTGATATTGCAAAAGATTTACAAGATATTAGAGAAATAGATTTTAATGAATATAAATCTATTTGTAAAAAAATACCAAGTGAACTATTTGCACAAATTTTAATAAATATGCCAACATATATTCAAGAAGAGATAACTTCAGTAATTAGTGAGCAAAAAGTTGCAAAAGTTACTTCAAATATGGATAGTGATGATGCCTCATTACTTATTTACAATATATCTCAAAAAGATGAATCTTCAGCACAAACTGTTCTTTCAAAACTAAATATTGAAGAGCAACAAATAATAGAAGAGCTTAATGCTTATGAATTTAATGAAGCTGGTGCATATATGCAAAAAGAGCTTTTTTCTGTAAATCTAAAAGAGAATATTGGAGATGCATTAAAAAGATTAAAAGAAAAAAAAGATTTACATCTATTAAGTAATATTTTTCATGCTTTTTTAGTTGATGATGATAATAGTTTTTTAGGTTCAATAGGTCTTGAAGAACTTATATTATTTGAAAGAAGTCAAAAATTTGAAGAGATACCAGCTGATAAAATTGAACACTATAGTTACAGTGACAAAGGCGATGCTTCTGATATAGTTAATATGTTTACTAATTATGATTTGAATGCCTTAGCAATAGTTGATAGTAATAATAAGCTATTAGGTAGAGTTACACACAATGATATTTCTACATTAATGCAAGAGCAAGATACTAAACAACTTTACTCACTTGCAGGTGTTAATGACAAAATTGAAGAAGAAGAGAGTATTTATAAAATTGGGAAAAATAGAGCTTTTTGGTTAAGTATTAATTTAATAACAGCTATTTTAGCATCTTTAGTTATTGGTATTTTTGATACAACAATACAATCTCTTGTAGCATTAGCTGTGTTAATGCCAATAGTAGCTTCTATGGGAGGAAATGCCGGAACACAAACATTAACTGTAACAGTAAGACAAATGGCTTTAGGAGATATAGAATATGACGATGCAAAGAAAACAATAATAAAAGAAGTAACAATATCTTTAGTAAATGGCTTCTTATTTGCTGTTGTAATAGGTTTAATCGCTTATTTTTGGTTTAAAATACCACTTTTAGGTCTTGTTATTGCTATTTCGATGGTTATTAATCTACTTAGTGCAGGTTTTTTTGGTGCTGTTATTCCCTTAGTTTTAGAAAAATTTAAAATAGATCCAGCTATTGGTTCAACTGTAATTTTAACTACTGTAACAGATATTGTTGGTTTCTTTAGTTTTCTAGGATTAGCTACAATAATTTTATTATAGATGAAAATTTGATTAAGAGTAATTTTAATTTATTAGATTTTAATCATTTTTATTATTAGTTTTAATTTAAATGCAAAAGAGATGAAAACAGAGATTTAAAAATTGAACTTCATTCAACTTTAGCAAAAAAAGAAGTTGAAATTTCTAATAGTGTAATTAATTATGCAACCTCTACCATAAATAATATGTTCTATATTATTACAACAGCTAGTTCTATTCTTGTAATAATAGGATGGACTTCAATTCGAAAAATAAATGAAAAAGTAAAAAATATGATTGAGGAAAAGACATCTAAAACTATTAAAGAGTATGAGATTAGAATGAGTGCTTTTGAAGATAACCTTTCTAAAAGAGCATTACAAGTAAAACAAAATGAACAAGAAATACTAAATATGAATGCTATTCACTCTTTATGGTTAAGAGCTTCTCAAGATTCAACACCTTCTGGAAAGCTTGAAATATATGATGAGATATTAGAAATTAGATCTAATGATATTGAAGCCTTAACTTTTAAATCTGATGCAGTTTTAGATTTAGGAGAGGCAAATTGGTCTTTAAAACTTGCTAATCATGCCTTAGAAATTGATAATACTTATGCAAATGCATTTTATCAAAGAGCAAAAGTATATGCTGTTTTAAAACAAGAAGATAACGCAGTACATGATTTAGAAAAAGCTATTAGTTTAAATGAGGATTATGTTGTTCAAATTGAAAATGAAAAAGTATTCAAAGATAATTTAAATATTAATAGTATGAAAAGATTACTCTCTTAAACAGTCAAGTTTTAGAAGAACAGAAGAATAGAATATAAAATTATTCTATACTCTCTTCTTTTTTTAGTTCGTTAAATTCACTCTCTTCAATTGCATTTTCATTAAAATATTCCATTTTATTTTCAGCAATCTCTAAATCTTTTAATTGAGCAATATGAAAAATAGCATCACCTTCTTGTATTAAAGGTATCTCAGATTTTCCAATAATAACACCATCAAAAGTTGCTTTTATCTCAAAACTTTCATCACCTAAAGGTTCATCAACATAAGCAATTATTTCATCTTCTTTTACCATATCACCTAAAGCTTTTATAGTTCTAATAACTCCACTTTCAGTTGATCTAATCCATTGACTGCTTCTTGCTATAATTGGATTTTTAAACTTTTTCTTTTTTGTTACTTCAGGAAGCATTTGTAATTCTCTTAAGATATTTACAATACCTTTAACCCCAATTCTAATAGATGTTTCATCAAATCTTAAAGCTTCTCCTGCTTCATATAAAAGTACTGGTATATCTTTTTCTTGAGCCTCGGCTCTAAGTGACCCATCTCTTAATACTGAATGTAAAACTACGGGAGCTTCAAATATTTTTGCTAAATTATAAGTAAATTCGTTATCTAAATTTGTTCTAATTTGAGGCAAGTTTGATTTATGAATTGCTGCTGTATGTAAATCTATTCCAAAATCACATTTAGAAACAATCTCATCAAAAAATACTTTTGCAACACGACTTGCAAGAGAACCTTTTTTTGTTCCAGGAAAAGATCTATTTAAATCTCTTCTATCTGGCATATATCTAGATAGAGTCATAACTCCATATATGTTTACAATAGGTATAAGAACGATTGTTCCTTTAAGTCTTTTTAGAATATTTAACTTTCTAAATCTTCTTATAATCTCTATACCATTAAGTTCGTCTCCATGAATTGCAGCACTTATAAAGATAATTGGACCATCTTTCTTACCTCTAATTACTCTTATTGGTAAATCCATTGGAGAGTGATAAAGCTTAGGTAACTCTAAATTTATAGTTACATTTGTACCTTTTTGAATTTGCGTTCCAGCAAATTCAATTTCTTGTGTCTTATGCACCAATATTATCTCTTTTTATTTTTCTTTTTTTCAATGGAGTATGAGGCGTAACATTTGCTTCTATATAATCCATGATTTTTCCTGCAATATTAAGTTTAGTTGATTTTTCAATTCCCTCTAAACCAGGAGATGAATTTACTTCCATAACTAATGGTCCTCTACTTGAAGGAATCATATCAACTCCACAAACACCTAATCCCATTGCTTTTGCAGCAGCTAGAGCTGTTGTTTTTTCTTTTCTAGTTAGTTTATGTGAAACAGCACTTCCACCTTGATGTAAGTTAGATCTAAAATCACCCTCAGCACCTTGTCTTTTCATAGCTCCAACAACTTCACCACCAACAATTAATGCTCTAATATCAGCACCACCTGCTTCTTCAATAAACTCTTGAACAAGTAAGTTTACATCCATTCCATAAAAGGCATCAAGAACTGATTTTGCAGCTTTTTCGCTATCTACTAAAACAACTCCTACTCCTTGCGTTCCCTCAAGAATCTTAAGTACTAATGGCGCTCCACCACTTAAAGCAATAACATCTTTTGCACTTGATTTATTTGAAGCAAATACAGTTTTTGGCATATCAACTTCGTGCTTAGATAAAATTTGTAAACTACGTAACTTATCTCTACTTCTTGATACTGCTAAACTTCCTGTAACTGTAAATACATCCATCATTTCAAAGTGTCTAATCATAGCAGTACCATAAAAAGTTCTACTTGCTCCAATTCTAGGAATGATTGCATCAGGAATTGGTAACTCTTTTCCTAAATAGTTAATCTTAAGTTCACCTTTCATAATTTCAATACTACATTTTAAATAGTCAATTACTCTTACATCCCAATTTTTTTCATTTGCTGCTTCTACTAATCTTTTTGTTGAATAAAGATTTGAATTTCTTGATAATATATATACTCTCATTATTTGCCCTTTTTTGATAAGTTTTCTTCTGATACATCTACTAAAAATCTATCTTTTAAAAATCTTCTACCTATTAACATAGGAAACTTCATATCTGCTCTATTAGTTAAAGATATGATACTTTTATATTTCTTTCCAAAAAATTCGACTGAGACTTTTATTGAAGGTCGAAGTTGAATCTCTCCATTAGAACTTTTTACTTTTTTTATTTTATGCAATGGCATAGACATTCTTTTTCCATGATAAGACTCATGAACTTCATCAAGCAAACAAAAATGTACCATATCGTTTTCTATAACAATATTATCACAGTGTAATGCATTTGAATCAGCCCCTGTATCTACTTTTGCATCCAAATCCTCTAAGTTAAGATCTAAAATTGAGATTAACTCTCTTCTTCCTACAATAATCTTATCTTTCATCTTTATCCTTTTAATTACAACTAGTCACTAGAATTATTTAATTGTTTTATTAGTGTATTTAAGTCACCAAGTACCCATACACTTTTTATCTTTCCCTCATTAAATTTAAAAAAAGTAGCTCCATTATAGCTAATTTTATTATTTGTTGCTTCATATGATAAAAGTTTACCTGTATGTTTACCTGTATATAAAGCTCTTACTGCGATATTATCTTCATCAACAACAATATCAATAATACTATGAAACAATGCAGGAATAGCACTATGAATCATATCCATATATTGTTCAAACTCTTTTTTACCACTTGAAGATATTCCTAAAGAACCGTGAAAAGTAATATTGTCATCAAAAAGAGTGTCTATATAATCTTTATTTTTATTGTTCCATAATTCTTCATAATATAATTTTACTAAATCTTTATTTGTTAATTTTCTCATCTTTTCTCTATTTATAATCTTATTCAAAATCCAAAGAATCATATTCCTCTTGTGACTCATAATCACTTGTAAAGATTTTTGGATAGCCTATTTTTTCTAACTCAATATCAACATTTTTTTCACTAAGTCTATTTTTGACTCTATTTAAAATATATTCGATATCTGCTTCTTTTACATTAACTTCTTGTAACTCATATAAAATGGATAATTCTGCTTGATTATACATATTTCAAAAACTAGCTTTTAATAAACTAATTCTCTCCTTTATAAAATTATAGAATAAGAAGAATTAAAAAAGAGTAGTTTGTTACTTAGCTTTGTCCTCATCCTCTTGTGATTCAAGAGCTTCTTTCATATCATCCTCATTAGGTATTTCAACATTATCTTCTAAAGATAATTGGCATTTTTCATATACTGATTCACAAAGTTCTACACAAACCTGATTTTTTTCATCAGAGTGAATATCTTCACATTTTGTTACACATGATTCAAACTGTGCTTCACAATCAATATTTTCATTTAAATTACTATTTGCACTTAAACATAAAGATAAGGCAATAGAAGTAAGTAAGATTTTTTTTAACATTTAAACTCCTATATAACAAATTTAACTTCGATATAAGTTTCATTCGTTAGTATAAAAAATGCACTTAAAAAAAGCGCATAACAAAAGGTTTTCAAAAACTTTAAAAGCGCACGGCCAAATGCATATATTAAGTTTTTGAAAACACCGGAAAAACTTTCTTCTTATTCTAATACGGAATTATAAACCATAAAAAAATATTTTTTCCTAAAAGTTTTCTTAATTTTTTTCTTAGCTAATAAAGTGCCAATAAATAGCCACTAAATTCAATAAATTTTTTATAATTATTTATTTATTTTATTTTTATAAATTAGTTTTTTTTATAAAAATTACAAAAAATTACAAAAATATAAAAAAATTGAAAAATAATATTGATACTTTTCTTAACTTATTAGTCTATTATTACAAACCTGCTATAATCCCAATAAAATTTGAAAACACAAACTATTGGAGTTATAATGGGTAGAGCCTTTGAATATAGAAAAGCGTCAAAATTAAAAAGATGGGGAGCAATGTCAAGATTGTTTCCTAAATTAGCAAAAGCTATTGAAATGGCAGCAAAAGCAGGAGTTCCAGATCCTGAAATGAATTCAGCACTTAGAACTGCAATTTTAAATGCAAAAGCTGAAAATATGCCTAAAACAAATATTGAAGCAGCTATTAAAAGAGCAAGTGGAAAAGATTCTGCAAACTATACAGATGTTAACTTTGAGGGGAAAGGTCCTCATGGTGCATTAATTTTTGTTGAAACTGCAACTGATAATAATACAAGAACTGTTGCAAATGTTAAAATGTATTTTAATAAAAATGGTGGTTCAATGGCACCAACTGGTTCTTTAGAATTTATGTTTGATAGAAAAGCATTATTTGAGTTTAATAAAACTGAAGATATGGATTTAGAAGAGTTAGAAATGGAACTAATTGATGCAGGATTAGAAGAGCTTGAAGAAGAAGATGGAGTTGTTCTTGTAACAGCTGATTATACTGATTTTGGTACATTAAATACTGCTTTTGAAGAAATGGGAATTGAACTTACTAAAGCTAAGTTAGAAAGAATTTCAAATAATCCTCAAGAATTTACAGAAGAACAAGAAGAAGAGATTGGAAAGTTATTAGAAAAACTTGAAGATGATGATGATGTTCAAGCTGTTTATACAAATATGGCATAATTTTATTATAAGATAGAACCTTTTTAGGTTTTATCTTAGCTTTATATTTCTACTTTATGATTACAAGATTATTAAAAAAATAACCTTGCATATAATCAAAACCTATTTCTTTTGCAAACAAATAATCCTCTTTTAATTCAATCCCCTCAATTATAGAAAACTGCTTATTTAACTTTATCGTTTTTAAAATACCTTTAATATATTCAATATAGTTAGGATTCTTTTTTATTTGCTTTAAAAAAGACTTATCTACTTTTATATATTTTGATTTATCCATTAAGAAAAAAGAGAACATAGAACCTTCTTTTGCAAAATCATCTAAAGCAGATTCTATGCCTCTATTTTTTAACCATAAAGAGAAATTATGAATAATTTGCATACTTGTTTCATCATCACTACCATTTTCAGTAATTTCAACAACAATGTCTTTATTACAATTTTTTAAAAACTGTTCCCAGTAACTTTTTTGTTCAAAACTATTTACAATATCAGCATCAAAGTTTAAGAAGAGCTTTTTATTATCAAAAAAGTTATTTATTTGTAACTGTTTATTTCTTTTTTCTAATTCAAAAAATAGGGTGTTATTATGATGTAGCTTTCTAAATATCTCTTCAGTGCTAATTGTTTCTTGATTAATTTCAAATTTTGAAAGTGCTTCATATCCATAAATAGAATCATCTTTTGTGGATATTAAGGGTTCGTATTTTGTTTCGTATTGTGCATTTTTTATTAGGTATTTAAACTCGATATAATTCATAAAGTGAATCATATCAAATATAAACTTAAACTATTTAATATTGATTATCAGTTTTAAATAGTTTAAGTTATTGAATTATTATCTTTTTATTTTTGCAATTACATTTTGAATATCTTTTATTCTAGTAGAAGAACTTGGATGTGTTGAAAAAAACTCATTTGTAGTTTTTTTACCTACACTCATATTTTTCCAAAAGTTTAGTGCTTCATAAGGATTATATCCTGCTTTTACCATTAAATAAATACCAATTTCATCTGCTTCACTCTCTTGTAATCTACCATAAGGAAGCATAACTCCTAGTTGAGAGCCTATTCCATAAGCTTGATTAAAAGCTTCTGTATATTGTGGTGCTGTAGATGCTAATACAATAGTTCCTAGTACTTGAATTCCTTGTTGAACCTTTGCTGAACTAACTCTTTCAGCTCCATGACGTGCTAGTGCATGTGCTACTTCATGAGACATTACAGTAGCTAATTGAGCATCATTCTTAGCAGCTTTTAAAATACCTGTATATACTACAACTTTTCCACCAGGAAGACAAAATGCATTCATTGCATCATTTTGTACAAGATTAAATTCCCATTTAAAATCTGGTCTATTTGCAGCTGCAGCAATTTTTGCTCCAATTGCTTTTACTCTTCTTGCATCATATGTATTATTGATAACTTTTGCTTTTGATAAGGCTTGTTTATATGATTGTTCACCAAGAGCTAACTCTTCTTTTGCAGACATGAAAATCATTTGTGATCTTTTTGTATAAGGTGTTTTATGAGTACACCCAGCAATAATAAATAACGCAGTTATTATTAGAATAATATTTTTCATCTGTTTTCCTTTTGTATGTCCTTTAATAT
>NZ_WFKJ01000037.1 GCF_009208075.1 Poseidonibacter ostreae | reverse complement strand
TTATGCTTATTTAAAAGATGTATATAGTAACTGTGTTGTGTTGAGAGTAAAACACCTTGACATAATTTTAAATGCTTTAAATTTAGATCGTGCATCACTTGATAAAAAAGTTGAGAATGGTTTAGAGGACTTTGTACAAGTTTTAAAGAGTTACAGTTTCCCCTATAATAACTTGACAATTTTGAATACTAATGAAAAGGCAAATTTACATACAATGAAAAATGGTGTTGTAATTACCCCTGAAATAGATTGTAGAATTAACCAATTTATAAATGATGTAAGAAGAAAAAAAGTTGATGCATTCGTGGCTATAAAAAAATATGATGAAGAAATATATAAAGAGTTTCTGCTTAATCTTGAAGAGTCAATGATTGCTCAACCAATGCTAAGTGCATATTTTAATATAGTTTCTGGTGATGTTCTAGTTCCAAATAATACGGAGTTTATAAATATTTTGCAACAAAAGACAGAAATGTTTAGAGATGCTCCAAATAATCAAAGTAAATCAAATGGCAAAAAAAGATACAACATTTTTTAATCTACTCTTATGAATCAAAAATATTAAATTTTCTCAGTAAAAATAGTTTCTAGGTACCATAAATAGGGTATTTTTTAGGGTAAATTAAGTTTTAATTAAGAAATAGTGTTTTTTCTTAGTGTTACCGAGAAAAAAACGAGAAAAGTAAGTTACCAAATAGTTGTCATAATGGTAATAAAAAGTCAAAAGCTACTGCTGAAAATATTGTTGATTTTAAATCTTTTATGGTGCGGCTGGGGGGACTTGAACCCCCACAGCTTGCGCTATACGCCCCTCAAGCGTACGTGTATACCAATTTCACCACAGCCGCATTTATAAAAAATTCTCACAACCACTGAAACGTCTTGAATTGTTCCCTCAAGCCCGCGCGTCTACCGTTCCGCCACTTCGACAATTGAATTCGAATTTTACAACTTATATACATAAAAAATGCTTAATATTTATTTTTTGAAATTAATAATTAAGAGAAAATCTCTTAACTACTTTTAATTGTCTCTAAATTTCTTTTTATTTACAGTCTCTAATATTTTACGTGCTAACTTTGAACTATTTAGTGCAATATCATGAGTTTCTGTAGCTACTTCTGCATTCTTTTGTGATTGTTGATCTAGTTTAGTAACAACATCATTAATTTGCTCAATACTAGTTTTTTGCTCTTTAGAAGAGTCTGATATATCTACAATTACTTCAGTAGTTTTTTGAATATTTTGATTTAATTTGTTATATCCCCTAATCATACTATCAGCTATTTGTTTTCCATTATCAGTTTTTTGTGTTGCATTTTCAACTAAATTTTTTATTTCTTTAGCTGCTTCTGCAGATCTACTTGCTAAGTTTCTAACTTCTTGTGCAACAACAGCAAATCCCTTTCCTGCTTCACCAGCAGTTGCAGCTTCTACGGCTGCATTAAGTGAAAGAATATTTGTTTGAAATGCTATTTGATCAATTACTGTAATTGCATCTGCGATAGCTTGTGTCTGTTCATTAATTTCATCCATAGATATAACCGTAGAACTAGCAAGTTCTTGACCTTCTTTAATTGATAAGGATAATTCATTTGAATGCTTTGACATTTCGCTAATTTTATTAGTATTATTTATAATAGTGCTTGTTATTTCCTCAATTGCAGCAGCTGTTTCTTCTAGTGAAACAGCAGTAACATTTGAGGATTTATTTAAAATATCAACATTATGAAGTAAAGTTTGTGAACTGTCTTCTAATGCTAAACCATTTATTTTATTTTCTTGAAGCATTTGATTAATTATATTACACAGATCATTTAATCCTTTAGAAATATTACCATTAGCATTTTGAATATTATTCTTAAAGTTTAATTCTGAGTACTCTTGGAGTTGTGATAATATAGGATTTATATCACTATTTACATTATGACTAATTGTATTAATCATTTCATTTAATATATCTTTTAGTTCGTTTAATGATTTATTTGAAGCAGATTCTTTAACTTCTATATCAAGTTTCCCTTTATTTACTTGCGAAACTACTTCTTTAACATTATTAATTAAGTTTCTATCTAGATTAATACCATCAGACACTAAAATCATTTCTGAGTTAATAACTTTAGCCATGTTCCCAAATTCATCATTTGTGTAAATATCTATTTTTTTTATTTCTTCTTCATCACCTTTTAAATATCTAAAGAAGAAATTTAAACCATCTTCAACTATTGATAAAGGTGCTAGTAGTTTTGTTAAAGAGAAGTAAATTATTGTTAAAATGATAATTAAAAGTATAATGTAAAGAATTATTACTTTTATAATTTGGCTATTTATCTCTTCAAAAATTGAATCTTTATTTAATTTAATTACTAATTTCCAATTTGTAGTATCAATAGTACTATATGCCATTAACTCTTTTATACCATTATTATCTGCTTCACCAAAGGCATACTTTTCTTTTGTTTTAATTTGTGTATATAAGGAATCTTTTTTATTAAGTAGTTTTTGGTCTTTATGAATAATGATATTCTCTTTATCATTTATAAGATAAGCCATTCCCTTATCATTAACTTTGACATCTAAAATACTATTTACAACTGTAGTAATAAATATATCTGAGCCAATTACACCAATAACTTTATTATTGATTATCAAAGGTGTATAGACAGACACTACAATTTTTTTTGTACTTACATCAAGATATGGTTCGGATACACCTGATTTTCTTTTCGTTACAGCATCAATATACCATGGTCTTTTTCTCGAATCAAAATTATCTTTTTCAACATTTAAAATTGAATTATCTGATAAAAGTAATGCTCCATCTAATTCAAAGCCAAGATACACGTCTACAAAGTTTCCTGCTTTTTTACCTAATTTCAATGCTTGTAATATATCTGTATTTGTTATATTAATATTATCTTTTGGTAATACATCTGCAATTGCTTCAACTATATCTATTTTTGACTGTAAATAACTATTAATAAACTTTGAAGTACTTTTTGATAAATTAAGTTCTTCTTTTTCTATTAAATTATATTGCGAAGTATATTCATTTTTTGAATTATAAAAGCCTAATATAGCAAATGATATGAAAGTACTTAACAGTACTAGCACAAGTAGTTTTGTTTTTATACTTGTTATTTTCATTTTAAAACCTTTTTTATTTATTCTTATTTAATTATATCAGATTAATTTAAGAAATAAGTTATTAATTGAGTTTATAAAGTAAAGGTATTTAACATAGGTGTTTTAAAATTATTTATAAAATTATTTTTTGTTTTGTAAGAATAATAAAAAAGAGCAAAAAAAAAAGGCCAAGCTAAAAGCTTGACCTTTTATAAGTTATAAGTTGAAACTTATAAGCTTACCCTAAAAATGGGTTTGCATATAATGCAATCATAGCAATAACAAGTGCATAAATAACTTGTGCTTCGATCATCGCTAAAGCAATGAACATAGTAGTCATTAATTTTCCACCTAAACCTGGGTTTCTAGCAGTACCAGCAATAGTTGCAGCAGCAGTATTACCCATACCAATAGCTCCACCAAGAGCAGCAAGACCAAGACCAACACCAGCAGCAAGTACTGAGTAAGCTTTTAATGTTTCGTTTGCAACAGCACCGTCAGCAGCAAAAGCAGCTCCAGCAATAGCAAGCATTAATAAAACGATTTTTTTCATTGTAAATCCTTAAAAAATATTTTGATAAAAGTCTGTTCGGATAGCGTAACCTTATCTAAAAGATAAAGCAATACTCACATAAATGCAAATATTTCCCTACTAATTACTTTAATCGCAAAAATTATATATAAAATTAGATTATAAATAGATAAAACGACTATCAATCTATAGTTTATTTAAAAATTTGCTATAATTATTCTAATTATTAATTCAAGGATTATTATGAAAAAGTTTTTTATAAGTTTAACAATATTAATTATATTTATTATTGGTGCAGTTTACGGTGTTTTATTTACAAAATCAGGTAACAATTTTGTAGCTTCATATATTGAAAATAAAGTAAATGATGAGCAAAAAGATGTGCAGTTAAAAGTTAATGATTTTACATTAACATTCAATACTATAAATTTTAATGCAACAATAAGTGATAATTCAAATATAAATATTGTAGGAGATTTAGCAATATTTAAAAAGAAAGTAGATCTTAAATATGATATTAAAATAAATGAGTTAGGACAATTAGAAAACTTAATTAAACAAAAACTGAATGGTCCTTTTTCAACAAGTGGTACATTTAAAGGTGATGCAAACTTTTCTGTAATAAAAGGTATTTCTAGTATCGCACAAAGTGAAACATCATATGATTTAAAACTTGTTGATTTTGAAGCTAAAAATATTAATGTTCTTATGAAAAATGCAAGAATAGAAAAACTTCTTCATTTACTAAATCAAAAAGATTTAGCAAAAGGAAACTTAAGTTTAAAAGGTGATATCAAAGATGCAAATTTAAGTACTTTAGATGGAAAAGTAAGTGTGAATATATCTAAGGGTAAATTAAATAATCAAGTAATAAATAAGGACTTTAATCAAAATATCTCTTCTCCTATTTATTTTAAAAGTGATATTCATGCAAATCTAAGTCCTAATAAAGCTACTATAAAATCAGATTTAATTACATCAATTGTAGATCTTTTTGCAAATAAAACTGAAGTACTTTTAGATAGTGGGAAAATATTAAGTGATTATAAGTTAGATGTTAAAAACTTACAAAAACTAGAGGGAATTATTGGAACAAAATTATATGGTAATTTTATTACTAGTGGAAATGTTGTTATGAATAATGGAATAATTAAAGTAGATGGTAATTCAAATATCTTTGATAGTTTAACTAACTATTCTGTTAAATTAGCAGATTCAGCTCCTGAATATATTAAATTTAATATTGCAAATGCAAAAATTGATAAGCTATTACATATTTTAAATGAGCCTGTATATGCAGATGGTATTTTAAATATAGATGGAAATATTACAGATGCAAAAGCAGAAACTTTAGCAGGAGTTATAAAAACTCAAATATTAAATGGAAGAATAATTAACCCAGTTGCAAATACAGTATTTAAACAAAACTTGAAAAAGAAAATCACTTTTAAAGGAAATAGTACAACTACTTTAGTTCCAAATCAAGCTATTACAAATAGTAAAATAACAACTACCTTAGCAAACTTAGATATTAAAGATGCAGTATTTACTTTCAAGGATGCTGCTATTGATGCTAATTATTTACTTAATATTCCTAGTTTAGCAAATTTATATGATGTTACATCTACAAAAATGAGAGGTGCTGTTTCAATAAATGGAAATATGAAAAATAAAAACAAATCACTTCAATTAACTGGAAATTCAAAACTTCTTGGTGGTGTTTTAGATTTTAATCTAAAAAATGATGACTTACATGCTGATATTAAAAATGTTCAAATTAAAGAACTTACTAATATGCTTTATTATCCTGATGTTTTCGATTCTACTACAGCTTTAACACTAGATTATAATATGTTAATGAAAAAAGGAAAACTAAAAGGTACTTTATTAAAAGGTCATTTTTTACCTAATAACTTTTCTACTTTATTAAATCAGTTCGCAAAGTTTGATATTACTAGAGAAGTTTATGAAACAGTTGATATTAATACAAATATTAATAAGTTAGTTTTATCTTCAACGGTTAATATGAAAAGTAAAAATACACAAATTGATGTAACTAAATCAATTTTAGATTTAGAAAAAAGTACAATTGATGCTTTAATTAATACTAAAATAAAAAATACACAATTTGCTTTAAAAGTAAAAGGAACAACTACAAAACCTAAAATTTCTCTTGATTCAAAAGATTTAATATCAAACCAAGTAAATAAACAAATCGATAAAAATAAAGAGAAAATAAAAGAAAAACTAAATAAAGTTTTAAAAGGTAAGTTAGGTGAAGATGGAGCAGAGCAAATATTAAAAAACTTTAAATCACTTTTTTAAAATAAGGTTTTAAACCTTATTTTAATGACTTTGTAACACTAAGAGATAAACTTTCCCAGGAAGCCATTCCTCCTCTATACCAAATCATTTTACTTTCTGGATAACCAATAGAGCTTAGATATTTAATACTTTTAGATGATACAGGACACCAAGGGCCATTACAAAAAAATACTGCAGTTTTTGCATTTGTAAAATCAAAGCTTTTTTTATCCAATACTTTTATACCTAAGTTTTTATAAGCATCATTAAAATCCTCTTTAAAATCTTCATCATATTTTAAATCTTCAAAAGGAATATTTACAGCGCTTGGGATTGTTCTAAGGTCAAACCAAGATTTTTTTCTACTATCAACCAATATATATTTTGATGGATTTTTTGTTGTTTTTGTATATAAAAAGTTTAGTACTTCTATTTCTGAAAAAGTTTTTATATTCTCATTTATATATAATCCTTGAATTATACCTTTTGCTTTGATTAGTGTTTTTTTACACTCTTTTGGAATATTTTTACTTATGTTTTCATCATCAAAGTTTTCAGAAGAAACTGCTATATCCATACATTTCTTATTTATAACACGTTCAATTAAATAGTTTTCTTTCTCTGCGTTTGAGTATGTATGTTCAACTTTTACACCTGTAAATTGTAAGGCATAAGGTTTTACTGCATGTGAATATATAAATAGAGTAAATATAAATATAAATATTTTCATAAATATCCTTTTTTAATAAAGAGTATAAAGAATAAACACTTAAATTTATTTACTTTTTATTAGGTATAATTAGATATTATTGATTTAATAAAAGGATTTATTATCAAAATACTATTTTTACTTATTATTACAATAGGACTAAATGCTAATGATTATAAGTTTACAAAGTTAGAAGAAGAAAAAACTGAACTTATTAATAAATATGAAATAAGAGTTGAAATTGCACGACTTGACAGATTTTATAAGAGAGTCAAAGTATTAAATAAAACACTTCACTGTTTTAAAAATTCAAGAAGTAAAAGAGAAATCACTGCTTGTAAAATTGATGAAAATAAAAGAATAATGAAGTTAATAAAAAAAGGTTAATATTAAGATTCTATATTAAAAACAATTTTACTCTCTAATCCTTTATATTCAATTCCTTTGATTATCAATGTAGTATTTTTTATTCTAATTGACGCTTCTAAATGTTTTTTTATAATCTCTTCTGTCATATATAAACCAATTCCAGTACCTTGTGCTTTATGTTTTGTAGTAAAATATGGTTCAAATACTTTGTCAATTATATCTTCTTTAATCCCACCTCCATTATCAGTGATTTTAAGAATTCCTTTATTATCTTCTATATATGTTTTTATTTGAATTACTCTTTCTTGTTTTTTTGTTAAAAGAACATCTCTTGAGTTATTTAAAATATTGATTAATGCCTGAATTAATTCATTCTCAACTCCATATATTTCAAAGTCCTCTATCTCTTCTATCTCTTTTATTTGATTACTTTTAAACTGTTCTTTTGTAAGTTTTAATGTTTTTTCTAAAACACTTGCTATTTTTATATGTGAACTTACTTTTTCTGTTTTGAAAAAGTTTCTAAAATCATCAATAGTTTTAGATAGATATTGTGCTGAGTTTGTAATATTATCTACAGAACGATTAAATGTTTCATCATCTAGTGAATCAAACTCTTTTTGCATTTTCATTCCACTAGCAGCTGTTGTAATCATTGAAAGAGGTTGTCTCCATTGATGAGCAATATTACCTAACATCTCTCCCATTGCTGCCATTTTAGACTGTTGTGCAAGCATATGTTGTTGTCTATCATTTTCTAATATTTTTTCTTTAATATCATTTTTATATTTTTCAAATTTAAATTTCAATAGTTTTGAAATATATAAAGAAATTGCTAAAAGTATTAAAGTTAATATAGCTGTAAGATTAAATATAAATATTACATTAGTATCAAACTTACGATTTAGTTCTTCCTTTTTTACTTTAAAAAGTTTCTCTATTTCATCTTGTTGAAAATCTCTACTAATTACCCACTTCCACTCATTAAGACCTTTTGAATAACTTGTTTTTATAGAGTTTTTTGTAGTAGCATTTTCACTATTGTCATAGGATAAATAACCAGCTCCTGATTTTGCAATACTAATTAACTCTTTTTTATTTGACTCTTTTATTGTTAGATTTTTACTATTCTTTTTATTACTTGTTAGTACCTTTCCATCATAATCTAAAATAAAATAATAGCTATTTAAAGATGAGGATAATTTTTTAACATATTCTAATATTTCATTTTTAACTGTTTTCTCATAATCTACAAAATACTCACCCGTTCCAATAAACCAATCATAAGGTTCAAAATGCATATTAAACCCAATTTTTTTATATTGATTTATTTTGTCATCTGGTTTATGATGCCACCAACTTAAATAACCTTCTTTTTCTTTTTTAATTTGAGCTACAATTTTTCTTGTTAGAAACTCACCTTTCCCATCTTTAAAGTTATAAAAACTTTTACCCTCAAACTTTCTTGCAATTGGTAGTAGTATACATTCATAATTATTAAGTGAATAAATAAAATAGTAACCTCTATTTTCATTAAACCTAATATGAACTAAAGCTTCTTTTATAAGTCTTTTTATCTCTTCTTCTGATTTTATATCTTTGTTAATACTGTATATTGCATTTGCAGTTCTATGTGCTTCTTTGACTCTTTGTTTAATCTCTTCTTTAAGTTTTTTTTCTGTCTCTTTTTGAGTTATTTTTATAAAATTATATAGTTTATCTACATCTTTTTTTATAAGTTCTTTATTGCTTTTTATAAATTGCGTTTTTATTTGATCTTTCTCTTCTTCAAGAGCTAACTGCTTTTCCGTATATAAAAATATTGTAATAATAATGGAAATAGATATAATAAATAAGGGTGGTGTAAATTTAATAATATTTAATATTTGTTTTTCATTTTTATAATTCACAATATTATTCCTTTATTTTTATTGATACTTTACAATTAATTTACTATTTACTTAATTAAGAAATTAAACTAATTTAAAAGTAAATAAAACTAAAATAATTATATATAAAATATAAAAGGAATACCTATGTCAAAAAAAGTATTAATAACGGGTGGAAATAAAGGAATAGGTTTAGCAGTTTCAAGAGCAATGCTAGAGCTTGATTATGAGGTAATTGTAGTAGCAAGAGATTTTGAAGATTTTGTATTAGGTGGATTACCAAATGTTACAGAAATAGAGTATGATTTATCAAATATTGATGGTTTAGAAGTTTTAGTAAAAAAGATTGGAAATGTTGATATTTTGATTAATAATGCAGGTTTTATGCAGCCTAAATACTCTTATGATAACTATCCAAAAGAGGCAAAAGAAAAAATATTAAATGTAGATTTACACGCACCAGTTGAGCTAATGAATTTATTGTGTGAAAATATGAAAGCACAAAAATACGGAAGAATAGTTAATGTAGCTTCAATAGCAGGACAAATTGGGCATCCAGATATTTGGTATGGAATAGCAAAAGCTGGACTTATTAATGCAACTAAAATATATGGAAAACTTTTAGGTGCACATGGAATTACTGTAAATTGCGTTGCCCCAAGTCCAACAGAGACTGATATGCAAAAAGACAACTCAGAACAAAGAAAAAAAGAGTTTAAAAAAACTGTTTCATCAGGAAGATTTGCTCAAGCTGAAGAAGTTGCAAAAGCAATTGTATGGTTAGCAACGGATTGTCCTACTTATATTAATGGAGTTACTCTTGATATAAATGATTGTTCTTATGCAAGATAAAATTATTAATTCGTCAATTAAAGCTATGTTTTTGTAGAATATAACTTTAAATAGAATGCATACAAGGATTATTATGTTAAAAAACTTTTCAGTTAAAAAATTATTAATATCAAGTGGATTTATTATTATTTTGTTTTCTATACTTAATATTACTTTAAATATCTCATCTTTAAATAAGGTTGAGGAAAAAGTAAATGAAAAAGAGTATGTTATATTGCCGAAGGTCTTTAATTTTTTAGAGCTTCAAAAAGATGTAATTCAAGTACAACAATGGCTTACAGATGTATCTGCAACAAGAGCAGCTCCAGGCTATGACGATGGTTATGAAATAGCAAAAGAGTATTTTATTGCTGGAAATAAACTACTTGATGAAATGATAAGTACAGAAAAAGACGAATCTAAACTTATATCTGAACTTGAAAACTTTAAAGTAGATTTTAAAAACTTTTATGAAATTGGTGTAAAAATGGCGAATACTTACGTAAAAGATGGTCATACACAAGGTAATAAACTTATGTCACAATTAGATCCTTTTAGTGAAAAGTTAACAAAAAGATTAGATTCTTGGATTGAAGTGCAAGTAAAAGAATCAAAAGAAAAAGCACTTCAAATAGATGAATCAATTAGCTTTACATCAAAAAGCTTAATAATATTTGGACTTATTATAATTGTTCTAAATTTAGTAGTATTTGGAATACTAATAAGAAGAGTTAATGGTTCAATAGATAGTTTTCAAAATGGTTTATTAAGTTTCTTTAAATATTTAAATAAAGAAACTACAGAAGTTTCAATGCTTGATGATAGTTCAAAAGATGAATTTGGAATTATGTCAAAAGTAATAAATGAAAATATTGTTAAAACTAATTCAATAATAAAAAATGATGAAAAGTTTTTAGATGAAGTTTCAGATATTGTTAAAAATATAAATAATGGCTTTTTAACTAATAGATTAGATAATAAAGCTGAATCTGAGAATTTAGAAAAATTAAGAATTAGTATAAATGATATGCTTTTACATTTAAATGAAGTTGTTGGAAAAGATATTAATAAAATCATTGAAGTATTAGAAAGTTTCTCTAAACTAGACTTTACTAATTCAATTAAAGATGATAACAATAAAATTCCACTTGCTTTAAACAATGTTACAAAATTGATAAATGAAATGTTAGTTGAAAATAAATCAAATGGTTTAACACTTCAAAAAAGCTCAAATATTCTAATGACAAATGTAGAAGTACTAAGCTCTTCATCAACACAAGCTGCAGCATCTTTAGAAGAAACAGCTGCCGCTTTAGAAGAAATTACTTCTAATATTGGTGGAAATAATGAAAAAATCATTCAAATGTCAAATTATGCAAATGACTTAACCGTTTCTGCATCAAGTGGTCAAGGCTTAGCCACTCAAACTACAGTTTCAATGGATGAAATTAATACTCAAGTAAATGCTATTAATGACGCAATTACAGTAATTGACCAAATAGCCTTCCAAACAAATATTCTTTCATTAAATGCAGCTGTAGAAGCTGCAACTGCTGGTGAAGCTGGAAAAGGTTTTGCAGTTGTTGCGCAAGAAGTAAGAAATCTAGCAAGTAGATCTGCAGAAGCTGCTAAAGAGATTAAAATGTTAGTTCAAACAGCTACTTCAAAAGCAGATAATGGTAAAAATATCGCGGATGAAATGATTAAAGGTTATAGTGATTTAAATGAAAATATTGTTAAAACACTTGATTTAATTAAAGATGTTGAAGACTCATCAAAAGAACAATTAACAGGAATTGAGCAAATAAATAATGCAGTTAATGGACTAGATCAGCAAACACAACAAAATGCTAATGTTGCAAATCAAACAAAAGAAATATCAGAAAGCACGCAGTTTATTGCAAATACAATCGTACAAAATGCAAATGATAAAAACTTTATTGGTAAAGATGATGTAAAACCAAAAAAGTTAGATATAAAAGAAATAGATTCTAGTGCTGTAATTTTAGGTGAAAAAAAGCCATTAGAAACTAAAGTAAAACCTAAACTTGAGAAAATAGAAAAAATAGAAAACGTTTCTAAACCTGAAGTAAATATAAAACCACAAACAATTACTTCAAATAAAAAAGATGATGATGAATGGGAAAGTTTTTAAAAAATTAGAAATGATTTTTTAAAGCAGTCTTCATTGACTGCTTTTTTTTAAGTTGTACATTAGAACATTTGCTCTAAAATAATAGAACAAATGTACTAGGAAAAAAAATGGCTACAACAAAAGAAAAGATTATAGAAACATCAATTGAATTATTTAATGAAAAAGGTTGTTTAAATACATCAACTAGGCATATTGCAGATAAATTAGGTATTAGTGTTGGAAATTTATATTATCACTTTAAAAACAAAGAAAAAATACTTATAGATATTTTTTTAAACTATATTAAAATTGTATTTAAAGAAGTAAATTCAATAAACTATGAAAAAGATGAAATATTTTTATTAAAAGATTTCTTACTAAATAACCTTGAAACAGATATAAAATATAGGTTCTTACACTTAGAATTAAATATACTACTTTTAAGTTTTCCAGAGTTTAAAAAGATTATGGAAGAGCAACTTCAAAATGAAATAAAAATGATTAAAAAACTTTTAAATCACCAAATATCATATGGTTATATTAAAGCTATGAGTGAAAATGAAATGAATTTTTTAGTTTCAAACTCTTGGATTATTGCTACAAATAATCTATCTTATTGGAATTTGTTATCAAAGGATTTAATAGCAAATGCAAAAAGAGGCTCTTTAAATATGTATTATTTTATAAAACCATATTTAACACAAAAAAGTTTAGGAAATGAAAGAGTTAAAGATATTGAAGACTTACTTTTAAAGGATTATTATGAATTATAAATATTACAAAGTTATAATTCTTCTTATACTTTTTTTTAATATTGCAAATGCGAAAGATTATAATATAAATTTGCTTCTTGATTTACAATCAAGTAAATATCTAAATGAAATAAAAATACAGGCAAAGAGTCTTTTTTCTTCAAGTGATAAAATAGTTTATAATATAAAAAATTGTGATATGACTTGTAAAAAAGATATATCTGCTTATTCAAATAAAATTGTTTTAATCAATAATGCAAAAAAGTACAAGAAGACAAATAGTTTATATCTTATCTCTTACAACTTTTTACTTAGTAAATATGAAAAAGATGTTTTTATTAGAACAAGTGCTTTAGCAATTTTTGAATACTTAAAAGAAAAAAAAACTACTAATTCTATATATCTAAAAAATAAAGAGATATTAACAGATATAAAAAAAGAGAAAAAGAAAGATGCCGTAAATCTTAAAGAACTTAACTTAAAAGATATCTTCTTTCTTGCTTCTAAAAACAGTTTAGAGATTGAACAAAATAATAATAGTTTATTAGTAAACAAACTAAATATAAATAGTGCAAAAAGTGAATATAAACCAAGCATTAGTCTTTTTTCTAATTACTCACAAATAGATGCTGACCGTGCTGAGTACTCTAGTGGTCTTTACTCTCAAGGTACTTTAAATGCAGGTTTAAAAATAAGTCAAGTACTTTATTCAAATAAGATAATTCAAAATATTAATATAAGAAAAACTATTTTTAAATCAAGTAAAGAAGAAACTAAAGCATTAAATGATGAGATTATGTATAAGCTTACAATTATCTATTTAAATATTATAAAAGCTAAAAAATATAATGAGATTATAAATATTAAACGTGATTTTATTTCACAAAATCTTGCTTTTTCTAAACAAAGAGTAAGTATTGGAGTTCAAGATAGAAGTGATGTTTATAGATGGGAGAGTGAACTTGCAAATGCCAATATAGAGTTATCTCAGACAATTAAAAGTCTAAACTCTTTAAAAATTGAATTAGCAAATATCCTGCAAATTGAGAATAAAATAGATTTTCTTGAATATGGAATGAACTCACAACTTTTTAAACTATTAGAAAAAGATGCAATTTTTTATATAAAAGATAAAAGGGTACAAAATAGTTTTATAAATGAACTTGTACATACTCATTCAAGGTTAAAACAGTTAAAAGAGCTAAAAACAGCAAAAGATTATGAGCTTAAAATGAATAAAGATTCAAGATATCTTCCAACTCTTGCTTTTGAAGGAAGTGCTACAAAAATTTTAAGTAGAGATGCAGAAGCAAGTGATGCTGTTAGATATTGGGATGATGATGAATATCAAGCAGTAATAAATCTAAACCTTCCTTTATATGAGGGTGGAGCAAAAGATACGAAAATTCAAAAGAATTCAATAGAACTTATAAATTTAAAACTAAAATATAATGAAACAAAAAATTTAATAATTCAAAATGTAGAAAAAAACTATGAATCTATTAAAAGTTCGTATGAGAAAATCAATTTTGCAAAAATATCTCAAAACTCCTCGCAAAAAAACTTTGAATTAATACAAGATAAATATAAAAATGGAAAAGAAAATATTATCTCCTTACTTGATGCTCAAAATTCATATATTATTTCAAAATTAAATTTAAATATCTCAATTATAGATTATTTAGTTGACTTAAGTTCAATATATTTTTTTAGTGGAAAGATAGATATTTTAGTTAATAAAGAGAAAAAAGAAGAGTTGGAAAATAAAATTATTGATATTACAAAAGGTTCAAAAAATGATTAAATATATTAAAGCTACACTTATTTTACTTACTGTTTCTTTACTATTTAGTGCATGTGAAAACAAAGAAGAAAAAATAGAGATAAAAGAGTCAATTAAATCTGTATATATAACAATGCCAAAAATAAATAAAGATAAAGAAAAAAGAGTATTTAATGCAATTGCGTCTTCAAATAATCAAATAAAACTTAGTTTTAAAGTACAAGGTAATCTAAACTACTTTAATCTTAGAAATGGAGATGAAGTAAAAAAAGGTGACTTACTAGCAAGCTTAGATTCAAAGCCTTATGAATTAAAAGTATCTCAAGTTAAATATGCACACAGTGAAGCAAAATCTGCTTTACAAAATGCAAAAAGTATATATGATAGAACAAAAAAACTATATATAAATCAAAATGCAAGTGTTAGTGATATAGATAACGCACGTGCTAATTATAATGCAAGTAAGGCAAAAGTAAATAATGTATCAAAAGAGTTAGAGTATGCAAAGCTACAGTTATCATATACAAAGCTTTATGCTCCAATTAGCGGATATATCTCATCAAAGTTTGTATCTCAAAATGAGAATATCGCAGTAGGTACGCCAATAGTTTTAATAAGTGATAAATTAGTTGATGAGGTTTCTGTTCATCTTCCTGAATCTTATATAAATAAAATTAAAAAAGGTGATGATGTTAAAGTTACTTTTACTTCTATTGATGAAAAGATTTTTGATGCAAGTATTTCTGAAATATCAAAGTTTATATCTACTAATTCAAAAACATACTTAGTTATTGTAAAACTTAAAAAAAGCACAGGAAGTATAAAGTCTGGAATGTCAGCTGATGTCTCTTTTTCTGTATTAAATCAAGAGAAGCAAGAGATTTTAAAAGTTCCCTCAAACTCCGTTTTAAATGATAAAAATGGATATTTTGTATATATTTTAGAAAAAAGAAATAATAAATATTTTATACAAAGAAAAGATGTAACTATAGGAAAACTTCAAGATGATGGTTTTGAGATATTCTCAGGCTTACAAAGAAGTGATTTAGTTTTAAAAGCTGGAATGAGTCAAGTTTTTGAAAATATGGAAGTTACTATAGGAAATAAAAAAGAGGCAGGATTATAATATGGATATAACTTCTTTTGCCCTTAAAAAAGATAAGGTTACTATAGTATTTACTCTTTTACTTTTTATTTATGGTCTTATTTCTTTTATGGATTTACCACGTGCAAAAGATCCTGGTTTTATAATAAGAACTGCAACAGTTGTAACATATTTCCCAGGAGCAAGTGCTAAAAGAGTAGAACAACTTGTAACTGATAAGCTAGAAAAAAATATTCAAGAGATGCCAGAAATAGATTTTATTAAATCAACTTCAAAATCTGGCGTTTCAATTATTTTTGTAAATATACTTGAAAAACATAAGCAAATGCGTCCTATATGGGACTCTTTACGAAGAAAGGTAGATAATGCCAAAAGAGAATTGCCAAGTGGAGTTTCAACACCTATTGTAAATGATGAGTTTGGTGATGTTTATGGTACTTTAATCTCAATTTCAAGTGATGGCTTAAGTCCTAAAGAGTTAGAAAATATTGCAGATGATACAAAAGATGTATTTTTAAGGCTTGATGAGGTTGCAAAAATAAATATCTTAGGTATTCAATCTCAAAGAGTACATATAGAGTTTGATAATTCAAAACTTGCAAGTTTAAATTTAAGTGCATCATATTTAAAAACTATCTTAGAGAGTAAAAATATCGTTTTATCAGGTGGAAGTGTAAGAGTTGATTCTTCAAGATTATCAATTGAACCTTCAGGAAATTATAATAATTTAAAAGAGATAGAAAATACACTAATTCCTTTGAATACAGGTGAAAGTATATATTTAAAAGATGTTGCAGTTGTTAGTTATTCTTATAAAGACCCTACTAGTTATTTAGTAAATAAAGATGCTAAAAACTCACTAGTTTTGGCAATATCTATGAAAAAAGATGGAGATATTATAAAGTTAGGTAAAAAAATAGATGAGCTTCAAGAAAAAGTTCAAAGTAAATTGCCTTTAGGAGTAGAGCTTGATAGACTTTTTAATGAACCTAAAATAGTAGATAATATAATTAGCAATTTTGTAAATAACTTATTACAAGCTATGGCATTAGTAATTATTGTAATGCTTTTATCTTTAGGTTTAAGATCAGGGCTTATAGTCGCTGTTTTAATTCCTATGTCAATTTTAACTTCTTTTATAATTATGTCTATTTTTGATATTTGGTTAGATCAAGTCTCACTTGCTGCTTTAATTATATCCTTAGGACTTTTAGTTGATTCAGCTATTGTTATGAGTGAGTCGATTATGGTTTTAATGCAAAAAGGAAAAACAGTAGTTGAGGCATCTATTCAAAGTGCAAAAGAGTTAAGAGTTCCTCTTTTAACTTCAGCACTTACAACATCAGCTGCATTTTTACCAATTTTTTTAGCTAAATCAATGACTGGTGAATATACTACTTCTATTTTTAAAGTTGTTACAATTGTGCTTTTATCTTCATGGGTTTTAGCTCTTACTTTAACTCCTGTTTTAAGTAAATATTTTATGAAAAAAGATATAAAAAAAGCTGAAGTTGAAAACTTTATTTATAAAGGCTATAGAAAATTTTTAAATTTTATTTTAAACTTTAGATTACTTACTATTACTATTATAATACTAGTGTTTTTTGGCTCTTTTATTCTTTTAGATAAAGTTCCTCAAAAGTTTTTCCCAGACTCTAGTGAAAATACATTTACAGTTGAAATACAACTTCCAGTTGGAACAGCAATTGAAACTACAATAAAAGATTTATCAGTAATTGAAAATTTTATACAAGAAAAATATATGAAAGAAAACAATAAAGAAGTTACAAATTTTGTAACTTTTATAGGTGAGAGTGCTCCTAGATTTTGGCTTGCTTATAATCAAGAATTAGCAAGTAGTGAATATAGTACTATTCTTGTAAATACAAAAGATTTCACTTCAAAAAGTAGAATCAAAAAAGAGATAGAAAGTTTTGCAAAATCAAGATTTCCAAATATGCAAGTAGATGCAAAAGATTTATCAAATGGCCCACCTGTTACTAAACCAATTGAAATTAGAATTAGTGGAAAAGATATTGATATTTTATTTAAAATGGCTTCAAATATAAAACAAGAACTTACAAAAATTGATGGTGTAAAAAATATTTCTGATGATTGGGGATTAAAAAATAAAAAACTTATTGTTAATATTGATGAAGCAAAAGCTTTAAAAGAGGGTATTTCAAACTTCGATATTGCGCTTTCTTTACAAACTGCACTAAGTGGTTTTGAAGTAACTACTTTTAGAAAAGAAGATAAATTAATTCCAATTGTTTTACGTTCAAATCAAAGTAGTAAAGAGAGTATAAATGCTTTAGAATCTATAAATGTTTATGCACAAAGTTCTGGAAAAAATATCCCACTTTCTCAAGTTGCTAGTATTCAAACTGTTTATGAAGAGTCAAAAATAATCAGAAGAGATAGGTCTAAAACTGTTACTATTGGAGCTTATGTAAAAGATGGATATAGTGCAATGGCCATTTTTGAACAGATACAGCCTTGGTTAGATGATTATTCAAGTAGTTTTGAATTAGGATATTATTACTCTTTTGGTGGTGAATATGAAGCTTCTGGAAAAGCGAATAAATCAATTGCAGTAAATATTCCAATTGCTTTTATGATTATTTTACTTTTAATGGTTACACAATTTAATTCTATTAGAAAGCCTTTAATCATTCTAAGTACAATTCCTTTAGGAATGATTGGAGTTTCTTTTGGCTTGTATGTTATGGATTCTTATTTTGGCTTTATGACATTACTTGGAATTATTTCATTAGCTGGAATTGTAATTAATAATGCAATTGTTTTATTAGAGCGAATTAAAACAGAAGAAGAGGATAATAAAAGAAACTCTTATGATGCAATAATTGAAGCTTGTATCTCAAGATTTAGACCAATACTTTTAACTACAATAACAACAGTTTTTGGTCTTATTCCTTTATGGTACAGTGGAGGTGCTATGTGGGAACCAATGGCGATTGCAATTATCTTTGGTTTAATGTTCTCAACTATTTTAACACTAGGATTTGTACCTGTGTTATATTCTCTATTATTTAAAATAAAAAAACAAAAGGTTGATAATGTTAAATAAACTTTGGATTCAAGTTTTAATAGGAATGGTTTTAGGTGTTGTAGTTGGATTGATTTTATCTCCAAGTGCCTTTGCTTTAGTTCCAGAAGATATTGCTCTTGCAATTGCACCTTGGGTTGCACTTGCTGGTAATATTTTTTTAGCACTTATAAAAATGGTAGTTATTCCTTTAGTTATGAGTTCAATTATTTTAGGAATTACAAGTGCAAATAATACTGAAACTTTAAAAAGTTTAGGAATTATAATAGCTCCATATTTTGTATTTACTACAATAGTTGCAGTAAGTGTTGGTATTTTTATTGCTTTTGCAATACAACCTGGAAACTTTGTTTCAAGTGATATTATAAATAGTATAAGCTCTGGTGTAACAATTGCAAAAGAAGTAGTTCCTCTTCAAACTATTTCTATTCCCGATATGATTGTAGGCTTAATTCCTGTAAATACAGCACAATCAGAGTTAGATGGAAATATCTTAGCCTTTGTAATTTTAGCAATTTTTGTTGGGGTTGCTTTAATGAATATGGATAAAGAAGATGCACAACCTATGAAAGATTTAGCAAGGTCTTTTCAGGCTTTTTCTATGAAAGTAGTAGAATGGGCAATGAAACTTGCACCTTATGCGGTATTTGGGCTTTTATGTAGTATTACAATTAAAATTGGTTTTGATGCAATCTCTTCAATGTCTATGTATATAATAACTGTTTTATTAGGACTTTTTACTCTTTTATGTTTTTATTTATGTATTGCATATTTTATTGGAAGAGTAAAACCACTAGATTTTTTAAGAGATATAAGAGAAGTTCAACTTATGGCTTTTTCTACATCAAGTTCAGCTGCTGTTATGCCATTATCTATGAAAACAGCAGAAGATAAACTACATATTCCAACTCCTATTTCAAAATTTGTAATACCTTTGGGTGCGACTATTAATATGGATGGAACAGCAATATACCAAGTAATTGCAGCTATTTTTTTAACTCAACTTTTTGGTATTGATTTATCATTAGTTGAGATTGTAATCTTAGCATTAACAACTGTAGGAGCTTCAATTGGAGCTCCTAGTACTCCAGGAGTTGGTATTGTAATACTTGCAACAATTCTTCAAGGTATTGGAGTTCCTGTTGAGGGAATTGCTTTAATACTTGGAGTTGATAGAATACTTGATATGTGTAGAACAACTATAAATGTTACAGGTGATTTAACTGCTACTTTAGTAATGAAAAGATTTACCTCATTTTCTCAAACTAGTAGTCTTAGCGAATCTTAAACTGTCATATATCAATTTTTTTTACTTAAAGTTGTAATATAATTATTTACTATTACAACTTTAAATAAAGAAGGTTCTTTGCTTAAAATTATACTTATTTTATCTATTTTCTTATCAAATATTTATGCGAATCTACTTCAAGACACTATTAATAAAGCACCTGCTTATTCAGTTTTGAAACTTCCAAAAGGTACTTATTTTGGAAATATTACAATTTCAAAACCACTTACTTTAATAGGAAAAGAAAAGGGTGTAGTTATTCAAGGAGAGCAAAACTCTAATGTTATTACAATTACTTCATCAAACGTAAAACTTGAAAATTTAGAAGTAATAAATAGTGGGAAAAGAAGGGATACTTTAGATGCTGCAATTCTTGTAAATAACTCTTCAAATATTGAATTAAAAAATTTGACTATTAAAAAATCTCATATTGGAATTTTTTTAGATTATGTAAGTGATTCAATAATTCAAGGAAATAAAATATCCTCAGATGATCCAAATATTGATTTAAGAGGTGATGGAGTTAGACTTTGGTTTTCTAAAAACAATAAAATATTAAATAACTCTTTTACAAATGTGAGAGATATAGTCTTAATGCAATCAAAAGATAATGAAGTATCAAATAATAAAATGAAAGATTGTAGATATTCAGTTCTTAGCTCTCATTCAAATAATACAACTATAAAAAATAATGAAATTATAAATAGTTCTGTTGGAATTTTTTTACAAGCAAGTAAAGGTTCTTATGTTTCAAAAAATACAATAAAAGGCTCATTAGGTTCTGCTACAAGTATGGGAATATTATTAAAAGGAGCTTCAAATACTACAGTTGAATATAACTATATGGGTATGTGTAATCAAGCTTTTTATATTGACAACTCTCCTATGAAACAAGGGTTAAAAAACTGGATTTATGATAATCAAATTATGTATAGTACTAGAGGTTTTGATTTTAGAGGCTTTAGTTTAAGAAATGTAATTAAAAGAAATATCTTACTTGGGAATATGGATAATATTATGACTGAAAGTTATAAAGGAAGAATGAATACAAATGAAATTGAGGGAAACTATTGGGATGATTATGAGGGCTTTGATTTTAATAAAGATAATATAGGAGATAGCTCATATAAAAAGTATTTATATATAGACCAAATTTGGATTAAAAATCCTGAAGTAAAGTTTTTCTATGGTTCACCTATTTTATCAATACTAAATTTTATTTTAAAAATGGCTCCATTTGTTGAGCCAGTTTTTTTAATTGAAGATAAAAAACCTATTTTTAATTATAAGATTTCTTCAGATAAGTAAATACAAATAGTGCAATAATAACACATAAAATAAATATATTTGAAAAGAGTAAAATAACTCCAAAAAGAAAAGTCAAAATAATAGCAGAAGTTTTTAAAAAGCCTTTATCAAAAAGAATAATTGCTGTAATTAAACCAATTATTGCATTTGCTATAAAGAATCCATCTGCAAAAGCAACTAAATTTTCTAAACTTAAAAAATCAAAATATACTAGTATAAGAGTAATAATATATATCATTGATAAAAAATTTAATGCACCAATTGGAGTATTGTTTTTTAAATGTTTTGATGTATAAGAGTTAAGTTTTAAAGATGATATAAGTCTTGCTACTCCACCTACAAAAAGTATTAAAGTCCCAACGCAAAGTATAGTAGAAACACTTGCTAAGATTACATTTGAAAACTCTTTAAAAATAGGCTCTATTATCCAGACAAGTTTAAACTCTTCATCTTTAGTAAACTCTCCAAAACAAATTGCAAGTGTTGTAAGAATATAAACTAATGATATTATGATTGCAGATAATTTAACAGCATTTGTAAGTGTTTTAGTCTCTTTTACTTCTTTTGAATAGTTTCCTATAACTTCCCAGCCAACAATAGACCAAAATACAATTATTAAAGAGTGACCAAACTCTTGTATTGATATAGTTGGTAAGTTGAAATGAAACTCATTTATATTTAAAATTATGTTTATACTTGAGATTAAAAATATAAGTGTAATAGCAGAACTTACTATTAGCATAAGTTTTCCAAGAAAATCAATCTTTGTTAAAAGTAAAATATAAGTAATTATATAAGTTAAAAAACCTAAAATTTCTAGTGGAATATTTGGAAAGTAAGGCTGTATAAATTGTGCTGCAATAATTAAAACAGCAACAGGTCCAAAGAAAACAGCACAGATTAAATAAAAAGATGTAAGAAGTTGATACTTTTTTCCCATGGCTTCTTTAGTTGCAAGTGATACCCCTCCATCACCTGGATATAAAATAGCAAGTTTTCCAAAAATAAGAGCAAAAATAAAACCTAAAACTAATATAATTGCCCAAACAATAAGTGAGAAGTTTCCAACCATATTATATAAAAGTGGAGGAAGTAAAATTAGACCTGAACCTAAAATAGGACCGATTATTAAACCTGATAGTGTTAAGGTATTTAGTTTTTTACTTTGATTATTTGTAATATTATTGCTCAACTTTCTTCTTTTTAAATATAGTAATATTATTTAATATCTTAACTGCAAAAATTGTTAGTATTACACCAATTATTGTTGTAATATGTATCTCTTCTTTTAGAAAAATAATACTTAAAATAATTGCAAAAAAAGGAACTAAAAAGATAAAAGAACTTACTTCATTTGTTCCTAGCTTTTCTATACCAATAAAGTATATAGTAGTTGCAAAAGTTGTAGAAACTACTGATAAAATTAAAAGGTTTATCCAAAAAATAGAATCAAAAGCTTCATAATTTACTGCACTAAAATCTACAAAAAATATTGATACTAAAATAGTACTTATAATATACATATATAAAGTAAAAACCATTGGAGAAGTTTTTGTTATCTTTGAACTTGTTATTGTTAAAGCAGGCCATAAAATACTTGCACCTAAAAAGTACATATTTTGTGTTGAAAATACTTGTTCATATGAAAAAGACCAAATATTAAGCATTGTAAGAACTCCAACAGCTCCAATGATAAGTGCAAAGATATCTTTTTTAAGTATTTTTTTACCAAAGAATAAAGCCATAAATATAAAAGTATTTATAGGAATTAGTGTAGTTACTAAAGCACCCCCCAGTGATGCAGTTCCGTGCATTGTTCCTAAAAAATAGCACTTTAAATACACAATCATAATAACAGATGCTAAGATAGCTAAAAGTAAACTATGTCTATTTATATAAAAGTATTTTTTTGTGATTATTAAAACTGGTGCTAAAGTTATAATTGTGAAAAAATTTCTTAAAAATATCATTTCATATTCATTTACATAAGAGCTTAATACTTTTGCATTAACCCAAGATGCACCCCATCCAGCCATTGCTAAAATCATTAAAATATAGAATATATTTTTATTTGCTTGTGTCATTTTACTCTTTTATCTATAGTTTTTTATTTATGAAGAAGTATAGTAGAAATTAAAAATTATTTATAGAATAATATTGCTATTTTTTTGTAAATATGATGGTGTGTAACCAAAATACTTTTTAAAGTTTCTTGTAAAGTGAGACTGGTCATTAAAACCAACTTGAACACTTGCAGAACTTATTGAGTGACCATTTTGTATTAAATTATTTGCACGATTTAATCTTTCATTTATAATAAAAGCATGAGGAGTTAATCCAAAATCTTTTTTAAAAAGTCTTAAAAAGTGAAACTTACTAAGGTTTACATTTGAAGCTAAAGTCTCTAAAGTAAAGTTTGTATCAATAGAATCATTTATAAATTCATAGGTATTTTTGATAATTTTTTTATCCTCAAATATATCATTATATTTCTTTGTATAAATTGTTGAGTTCAAAATTAGATGAGATAAGGCATCAATTAGATTTGATTCTATTAAAATTTCATCTTCATTTTTAAAATATGAATCAAAAAAATGATGTAACTTTGTAAATAGTATTTTATCTTCAATAATATGTCTTTTGAAAAATGGAGTTTTTCTATCATGAAATATTTGTTCATATAAGTTTGTCATAACTTCAACAGTTGGATAAAAATTTACATGAGACCACTCTTTTGATTTTCCAGCATGTACTTCACCTGGATTATTTATTCTTACTGAGTATTCATACGATTCATAACTTTCATAAGAATTATAAGACTTTAAAACACCATTATACGTCAATCCTATTGTATATGTATCATGATAGTGCTTAGTAAAATCTGCAGTTGAATATCTAACATTTTCAAAAAGTGTGTTTAATAATAATTTTGACATAAATAATTATAGCTAAATTAAAAAATGAAAATAGAACAAAATTGCTATTTACAATTTTGTTCTAAAAAAGAGGGGACTAACTATGCTTTCTTTGCTCTTAGTATTAAAATTACACCAATTACTGCTGCTATAAATGATGCTGCAAAAACTCCAAGTTTAACTGCTGCAATTATCGATTCATCTAAGAATGCAAGGTGAGTAATAAATATAGACATAGTAAATCCAATACCACCTAAGAACCCAACTGCAAGAACTTCAGACCATGAAATATTTTCTGGTTTTTTAACAATATTAAGTTTTGTTGCTAGATATGTAAATCCAAAAATACCAATAGGTTTACCAACTACTAAACCAAATACAACTCCTAAAACTATCATTAAGTTTGCATTTACTGTTGAGAAGTCAATTAAAACACCTGCATTTGAAAATGCAAATAAAGGCATAATAAAAAATGCTGAAAGACCATGAAGTTGATGTTCTAATCTTACAAGTGGATTTTGAACTTTATCATAGTTATATCCAATATTTTCTAGTGAATCAATTTGATCATGGTTTAACATAGGAATCTCATCTATATGTTTTTCAAAGTCTTCTAAATCTTTTTTTGATTCTTTTATAAACTTTCTTTCATCTAGTTTTGATTTAATAGGAATTGCAAAAGCTAATAAAACACCTGCAATTGTTGCATGAATACCAATAGCATGAATATATACCCATAATGCAATACCTAATATTAAATAAGGTAAAAGTTTTGTAACACCTTTTATATTTAATCCCCAAATCACTGCATAAATAATTGCTGCATGTAAAAAGTATTGTGATTGGATATCACTTGTATAAACAGTAGCAACAACTAAAACTGCACCTAAATCATCAACAACTGCAAGTGCAACTAAAAACAGTTTTAATGCAGGATTTACCCTAGTTCCTAGAAGCATTAAAATACCAAGTGCAAAAGCAATATCTGTTGCCATTGGAATACCAAAACCTAGAGGATTATCTGGATTGAAAGCTACATAAACAAGTGCTGGAATTACCATACCACCGATTGCTGCAACAATAGGAAAGGAAGCTTTTGCAACACTTGACAATTCTCCTATCATCATTTCTCTTTTTATTTCAAGGCCAACCATTAGAAAGAATAGGGCCATTAACCCATCATCAATCCAATACGTTAAGGTCATGGATACTGAAATATCTCCAATATTTATTCCAAGAGGTAAATGCCATAAATCGTAGTACTCTTGACCAAAACTTGAATTTGCAACAATTACAGCTGCAACTGTTGCTACAAAAAGTAATATACCACTTAGGGCTTCTTTATTTATAAACTGATTTAATGCAACCAGATTTTTTATCATATTTTTATCCTTATATTTTATAGTTTTATGCGTTTAAGCAATTAGGGCAAATGCCTTTTATTATTATGTTATCTACTTGATACGTAGGCAGATTTAAATTAAGCTTTTCATGAATACACTCTATTTTTGAACAATCTGTACAAATAAAATGAGAGTGTTTTGTTTTTTGAATTTCAAAATATCTTTTTTTATCATTTGATTCAAAAGAGTTTATTATATTTTCTTCTTCAAATTTTGTTATATTTCTATAAAAAGTTGCTTTATCCATTGATAATTCACTTTTTATATCTTCATAAGATAAGGGTTTATCAGAAGATATTAATATTTCTAATATAGCTTTTCTTGCAGTTGTTAACTTTATATTCTTTATATTTATTATTTTTTCTATATTCATAAGTTAATTATATCAATTTTTCTTTAAAATTGATTTACAACTAAGTTGCATTAAAGAAAAAATTCATTAATATTCGATAGTCGCAACTAAGTTGCAGTATTAAAAAAGGAAATAAATGAAAAGATTATTAGTAATTGCCCTTTTAATGATATCATCATTAAGTGCACAAATAAAAGATGTGACTGTTAGTATTGTTCCTCAAAAATATTTTGTTGAAAAAATTGCAGGTGATAAAATAAATGTAAATGTAATGGTTAAAAAAGGTTTTTCTCCAGCAAATTATGAACCAAAAACATCACAAATGAAAAAACTTGCCCAATCTAGTATTTATTTTTCAATTGGTGTACCTTTTGAAAACTCATGGCTTAAAAAGTTTAAAAATGCAAATAAAAATATGCTTATGGTTGATACTTCTATGGGAATAGAAAAATTAGAAATGGTAGAACATTCACATCATGAAGATGAAGGACACCATGACGAACATGCAGACCATGATGAACATGATGATCACAAAAAGCATGACGAGCATGATGAACACAAAGATCATGACCATGAAAAACATGATGAACATGATGAGCATGCAGACCATGATGAACATGAGTCTTCAGATCCACATATTTGGAATGATCCTATTTTAGTAAAAATTCAAGCAAAAAATATTTATGAAGCCCTTGTAAAAGTTGATCATGATAATGAATCTTTTTATAAAGAAAACTATGAAAAGTTTATAAAAGAATTAGATTTATTAAATCAAAAATTAGAAACTATTTTAAATCCTTATAAAAATAAAGCATTTATGGTATTTCATCCATCTTGGGGATATTTTGCTAAAAAATACTCTCTTGAGCAAGTAGCAATTGAATCACAAGGAAAAGAACCAAAACCTAAAGAGTTAGTTGAATTAATAAAAGATGCAAAAGAACATAATATAAAAATAGTGTTTGTTGCTCCTCAATTTTCACAAAAAAGTGCAAAACTAATAGCAAATAGTATTAATGGTTCTGTTCATGTTATTGACCCATTAGCAAAGAACTGGGAAGAAAATCTTATTCAAACTGCAGAAAAAATCGCAAATACTTATAAGTAAATACTTAGATATCTAACTCTACTTTTAATTTTAAAGAGCATCCTTTTTGGATGTTCTATCTGTTCTATTTATTCTCCACGAACAGATGTTTCAATAAATATTGTATCAGATGAAAAACATATTAAAAGTGCAGATTTTAAGTGGGTTTTTGTAAAAGAGTTCACTAAAGAATTACTAAAAATTTATGATACAAATTTAGATACAACCTTTGATGAAAAAGAGTTAATACCTATTGAAAACTCTTTACTTTCATATATTGAAGCCTATAATTATCTTACTTTTATCTCTTATTCTAAAGAGATTGAAAAAGAGACTCGAACTTTTGATATTAAAAACTACAAACTAACTTTTAAAAATCAAGTTTTAACATTTGAATACAGAGTGGAGTTAAACTATAAAATAATTGATAATAATAAATTATATATTAATATAAATGATGACAGTGAATATTTTATTATGCATATTAATAAAAAAGAACAATCTTTTAGCTCTCCTTATGAATATCAAAGTAGTATTTCCAATAATAGTGTAAGTTATACTATCTCTTTACCTGAGGGTGTAAAAGAAGAACAAGCAAAAGCTAATTTTGTTGCAGATAATTTTAAAGAAGAAAACTTAGAACAAACTACTACAAATATTGCTAAGGAAGATATTTCTTTATTAGATGAGTTTATTGCTAAAATAAAAGAGTCTTTACTTGAAGTTGAAAAAGGTGAAGATAAATACGCTATTTTCTTTTTATTATTTGCCTCATTTGTATATGGACTTATTCATGCACTAGGACCTGGACATGGTAAAGCATTAGCTTTTTCATATTTTAGTTCAAGAAAGAATACATATTTTCAAGCCTTTACAATATCTTTTTTCACTGCATTTATTCATATAGTTGGAGCTTTGATTTTAGTTAGTATTTCGATTTTTATTATTGAGGAGATTTTTTCTAGCTTTTTAGATGACTCAATTTCTTACATTACAAAAGTAAGTGCAGTTTTAATTATATTATTATCTTTATATATTCTTTATAGAAAACTAAAAAATAAATCTTGTGCTTGTAGTGGATGTAATATACAAGATAATCCAAATACAAAGTTTGTAGTTAATAAAGATAAAAACCAATTTGTTCTAAAAAGTACAGACAAAATCCATCAAAAATCAGATGTAAAAACACAAAATTTATTTTTTGTTTTAACTGCTGGTTTAGTACCTTGTTCTGGAACTGTAGTATTATTTGTATATGCTTTTATACTTGAGACATATTTTGCTGTATTTTTAGCAAGTATATTTATTAGTTTAGGTATGGGAATAGTTATTTTTGCATCTTCTTTTTTAGGTGTTTCTTTATATAAAGTATCAAATAAATCTTCACGAATTACTAACATACTTGAAATAGCTTCACCTATAGTTATGTGTTTACTAGGTGTTTTTCTTTTCTTTAGTTAAAAGAAAAGAGAAGACTTAGTCTTTTATTCTTTCAAACTCTTTTATAATTTCATTAATTGGTTCAATTCCAACAGAAATTCTAATTAAATCAATTGGTAAGGAAATCTTTTTTAAGAATTCATTTCCTTCTTTTGAAACAATCATATCATAATGAGCCAAATAAGTATAAGGCATAAGCAGAGTGAATTCAGTGCCTAAACTTGGGCCCTTTGCAAAGTTTAATCTATCATAAACTTCTTTTATTGGTTTATTAAAAGTTACAGAAACAACTCCTGTATATGAGTTGTCATCTATTATTGTTTGAGAATAGTTTTCTTTGTTATTCTTATCAAAGCAGTAAAAAACTTCATCAATATAAGAACATGTTTCAAAATACTTTACTAACTGTTTTGTATTTGAACTTATTTTTTTTACTCTTGTTTTATAATCTTTTATTTCAAAAGCTAGTCTTTGTATATCTTTTACATAAACACTTTCACAGTGTCTAAAAAACTCTGTTGTCATATGAGATAAGTTATGCTTTTTATTTAAAATTATTGCACCCATTAAAACATCAGCATTACCACATGCAAATTTTGTAAGAGATTCTACAAATATATCTGCATAATCTCTTAAATCAAGATTATAAGGTGTTGCAAATGTTGTATCTATTACTAATGGAATATTATATTTATCACAAAGTTTACGCAATCTTTTTATATCAACACTTGTTAGAAGTGGATTTGTTGGAAGCTCAGTAACAATAGCACTAATTTTTAAACCATTTTCTTTTAAATACTCTTCAAGTAAATCTAAGTCAGTAATATCAGAAAATATTTTCTGTTGTGAGTAGTGATGATTTACTATGTTCATGGTATCTAAATATAACCAGCCAAATTGAACTAGAATATTTCTTCCATTATGACTTTGAATTGAGTTTAATCCTCTAATTACTGAATAAATTGCATTCATTCCAGATGGTGCTAAGCAAATATTTTCTTTTGGTTGAGAATATGCATCACATAAAGTTTGAATGATTATATCTTTTGCAGTATCTTTTGATTCTACTTCTTCTTTATGAAGAGTATTTATTAATCCTTCATTGTAAAGATATTCTTCTGCTAATCTTGAAGATAAGTTACAACCT
The DNA here is from genome assembly GCF_009208075.1 of Poseidonibacter ostreae. Classification (GTDB taxonomy): domain Bacteria; phylum Campylobacterota; class Campylobacteria; order Campylobacterales; family Arcobacteraceae; genus Poseidonibacter; species Poseidonibacter ostreae. The sequence goes on along the minus strand of NZ_WFKJ01000037.1, from coordinate 1,850 downwards.
ACATGCTGAATATATGTTAAAACTTTTTGAAGTTGACATGTTCCTTTTTGAACTAAAATTACTCCAAAAGGTTCATTTATTTCAATTTTATTATGAATAAAGTACTTATCACTTATAAGTTCAACTGCTTTTTTAGAACTTAATACTACAACTTCATAAGCATCGGAAATTAAATATTTTTCTTTTATAAAAAGACCTAATTTTTTTAAATAAGGATGTAAAATAAATCTTGGATAACCACTTTGAATTTTTTCTAATATTTCAGGTGTTTGCTCTTCATAATCTATTACATCTTGAATTGTAGGCATTGATACAGATACGGCATGGACATTATTTACCGGTAATGTTTGCCCGCATTCTATTGGTTTAAAAAACTCTTTATTCATATATTTTATATTCTTTCTTATTCTACAGCTTGTTCAATATCTTTGATTAAATCTTCTACATTTTCTAAACCAATTGAGAACCTAACTGTACTATCACTTATTCCAATGGCTGCTAGTTCTTCTTTTGAGAATGTTGCATGAGAAATCTTAGCAGGTATTTCAACTCTTGAATCAGGACTTCCAAATGAACACTTTTCTCCAAAGATTTTTGTATTCTCAATAAACTGCTCAGCTAATTCAACAGTTTTAAAATCAACACAAAATAGACCTGGAATATATGTCATTTGCTCTTTTGCTAAAGTATGTTGTGGATGTGACTCTAAACTTGGATGTGTAACCTTTGCAATATAGTCTTGTTTTTCTAAATATTGTGCAATTATAATAGAGTTTTTTTCATGCTCAGCCATTCTAACTTTTAAAGTTGGAATTCCTAATGTGATTAAATACACATCCATAGGATTTTGACTTCTTCCACCTGCATTTGCATAATAGTGAATCTCTTTTGCTAACTCTTCAGTCTTTGCAACAATAGCACCAGCAACTACAGCTCCATGACCTGAGATATATTTTGTTGTAGAAAATAGTGAAAAATCTGCACCAAGATTTAAAGGCTGTTGAGAAATAAATGTAGCAAGTGAGTTGTCAACTGCAAATAGGGCATTGTTTTGTTTTGCTAAAGCTGCTACTTGTTTTAAATCAATAATCTTTAAACCAGGATTTGTAGGACTTTCACATAAAACTAAATCAATAGGATTGTTTTTTAGAATTTCTTCCATTTTATCAAACTCTAAAAAGTTTGCAAAGTGAACTGTAACATTATATTTTTCTTCAAATATTTTAAGTAATCTAAATGTTCCACCATAACAATCAGCTTCAACTAAAATATGAGAATTTGCTTTTAATGTAGTTTCAAATAAAAGAGCAACAGATGCAATACCCGTATGTGTACAAACACAACCAGCTCCACCTTCAACTTCTGTAAAAAGATTTTCTAACATCTCTCTTGTTGGATTATCACTTCTTGTATAGTCATAGATTTTATCACCATCTTGTTTTTTTAAATCAAAAGTTCCTGTATTATAAATAGGAAAATGTGACGCTCCTGTTTGTTCAGCAAAGGGAGCAAATTTTGCAATATGGCTTAGATTTGTTTCTACATGTTTTTTCATGGAAGTCCTATGTTTATTATAATTTAACGTGATTATATCTAAGTTTGTCTGAGAGTAAAAGTTAAGAAAAAAGAAGTATAATTTATTCTAATAGTTAAGTAAAATAGTATACTTTGAAGTCTTTGACTATGTTGAGTATCAAAAACTACTTATGTTACTTATACTTAATTTTCATGATTTAAAATTCACCTTTTTTTGTTCCATAATCCCTTTAGGTTTATGGAACTTTGTAGTTTTTACTTTTTGAACACTTTGTGGAACACGGAAAACTAAGATAAGTGATTCGCGTTCCAAG
>NZ_WFKJ01000036.1 GCF_009208075.1 Poseidonibacter ostreae | reverse complement strand
ACAGAATATGATATTTTAAGATACTTATTATTAGATTTTTTACATAAAAAAAGGCCAATCTTTCGATTGACCTTTTTCTTGGAAGATTAAAATTATTTAGATTCTAATATTTCAATTGAAATAATGTCATCATTTTGCTCAATTGAATCTAAAACTGCAAAGCTATCACCATCTTCTGGTTCAATTCCACCAAAAACAGTATGATGTCTATCTAAATGTGGAGTTGCATCAAAACATATAAAGAATTGACTTCCACCAGTATTTGGACCAGCATGTGCCATTGATAAACTACCTTGATTATGAACTTGTTTTTTCATATCAACTTCACAAGGAATTGCCCAATCAGGACCACCAGTTCCCGTACCATTTGGACATCCACCTTGAGCCATAAATCCTGGGATTACTCTATGAAAATTAAGACCATTATAAAAACCATCATTTGCTAATGTTGCAAAGTTTGAAACTGTATTTGGAGTATCTTCATTAAATAATTTAATTAAAATAACACCTTTACTTGTTGTAATTTTTGCATATTGGAATTTTGCTAATTCTTCTGCTGAATAGTTATATTTTTTTAATTCTTTTCCGAACATTATTTACCTTTTATTAATTTTTTGAAATTATATCGTTTTTAGGTGTAAGATAGTTTAATTTAATTAGATTTTGTATAATTTCTTTAAATACTGGAACGGCTGAAGATGAAGCATAACGATAATACCAATATTTTCCTGTTGAATTTGGATTCATAACTGTAACTCCAATTGTATATGAATTTTTACCATCACTAACAAAACCAAAAAATGAAGATATATATTTTTTTAGATATTTCCCACCTCTTGCTATTTGCGCAGTTCCAGTTTTCCCACCAATTTCTAAACCATCAATCTTTGCAGCTTTTCCTGTACCTTCTTCAACTGTTTGAATTAGTAATTGTTTCATTCTTTCTGCTGTTTCTTTAGATATTACTTTTTCTGGTTTATTATCATAAGCTTTGTATTTACTATTGTCATGCGATAAATAAGATACAATTTTTGGTGTGGACATATATCCTTCACTATTAAAAACTGTATATGCTTTCATCATTTGCATAAATGTTGATGTTATTCCTTGTCCATAAGAATCAGTAGCTTTAAAGATGTTATCTTCACCATCACGATCACCTGCTGAGTATTGTCTAATACTATGAATAACTCCTTTCTTTTCATAAGGCAAATCAATTCCTGTTTTTCTTGCAAGTCCAAATCTTTTATAACCTTCATAAAACTCTGGTCCAGATAATCTTTGTGCAATCTTTAAAGTACCTATATTAGAAGAATATATTACAACATCTTTTAGTGTTAAATAGTGCTTTTTAAATCTATGATCATCTCCTATTGTATATCTACCAATTTTATATTTTCCTTTTGGAAACTCACCTTTACTATTAGCTTTTCCTTTTGTATTATAGGCAAAAAATAGTTCATTTTTTTTAATTCTATTTTTATCCATAACAAGTGATATTGATATTGGTTTAACTATTGAACCTGGTTCAAATTGGTATTCAATTGCATTTACATTTAGAGAGGGTATATCTTTTTGTCTAATCTTTTCAGGATTAAATCTATTTGAAGATGCAAGGGTTAAAACTTTACCTGTTTTACTATCCATTATTGAAACAATAATTTCATCAGCACTTAATTTTTTTTTATGTAAATCAAGTGTTATTTCATTGTTTTTTTGAAGTTTTAAAGGAATGTTTAAATTTAGTGTTGCTCCATCAATTCTTTTTCTAATTAATGAATTTTTATCAAAAGCTATGTATGATAATACATCTCTATTTCCTTGTAAAATACCATCTTTTGATTCATTTAACTCTTTATTATAACTCTTTTCAAGTCCTTTTATACCTTTTACTTTTGTTGTACCATTTTCACTTTCAAACTTTGATATATAACCAACAACTGGGGTTAAAGTGTCTTCATATGAAAATAGTCTTTTCTCTCCACTTTCTCGTACACTCAAGCCTCTAAGTATTTTTCCACCTTTTACTTTTCTTGATATAAATACATTTAATTTACGTAGTTTAAAAGCTAACTCTTTTAGATTTTTTGCTGTTCTTGAATCAATATTGTAAGATAGTACTAAATTCCCTGGTTTATCTTTTGTTTTTTCAAGTTTTTCTTTTAATTTTTTATAAGGGATTTTACTATAGATTGAAAAAAGTTGTAAAAACAGCTCTTTTTTATCTTCTGCTAGGTGTCTTGTATCTATAGATGCTTTATAAAGTTTTTTAGATGAAGCAATTTTAAAATTGTCTGAACTTATAATATCTCCACGTACGGATAATTCTTTTTTTTCGCTTTGAAGTGTAGGCATATGTCTATATTCAGTTATTGTTCTAAATACAGAAATAATAAGTATTAGTAAAAATAAGAAAATAATCATAAATAATATTGCTATTTTTTTAGTTTTATTAATTTTTTCGATTTTGTTTGAAGACATATTTATCCATAATGTTATATAATAGAGTATGTATTCTAACAAAAATAAGATTAAATCAATAAGTAATAATTTAAATTGTCAAAAAGCAGATTACCCTCTACTCATTTTAGTGTCTATTCTAATTTCTCTAAGTGTTGTATTTTCATACTCTTTAAGTATTTATACTGTTGAGTATTATGGATATAATGAATTTCACTTTTTTATTAGACAAGTAATGGTTGCAGTAGTTGCAATCTGTATTATGTGGACTTTTTCATTAATAAATCCAGATAAATTAGTCGGAAAGGTTGGAATGACCCTTTTTTTACTATTCTTTTTTCTAATGGCATTAATGCCTGTACTTCCTTCTTCAATGGTTACAGCATCAGGAGGTGCTAATAGATGGATAAGATTACCTGGTTTTTCTCTTTCTCCTGTAGAATTTTTTAAAATAGGTTTTATATATTTTTTATCATGGTCTTTTCATAGAAAAGTTATGGATCAACCTAAAAAGATTGGTTTAAAAAAAGAATCAATACTTTTGGCTCCATACTTTTTAACATTTTTTGCTGTAGTTTTTATCGTAGCTTTTTTACAAAAAGATTTAGGACAAGTTGTACTTTTAGGGATTATATTAGTTATATTATTGATTTTTGCTAATAGGTCATTTAAGATATTTCTTGTACTTGGGGCTGGAGCACTTTTGGGATTAGTTGGTCTAATTCTTGCAGCTCCTCATAGAATCCAAAGAATATATTCCTGGTGGGCAATGGTTCAAGATGGAATTCTTTCTGTACTTCCATCTTGGGCAGAAGGATATTTAAGAATTGATGAATTACCTGAACCATATCAAGTATCACATTCTTTAAACGCAATGCACAATGGAAGCTTTTTAGGTCAAGGTATTTCTAATGGAGATATAAAAGTAGGTTTTTTATCTGAAGTTCATACGGATTTTGTATTAGCTGGAATTACTGAAGAAATTGGACTTTTAGGTTTAATGTTTATTGTTGCTATTATGTTTTCTATTATTTGGAGGATTTTTAGAATAAGTAGACGTGTTAAAAATCCAATATATCATCTATTTACACTTGGAATTGCATTAATGATTATTATTGCATTTTTAATTAATTCATATGGAATATCAGGAATGATTCCAATTAAAGGTATTGCTGTACCTTTACTTTCATATGGAGGATCATCCATGCTTGCAATGTCAATAGCAATTGGTTTAGTTTTATCAATAAGTAGAGTGGTTTCAGATGATGAAATAAAAATAAAAGAAGAAAAGGTTTAGTATGAGAGGAAGTGTTGTAATAACTGGTGGTGGTACTGGTGGCCATTTAAAAGTTGCTGATGCCTTTATTGAAGAGTTTAATAAAAGAGGAATTCCTGTTATTTTTATAGGCTCTTCTAATGGTCAAGATAAGCAATGGTTTGAAAATGATAAAAGATTAAAAGCTACGTATTTTTTAGATACAAAAGGTGTAGTAAATAAAAATGCCTTTGGAAAAGTTACATCAATATTAAATATTATTTCTAAAACAAATTATTGTTTAGGTCTTTTTTCTAAGTATAATGTAAAAACAGTAATCTCTGTAGGTGGTTTTTCAGCCGCTGCTGCTACATTTGCTTCGATAGTAAAACTAGATTGTAAACTTTATATTCATGAGCAAAATTCTGTTATGGGAACTTTAAATAAAGTTACTTCAAAATTTGCAACAGAAGTTTTCTCTTCTTTTATTAAGACTTCTATTATAAAAGATTATCCTGTATCAAATGAGTTCTTTGATTTAGGTCGGATAAGAGATAAAGTAAATACTGTTGCTTTTTTTGGAGGCTCTCAAGGTGCAATTGCAATTAATAATTTTGCTTTAAAATTAGCTCCTAAATTAAATGATATGGGAATAAATATTATTCATCAAGCTGGAAAGAATGATTATCATAGAGTAAAAGAAGAGTATGCTAAATTAAATATAGATGCAGATGTTTTTGATTTTTCAAAAGAAATTCCTTTAAAAATGCAAAAAGCTGATTTTGCAGTAAGCAGAGCTGGTGCTTCAACTTTATGGGAACTTTGTGCAAACTGCCTACCTACATTTTTTATCCCTTACAAGCATGCAGCAGGAGATCATCAGTTTTATAATGCTAAGGATTTAAAAGATAAAGAATTATGTTTTTTACAAAGAGAAGAAGAGTTAAGAGAAGAAGAATTTTTTAATGCAATAAATAGTGATATTCATGACATTAGTAAAAGATTAACTTCTTCTATTAATTCTAATGTAGTAGCTTTAATATGTAATATTATTGTTCAAAATAATAAGAAGTAAAATACCAAATATTATTCTATAAATACCAAAGGCAACAAAAGTAAAATTCTCAAGGAATTTTAAAAATAGTTTTATTGCTAGGAAAGCCACTAAAAAAGATACGATAAAACCAACTGCAAGATTTAAAATATTTGCATCAGTAAAAAGTTCTTTATGATGTTTTAATAAATCATATGCAGTTGTAGCACACATAACAGGAAAGGCTAGAAGAAAAGAAAACTCAGCACTAGCTTTTCTATTTAAACCAACTAACATAGCTCCAATAATACTTGAACCAGCTCTTGAAGTTCCTGGAATTAATGCAAAGATTTGTGCAAAACCAATCCAAGCTGCTTGTTTATAAGTTACATCCTCAACATCAAGTGTATGTGTCTCTTTTTCATTATAAAACTTTTCAACTATTAAGAATATTATTCCACCAATTATAAACATATAGGCAACTATTTCAATTGAAAACATTGCTTTTACTTGATTAGAAAATATAAAACCTATGATGGCAATTGGTAAAAATGCAATCATTACTTTTGTCCATAAATTAATATGTGAAAGAGTAAATTTTGATGGGTAAGTTAAAATAACAGCTAATATTGCTGCAAATTGAATAATTACTTCAAATGCTTTATTTATACTATTTTGTTCAATTCCTAGAAATTCACTTGCAACTATTAAATGTCCAGTAGAAGATATTGGAAGAAATTCAGTAATTCCTTCTATTATTCCTAGAATTATAGTATCAAATATTGTCATTTATATTCCCTTTTGTTTTGTCAGTTTTAAAAAAAGTTTTAAGCTTCTTTTTTCTTTAATTCCAATTTTATAATCAATCTTTTTTAAATACTCAAGGATATTTTTATTTGATATTCCCGTTCTTTTAGAATATTGATTTAAAATGTAAGTTGGTATTTTTATATGATTTTTATTGAAATTTTTTATAATTGTTTCTAATTGTTTTTTATTTGACGAATAACATAAAACAGCAAATACAAATGGCAAATTATATTTTTCATTCCAAAATTTGGCTAAATCAATAAAATCTTTTTTTTCGTTATTATGATAATATTTTAGTGCTTTATCGCCTATTAAAACTTTGCCTTGTAAATTTAATACTTTTGCTAATGCATTTGATGTATCACTTTGAAAATCTTTTTCATCATTCCCAGGAATTAATAAAACTGATAATACATCTTTCTTAGCAATTATTCCTAAAGCTAATTTTTTTTCATTTCTTGAAGCTATTGAAGATATAAAAGCTGAATCTACTTTTCTTTTTTTAAATTTTTTATTTATTAAAGAGGGATAAGATTTTTTGTACTCAATAATTGCTTTAGTTTGTGTTGATCTTATATTTTTTTTTATATAAATATGAAATGGTAATAAATTTATAAAATCTATTTTTGCAAAAATCATAAAATGATGAGTCCTTTACCTTAAAATTCTTTTGGTATAATAATCAAAAAACAATAAATAAGGGGTTAAAGTGGTTGATGTAGAATTCCTAGGACCAATTAATAAAGAAGCGATGAAAGTTGATATTTCAAACCTTTCACAATTAAGTGAAATTTTAAAAAATGATGAGCAAGTTGCAACTTGGTTAGAAAATTGTGCAGTAGCAGTAAATGATACTTTAGTAAGTAAAAAAGATATTGAACTTTCTAATGGAGATAAAATTTCTTTATTGCCTCCTGTATGTGGCGGATGAAAAGGTAAAACGTGGAAAATTTAGAATTATTTGAAGGTAATTTACCAGTAGAGAAAATTACAAATGCATGGTATGACAAATATAGAAACTCTAATTATGGAGCAATTATTACATTTGTAGGTGTTGTTAGAGATGAAAATAAAATTGATGGTTTATCTTTTGATATATATGAACCAATATTAAATGCATGGTTTACTTCATGGGAAGAAAAAGCTAAAAAATCAAATGCAATTGTTTTAATGGCACATAGCCGAGGTGATGTATTAAATCATGAAAGTTCTTATATAGCAGCTGTTTGTTCTCCTAAAAGAAGAGTTGCCTTAGAATTAATTGATGAGTTTGTTGAAGATTTTAAAGCACAAGCACCAATATGGAAATACGATATTATAAATGGAAATAGAGTATATGCTGAAGATAGAAGTACTGCAATAAAAGGTTCTGGCCTTTTATCGTGAGTTATAAAGTTTTAGTTATTGATGATAGTATTTCAATTATACAGAGTTTAAAAAGTTTAATTGAATCTGATATTAATATAAAAGTTTATACTGCAAAAAATAAAAAAGAAAGTATCGATTTACTTTTACAGCATAAAGGTAAATTTGATATTATTTTAGCTGACTTAGGCCTTCCTGATGCACCAAATGGTGAAGTTGTAGATTTTATGATGAAGTTTTCTATTCCTATTATTGTTTTAACAGGTAGTCAAGAAGTAGATATTGAAAATAATTTTAGAAATAAAAATATTGTAGATTATATAGTAAAAGATGGAATTTCTGCATTAAAATATGCTACAACTATTGTAAATCGTATAATTAAAAATAAAAATATAAAAGTTTTAGTTGTTGATGATTCAAAAACTTTTTTAAAGCAAGCTAATGATTTATTAGAAAAGTATAAACTCATACCTCTTCTATCAACTAATGGAGAGGAAGCTCTAAAAATATTAGAAGATAACAATGATATTAAAATTGTTTTAACTGATTACTTAATGCCTAAAATGGATGGAATAGAACTAACTAGAAAAATTAGAAGTAAATACTCTAAAGATGAATTATCGGTTATTGTAACTTCTAGTGATTCAAATAGTAGAATTCCCTCAAAGTTTTTAAAACTTGGAGCAAATGATTTTTTGAAAAAAGGTTTTTCAAAAGAAGAATTCTTTGTAAGGATTAACTCTAATTTAGAAATATTAGAACTTTTTGATGATATGAAAAATAAAATCAATAAAGATTATATGACGGGTTTATATAATAGAAGGTATTTTTTTGAAATAGGAAAAACTATTTATGAAAAGAGTAAAAAACTAAATAAAATAATTTCTATTGCAATTATTGATATTGATGATTTTAAAAAAATAAATGATACATATGGACATAATATTGGAGATTATGCAATAAAATATGTTGCAAAAATATTAAATGAAAATATTCTTAGTTCTACTCTAATTTCACGTATAGGTGGAGAAGAGTTTTGCATACTATTTTATAATAGAGAGAAAGAAGAAATAGAAAAATTATTAGAAGATATACGTAAAAAATTTGAAAATAATTTAATAGAAGTTGAGGATTTAAAGTTTAAATATACTATTTCTATTGGATGTACTTTTGAATATGGAAAAAATATAGATGAAATGATGCAGTTTGCGGATAAAGGACTTTATGATGCAAAAAATTCTGGAAGAAATAAAGTGAGATATAGATGAGAGTAGATTTACATAACCATACAACATTGTGTAATCATGCAACTGGTACAAGTGAAGAGTATTTATTAAGAGCAATTGAATTAGGAATAGATGTTTATGGTTTTTCTGATCATGCACCAATGCCATATGACCCAAAATATAGAATGGATATCTTGCAAAAGCCAATATATGAAAAAGAGATATTAGATTTAAAAGAAAAATATAAAAATGATATTGAAGTTTTACTAGGCTATGAAGTTGATTATTTAGATGGTTTTATTTTAGATGAAGTAGTTAATGCAAAAGTAGACTATTTAATTGGATCAGTTCATTTTTTAAAAAATAAACAAGATATGTGGGGATTTGATAATCCAGAATTTATTGGTGTTTATAAGTCAAAAGATATTGATACTATTTGGAGTGAATATTTTGATGCAATTGAAGCTATGGCAAAAACAAATCTTTTTGATATTGTTGGACACTTAGATTTAATAAAAGTATTTAAATTCCTTCCTAAAAAAGATATAAGATTATTAGCTAAGAATGCACTTATTGCTATAAAAAAATCAAATATGGCTTTAGAAATCAATCCTGCAGGTTTGAGAAAACCTATTAAAGAAACTTATCCTTCAAGAACTCTTCTTCAATTAGCTTATGAGTTAGATATAAATATTACATTTGGTTCTGATGCTCATGCTGTTGATCAAGTAGGGTTTAAATATGAAGAAGTAAAATCTCTTGCTAAAGAGATAGGATTTAGTAAATGTATAACTTTTAATAATAGAGATAGTAAATTAATAAGTTTCTAAATTTTGTGTAGATTAGGAAAAAATATACTTTTTTTTCTTAGTTGTATATTTTTTATACAACTGATTTAGCTTAATTTTTTTTAATTTTGATAGAATTATTTAATATAAATTCAAGGAGCTATACCAATGGGTAAATTTGTTAACAATACAGAAGAGTTTTTCAAATATTGTGAAGAAAATGAAGTAAAATTTGTAGATTTTAGATTTACAGACTTAAAAGGAATGTGGCACCATATTTCATATATGATGAGTGCAGTTACTGAAGATCAATTAAATTTCGGTATGCCTTTTGATGGGTCATCTGTTGATGCATGGCAACCAATTAATAAATCAGATATGATTTTAAAGCCAGATGTTGGAACTTCTTTCTTAGATCCATTTACAGCTGATTCTACAATTATTATGATTTGTGATGTTTATGACATCTATAAAGGTGAAATGTATGAAAAATGTCCAAGATCTATTGCTAAAAAAGCATTAACTCATTTATCTGAGTCTGGTGTTGGTGATGTTGCATACTTTGGACCAGAAAATGAATTCTTCATTTTTGATGATGTAAAAATCGTTGATAATATTAATGAATCATACTTTAAAGTTGATTCTGAAGAGGGTGAATGGGCTTCATCTACTGATTATGAAGGTGGAAATATGGGTCACAGACCTGGAACTAAAGGTGGTTATTTCCCAGCACAACCAACAGATTCAATGGTAGATTTAAGAGCTGAAATGATGTTAGTTCTTGAGCAAGTTGGTCTTGAAGTAATCTTAGGACACCATGAAGTTGCACAAGCACAGGGTGAAATTGGTATTGTATTTGGAGATTTAATTGAAGCTGCAGATAACGTACAAAAATATAAATATGTATGTAAAATGGTTGCACACTTAAATGGTAAATCTTGTACATTTATGCCAAAACCACTTTATGGTGATAATGGTAATGGTATGCACGTACACCAATCAATTTGGAAAGATGGTAAAAACTTATTCTATACAGAAGGTGAGTACGGTAATCTTTCTGAAATGGCTAGACATTATGTTGGTGGAGTATTTAAACATGCTCGTGCAGTTGCTGCATTTACAAATCCTTCAACTAACTCATATAAAAGATTAATTCCAGGATTTGAAGCACCTTCAATCTTAACTTATTCTTCTCAAAATAGATCTGCTTCTTGTAGAGTTCCTTATGGAGCTGGTGAGAAAGCAACTAGAATTGAAATGAGATTCCCAGATTCAACTTCTTGTCCTTATTTAGGATTTGCAGCAATGTTAATGGCTGGACTTGATGGAATTGCTAATAAAATTGAACCAATTGGTCCAATGGATGAAGATTTATTTGAAATGCCTTTAGATGAAATTAGAGAAAGAGAAATTCCTCAAATGCCTCATACTTTAAGAGGTTCATTAGAAGCATTAATTAGAGATAATGAATTCTTACAACCAGTATTTACAAAAGAAATGGTAGATACATACCAACACTATAAATTTGAAACTCAGGTTCATCCTGACGAAGCTAGACCAACAGCATTCGAATTCAAATCAACTTATTCTTGTTAATTCAAGAACAAGCTATAAAAAAAAGGTAAGTTCAATTGAACTTACCTTTTTTTATGTCTTCTAAATTAGTAAAGAAAGAAAAGAAGTTAAAAGAGTTTAAAACTCAATAACTTCTTCATCTGGATTTTCAGGAGGAATTTCTATTTCTATTTCTGGCAATGGAGAAGTTTCTGTATAGTATTCAACTTTACCATTAATTTTTGAAGAATAAACTTTTGCAGGTTTAATAAATGTTCTAGGTATTTCAGGATGTGACTCTAGATAGTTTTTATTAAAGTATGAAAATACAGGTGCTGCAATTTTCCCACCAGTTTCTGTTTTTCTCATTGGTGTATTATTATCATTACCAAACCATACTATTGTTTGAATTGATGGTGAATATCCACAGAACCATGCATCAACATTTTTATTTGTTGTACCTGTTTTTCCTGCAAGTTCTATTCCACTAACTTTTGCTCTTCTTGCAGTTCCTCTATTAACAACATCTTTTAAAATTGATGTGATTAAATAAGTTTGTTCAGGAGTGTTTACCTCTTTTGTTTGAGGTTCAAAAGTGATTGTTTCTCCTGCTTTATTTGTAATTTGCTCAATAATATAAGGTTTTACCTGTGTTCCATTATTTGCAAAAACACTATAATATTCACTTAGTTCAAGCAAAGTTACAGACATAGAACCTAGTGTAATTGATAAGTCTGCTGGCAAATCTTTAAATCCATAAGATTCTAGACCTTTATACATAATATCAACACCTGTATCTGTTACTAAATTTATAGTAGCTAAGTTTCTTGATGAAACTAAGGATTCTCTTAAATTTACAACACCTTTAAAGTTTCCACCATAATTTTTAGGCTGCCATTTTTTATTAACACCATCAACTCTATAATTATATGTTCTAGAAATATCAACTAGTTGTGATGCTGGATTTAAACCTTCATTTAAAGCTGTTTGAAATAAAAATGGTTTAATAGCTGATCCTGGTTGTCTTTTTGATTGAACAGCTCTATTAAACATAGATTTTTTATAATCAATTCCACCTACAAGTGCTAATATCTTACCTGTACTACTTTCAATTGAAACCACAGCTCCATTTAATGTTTTTATATATGAATCATCATCTGGATTTTTAGATCTATTTCTAAAGTTTAAATCTCTTTTAACTGCCTCTTCATGTGATAACCTTAAAGCTTTTCTTGCAATTTCTTGAGCTTCTAAATCAATTGTTAATTTGATTTTATATCCGCCAGATTTAATATCTGGAATATCATCTTTTAATGTTTTTAATACATAATCAATTATATAAGGAGCTTTATTTTTAGTTAAAGTTTGTTTATGAATTTTAGGTACTTCTTTTATTGCATTTTCATACTGATCTTTATTAATCCAGCCTAATGTATTTAATCTTGTAATTACTTGATTTGCTCTTGCTAATGATATTTTAAGATTTTTTGTTGGTGCATAAAAGCTAGGAGCTCTTGGTAGCCCTACTAATATTGCCATCTCTTTTAGTGATAATTCATATAAATCTTTATTAAAATATCCACGAGCAGCAGTTCTAATGCCATAATATCCATGTCCAAAATACACATGATTTAAATATCTCTCAAGTATCTCTTCTTTTGTAAGAATTGTTTCAAGTCTAATTGCAAGTAAGGCTTCTTTAACTTTTCTAATTAATTTTTTTTCTCTTGATAAAACAAGCATTTTAATTAATTGCTGAGTTAAGGTACTTGCACCCTCAACAAATGCACGTGCTTTTATATCTTTTATAATAGCTCGACTAATAGCATCTGGATTAATTCCTATATGTTCAAAGTATTGAGTATCTTCAATTGCAACTAAACCTTCAATAATTTTTGCAGGAATATCATCATATTTAACATATTCACGGTTCTCACCTACAAAAGTATTGGCAATTAGTATTCCATTTTTATCAAAAAATTGTGTACTTTGTTTTGGGGCATAGTTAACTACTTTATACACATCATCTTTTATTTCATCGTATAATGTATATAACCATCCTGCAATGGCTAATCCTATAAGTAGAAAAAAACCAAAAATATATTTAAGCATATTATTTCCTAAAATCTTTATTTTTAAATGTTGAATTAATTAATGTTTTTGTATAACTTTGTTTACTCTTAGATAAAATTTCTTCAGTATTTCCCTGCTCAATTACAATACCATCTTTAATTATAATCATATCTTTACAAATATCTTTTACTGAATCAATGTCATGAGTTACAAAAAGTACTAATATTTTTAAATCTTCTATTAAATTCTTTATTAATCCAATTATATTATCTCTATTTTCAATATCTAAAGCAGTTGTTGGTTCATCAAGTAGTAATAATTTAATCTCTTTACTTAAGGCAATTGCAATAATTACTCTTTGTATTTGTCCCCCACTTAATTGACTTGGATATTTTTCTAAAACCCACGTATCTAAATCAACTAGTTTCAAGACTTCTTTCTTTTTTTTATCAGAACAGAAAAATTGTTTATTAATTTTAGTCATTGGAGATAAGGATGTAAATGGATTTTGAGGAATAAAACCAATTGTATTAAAATCTAATACAAAATTTGATTTAATCTCTTTTTCACAAATTAAAGAGTTTGGTAGTAGATTTAATAAAGCTTTTAAAGTTAAAGATTTACCACTACCACTTTGACCAATAAGAGCAGTAGAGTTTGATATCTTAAAAGATATGTTTACTAGCTCTTTATCTTGGCTTTTAATAAGTAGTTTTTTTATATCAATATTGAACATTATAAATTAACTTTTAATTAAAGTTTCATCCATTTCTTCAGGAATATCTAAATCCATAAGTTTTAATACTGTTGGGGCTATATTATTTAAACTACCATTTTTTACTTCTTTAACTTTATCTGACATAATAAAACAATAAACGTCTCCCACTGTATGATTAGTTAAAGTATTTCCTTCTTCATCTCTCATTCTCTCACAGTTCCCATGATCAGATGTTAGTATTAGATTATATCCTTGCTCTTTTACTTTTTCAATTATTAAAGCAAGTTCTTTATCTACTGCTTCAACAGCTTTAACGCTTGCATCAAAATCCCCAGTATGACCAACCATATCTCCATTTGCAAAATTTACAACAATAAAATCAGTTTGATTATTCATTGCATCTCTTACATTTTCTCCAACTTTAGGAGCTGACATTTCTGGTTGTAAATCATATGTTGCTACATTTGGTGAGGGTGTTAAAACTCTTGTTTCATTTAAGAAGGGCTCTTCAACTCCACCATTAAAGAAAAATGTAACATGTGCATATTTTTCAGTTTCAGCAGTATGAAGTTGATTTAATCCTGCTTTTGAAATAACTTCAGCTAAAGTGTTTTTTGGGCTATCTTTTGGGAATAAAATAGGAAGTGGTATGTTCTTATCATATTGAGTCATTGTTGCAAGATTTAAATTTTGTGCAAATTTTGGAAAATGAGAAAAGTTTTTATCTGCAAATACAGATGAGATTTCTCTCATTCTATCTGATCTAAAATTACAAAATATTATTGAATCATTCTCTTTTAATCCATTATAACCCTCAAAAGCAGTAGGAATAATAAATTCATCATAAACATCTTCTTTATAAGAGTTTTCTACAAAATCTACAGCTGATAATAAAGTTTTAGGATGTCCTAAGGCCATTGCATCATGACCTTTTTGAATTCTATCCCATCGATTATCTCTATCCATTGTATAGTATCGTCCAGCAATTGTAGCAATTTTTATATCTTCATCACAAATATCTACAATTTGTTTAATATATTTACTTGCAGAATCAGGTGCTACATCTCTACCATCTGTAATCATATGAATGTAAACTTTTTTATTCTGAGATTTTGCAATTTTTGCCATAGCAATAATGTGCTCAATATGTGAGTGAACACCACCATCACTTAATAATCCAAGTAAATGTATCGTATTAGATTTTTCCATACAATCTTTAAATACAGTATTTTCTTTTAGTGTATCTTCTTCAATAGCAATATTAATTTTTACTAAATCTTGATATAAAACCCTTCCTGAACCAATAGTCATATGCCCAACTTCAGAATTTCCCATTTGTCCATTAGGTAAACCAACGTATTTACCATATGTATGAATTAATGAATAAGGTGTATTTTTAAATAAATTATCATATGTTGGAGTTACTGCTTGTGAAAATGCATTAAAATTTGATGATTCGTTATGCCCAATTCCATCAGTAATAACAAGAATAGTTTTGTTTGTCATTGTTTAAACCTTTTAAAAAGTATAATATAATATAATCGCACGTATTATATCAAAATGAAGGTTTGAGTTTGTTTTACTGGTTTTATAGACATCTAGACATTAATATTTTTCAATATATTTCAGTTCGTGCAGGAATAAGTTTTATAATTGCGTTTTTTTTAACTATGTATTTAATGCCAAAGTTTATAAAATGGGCTAAATCAAAAGACGCATCTCAACCAATATATGAACATGCGCCTGATGGTCATAAGGCAAAAGCAGGAACCCCAACTATGGGTGGAATGGTATTTATTTTTGCAACAATTGTAGCTACTTTATTATCTGCAAAGTTAAATAATTTCTATATTATAGGTGGTCTTGTAACAATTGGATTATTTTCTTTAATTGGAATTCAAGATGATTATTCAAAAATTGCAAAAAATGAAAACTCTGCAGGTTTAAGTGCTAGAGCTAAATTAGTTCTGCAGTTTTTATGTGCTGGTATTGTGGGTTTATTATTATACTATTTCTCTCACACAACTACACTTTATACTCCTTTTTATAAATTACCATTACTTGATATGGGATTATTCTCTATATTATTTTGGATGTTAGTAATGGTAGCAGCTTCTAATGCTGTAAATTTAACTGATGGCTTGGATGGACTTGCTACAGTTCCTTCAATAATGGCATTTTTTACTCTGTCTATTTTAGTTTATGTAACAGGACATGCAATATTTTCATCATATCTTTTAGTTCCAAATATAAAACTTGCAGGTGAATTAGCAATAATGGGTGCAGCAATTGGTGGTTCCTTAATAGCTTTTTTATGGTTTAATTCACATCCAGCAGAAGTATTTATGGGAGATTCAGGATCTCTTCCTTTGGGTGCATTTATGGGTTATATGGCAATTGTTTCAAAATCAGAAATATTATTAGCTGTAATTGGTTTTATATTTGTTCTAGAAACAGTCTCAGTAATTTTACAAGTAGGCTCATATAAACTTAGAAAGAAAAGAGTTTTTTTAATGGCCCCTATTCATCATCACTTTGAGCAAAAAGGCTGGAAAGAGAATAAAATTATTGTAAGGTTTTGGATTATATCTTTTATGACTAATCTGCTTGCTTTAATGAGCTTAAAAATACGATAATCAAGAAAAGAGTATATATGAATTTAAATGATGAAATAAGAGTACTTGGAAAAGGATTAACTGCACAAGCTATAAAAGATAAATTTCCTAATGCTATATTATATGATGATAAGGATTTTGAACTATATGATAAAAGTTCAAATGAAAAGACTATTGTAAGCCCAGGAATTCCACCTTATAATGAAATGATTAAAAAAGCCAATAATATACAAAGTGATTATGACTTATTTAGTGAATTAATGCCTTTTTCTATTTGGATATCAGGAACTAATGGAAAAACTACAACTACTCAAATGTGTCAACACATACTTGCCAATTATAATTCAGTTTATGGTGGGAATATTGGTACTCCTTTATCCAAATTAGATACTAAAGCTTCTATTTGGATTTTAGAAACTTCCTCTTTTACTTTGCATTATACAAATATTGCAAAACCAAACTTATATTTACTTCTTCCTATTTCAGAAGACCATATCACATGGCATGGCTCATTTAAAGAGTATGAAAATGCAAAATTAAAGCCTTTGTCTTTTATGGAAGAAGGTGAAATAGCGATAATTCCAGAAAAATATAAAGATTATAAAACTAAGGCATATAAAATTATATATAAAAATAGTGATGATTTATGTAATAAGTTTGATATTGATAAAAGCAAAATAAAATTCAAAGAACCTTTTTTATTAGATGCACTTTTAGCTCTTGCAGCTAAAAAAATCATTTTTGATGAAATTGATTATGAAAAAATAAATAGTTTTACAATAGATGAGCATAAAGTTGAAGAGTTTATTGATAATAAAAATAGAATATGGGTAAATGATTCAAAAGCTACAAATGTAGATGCAACAATAAATGCCTTAGTACCTTATAAAGACATGAATATACATATAATACTAGGTGGTGATGATAAAGGAGCTGATTTACTTCCTTTATTTGAAAATATTAAACAGCTTAATATTACAGTTTATGCTATTGGTTCTAATATAAAGAGAATAGAAAATTATTGTAAAACTTATAATATTAAAATCGAAAGCTGTGAAAAATTAGAAAAAGCAGTAAAAAAAATAAATGAAAATTTAAAGGAAAATAGCATTGGAATCCTTTCTCCAGCGGCTGCTTCGCTAGATCAGTTTTCATCATATGCACAAAGAGGAAAAGAATTTAAAAGTTTAGTTCTTAATTTAAGTAAACTTTAATCATCCTATGTGTATACTTCCACTCCAATTTAAGAAATGGCGCGATAGCTCAGTCGGTAGAGCAAAGGATTGAAAATCCTTGTGTCGACAGTTCGATTCTGTCTCGAGCCACCATTAAATTAGGCGCTGGTGTAGCTCAGCTTGGCTAGAGCAGCTGATTTGTAATCAGCAGGTCGGGGGTTCAAGTCCCTTCACCAGCTCCATTTTTAAATAGTGCATTATCTATATTAGAATAACACTAAACGAAACAATAATTTTCAACGGGAAGGTTGGAGAGTGGTCAAATCCTGCGGATTGTAAATCCGCCGCCTACGGCTTCGAAGGTTCGAGTCCTTCTCTTCCCACCACTATAATGAGCGCGGGAATAGCTCAGTTGGCTAGAGCCTCTGCCTTCCAAGCAGATTGTCGCGAGTTCGAGTCTCGTTTCCCGCTCCATTAATTTATTGATTATTGGGAGCTTAGTTTTAAGCACAATTTTTATAACTCTTTATAAATTTTTATCCCACTAAGTTTTTTTTTAGTATTTATTTTATATAATACACGCACAAAAATTATAGATAGTCAAATATCTATATAATAATAACAAATCCCCTCTGAATAGAGAAGCTACTGGGCTTATCTACTCAGAGGGCAATAACCTAAAAAATTAGAAGGAAAATTCTATGGCAAAAGAAAAATTCGAACGAAGTAAACCGCACGTAAATATCGGGACAATCGGTCACGTTGATCACGGTAAAACTACATTAACAGCAGCAATCTCAGCAGTTTTAACTAACGCTGGTGGTGGAACTATGATGGATTACGATCAAATCGATAATGCACCAGAAGAAAGAGAAAGAGGAATTACTATTGCTACTTCTCACATTGAGTATGAAACAGCAACTAGACACTACGCACACGTAGATTGTCCAGGTCACGCCGATTATGTTAAGAACATGATTACTGGTGCTGCACAAATGGATGGAGCAATCTTAGTTATTGCTGCTACTGATGGACCAATGGCTCAAACTAGAGAGCATATCTTATTATCTAAGCAAGTAGGTGTTCCTTACATTGTTATCTTCATGAACAAAGAAGATCAATTAGATGAAGAAGATAAAGAAGAGATGTTAGAATTAGTTGAAATGGAAATTAGAGAATTACTTTCTGATTACGATTTCCCAGGTGACGATACTCCAATCATCGCTGGATCTGCATTCCAAGCATTAGAAGAAGCTAAAGCTGGAACTAATGGACCATGGTCTGCAAAAATTATGGAATTAATGGATGCTGTTGATTCATACATCCCAACTCCAAAAAGAGATACTGAACAAGATTTCTTAATGCCTGTTGAAGATGTTTTCTCTATCTCAGGAAGAGGAACAGTTGTAACTGGTGCTATTTCTAAAGGTAGAATTAACTTAGGTGATCAAATTGAGATCGTAGGTTTAAAAGAAACTCAAACAACTACTGTAACTGGTGTTGAAATGTTTAGAAAAGAAATGGAATATGCAGAAGCTGGTGATAATGCTGGTATCTTAATTAGAGGTATTAAAAAAGAAGACGTTCAAAGAGGACAAGTTCTTATTAAGCCAGGTACAATTACTCCACATACTGAATTCAGATGTGAAGTGTATATCCTTTCTAAAGAAGAGGGTGGTAGACACACTCCATTCTTCTCTGGATACAGACCACAATTCTATGTTAGAACAACTGACGTAACTGGTTCTTGTACTTTACCTGAAGGTACTGAAATGGTTATGCCTGGTGATAACGTTGAAATGACTGTAGCTTTAGTTGCTCCAATCGCTCTTGAAAAGGGAACAAAGTTCGCTATTAGAGAAGGTGGTAGAACTGTTGGTGCTGGTGTTGTTGCTGAAATTATCAAGTAAGGATAATAGATGGCAACTGGAACGAGAATCAAAATAGGACTTAAATGTCAAGAGTGTGGTGATATTAACTACACTACTATGAAAAATCCTAAGACTCATACTGAAAAGTTTGAGACTAAAAAATATAGTCCAAGATTAAAAAAACACACTTTACATAAAGAAGTGAAATTAAAATCGTAAGACTCTAGGAAGAAGCTTTTGCTTCTTCCTCTTTTATAAAATAGGTCAGTAGCTCCAATGGTAGAGCGCCGGATTCCAAATCCGACGGTTGTGGGTTCGAGTCCCTCCTGGCCTGCCACTTTCAAAAATACAAAATCAAAATATATTTAAAACAATAAACTAATCATATATTCTTTCCTTGATAACTAACCTAAGCTAATATAAAGTTTTTTTGGATATAATTCCCGTCCTATTAATATACTTAAGAATTTTTTTTAAAGAAGTTTCGACTTTTTTTAAAAGAATTTAAAAGCTTATTTAACTAATACCTTGGAGTCGTTGTGAATAAATTAAAAACTTATTATAAAAATGCTAAAGAAGAACTTTTTAAAGTTATCTTCCCTATAAAAGAACAAATTAGATCAGCATATTTATCTGTATTTATTGTTGTTACTGTAATATCTTTATTTTTAGCATTAATTGACGCTGTTATGTCTTTAAGCTTATCTTCTATAATGAATTAAGGAATAGAATAATGGCACATAAATGGTACGCAATTCAAACTTACTCTGGTAGTGAACTAGCAGTAAAAAGAGCACTAATTCAATTATCTGAAGAAATGGCAGACGGAAGAATAGCTGAAGTATTAGTTCCTACTGAAGATTTAATTGAAATTAAAAAAGGTAAAAAATCAATAGTTGAAAGACCGCTCTATCCAGCGTATGCTTTTGCAAAAATTGAATTAGACACTGAATTATGGCATGGGATACAAGCAATGCCAAAAGTAGGTAGATTTATTGGTGAATCAAAAAAACCAACACCTTTATCTGAAAAAGATATTACTGCAATCTTAGATAAAGTAAATAACAGAGCAGCTGCAAAACCTAAAGTTTCATTTGATGAAGGTGAAATGGTTAGAGTAAATGAAGGTCCATTTGCAAACTTTAACGGAATTGTTGAAGACTTTGATATGGCTTCAGGAATGTTAAAATTAAATGTTTCAATTTTTGGAAGAAATACTCCAGTTGAAATTTCATATTCACAAGTAGAAAGAGTAGTTTAATTACTCTTTTTTAGGCATTAGGCAATAAAACTTGCTTCTTACATAGTTTTATTTCCTAATGCCTAATCATTAAAAAAATCATTAAAATAAAAAGGAATAGTATGGCAAAGAAAGTAGACGGTAAACTTAAATTACAAATACCTGCTGGTGCTGCAAACCCATCACCACCTGTTGGACCTGCATTAGGTCAAAGAGGTATTAATATCATGGAATTCTGTAAAGCATTCAATGAAAAGACTAAAGATAAAGCTGGATTTAACATCCCTGTAGAAATCACTGTTTATTCAGATAAAAGTTTCACATTTGAGTTAAAACAACCACCAATGACTGATTTAATTAAAAAAGTATCAGGAATTAAAAAAGGTTCAGATAACGCACTTAAAAACAAAATTGGTTCTTTAACAAAAGATCAAATTATGGAAATCGTTGATATGAAAATCGCTGATTTAAATACTGATGATAAAGATCAAGCTGCAAAAATTGTTGCTGGTTCTGCAAGATCTATGGGAATTACAACTGAAATTTAATATTTAGTTAAAAAACATTAAGTCTAACCAGCAGACTTTTTAAATGCTGGAAGCAAAAAAATAAAATATTGCGGAGAAATAAAATGGCAAAAAGATATAAATCATTAAAAGAAAAAATTGAATTAAGAGATTACTCTCTTGCTGATACTTGTACTTTATTAAAAGAATTAAAGTCTACAAAATTTGACGAAAGTGTTGAAGTAGCACTTAACTTAAATGTAGATCCAAGACATGCTGACCAAATGATTAGAGGTGCAGTTGTACTTCCACATGGTACAGGTAAAACTGTTAGAGTTGCAGTTTTTGCAAAAGGTGTTAAAGTTGACGAAGCTAAAGCAGCTGGTGCTGATATTGTTGGTAACGACGATTTAGTTGAAACTGTAATGGCTGGAAACATTGACTTTGATGTTTTAATTGCAACTCCTGATTGTATGGGACTTGTTGGAAAATTAGGTAGAGTTTTAGGACCAAAAGGTTTAATGCCAAATCCTAAAGTTGGAACAGTTACTATGGACGTTACTAAAGCAGTTAATGATGCTAAAGGTGGTCAAGTATCATATAGAGTTGATAAAAAAGGTAACATGCAAGCAGCAGTTGGAAAGATTTCTTTCTCTACTGAAGCAATCAAAGAAAATATTGAAGCATTCGTTGCAGCAATTAACAAACAAAAACCAGCATCTGCAAAAGGTAGATATATCTCTAATGCAGCTATTTCATTAACTATGTCACCATCAATTAATGTTGATGCTTCAGAATTAATGGATATTAAATAAGGATTTCTTCCTTATTTAATTTTTTCAACATTCAATAATATAGATAATTTATCTTTATTATTGAGTGTTCAAAGCACTGAAATAAAAACTGAAGACAGTGGGTTAAAAGCTTCCCGTTTTTAATAAGTCCTACCGAAGTCGATGTTTTGAAGGGAGAAACAATGAATAAACAACAAAAACTAGAAATAATTGAAAATTTAACATCTGAATTTAAAAATTCTCAAGCTATTGTAGTATGTGGTTATAATGGAATTACTCATAAAGAGTTAGAATCATTAAGAATCGATGCTAGAGCTAACGGAACTAAAGTTCAAGTTGCTAAAAATACTCTTGTAACTGTAGCAGTTAAAAATGCTGAGTTAGGAGATGTAGCCTTAACTGGAACAAATATTTTCTTATGGTCTGAAGATCAAATCTCTGCTTGTAAAGTAGCTGATAAATTTGCTTCAACTAAAAAAGATAAATTTGAAATCAAGTCAGGGATTATTGAAGGTGAGATTGCTGATCTTGCAACTGTTAATGCATTCGCTAAGTTACCATCTAGAGATGAACTTCTTGGTATGCTTGCAGCTACTTGGATGGCACCACTTACAAACTTTACTATTGGGCTTGATGCACTTAGAAAGAAAAAAGAAGAAGAAGCAGCTTAATTTTAATTAAGCTATAAATAAAAATAAATATAAAAAATAAGGAATAATAAATGGCAATTTCTAAAGAAGACGTATTAGAATATATTTCTGGTTTATCAGTACTTGAATTATCAGAATTAGTTAAAGAATTTGAAGAAAAGTTTGGTGTATCTGCACAACCTGTTGCAGTTGCTGGTGTAGCTGGTGGAGCTGCTGAAGCAGTTGAAGAAAAAACTGAATTTGATGTAATCATCAAAGATGCTGGTGCTAAAAAAATTAACGTTATTAAAGTAATTAGAGCGTTAACTGGTTTAGGATTAAAAGAAGCTAAAGCTGCTGCTGAAGAAGCTGGTGCAGTTATTAAAGAAGGTGTTTCTAAAGAAGACGCTGAAGCTGCAAAAGCTGAATTAGAAGCTGCTGGAGCAACTGTAGAAGTTAAATAATTACACTTGTAATTTTATAAACTTGTTATACAAGGCTTAAATGCCTTGTATAAAGAATAGCATCTTTGAAGGCTAAGGTTAGAATTTAATGAAATTTTAACCCTATCCTTTACGGATGCTTTTGTGCTTTATGTGCTATAAAGCTTAACTTAACCAAAATTTACTACAAGGCCGATAATGTTAAACTCTTTAAAATCTGGTAATAGACTTAGAGTTGATTTTGCAAAAAATCCTCAACAAATCGAAATTCCGAACTTATTACAATTACAGCAAAACTCTTATGAAACATTTTTAAAAGTTGGTCAAGAAGATAGATCAACAGCTGGTATAGAAAAAGTATTTAAGTCAATTTTCCCAATCCATGATGCCCAAAACAGAATTACTTTAGATTACTTAGGTAGTGATGTTGGTAAACCAAAATATGATGTTAGAGAATCTATGGTAAGAGGTCTTACTTACTCAATTCCATTAAAAATTAATATTAGATTAACTTTATGGGATTTAGACGAAAAGACTGGTGAAAAAATCGGCGTTAAAGATATGAAAGAACAAGCTCTATTTATTAGAGAGATTCCTTTAATGACTGATAGAACGTCATTTATTGTTAATGGTGTTGAAAGAGTTGTTGTAAACCAACTTCACAGATCTCCAGGTGTAATTTTCAAAGAAGATGAATCAAATACAGCTGATAACAAATTAATCTATACTGGTCAAATTATTCCAGATAGAGGTTCTTGGTTATACTTTGAGTATGATGCTAAAGATATTCTTTATGTAAGAATTAATAAAAGAAGAAAAGTTCCTGTAACTATTCTTTTCAGAGCACTTGGGTACTCTAAAGAAGATATCATCAAATTATTCTACCCAGTATTAAATGTTAAGATTAAAAATAATAAATTCTTAACTAAATTTAATCCAGATGATTTTACAGGAAGAATTGAATTTGATGTAAAAGATGAAAAAGGTAATTTAATTGTTGCTGCTGGTAAAAGACTTACTGATAGAAAAGCAAAAGCTTTAGTTGAAGGTGGTTTAGAATTAGTTGAATATCCAATTGAATTATTAATGGAAAGATACACAGCTAATACTATTTTTGATCCAGAATCTGGTGAAGTATTATTTGATGCATTAACTAATTTAGATGAATTAAAATTAAAGAAATTATTAGACTTAGGTTTTGAAAACTTTGATATTGCAAATGATCTTGCAACAGGTGTTGATGATTCTATTATCAACGCATTTAAAGCTGATGCTGAATCTTTAAAATTATTAAAGCAAACTGAGCAATTAGATGATGAAAATGATTTATCAGCTATTAGAATCTATAAAGTTATGAGACCAGGTGAGCCTGTTACTAAAGAAGCTGCTAAAGAGTTTGTTAAAAAATTATTCTTTGATCCAGAAAGATATGACTTAACAAAAGTTGGTAGAATGAAGATGAACCATAAACTTGGTGTTAATGTTCCTGAATATGTAACAGTTCTTACTTATGAAGATGTTATTAAAACAGTTCAATATCTTGTAAAAGTAAAAGCTGGTCACGGTCATATTGATGATAGAGATCACTTAGGAAACAGAAGAATTAGAGCTATTGGTGAGTTATTATCAAATGAGTTACATTCTGGTTTAATTAAAATGCAAAAAGCTATCAGAGATAAAATGACTACATTATCTGGTACTTTAGAAGACATTATGCCTCATGATTTAGTAAATTCAAAAATGATTACATCAACTATTACTGAGTTCTTTACATCTGGACAGTTATCACAATTTATGGATCAAACAAATCCATTATCTGAAGTTACTCATAAAAGAAGACTTTCTGCACTTGGTGAAGGTGGTCTTGTTAAAGAAAGAGCAGGATTTGAAGTAAGAGATGTTCACGCAACTCACTATGGTAGAATTTGTCCAGTTGAAACTCCAGAGGGTCAAAATATTGGTCTTATTAATACATTATCTACATTCTCAAAAGTTAATGAATTAGGATTTATTGAAGCACCTTATAAAACTGTTAAAGATGGTGTTGTAAGTGATGAAATTAAATACTATACAGCAACTCAAGAAGAAGGTTTAGTAATTGCTCCTGGTTCAACAAAAGTTGATGATAATGGAAAGATTTTAGAAGCCTTAACAGAAGCTAGACAAGATGGTGAAATTTTATTAGTTGATAAAAATAAAATTGATTTAATTGATATTTCATCTCAAATGGTTATGGGAGTTGCGGCTTCATTAATTCCATTCTTAGAGCATGATGATGCCAACAGAGCCTTAATGGGATCGAATATGATGAGACAAGCTGTTCCATTATTAAGTCCTAATGCTCCTGTAGTTGGAACTGGTTTAGAAAAAACAGTTGCAAGAGATGCTTGGGAAGCTATTAAAGCAAAAAGAGCTGGTGTAATTGAAAAAGCTGATGCTAAGAATATTTATATCAGAGGTGAAGATGAAAACGGTGCTTTCATTGATCACTATAATGTTTCTAAAAATGTTAGAACAAATAATAACACTTCATTTGGTCAAAGAATTGGTACTAAAGAAGGTGCAATTGTTGAAGCTGGTCAAGTAATTGCTGATGGTCCTTCTATGGATAATGGTGAGTTAGCTGTTGGTGTTAATGCAATGGTTGCATTCATGCCTTGGAATGGTTATAACTACGAAGATGCGATTGTACTTTCTCAGAGATTAATTAAAGAAGATGCCTTTACTTCTATTCATATTTATGAAAAAGATGTTGAGTGTAGAGAGCTTAAACATGGTAATGAAGAGATTACTAGAGATTTACCAGGTGTTAAAGAAGAGTCTATTACTCATTTAGATAACTCAGGTATTATTAAAGTAGGAACTTACATTAAACCTGGAATGATTCTTGTTGGAAAAGTTACACCTAAAGGTGAAATTAAACCAACTCCAGAAGAAAGACTTTTAAGAGCAATCTTCGGTGAAAAAGCTGGTCATGTTATTAATAAATCATTAGTAACTCCTACTTCTATGGAAGGAACTGTTGTTGACGTTAAAGTATTCACTAAAAAAGGATATGAAAAAGACGAAAGAGCAGTTGCAGAAATTGAAGCAGAAAAAGCTGAATTAGATGTTAAGCATCATGATAAACTTTTAATGTTAGATAGAGAAGAAATCTTAAAGATTAATGATTTATTATCAAAAGCAGTTTTATCTAAAGATGTTGAATTAGATGAAGTTACATATGCAAAAGGAAATAATATTCCTTTAGAAGTTTTAGAAACTGTAAATAGATTTGCAATGAAAAAAGTTGTTGCATCTTTTGGGTCTGATATTGAAAATACATATAATGATATTAAAGAGCACTTTATTAAGCAAAAATCTCAATTAAGAGATGACCATGAAGAAAAATTACAAGTATTAGAGCACGATGATATTTTACCATCAGGTGTTATTAAACAAGTAAAAGTTTATATCGCAACTAAAAGAAAGATAAAAGTTGGGGATAAAATGGCAGGACGACATGGAAATAAAGGTATTGTTTCTAATATTGTTCCTCAAGTTGATATGCCTTACTTAGAAGATGGTTCAACTGTAGATGTTATTCTTAACCCACTTGGAGTTCCATCAAGAATGAACATCGGTCAGATTCTTGAAGTACACTTAGGTCTAGTTGGAATGAAACTTGGAGCTCAAATTCAAGATATATTTGATGCTAAAAAAGCTGATTTTATTAAAGAACTTAGAACTAAGATGGGTGAAATTGCACAAGTGGCTAAACTTATGAATGGAAAAGAATTTATGGATTCTTTATCAGATGATGAATTAGTTAAATATGGTCAAGATTGGACTAAAGGTGTAAGATTCGCAACTCAAGTATTTGATGGTGTTAGAGAAGCAGAATTTGTTAAATTATTTGAATTAGCAAAAGTTGATTTAGATGGTAAAACTACATTAACTGATGGTACTACTGGTGAAATTATGAAAGAAAGAGTAAATGTAGGTTACATGTATATGCTTA
Source organism: Poseidonibacter ostreae (assembly GCF_009208075.1). Classification (GTDB taxonomy): domain Bacteria; phylum Campylobacterota; class Campylobacteria; order Campylobacterales; family Arcobacteraceae; genus Poseidonibacter; species Poseidonibacter ostreae. The sequence continues at coordinate 5,294 of NZ_WFKJ01000036.1, read as the reverse complement.
AACTTCATCACTTAGTTGATGAAAAAGTACATGCAAGATCTACTGGACCTTACTCTCTTGTTACTCAACAACCAGTTGGTGGTAAAGCATTATTCGGTGGTCAAAGATTTGGAGAAATGGAAGTTTGGGCTTTAGAAGCATATGGTGCTACTAATGTTCTTAAAGAGATGTTAACAACTAAATCTGATGATATTGAAGGTAGAACAAAAGCATATAGAGCAATTGCAAACGGTGAAAATGTTCCAGCTTCTGGTGTTCCAGAAACATTCTTTGTATTAACAAAAGAGCTTAAAGCTCTAGGACTTGATGTAGAGATTTTTGAAGAGGTAGAAAATAATGAGTAAAACTGAGAAAATATTACAACCTATTGAAATAAAAGAATTAGAAAGACCGACAGATTTTTCGGCCTTTCAATTAAGACTTGCTAGTCCTGAAAAGATTCTTTCATGGTCATCTGGTGAAGTTAAGAAACCTGAAACTATTAACTACAGAACACTTAAGCCTGAAAGAGACGGTTTATTTTGTGCGAAAATTTTTGGACCAGTAAAAGATTACGAATGTCTTTGTGGTAAATACAAAAAGATGAGATATAAAGGTGTTGTTTGTGAAAAATGTGGAGTTGAAGTAACTTCTTCAAAAGTTAGACGACATAGAATGGGGCATATTGATTTAGTATCTCCTGTTGCTCATATTTGGATGGTTTCATCATTACCTACAAGAATTGGTACTTTATTAGGTGTAAAATTAAAAGACCTTGAAAGAGTATTATATTATGAAGCATACATTGTATCTGATGCTGGTGATGCTTACTATGATAATGAAAAAACTAAAAAAGTTTTAAAATACGACATTTTAAATGAAGAACAATATAGAACAATTTCTGATTTATTCGAACATACTGGTTTTGCTGCAAATATGGGTGGACAAATTGTAAGAGATTTATTAGAAACTATTGATTTATTTGAACTTTTAGTTACTTTAAAAGAAGATATGGGTGCTACTAAATCTGAAGCTAAGAGAAAAACTTTAATCAAAAGATTAAAAGTAGTTGAAAACTTTATTAATTCTGGTAATAGACCAGAATGGATGATGTTAACTCAATTACCAGTTCTTCCACCAGATTTAAGACCACTTGTTTCACTTGATGGTGGAAAGTTTGCAGTTTCTGATGTAAATGACTTATATAGAAGAGTTATTAACAGAAATAACAGACTTAAAAGATTAACAGAACTTGATGCTCCAGAAATCATTATTAGAAATGAAATGAGAATGCTTCAAGAAGCTGTTGATGCTTTATTTGATAATGGTAAAACTGCTAATGCTGTTAAGGGTGCAAATAAAAGACCTTTAAAATCATTATCTGAAATTATTAAAGGTAAGCAAGGTCGATTTAGACAAAACTTACTTGGAAAAAGAGTTGATTTCTCTGGTAGATCTGTAATTGTTGTTGGACCTACATTAAATATGGACCAATGTGGTATTCCTAAAAAAATGGCTTTAGAGCTGTTTAAACCACATTTAATGGCTAAACTTGAAGAAAAAGGTTACGCTACTACATTAAAATCTGCAAAGAGATTAATTGAGAGTGAAACTAATGAAGTTTGGGAATGTTTAAATGAAATAGTTGATGATTATCCAATTATGTTAAACAGAGCACCAACTCTTCATAAATTATCTATTCAAGCTTTCCACCCAGTATTAATTGATGGAAAAGCAATTAGACTTCACCCATTAGTGTGTGCTGCGTTTAATGCCGATTTTGATGGAGATCAAATGGCAGTTCACGTTCCATTATCACAAGAAGCAGTTGCAGAAGCTAAGATTCTTATGATGTCATCTATGAATATTCTTTTACCTGCATCAGGACGAGCTATTGCAGTACCTTCTCAGGATATGATTTTAGGTATTTACTACTTATCATTAGAAAAAGATGGTGTTAAAGGTGAGCATAAATTATTTACAGGTGTTGATGAAGCATCTATTGCTTTAGATATGAAGCAAGTAGATTTACATGCAAAAATTAGAACACAAATTGATGGAAAAGTAATTCATACTACTGTTGGTAGATTAATTATTCATGATATCTTACCTGATTTTGTTCCAGTTAATTTATGGAATAAAATTTTAAAGAAAAAAGATATTGGTATTTTAGTTGATTATATTTATAAGCATGGTGGTTACGAAGTAACTCCTAAATTCTTAGATAACTTAAAGAACTTAGGTTTTAAATTTGCAACTAGTGCTGGTATTTCAATTTCTATTGATGATATTAATGTTCCTGAATCTAAAGCTGGTCACGTTGCTAAATCTAAGAAAGAAGTTATTGAAGTTCAAAAACAATTCTCTCAAGGTTTATTAACTGAGCAAGAAAGATATAATAAGATTATTGATATTTGGACAGAAGTTAATAATAAACTTGGTTCAGAGATGATGAATTTAGTTGAGACTGATAAAGATGGATTCAACTCTATTTATATGATGGCTGATTCAGGGGCTAGAGGTTCTGCTGCACAGATTAGACAACTTGCAGGTATGAGGGGTCTTATGGCTAAGCCAGATGGGACTATTATTGAAACACCAATTATTTCTAACTTCCGTGAAGGTTTAAATGTGCTTGAGTACTTTATTTCTACTCACGGTGCTAGAAAAGGTCTTGCAGATACAGCTTTAAAAACTGCCAATGCAGGGTATTTAACAAGAAAACTGATTGATGTATCTCAAAATGTAAGAATTACAATTGAAGATTGTGGTACTCACGAAGGTATTGAAATTACTGATATTACTTCAGGTAATGAATTAATTGAAAGTTTAGAAGAAAGAATCACTGGTCGTGTGATTGCTGAAGATATTATTGACCCAATTTCAAATGAAATTTTATTTACTGAGGGTACTTTAATTACTGAAGAAAATGCAAGAGTTGTTGCAGAAGCTGAAGTAAAATCTGTAGTAATTAGAACTCCATTAACTTGTAAAGTTGAGCATGGTTTATGTTCTAAATGTTATGGTCTTAACTTAGGAGAGCAAAGAAAAGCAACTCCTGGTGAAGCTGTTGGTGTTGTTGCTGCTCAATCTATTGGTGAGCCAGGAACTCAACTTACATTAAGAACTTTCCACGTTGGGGGAACTGCAAGTGCAACTCAAACTGAGAGAGAATTAAAAGCTGATAAAGAAGGTTTCATTAGATACTACAATATCAAGAAATATACTAATTCAGCTGGACAAGCAATTGTTGCAAATAGAAGAAATGCAGGTATCCTTTTAGTAGAGCCAAAAATTAATGCACCATTTAAAGGTAAAGTTTCAGTTGAAACATTACACGAAGATACAATTTTAACTATTTCTAATGCTAAAGATTCTAAACAATTCTATTTAAGAAAGAATGATGTTGCTAAAGCTAATGAGCTTGCAGGTGTTTCTGGTAAAATTGAAGGTAAACTATACTTACCATACAAAAATGGTGAAGAAGTAGAAGAAAACGAATCTATTGTTGAAATTATTAAAGATGGTTGGAATGTACCAAACAGGGTTCCATTTGCATCTGAATTAAGAGTTGAAGATGGAGCTCCTATTACTTCTAAGATTATATCTGGATCTAAAGGTGTGGTTAAATATTATAAATTAACTGGTGACTATTTAGAAAGAAGAGATGATATCAAATCTGGTGAAAAAGTTGTTGATAAAGGTTTATTCGCAGTTATCGTTGATGCTGAGGGTAGAGAAGCTTTAAGACACTATATTGCTAGAGGTTCTATTGTTGAATTAAATGATAATATTGAAGTTGAAAAAGATTCAGTTATCGCAGTTCCAGAAAATGCTGAGCAAGTTGTAATTGCAGAGTGGGATCCATATGCAAATCCTACAATTGCAGAAAAAGCTGGTACAATTTCATTTGAAGATATTATTCCAGGTGTAACTGTTTCTGAGCAATTTGATGAATTAACAGGTACTTCTAAATTAGTTGTTAATGAATATATTCCAAGTGGATATAAACCTACAGTTGTATTAGCAACTGAAGATGACCAAATCATTAGATACTCTTTAGATCCTAAAACATCATTAAATGTTGCAGAGGGTAAAAAAGTACAAATAGCTGATATTATTGGTAAAACACCAAAAGCAACTCAAAAATCTAAAGATATTACTGGGGGACTTCCAAGAGTATCTGAATTATTTGAAGCTAGACGACCAAAGAATATTGCATTATTATCATCATTTGATGGTATTGTTTCTTTTGGTAAGCCATTAAGAAATAAACAAAGAATTATTATTACTGATGAAGTTGGTAATAAAGCTGAGTATTTAGCAGAAAAATCTAAGCAAATCTTAGTAAATGAAGGTGACTTTGTACATGCTGGTGAAGCATTAACAGATGGTCAAACTTCACCTCATGATGTATTAAGAATTTTAGGTGATAAAGCACTTCATTACTTTATTGTATCTGAAGTACAGCAAGTATATAGATCTCAAGGGGTTAATATTGCAGATAAACATATTGAGGTAATTACATCTCAAATGTTAAGACAAGTTTCTATCCTTGATGGTGGAGATACTAAGTTTATTGTTGGAGATATGATTTCTAAAAAGAGATTTAAAATCGAAAATGAAAGAATTATTAAACTTGGTGGACAACCAGCTATTGCTGAACCATTATTACTTGGTATTACAAGAGCTGCAGTTACATCTGATTCTATTATTTCAGCTGCATCTTTCCAAGAGACTACTAAAGTATTAACAGAAGCTGCAATTTCTGCAAAAATGGATATGTTAGAAGACTTAAAAGAAAATGTTGTTATTGGTAGAACAATTCCTGTTGGAACTGGTTTATACAAAGACAAAAAAGTTAAATTTTCTTCATCTGAACACTAAATAATAAACAATAAGGCTTTGCCTTATTGTTAATTTACTTTATGGATATTTTTTCCCTACTACTTATTTTTATAACTGTTGAACTATTTGAATCAAACTGGCAGAAGTCAGATTCAATGTATGGTTTAATTTCTAACAATTTCACAATGTACAAAAAAAGTATTTTTTTATACTTCACTTTACATCTTTCTTTTTTTTATACAATATTCGTCTCTATTTACTTAAGTAATTTTTCTTTTTGGATGAGTTCAATCTTAGTAATAAAATTTTTAGATATTGCATTTAAATTAAATATGATGCAAAAACTTTCAAATGGCTCTTCTTTAGAAGAAGTAATGCCAATAAATGTAAAAATGACACCAATATTTAGATATATGAATGTCTTAATTTATCCACTTTCATTTGTCTTTGCTGTTGGATTAATCTAA
>NZ_WFKJ01000035.1 GCF_009208075.1 Poseidonibacter ostreae | reverse complement strand
TTAATACGTGATTGTATCAAAATTGATATTATATTCGTTATAATTAATTAGACAACTATTTAATAATATATATAAATTTGAAGAAAATTAAAAAGGGTTTATAATGGGCAAAATAGAAAAATATTTTTATTGGTTATGTTTTTTTCTGGCAATTTACATAACAATTGGATTTAAACTTATTCCTAATGTAATACAAGAACAATTAGTAAAAAATTTAGATGAAAATTTGACTTTAAAAACAAGCGTTGAAAAAGTAGAATTTAATCCTTTTACTTTAGAAGCAAAAATTCATAACTTAGCTCTTGCAGATGAAAAAGGCAATAAAACAATCTCTTTTTCACAGTTTAAGTTAAATATCGCACTATTAAGATCTATTCTTGAAGCACATATTAGTTTACAAGAAGTTTTACTTCAAGATGCTACTGTAAATATAGAAGAGAGTTTAGATGGAACTATTAACTTAACAAAAATAGTAAAAGTTAAAGAAGAGAAGAAAGAAGAAGCAGTAAAAAAAGATGAAGAAGCTTCTGATATTAAGTTTTTAGTATCAAAAATCTCTTTACTAAATATGAATATCAACTATACAAAACAAAGAAAAGATAAACCATATAACTTAAGTATAAATAATGCCAACTATATTCTACATGATGTAGGAACTTATAAAAATAGTTTAGCTTCAAACGATTTACAATTTAAAATAAATGAACATACAAAAGTATCATTAAGTGGTGCTTTTAATACTCTTCCTTTTAAGATGTATGGAAAAGCTGAAATAATTGATTTACGATTAAAAGAAATACTTAATCAACAAAAAGAGATATTAAACTTTGATATTAATGACAATGCTAGATTTGATTTAGCTTTAAATTACAATATTAATACACAAAATGATTTTGACTTGAAATTAGAAACACAAAAACTAGAGCTTTCAAATATAGATATCAGTCAAAATAAAAGTAGTATTGCAAAACTTAATAAACTTATAATTGAAAAATTAAACCTTGATTTATTAAAGCAAGATATTAAAGTAAAAAATATAAATATAAAAGACTTACAAACAAGTATAATTAGTGATAAGAACGGTCTTAATTTAAGTAAACTAGTAAAACAAACAACTACTAAAGTTGAAACTAAAAAAGAAGTAAAAGAAGAAGTAGTAAAACCTTGGAATATTTTAGTATCAAATATCAAACAAACAAACTTGGATTTAACTTTTAGTGATAAGGTTAATAATACAAGTGTTAAAACAAAAAACTTTAATACAGATATATCTAGTATAAAAGTTACAGGCTCAGATATTTTACTAAATAAACTTAAGATATCAAATCCAGACATAGCATATATTGATAATAAAAATGCAATGAATGTTAACTTAAATAAAAACACGATTTCTTTTGATAAGCTATCAATTCTAAACAATAATATTGATATTAATAATATAAATATTTCACAAAATGATATTTCTTTTAAAGATAAAAAATCTTCATTAGATATCAATTTAAATAAGCCAAAAATAAATCTTAATAGTTTAAAAGTTAAAGACTCAAATATTTATATTTCAAAAATAAAACTAAACACTCCAAAACTTCACTTTAAAGATTTAAAAAACAACTTAGATATTCAAACTAAGAGTACTAATTTATTAACTACTGAGTTAAATATTATCAAGTCAATTATTTCAATAAATAAAATTAAACTAGACACACCAGCTGTAAAGTTTAGAGATTTAAAGTCTAAATTAGATGTAGACACTAAAAACACAAATTTACAAGTAAACAAACTAAATATCAATGGTCCTAAGATAACTATGGCATCAATTGCACTTATAAATCCAAAACTTAATATCAATGATAAAGCAAATAACTTAGCAATAGATATTAATAAAATAAATGCAAATATAAGTTCATTTATATTAAATAAAAATGATATATCAATCAAAACAGCAAAAATATCAAAAGGTTCATTAACATTTAAAGATATAAAAAATAAAACAGATATCTATTCAAAAGAGATGAAAATAAATGTAAATAGACTAAAACAAAGAAAGAACTCATTAAGTCTTGATTCAATTAGAGTTTATGACCCAAGTTTATCTATTGTAAATAAAAAAGATAAAAGTAATATTATTGCAAAAAATATTGATATAAGTATTACTGGTATTTCAAATAGTAAAAAAGGTTTAAAGATTTTAAAAACAAATATTACAAAGCCTGATATTTCTGTTGTTTTAGGAAAAAACAATACGAAAGTTGATGAAAAAACAGTAGTAAAGAAAGAAACAAAAAAAGCAAAAGAAGAAGAAAGTGCAAAATTAAATATTGGTCCAATAAATATAAATAATGCAACACTATCTTTTGAAGATCAAAATTTACCACTTCCTTTTAAAACAATTATTAGTAAGTTAAATGGAAAAGTATCTAAACTTGATACTACAAAAAGTACAACTTCAAAACTTAAAGTAAATGGGGTTGTTGATAAATATGGAACAACTCAAATAACAGGAATTGTTCATCCAAAAAGTTTAAAGATTTTAACAGATATTAATATGTTATTTAAAAATATCTCTATGCAAAACTTTACACCTTATACTGGTAAGTTTATAGGAAAAGAGTTAGAGAGTGGAAAACTAGACTTAGATTTAAAATATAATGTTCAAAAATCAAATCTAGATGCTAAAAATAATATAGTTATTACAAAGTTAAAACTTGGTAAAAAAGTTGAAAGTAAAGATGCGGTTTCACTTCCATTAGAATTAGCAATTGCCCTACTTGAAGATTCAAATGGGGTAATTGACTTAAGTATTCCTGTAAGTGGAAATATGGATGACCCACAATTTTCTATTGCACCTATTGTTTGGAAAGCCTTTGTTAATTTAATTACTAAAGCAATTACAGCACCATTTTCTCTTCTTGGAGCAATTTTTGGCTTTGATGCAAATGAAATTAATAGTGTAGATTTTGACTATGGAGAAGATGTGGTTACACCTATTCAAAAAGAAACACTTGATAAGATAGTTCAAATACTAAATAAACGTCCAAACTTAGTCTTAGAATTCAATCCTTCTTATGATAAAGATAAAGATTTAAAAGCTCTTAAAAAATCAAAATTTGATAAAATTGTTTCAAATGAATTAAAAAATGTAAAAGATAAAGATTATAAAGAAGAGTATCTAGAACTATTAGAAGATATATATGAAGATTTTGACCAAAAACTTAAGCCTTTAAAACAGCAGTATGCTAAAGATGAAAAAGGATATAAAAGTAGTTTAGAAGAGTATATTATTTCAAAACAAGAAATTAGTAAATCTCTTTTAGCAAAACTTGCTTTAAATCGAGTAACAAATATTAAAAACTATTTATTAAATGAAAAAAAGATAAATGCAAAACAAGTAAAACTATCTAAAAAAATTGAAGTAAAAACTCAATCTAAAAAAACATCTAACATTGATTTAAAACTATCAAAATAATATAGTAAAGATTTATTCTTTACTATAAGCTATTCTTATAACTTTTATTTATTGACATATAATAGTTTATCTGATATCATTCCTAAAGTATAATTAAAATTAATAATAAACAAATAAGGAAAACTTATGAACAAAATACTACCAGGAATTTTAATTCTTGTAATACTATTCGTTACATTCGCAGTTTTTGAAGAAGTTAATAAATTTGATCCAAAACAAAAAAGACTACAATGCCAAGAAAAAACAATTACTTTTGAAAAGATTGATTTTGAACATCCAATATGGGAAACAAACAATCTAATAGAAACAAATAACTTTATAATTAAATCAAATATTGAGTATTCAAAACTAATGCCAAGCCATTTAATAAACATTTTAACTGTAGAACAAGCAGATGAAACTTTAAACAAAGTTTTAAATACATATATAAAATATGATATACCAAATGATAAAAAACTTTTAATTGATTATTATATATATGAAAATGATAAAGAAGATAAAGGTAAAAAAGGTCCTAAATCAAAACTTTATGCAGGATATTTATTATTTGAGTTTAAACTAGATAATAAATTAGTTTATAAAATACAAACAGATTATATGAATATAGATGCAAAAGACATTGAAGAAAGAATGGATTGTGCTATAAAATCTTTTCTTTCAATTAAATAAAGGATAAAAAATGAAACAAAAAATATTTAAAGATAAATATCATATTTTTGAAATAGAGTTTAAAAAAGATGAATTAAAATATAAAAGTGTAGATGAAATTATAAATGCATTACAAGTAAAAATTGATGCACATCCTGTAATTGCATTTATTTCAATTTTTGATCAATATGCTCATACTTCAGCTTTAGAAATGGGAGAAATCAATGAAAGTATAAAAGCTGCTAAAAATATAATATTTTGTTTTGGAAAAGAGTTACCAACGCCTGAAGTATTAGCAGTAAGGCCTAGAAGTATTGGAGTTTGTGAACTTGAGGATTCTTATGTTATAAACTATTTAGAGGCACCTAATGAAGCTGCAAATGATACTATGGAGAATTTTATTAAGTCTTTAAAAGATTAATACTAAAAAGGTAATAAAGCTTTTATAACTTTATTACCTTTGCTCCAAAACCACCTTGACTTGGGTGTGCATCAGTATATCCACTAACACTTGGATGAGAATCTAAGAACTGCTTAACTGCATATGATAATTTTCCAGTACCAATTCCATGGTAAACTAAAACTTCATCAAAACCAGCAATTAAAGCATCTGATAAAAACTTATCTAAATTATCAACTGCTTCATCACTTCTTTGTCCATGTAAATCTAATTTAACATGGCCTGATGATGGTTTTTGAATTGTAACAGTTGCTTTAATAGGTTTTTTCTTTACTTTTGGAGGATTACCTGATTTTTGTAAATCAGCTAATTTAACTTGTACTTTCATCCCCATATCATTCTCAATATAAGCTTTAGTTCCTTTTATTGAAATAAGTACACCTTTAGTAGTTCTATATTTTACTCTATCCCCTACTTTTAACTCAACTTTATCTTGAACTTTTTCAGTCTTAATATCACTTGCTTTTTTATGTGCAATATTTAAGTGCTGATGAGATTCGCCAACTAGTTTAGCTTTAATAGCCTTTTTAGCTTCATCTCTTGCATCATTATACTCTTTATGAAGCTTTGATTTTTCAGAATAAATATGATCATCTAAAGTCTCTTTTTGCTCTTTTAAGTTTCTTGATAATCTTTCCATATTATCAATCTCTTCATTTAGTTTTGCTATTTTGATTTTATAATCTTTTTCTAACTCACTACTTCGCTCAATTAGTTCATTTAGTTTATCTTTATCCTCTCCATATACTTCTTTTGCTTTTTTAACTACATTATTAGGAATCCCATATCTAGAAGCTGTTTCAAAAGCATAAGACTTTCCAATAGTTCCTTGTAAAAATTCATAAGTTGGTATTCTATTAGCTTCATCATAAAGTGCAGCAATTAGTTCTACTTCATCATTTGAAGCCATTAAAGCAGCTAATCTTTTATGGTGAGTTGTAATAATTATCTTAATATCTTTTTTAATAAGCTCTTCAATAATTACTTTAAATAAAGATGCTGCTTCGTCTGAATCTGTTCCTAATTCAATCTCATCAACTCCAACTATTGCACTCTTTGTAGAAAAAAGTTTTGAAAATTCTTGCATTCTTCCTGCGAATGTAGAGATATCATTTTTTACACTTTGAGGATCATCCAATACTGCATTTATTGATTTAAAGTTACCTATTTTTGTATCTTCATGTGCTTTATATGGAATTAAATACTTTGATAATAAAACAGCAGATAAAATAGATTTTAACATCATTGTTTTACCCCCTGCGTTTACCCCTGTAATCATTACAACAGATTTTGAAAAATCAATGCTTATAGGTTTTGGGTCATGAAGTGCAGGATGTGAAAACTCTACAAGTTTATTTACGTTTTTCTTTGTTGGAATAATGAAGTTTTTATCCCCTACTTTTGCAAAAAATAGTCTTGCTTGATAATGATCAAATCTATCAAACTCTTTATTTATAAACTTTAAGAACATTAAATTCTTTTCAAATAAAGACGTTATTTGTCTACATATTTTTAGTAAAATCTCTTCTTGCTTATTTTTTAAATCATTTTGTTTTTGTTTTAGTGAGCTAACACTATGAGGAAGAACATAAAAAAATCCAGAGTTTGATCTATCAATTACAGAAGCTTTTAAGACATGATTAAAACCACCACGAACAAGTAGTGATTCTTCACCATTTATATAGTGAACTTGTGAATCAACAAGATATGATCTTACTTTTTGGTTATTAATAATCTTGTATAAACTTTGTTTTATTTGCTCTTTATTTGTAAAAATTGCATGTTTAACAGAATCAAACTCATCATCAATTCCATCTTTAAGTTTTGCTCTATCATCAAAATAATCACATACTTTTTCAACATCAGAGGGTATTATGATTTTATCAATCCATTCTTGAAGTTTTCCATCAAAATTAAATCTTTTTAAATACATAAAGTATTTTAAAATTTTAACAAACTCAACAATATCATCAACTTTTAAAACACCTTGTTTTTGAATATGTTGTAAAGCTCTATCAAGATTTTGTATCTCATTGGGAGCTTTTATATCAAACTTTGATATCTCATTTATAAGTTTATGATGAAGATTAATATCCCCTTCTAAAATTATAGATTTTTCACGTGCTAAAAATTTTGAAAATGATTCTATATAATCACTTAGGTCTAGTTTTTTAAGTATTTCTTGCATTAAAGTTTATTTTGCCTTTGGTCTAAATGGTTTTATTACATCTTCATTACACACTAAAAATGGACCTTCCATTAAATCAATACAATAAGGAATTGCAGGAAATACTGCATCTAAACACTCTCTAATTGATTTAGGTTTTCCAGGAAGATTAACTATTAGTGAGCTTCCTCTAAGTCCTGCTGTTTGTCTTGAAAGAATTGCAGTTGGTACAAACTTTAAAGATTCTGCTCTCATTAACTCTCCAAAACCTGGCATCATTCTATCACACACAGCTTCAGTAGCTTCTGGAGTTACATCCCTAGCTGCTGGTCCTGTTCCTCCAGTAGTAACTACTAAACAACATCCCTCATTATCAACTAAATCTTTCATTGTCTCTTCTAAAGTTTTTTGATCATCTTCAATACATCTATAAACTTCTTCCCAAGGAGATGTTAAATAGTCATTCATTGTATCAATAATTGCTTTTCCTGATAAATCTTCATAAATTCCTTTACTAGCTCTATCACTTGCAGTTATTATTCCTATTCTTGCTTTTTTTTCATTCATTATAATTCCTTCATATTTATTTGATTTTATATTTAATATTTTATCTATTTAGTATATGTCCAACATCTTTTATAAAATATACTGTTGCATATTTTATAAAAAAATTTTTTGCTTTTAAAGATTCGATTATCTTATCTTCTGCTCCTAAAAACACTTCGATTTTTGTACCTTTTTCTATTAAAGCTTGAAGTTTTTCTTCACACCATTCATAATTAAGAAGTTCATCTAATTGCTCATAAGTACCAGCAGTAAAATAATCTTTAGAGTTTATATTACTTGGATATGCAATATTTTCTAAAAAATTATTACAATAAGCTGTTTCATCTTTTTTGTAAAACATTAACTGCATTCTTTTAAACTTTTTATCTTTTGTTTGAAAAAAAGCTGGTGAAAAAAGCTGTAGTTTATCAACACGAATGTCTGAATTAAGAACTTCTTCAAACGCTTTTATAGCTCCATAAGAAAAGCCTGAAACTGTAAAATCATTTTTAGTTAAATACTGGGAAAATAGCTCTGATTCATTTTCTAAGCAAAATCCTGAAAAGTAACTCTTAGATATCATTTAGTGTTATAACCTCATTTTTAATCATAATATCTTTTAATCTATTTATTTCATCAGCATTATGAGATAATTCTGCTCTTAAATCATTTTTAACATTGTTTATTAACTCATCAACAGAACTTGCCATCTTATATTTATTTACAATCTCTTTTGCAATTAAATCAGCACTTTCTAAATCTTTATGATTTATCGCATACTTTTCTTTTTTGATAACTTCAACACCTATAAATCCAGCTAAATCTCTTTTTATATTTTCAATTAGGTCATGGTATGAGGGATATGTTGTATTTAGTTTTTCAATACTTTCATCAAATAAAGCTACTTTGCTTTTAGAAATAAATGCTTTTGAAGCTTGATAAATTGATAAAATTTCTTTTTGTTTTTCATCTAAAATTTTGATTTGTTTTTTACCAAATTCAAGTTTATTTTTTGCAATCTCAATATCATCTGAGTCTAATATTTTAGAATCTCTTTTTATCATATTTAATAAAGCTTCATTAATTAAAGTTGCTAAGGCTGCTGAACTAAACCCTGTCGTATCTATTGATAATTGCTTAATATTAATCTCATGATTTTTACCATCTAAATATAGCTCTAATATTTTTTCTCTATCTTCAATATTAGGAAGCCCTACATGAAGTCGTCTATCAAATCTTCCAGCTCTTAAAAGTGCTTCGTCTAATACTTCAACCTTATTTGTTGCAGCAATAACCATAACACCACTATCACCTTCAAAACCATCCATTTGAGTTAATAATTCATTTAATGTTGATTCTCTTTCATCATTAGAACTTCCACTTCTTTTTTTACCAACAGCGTCTATTTCATCAATAAAGATAATCGCAGGTGCATTTTGTTTTGCTTTTGCAAATAATTCTCGTACTTTTTTAGCACCCATTCCTACATAAATTTGAACAAAACTAGCACCACTTTGATAGAAGAATGGAACATCAGCTTCACCAGCAACTGCCCTTGCAATTAATGTTTTACCAACTCCTGGAGGTCCTATTAGTAAAACCCCTTTTGGAAGTTTTACTCCATATTTTAAATACTTTTTTGGTTCATTTAAAAAATCTACTACTTCTTCTAATTCTTCTTTTATTTCTGAAATTCCTGCAATATCTTTAAATGTTACATTTGAATTAACTGCATGAATATTTGTATTTAAATCCTCATTTGAAGAACTAGCTTTAGCTTTTTCTAATTGTGAGTTAAAAGATGAATTTTTCTTATTTTTATTTAAATACGCTTTTAGCTTATCTTGCTTAAGTTTAATAATTAAAGCTACAAAAAGTAGTATAAATAGAAATCCAATTCCTAAGAAATATGAACTATCTTGAATATGTGAGCCACCTTTATAAAGTGTGTATACAAAAAGTATTACTAAAACTATTGCAGATATTGCCATAAGTTTAAAGTTTTTATCTAGTGCTTTATTATCTGAATTTTGCGACATTGTTTTTAGCCTTTACTTCATAATCATCAATAAATATCCAATCTCCAACTAAATCAACAGAGGATTCAACTTCTATTTGATTAAAGTGTTGATCTAAACCTATGTATTTTCCATTTTTTTCTTGTTCTATTAAAATTTCTAATGTTTTATTATTCTCTTTTCTAAAATTAAAGTTTTTCTCTTCAATAATCTTAGTTAATTCGTTATAACGTAATTTAGCAATATCTCCACGAACTTCTGGTTTCATTGTCGCACTTGGTGTTCCATCTCTTTTTGAGTAAGTAAATGCATGAATATGTGTTAATGGAAATTTATGTAAATTTTCCATTGCTTCTTTCCATAAAATATCAGTTTCACCTGGATGTCCAACTATGAAATCAGTTCCTAAAGCATAACCATTTTCTTTTAAAAATTCAAAAAGTTCTAAATCTGATAAAACCTTATTTCTTCTATTCATTAGTTTTAACATATCTTTTGAAGTATGTTGAAGTGCAATATGAAGGTGTTTTGCCATAAATGGTTCATTTACTAACTCTTTAAACTCATCATCAATTTGAATAGGTTCAATACTTCCCATTCTGATTCTTCGTACACCTTTTATTTTAGACATTTTCTTTAAAAGTTTTGCTAAAGAAGTATGTTGTTTTTTCCCATACGAACCTACATTAGTTCCTGTTAAAATAAACTCTCCAAAACCATTTGAAGCTAGAGTTTCAACTTGTTCTAAAATCTTATCTTCACTATAAGATCTTGCATCACCACGAACGTGAGGAATAATACAATATGAACATCTAAAATCACAGCCCTCTTGTACTTTTATAAAAGCCCTACTTTTTCCAACAAACTCTTCAACAATTGTACTATCAAGATGTTCTAAATCTCCTGCTTGGAAAAATCTATCTTCTTGTTGTAAAAGGTCATTTATTTTCTCTTTTTCAGAATGACCAAATAAGGCATCAACTTTTTCTTCTTTAAATAAGCTTTCACCTTTTGTCCAAACACCACAACCTGTAAATACAACTCTTGGATTATTTCCTAGTTTTTTTAAACTATTTATATATCCTCGGGCTGTACTATCTGCTCCATTTGTAACTGTACATGAGTTTATTACTACTACATCTGCTTGTTTTTCATCTTGAGTAATATCAAAATCTTTTAAATTACTCATCATTACTTGAGTATCAAATACATTTGTTCTACATCCAAATGTTTTAAAATAAACTTTTTGTTTTTCTTTAGTAAAATTCATATATTTTTATTAACCTTCTATATCTTCTAATTCTTCTGGTTTAGGTCTTGGAGTTCTTGATGGACCATAGTGATTATCTGTTGTATTCATATTTATTTGTTGTGTTGGGTATGCTATATGAATATCATCTTCAGCCATAAATGCATTTAATATCTCAGGACTCATCGTACTTCTTAACTGTAATGCAGCATAAGAGTTTGTAAGATACCAACCTGAAATTACAATTCCATAAGGTTCAACAAAAGTAAATACTCTTGGTTCCACTCCAGTTGCTCTAAGCTGATACTTACTTCTCATTTTACTTAACTGTTTTCTAGTTATATCTGTATAACCTTTTGAATAATGCTTTAAAATATCTCTTGAAATTTTTTGTGCTTTTTTATGGTTTGAATCAAATGTAATTGTAATATCAATACCATCCCATACAGTTCTAAGTCCTGAGTGTGTATAGTTTGCAATCATTTCAGAGAAAATGTAGTTATTTGGAATAAAGAATATTCTTCCTGTTCTTCTATTTACTGTATATGATGTATAAGTAATATCTTCTCTAATTGTAATTTTAAATAGTGAAATATCTAAAACATCTCCAACAGCTTGCACACCATTTCTATGAACTTTTATTCTATCACCTACTTGAATTGAACCAGATGTTACAATAACCATCCATCCAAAAATAGACATAAACCAATCTTTTAAAGCAATCGCAATACCCGCAGATGCAAATCCAAGGATTGTAACAAGATATGAAACATTGTCAATGTATGAGAACATTAAAACCATAACAATTAAAAATACAACTGTAAAGTTGATAATTTTATTTGTCATATAATAACTCTCGTTTTGAGAGAAATATTTCTTAAGTGCTAATTTAACTAAAAATGCAATAAATGATAAAACTACGATAATAGTAAGTATTATAAGTATTTTTTGTATTTGTTGAGATATTTGATTTTTAATCTCTAAAATAACTTGTTCAATTTTTCTTGTATAAACTTCTTCAGTTGTTGATACAATTTCTAAAACCATATTAAAATCTTTTTTTTGCTTATCTAAAAAAGTAATTCTTTCTTTATAATCTGATTTTTGTTCTAGGTTAAAAAGTTCTAAATAAACAAACAACTCATCTGCGAGTTTAATAGTTAAATCACTAATATCATTCTCTAAGTTGTTAAATATTTTTTTATTATCTTCTAGTTTTTTTATTTGTGAAAGTGCATTTATGATTCCAAAAGGATTTGTAATCTGGTCATACTTTTCAATTTCTGGTGGATTAATAAAGCCACCAATAGGTGAACCTTTATACTCTGCAATAAGTTCAAGCTCGTTTTCTTTTACTCTGATTTTATTGTGAAGTTGATATATTTGCTCTTCATCTGCATTTTTCTTTTTATTTATACTTTTCTTTAAAGCAGCAAGCTCTGTAGATATTTTTCTATAAGATAAATAGTTTGAATATCTTTTTAAAAGTATATTATCTTTTAAAGAAAGATCAATTTTTTCTATTTTTGCAAGAAGAACATTTATAAGAGCAAGATTCTTCATATTGATTTCTCTTGATTTTTGCTCTTCTAATTCTCTTTCCTTTTGCTCTTTTAGCTCTTTTTGAGCTTCATCAAATTTTTCTTTTATAATCTCTTGTTCAATTTGTTTTACTTCTGCTTTGTCTTTTGTGTCAATTACTACATCATCACAAAAAGATAAACTCGCTAAAGCTGTAAAACTAAGTGCTATTAAAAGTTTTTTAATCACAAGAAAAACCTTTTAAAACATCAATAACATCTTCTTTTTTCAACTCATTAGTAATAAGACAATCTCCAATACCACGTGCTAAAATAAACTTGATTTTATTATCTAAAGATTTTTTATCTAAGAAAAAATGCTCATAAAAATCTTCTATATCTTTAATTTTGTATGTTGTAGGAATATCATATTTTTCTAATAACTGCTTAACTCTTAATTCTTCATCACTACTCATAAGTCCTAATTTAACAGAAGCAGCATTTGCCATCATCATACCAATACCTACAGCTTCACCATGTAAGTAAGTATTATAATTTGTTTCATTTTCAATAACATGTCCAAATGTATGTCCATAGTTTAAAGCAGCTCTAATTCCATGCTCTTTCTCATCTTGAGAAACTACATTTGCTTTTGTTTCAACTGATTTTGCAATTGCAATTCTTAGATTTTCTTCTTCTCTAATATCATTTTGTTCTAACCATTCAAAAAAATCTTTATTAAAAGTAACTGCCATTTTTACAATCTCAGCAACACCTGCTCCAAACTCTCTTTTTGGAAGTGTTTGTAACATTGAGGGATCAATATGAACTGCAATTGGCTGATGGAAAGCACCAACTAAGTTTTTTCCAAACTTATTATTAATACCTGTTTTTCCACCTACACTTGCATCAACTTGAGATAATAAAGTTGTAGGAATTTGAACAAAATCTATTCCTCTTTGATAAATAGAAGCAGCAAAACCTGTCATATCACCAATAACTCCACCACCAAATGCAATCAGTAAAGATTTTCTATCAAGTCTTTTTTCAAAACAATGTTCTAAAATAGATTCAATAGTTTCCATATGCTTGTACTTTTCACCATCTGGAATTGTAACAACACTAAGTTCTTTTGCACTTAATTTAGTTTTTAAATACTCTAAGTGAAAACCACTTACTGTTGGGTTTGTAACAATTACAACTTTTGTATCAAAATAAAGTTCGTTTAGTTTATCGATAAAGATTTCATAAGAATTATTGTGGGGTAGATTAATTTTAACAGTCATTGTGAATATATCCATATAATTTTGTATTTTATATCTATTATATCTAATATTTACTAAAAAATCGATATTCTAATTGATTAATTTAAATACTTATGGGAAAAATAATGAATACTATTTTTAAAATTATTGCTTATATAATAAGCACACCTTTTTTTATAACTTGGCTGCTATTTTGTGGCATACTTGCGCTTTTAGGTGCATTTTTACCTAAAAAAGATATTTTGATAAACTTAAAACAAGTCAAGCAAAAAGAAACAATTTGTAAGGTTCTTAATAATAAAGGTTTAATAAGTGATGAAGAGTATCGTTTCGAAACAAACGAAGTTGCTATTTTATATGATGAACTTACTTTTAAAGGCTATTTATTTATCTTAAAACCCATAATCATCATGCTTAAATATACCAATTTTTTAGATGTTTTTATTTCTTATTTAGCATTTAAGTGGATGGAAATACATCAGTACAAAAAGCAGCATAAGAAAGAAGCAAAAACCTTTTTTTCGCTTCTTTCAAATACTTCTGTAGCCATTGCTCAAGCTACAGGAAATTTTTTATATCGTTTTTAATATAGTTATTCTTTATTCACCAAAGAGAACATTCTCTTTTTGGTGAATCATTTTAGAGGTAAAAAAGCTAACAATTAAAATCGTTAATATTGGTATAAAGAAGAAATAAACTAAAAGTACATCAGGTCTAAAGTCCCAATATGAATCAAAAAGAATATTACTTATAACATAAGAGCCAATACTTCCTAAGATTATTCCAAAACTACTTGCTGCAAATGTGATTAAGCCAAACTCTATTAAAAAAGAGTTTCTAATAGCTTTATTTTTTACTCCAATCATCTTTAATCTTAATATATTGTTCTTTTGCAAATTCATTTGATATTGAATAATAATAAAACTCATTAAAAGCCCAATTATGATGGAGTAAATACTCATTTTATCAGTTATATTAGTAACATTTTTAACCAATACTGCAAAAGTTTCAAATAAATTTTTTACATCTATAACAGTAAGTGTTGGGAAAAGATCAGATAGTTTTATAAGCATTTGTGTTGCATCATAATCTCCTGTTGAAATAGTAGCAAGTATTGTTTTTGGAGCATCACTTAAAGCTCCCTCTTGTAAAATTAAAAAGAAATTTGGTACAAACTCAGTCCATTTTACAGTTCTAATATTTACAACAACAGCTTGAAGTTCTAAACCTAAAATATCAAAAACAAGTGTATCATTTAACTTTATTCCACGTCTGCTTGCATAGTTTTTTTCAACACTTACTTCTATTGGTTTTGAGAAATCTGCTGAATCATATATACCAGAAAATTCTCTTCCTTCAACTATCTTTTCACTTTGTTTTAAAGTGTTTCTATATGAAAGATTAACCGCTCTATTTTTAAGTTCACTTTGCTCAGCTTTTAGCTCTTTATTAGCATTTTTTTGTGAGTGCTTTGTAAAATCCATATTATTTACTTTTATTATACGCCCTCTTATCATTGGAGCAATATTTTCTAATTTTGCACCCATACTATTTACTTGTGTTTGTATATCTTTAAGCTGTTCTTCTTTTGCATCAACAACAAAAAATCTTGGTCTATCATCAATACTTTGGGTTAAAGCAGCTGATAGGGATGAACCAATTTGAGGAATAAGACTAAAAAATGTAGTACATAAAAGTATTGCTGTAAAAAGTGTAAGAGAAGTTCTTCTTTGTCTTACAATATTTTTTAAAGCCAAAGATAAAGATAAATTATCTAAATGTCCTACAAAATCAAACTTTTTTAAAACTACAGAACCAATAGCAAAAAATAGTGCGATTATTGCAAGTATTGCAGTTGCAAAATAAAGACCTACAAATTTATTTGGTGTCACAAAATGAGATATTACTAATAAAAGAATAATAAAAGGAATAAAGCCTAAAACAACCTTATAAAAGGGCCTTTTTGTTCTTTGAAGTAGTGGTAGAATCAAAGGAAGTCCAATACTTAAACTAAGTAATAGTAGCACTAAAGAAGACTTTAAAAAGAATGTATAATCTAAATTTAAATCAAATTTAAAATCAATAAGTTTTTCAATTATTGGAGCTAAAAACGAAGCTGATGCACCCATAAGAGTAAAGACAATAATAGTAGAAGTCGTAACTAATACAAATAAGTGTAAAAGATAGGTAAGACTTAAATTCTTTTTACTTAATCCAAGGTCATTTAAAATTGTAATATCTTTTTGATGCTTCTTTAAAAAGCCTGAATAAAGATATATAAGACCAACAAGACCTAAAAAGAATGAAATAAGTGAAACTAATGACAAGAAATTTGTAACAAAGTTTAAAACACGTAACAATCTATCTCTTCCATCATTTGGAGAAAGCGCTCTTAAGTCTTGGTCAATACTTTTTTCTAAAGTGTTTTCAATCTCTTCAAGTTTATCATTTTCGAAATTATCTTTAAAAAGATAATTTAGTTTATATCTTGCAGTTGAGCCAAACTGTAGAAGTTCTGTTTTATCAAGACCTTCTTTGCTTATATAAATTTTTGGCATAAAACCACTAAAACTTATAGCTTTTAAACTATCTTCTTCTATAACTTTTTTTATAATAAAGTTTACTTTACCAATTTTTACTTTATCTTGCAATTTTAAATTTAAAAGGTCCAAAACCTCTTGATAAACCCAAACTTCATTTGAAGCAGGCATTGCTTCGCCTTTTGGATAAACACTTTTATCTTTAAAAACTAAGCCACCATAATAAGGGAAACCTTCATTTAACTTAACAACTTCCATAAGTCTAGCTCTTTTATCACTAGATATCATACTAATAGTTGAGATACCTTTTGAAAAGCTTTTTATTTCAGGTAGTTTACTTTTTATATCGTCAATTTGTTTATCATTTATAGGAAATCTAGAAGATACTACAAGATCTGAACCTAATAAAATTTTAGCCTTTGTATCAAGTGAACTTTCCATACTTCCTTTAAAGAATTGTAAATATGAAAGAGATGCAATTGCTAAACAAAAGTTAAATATAAATATTAGTGAGAAAGATTTTGAACGTGCGAGTGCTTTATAAACTAATTCAAGTACTAACATTTATTTAGATTTCCTGAATGTAGTTCATAAGTTTTTTCACAACGTAATGCTACATCTTTTGAGTGAGTTACTAAAATCAATGTAGTGTTATTTTGCTTGATTAACTCAAAAAGTTTATCCATAACTGCAATACCTGTTTCTTCATCTAAGTTTCCACTTGGTTCATCTGCTAATATGATTTTTGGATTATGAATAAGCGCTCTTGCAATTGCCACTCGTTGTTTCTCACCTCCACTTAGTTGTGACGGCAAGTGATCTAATCTATGTGAAAGCCCTACACTTTTTAAAAGATCAATTGCTTTTTCTTTTGCATTTGCAATATTACAAACTTTTGCAGGAAGCATCACATTTTCTAAGGCATTTAAATAAGAAACTAAATGAAAGTTTTGGAAAATAAAGCCAATATTAGTGGCTCTAAAATCATTTAATTCACCCTCTTGTAAATCTTTATATGAAACAGAATTTAAAGTAATATCACCCTCGTCTGCTTTAATAATTCCTGAGATTAGAGAAAGAAGAGTTGATTTACCACTTCCTGATTTTCCCATAATAGCAACTCTTTGCCCCTCTTTTAAATGAAAATTTAGATTTTCGAATATTTCAACTTTTTGTGAGCCTTGAAGATAGGCTTTTTTTAGTGATTTTAATTCTAACATTATAATTTTTCCTTTAAAAATTCAAAAACTTCTTTTGCAATATATTTATGACCATCAACATTTGGATGAATTCCATCTCTTTGGTTTAACTCTTTAACTCCAGCAACTCCTTTTAATAAAAAAGGCATAGATTCTAGAGTGTATTTAACCTTTATTTCTTCATACATCTTTTTAAAACGCTGTGTATATTCTGGACCATAATTAGGAGGGATTAGCATACCGGCAAGTAAAACTTTGGCATTTGCTTCTTGAGCGTGCTTTATAATCTCTTCTAAATTCTTTTGACTAGATTCAAGGTTTAATCCTCTTAATCCATCATTTGCACCAAGGGCTAAGAAAACTATATAAGGCTTCTTTTTTAAATACCATTTAAGACGTGAAAGCCCATCACTTGTAGTTGAACCACTTACGCCACCATTTATAACAGTAATATCTTCTTTGAGTTTATTTTTGATTAAAGTTTCAACAAGTTTTGGAAAGGCTTCTTCTTTATTTACTCCTAAGCCCTCTGTTAAAGAATCACCTAAAAATAGAATTGTATTAGATTTAGTGCTTGTGTTTGCACTTATTATTTGTATGTTTATTAAAAACAGTATTAGTATTATTTTTTTCATGCAGAATTTTATCTAAAATGATAAAAATTGTCTATTAATAAAAATTGAAATTGGCGACCCCGAGAAGATTTGAACTTCTGTCATCAGGAGGAAATCCTGAGGTCCTTGGCCGCTAGACGACGGGGTCATATTTTATAAGATTGAAATTATAAGTTACTTTGAGTTTATACTTGCTTAAACTATGACAACTTAGTCTTTTTTATTTGAAAAAACTATATATTCTTTCTTTAATTGTGTATCAAAGTATTTAGATTTATGTTCCAAGGACTTATATTCACTCTGAATATTCTCATAATCTTTCCATTTACAATCAACAAATGTAATTGTAGTAGAATCATATGCAACAAAATCTATTTCAAATTCTTTATTATTCCACCATGATCCAATTTTTTTAGGTTTATATTTGAAAAAAGATTCTATATCCTCTTCTATTATTTCTAATGTATATTTTTTATAAGCATCAAAAACAAGTCTTTCTGTAAAATCTAATTTGATATGTTTAAGAATATCATAGAAATTATTTGAATTTATACTATTTGCATTTGGATATACATAACAAAACCAAAATTTTAAAAAATTATCTTCAATTTCATATCTACCAAATTTAGTTTTTTCTGCTTTTTCATTAATTGGTATTTCTTTTTTTATAATCATAAGATCAACTAATTTTTGTATATATCGTGTAAGATAAGAAGATTTTAAATCAAGAAATTTTGCAATATCCCCTATTTTATTATTACCCATTGAAATTGAGTAAAGAATTGAGGAATAAGTAACAGCATCAGCTAAATCTTTTTTGATTAAATTCATTCCCTCATTATATAAAAAGCTACTATATGTTAAAAAGTTATCTTTTATATTCATAAGAAAATCTTTATTTTCATTATATAAACTAAGATATTTAGGATTAGTTCCAAATGCAGCATATACATACATTTTGTCATCTCTACTAAGATTTGGTAAAAGTTTTTTGATAGTATTAAAACTTAAAGATTCTAGTCTTATTTTATTATCAACACTTTTAGATATTTGCAATGTATCAAAATTATTTGGTAATAAAGAAGAAGTAATAATAAATTGTATATTCATATATTTTAAATATTTATTCCAATATGTATTAAAATTTATTAAAAAATCTTTATCAATTTTTATTAAATTATGCATATCTTCTAGAACAATTACAGTTTTCTCACTAATTTTATTTTTTGATAAGTAAAGAAATAGATTTTCAATTGTCAAGATTTTTTCTGTATTTTTATTATCAAAAAAACTATCTATTGTTTTTTTGAACTCTTTAATTAACAAAGTTTTCATTGTTTCAAAGGATACTAAATATAAAGTTTTTTTATCTCTTGTGTATTCATTTAATAAAGATGATTTTCCAACTTTTCTTCTTCCGAAAATAAAATTTATTGTTGAGTTTGGCTTATCAAAATCTTCATTTAAAAGATTTATTTCTTTTTCTCTGTATAAAAACATTATCAAACCTTTTATTTATTTATAATCTAATATTAATATTTAAATACTTAATTATTTCTTACCTAATTAAGTTATTTAAATGTTTTATGTTGATAAATAATTTAATTTATTCTATCTAATGTGTTTTAAAGAGGTCTTTGAGAGTTTAATAATTTTAGAAGCACTACTTTCAAAAAAGTTATTTTTATCTTCCACAATAATATCTGCACTTGATAATGCAAACTCTTTTTCAAAGTTTTTAGATGTTTTATTAGCAGAAGTAGAATACAAAATTCCAAATTTATGTATAAAATCATAAAAATTATCCTCTTTTTTTATAACTCTAAAGGATTTTTCATTTGGATAAATAAAAGTTGTTAAAGATGACTTTCGTACTTGTTTTCTATATTTTTTAGGAACTCGTGTATATTTTTGTAAGGTTTTAAAAGAATCTACTGTATGAAGTATCTTTTTTGATTTTGGTCTTTGTTTTATAACAGAAAGTTTTTCATCATTTGAAGATGAAAAACCAACTGTTGTATCAGTTTGAACTAGATAAACTAAAGATGAATCCATAAAAGAATTTAGTCGTTTAAGAACTCTTGGATAGACTTAACACCTAATCCATCTTTTTTATTTAATACAGCCATTGCTTCAACACAAGCAAGTGCAGCTGCAGCAGTTGTAACATAAGGAACATTTTCTTTTAATACTGCACGTCTTATGTTTTTACCATCATCTTTTGATGATTCTTTTCCATCTGAAGTATTAAATGCTAATGCAATCTCACCATTTGCAATAGAATCAGTTACATTTGGTCGTCCTTCAGAAATTTTTAATACTTTCTCACACTCAATTCCAGCATTTTTAATAGTCTTATGAGTTCCACCAGTAGCAACTACTGTAAACCCTTGAGCAACTAATCCCTCTGCAATTTTAGCAGCAAACTCTTTATCTAAATCACATAAAGAGATAAATACCTTCCCTTCAGTTGGTAAATCATTCTTAGCAGCACTTTGTGCTTTTGCGTAAGACTCACCAAAACTATCAGAAATACCCATTACTTCACCAGTTGATTTCATTTCAGGTGTTAAAATCATATCTGAACCACTTAACTTATTAAATGGGAATACAGCTTCTTTTACAGCAACATGGTCTTTTAATATTGGTTTTAATACACCATTATCTTCCCATATTAAGTCAGAATTATAAGTATCAAGAGCAACTCTTAAGCTCTCACCCCACATAACTCTAGTTGCAACTTTTGCTAAAGGCATTCCAGTTGCTTTTGATACAAAAGGAACTGTTCTAGATGCTCTTGGATTTACTTCAATTAAATAAATTTGACCTTTGTGAATTGCATATTGAGTATTCATTAACCCTACTACACCAAGACCTAATGCCATATTTTTTGTTTTTGTTTCTAACTCTTTAATTAATTCATCTGAAATTGAAATTGGAGGTAAAGAACAAGCTGAATCACCTGAGTGAACACCAGCTTCTTCAATATGTTGCATAATTCCACCAATATATACTTCTTTTCCATCACAAATACAATCAACATCAAGTTCAATAGCTCTATCTAAGAATTTATCAATTAATACTGGTGCATCATTAGATACAGAAACAGCTTCATCCATATATTGTTTTAACTCACTTGTTGAGTAAACAATTCTCATTCCTCTTCCACCAAGTACAAATGAAGGACGTACAAGTACTGGATATCCAATCTTTTCTGCAATTTCAATAGCTTCTGTAACTTCAACAGCCGTTCCATTTTCTGGTTGTAATAAACCAGCTTTTTCAACAAATTTAGAGAACTTCTTTCTATCTTCAGCTAAATCAATAACTTCAGCAGTCGTACCAATAATATTAGCTCCGGCATCTGTTAATGCATTTGCTAATTTTAATGGAGTTTGTCCACCAAAGTGTACAATAACACCATCTGGTTTCTCATTTTCTATTACTGCTCTTACGTGTTCAAAATCAATTGGTTCAAAGTATAAGATATCTGATGTATCATAATCTGTTGATACAGTTTCAGGATTACAGTTATACATAATAGTTTTAATACCCATTTCATTTAAAGCAAATGAAGCATGCACACAACAATAATCAAACTCAATACCTTGACCAATTCTATTTGGTCCACCACCAATAATCATAACTTTTTTATCATTTGATTCAGGCTTTTGAACTTTTGGTAACTTTGTAATATTTGTAGTTGAATAAAGATATGGAGTAAGAGCTTTAAACTCCGCAGCACAAGTATCAACTTCATTATATTCAAAGTTTACATCTAAAGTTTTTCTTGCAGTATAAATATCTTCTTCAGTTTTACCAATAAGTCTTGCAATCATTGCATCAGAGAAACCATTTGTTTTAGCATTTCTCATTGCTTCTTCATTTGTTAAAATTGATGTATCAATTGATTTTTCAATATTATACATCTCTCTATATTTAGTTAAGAACCATGGATCTACTTTACAAAGATCAAATATTTCTTCATTTGAAAGACCTTGTCTCATCCCATCCATTAAGTATAATAATCTATCACAGTTTGGTCTTCTAATCTCTTTTTTAATTAGTTCTAAATCTGTAGAAATAGAATCAAAACCTACTAAACCAGTTTCAAGTGAACATAATGCTTTTTGGATTGATTCATTAAATGTTCTACCCATAGACATAACTTCACCAACTGATTTCATACCAGTTGTTAAAGTAGAATCAGCTTTAGGGAATTTTTCAAAAGTAAACCGAGGTATTTTTGTAACAATATAATCAATTACTGGCTCAAATGATGCAGTTGTACCAGTAATGTCATTTTCAATTTCATCTAAAGTAAATCCAACTGCTAAAAGTGTTGCAACTTTTGCAATAGGATAACCAGTTGCTTTAGAAGCAAGTGCAGAAGATCTAGAAACTCTTGGATTCATTTCAATTACAATCATTCTTCCTGTATTTGGACAAATTGAGAATTGTACGTTTGATCCACCAGTATCAACACCAATTTCTCTTAAAATTGCAAAAGAAGCATTTCTCATATCTTGGTATTCTTTATCTGTAAGTGTAAGTGCTGGTGCAATTGTAGTTGAGTCACCTGTATGAACACCCATTGGGTCAAGATTTTCAATTGAACATACAATAATACAGTTATCTTTTCTATCTCTGATAACTTCCATCTCATACTCTTTCCAACCAAGCATAGATTCCATAATTTCAATCTCATTAATAGGAGAAGCATCAATTCCAGCTTCTGCTAAAAGTTTGAATTCTTCCATATTATAAGCAACACCAGAACCACCACCAGCTAGTGTAAATGAAGCTCTAGAAATTACTGGGAATCCAATCTCTTTTGCTTTTGCTATTGCTTCATCAACAGTATAGGCATTAGCACTTTTTGGTAAATCCATACCAATTTTAATCATTGCTTCATTAAAAAGATGTCTATCTTCACCTTTTTTAATAGCATCAGGATGCGCTCCAAGGAATTGTACACCCTCAAGCATACCTTTATCATACATAGAAGTAGCAACATTAAGTGCTGTTTGTCCACCCATTGTTGGTAAAATAGCATCAATATTTTCTTTTTCAATAATTTTTGCAACCATTTCTTCAGTGATTGGTTCTATGTAAGTTCTGTCAGCAAACTCTGGATCTGTCATAATAGTTGCTGGATTTGAATTAATTAAAACAACTCTATATCCTAGCTCTTTCAATGTTTTAGTAGCTTGAGTACCTGAGTAATCAAACTCACATGCTTGGCCAATAACAATTGGACCAGAACCGATTAGTAAAATAGACTTTATATCTTCTCTTTTTGGCATAAAAATTCCCCATATATATTTTTATAAATTTGGAGATTATATCTATAAAGTGCTTAAAATTCGGTTAGATAAAAGAGTTTTAAATATCAAGTTAGAATAAAGAAGTGTTAAAAATAACACTTCTTTTTATTAAGAAGTTGGAAGGTTAAATCTTTTAGTGTCTAAAACACCCTCATTATCAAAAGATAAGTAGTAAAGAATATCTTTTTTCACAGGAAGTCCTGTAAGATGTCTAATTGCTAAGTTAGCTTGAAGTGAAGCTATATGCATAACAATTGGACAAGCAATTCCATTTGGTTTTCTATCATTTACTTGAAAAACTGCTTCATAAGATGCTTTTTCAAAGAAACAAACTTGACCATGAAACTCTTCAACAGAACCATAAATCCAAGCTTGATTATTCGCTATACAATATTCATTTATATCTGCTCTTGTTGGAAGATTATCCGTTCCATCAATAATTAAATCAAACTCTAAACCTCTTTTTGCAAAATCTTGAAAACTTTCTATATAAGAAGTCACTTTCGTATAAGGGCATCTTGACTCAACTAGTTCTTTTAAGACATCTGCCTTAAATTTTCCATCATCACCAACTTTAAAACCAATTTGTCTATGAATATTGTGAACACCTACTTCATCAAAATCGACAAAAGCAAACTCTCCAATTCCTGAAGCCCCAAGTGCTATAGCAAGTGAACATCCAAGCCCTCCACTTCCTATAATGGCTACTTTTTTATTTGCAAGTGAATCTTGTGTCTCTTCACCCCAAAGTTTTATTTGTCTGTTAAAAAACTCATGTGCTTCGCTCATTTTAAATCCTTATTAATTAAGTATAGTTTATATTTATTATGTATATTTGTAATAATAGCAGATTTACTTTAAAGTTTTTTGACCTTTTTCACTCTTTGTTTTTCTTTTGTATCAAATTTATTTATTTTTTCTTTCACTGTTTCATTTAATAGGTTTTCAAGTTCATCTAATCGTCCAAAGCTTCTCATAACTTTTATAAAATTTATCAATGATATTCTTCCATTTTGTTCAAAATTTGAATATGTTGTTGCAGAGCTTAATTTAGCTTTTTTACTAAACTCACTTTGGGTTTGATTTGATGATATTCTAGCTTTTTTTGCTCTTAGAGCTAGTACATAAGATATTTCATCATCTGTTAATGTTCCAAAAGCATTATTTGTATTGATATTTTTCTTTAAATCTTTTTTACTAGTTTTTTGTGCATCTTGAAGTTTTTTTAATAAATCACTCACCTATAACTCCTTGAAATGTTCTTTTATTTACTTCAGCTAATACTTGTCTTATTTTTTCTTTTTTTACGTCATATTTTTTTAATAACTTTGGCAATTCTTCTTGTCTTAAAGTTTTCATATTTTCTATTAAATTAGATACAAATTCTAACTTTATTGAAAATTCACCTGCAAGTCTTGATATATCTTCTAAATTTATTAAAGATAGATTTTTTCCATATAGTAATAGTTGATGTTCTATTGTTTGTTTTTTACCTTTTGCAAAAGTTAAATCATAAGCAGGAGTTGAACTCCATTTAAAATCCTTATCACACATAAAAGAAAAATTTCTACTATGATCATCTTGATTTACAAACATATAGTTAAAAATCATTTGAGAAAACAATTGTTCTAAGCTTTCAATGGCTCCTAGTTTAACAGCAGTTCTTAGTAAATCTTCATAACCTATTTGTCTTGGAATATTATAATCATTATGTAAAAGTCCTGCAAGAGAATGTACATGATATCTTTTTGCATTTTCTTCTATATCAAATCTTTTTGTTACAAAATGGTATTTATTATTAGCTTCAAGCAAATAACAATCACTCATATCTATTCCAGCTTTTTTTGCAAGTAAATAGTAAATATATTCTAGTTTTGAATAAGTAGATTTATTTTCATCATCATTAGCTGTATCATCATATTTTATAATCGCATGAATATAATTTTTAGCTAAAGGTTTTGTTCTATCTCCTAAAAAGACTTTTTTTTCTTCAAGATTTATAGCAGCAACAGCTTTAGCTCTTGCTCCTCCTACAAAAGAGTGAGCACTTACTAAAAAAGCATTTTGTAAAGAGTGGAAAGAGCCACCTTTTTTTAACTCTTTTGCTTTTTCGAACATTGATTTTAGTTCAAGTGTTTCAAGTTGTAAAGTATCATCAGATATAGAAGGCTCAAATCTTAATGCACCTAAGCCTTTATTTCCTATAAAGATTAGTTTATCACTAATACTTGGATATGTGTTTTTATTTTGTAAGAAGTAGTTATCTAAAATCTCATTACCAAAATTTCCAGGGAGAGAATCACTAATAAAACCTGCGACTTGTTCTTGGTATGTTAGGTTAGTTGTTTCAATCTCTTTTATATCTTTTGATATCATCAAAGGACTTGCTTTATGACACAAATCATCAATTTGCTCAAGATATATTCTATTTTCATCTTGATACATATGTGCAATTAGTTTATCAAATAAAAAGATTGATACTTTTTCCATACTCAGACCTTATTCATATATATTTGTAATTATAGCATATAAAAAGCAATAATTACAAATATATGCTAATTATATTCAGGACTAGGTTCTGCTACCATCAAGTTATTATAATCCATTTCGTTTTCTGATTCATCTTCATAAAGGTATTTTTGAAAACCTATAAAAGTTTCTCTTATCGTTTTAATATCACCTATTTTATTTTTTGCATCTTCTATGGCACTATATTGTGATAGCAATAAATCTTTTAATCTTTTATCATCTAAATCTTTTGTTCCATTGTCTACATACTGTTTTAAAACAAAGTCTAAAAACTCTTGCTTTTCATTATCATAATGGGTTATTTTTAGTTTTGCTTTTGTTGCTCTTTGGAGTCTTGGTACAATATCTTTATGATAGGCAATATATGATAAAACATCAAATAAATCACTATTTTGGGCATGAACTACTTTTTTCAAATTATCAAGTTGTTCTTGGGTATATCCAGCTTCACTTAGCTCTTCAAGAAGTCTTTTTCTTGTATCTGGAATCGACCAGATTCTTCTAAGCTCTTTTTCACTTGCAAAAAACTTTGGTATTTCTTTAAAAAGCTCTTTTACAAACTGCTCACTTGACATTGGCTTTCCAGAAGGATCATAAAAAGATGTTTTTACCATCGAATCTAAATCTGCAAATTTACCATCACTTAGTTTTACACGAATCATTTTTCTTTTTTCTTTTTCACATACACAAGGTCTGTTGCTACACTCTGGACATATTTCAGGTTCTTCTTTTTCACAAATACAAGGTCTTTGATTACAAGTTTTACAAGGCTCTTTTGGTTTTGGCTCTTCTGGTTCAATTGGTTCACCATCCCAAGCTGGGTCTATAAAGTGTTTATAATTGTCATAAAAATCATAAATAGTAAAATAGTCCTTGCCATCAAAAAGTCTTGTACCACGTCCTACTATTTGTTTAAACTCAACCATTGATTTTACATCTCTTAGAAGAATGATATTTTTAATTTCAGGTGCATCTACTCCTGTGCTAAGTTTCTTTGATGTTGTTAAAATAGTAGGAATTATCTTTTCATTATCTTGAAAATCTCTTAAAAACTGTTCACCTTTTGAGCCTTCATTTGCTGTTACTCTACAACAATAGTTTAAGTTTTTTGAGTCTGCTTTTTGGTTTATAAGATTTCTTATAGCTGCTGCGTGATTTTGAGATTCACAAAAGACTAATGTTTTTTGATTTTGATTTATCAAATCCATAAAAACATTTACTCTATACTTTTCTATATCCATAATCTCTATAATTTTATTTTGTTCTTCTCTTGTATATTCCTTACCCTCTTCTATTTCACCTTCAAGAACTTCATCATCTTGAGTAAAGATATATTTATCTCCTGTAGTTGAAATATCTTTTACTTTAAATGGTGTCAAAAACCCGTCATTTATTCCCTCTTTTAGTGAATAAATATAAACAGGTTCTCCAAAGTATTTGTAAGTATCACCATTTTCATCTCTTTTTGGAGTAGCAGTAAGACCTAATTGAACAGCTGGTTCAAAGTATTCAAGGATTTCTCTCCATGAGCTCTCATCACTAGCTCCTCCTCTATGACACTCATCAATAATAATAAAATCAAAAAAGTCTTTTGCATATTCACCAAAATTTGGTGTATCATTATCTCCACTCATAAAGGTTTGAAAAATAGTAAAAAATATACTTCCATTTGTAGGAACTTTTTTCTTTTTTCGTATTTCACTTGGGTCTATTCTAATCAAAGCATCATCATCAAATGCACCAAAAGAATTAAATGCTTGGTCGGCTAAAATATTTCTATCTGCTAAAAATAGTATTCTAGGGCTTCTTTTAAAATCTTTTTGTAAATTCCATTTTGAATGAAATAGTTTCCAAGCTATTTGAAAAGCAATTGCTGTTTTTCCTGTACCAGTTGCAAGTGTAAGAAGGATTCTTTTTTTATCATTTGCAACGGCTTCTAGTGTTTTTGTAATCGCGTTGTTTTGGTAATATCTAGGTTCCCAAGAACCTGCTTTATCTTCAAAAGGAATAGAAAATATTCTATCACTTATAGTTTGTTCTTTTGGAAAAGTCATATTCCACAATTCATCAGGAGTAGGAAAACTTAAACAATCTTCTTGAATACTTTCTTTCATATCAACACTATAAAATTGTAAACCATTTGTGCTATATGTATATCGTATATTTAATCGTGTCGCATAATCAATAGCTTGCGTAAGACCATCAGTATAGTGTAAATCTCTTTTTTTAGCTTCAATTACTGCTAAGTTTCTGTTTTTATAGATAAGTACATAATCAGCACTTAAAGCAGCTGCTCGTCTTTTGTTTCCAAGAAGTCTACCTTTTGATATAGGAAATTCTCTTCGTATCCTACTTCCTTCAACTACACCCCAGCCAGCTTTTACTAAAATCGGGTCTATTAAATCAGCTCTTGTTTCTGCTTCATTCATTTTATAGCCTTTATATCTTTTACTAATTCATTAAAGCTATCATTTTTTTGAATCTCTTTTTTAACAGACTTATATTTATCATACTCAAAATGTGATTTTTCAAGTGCCATTTTGTGAGAAATTTTCCCTGCATTATCTAGTAATTCTTTTCCATTTAAACTTATAATCGCATCTAATCTACTAATCCAATCTTTCATATACATTGCTTGTTCTTGCATTGCCATTGTTTCTGCAAATGCTAAGTATTGTTCTACTAACAATCCAAGAAGTTTTATCTCTTCTTCATTCAAATAGTTTTTTGCAATACTTACATCTTTTTTTGTGATGTTTTTATTTTCTTTATCAAAAGAGGACATTCCTAAAAGAGGTTTATTTATATCTACACGATTGTGTACAAGTTCGGCTGCTGTTTGGGAAGAGATAGCCCATAAAAGTTTGTTTTGAACTATTTTGAAAAACTCTATTGTTTTTTCATCTTTTGGGTCATAATCAATACTTGTCATATAAATATCTTTTATTTTTTGATAAAAAAATCTTTCAGAGATTCGTATATCTCTAAGTCTTTTTTGAAGTTCATCAAAATAGCTCATATTATTACCGTTTTTAAATCGTTCATCATCTAAGATGAAACCTTTGGTAATATATTCGTTTAATCTTTTTCTAGCCCAAATCCTAAACTGTGTACCTTGAGGGGATTTTACTCGAAAACCAATGGCTATTATCATATCAAGGTTATAGTATTTAACATCTTTAGTTTGTGTTTTGCCCTCAATTGCCCCATGTTTAGTGGTTGTTCGGAAATTCCGAACAACCCCTTCTTTATCTAGTTCATTTTCATCAAATATATTAGAAATATGCTCACTAATAGTTGATTTTGATTTTTGGAAAACTTCACAAAGCTGAGTTTGATTAAGCCAGATATTTTCATCTTCAAATCTAATATCTAATTTTATATCACCTTGTTCATTTGTATAAATTACAATATCACTCATGCTTTTTCTTCTCCTATCTTTTGTATCATCACTTTATTTTGTAAGCTCTCCTGAAAAAGCTTTTTGAAGTAGAGATTTTTTTAATTCTTCTAGGTTGTCTAATTTTTGTTGGTATTTTTGTTCTAGTTGTTTTGTTTTGTTTTCTAAAATATTTATTTCTTCAACAATATTATTTTGTACTTTTAAAGAAAGAATTGGAGCAACTATATTTCTAACATTAGATAAATTAACTCTTGGTCTTGTTGCCCCTGATATTTCTTTTGTTAATTGGGATACCGATAAATTTGTATTTAAAAAATATTCTAGATATTTATAGTTAACTATT
Organism: Poseidonibacter ostreae; assembly: GCF_009208075.1. Taxonomy (GTDB): domain Bacteria; phylum Campylobacterota; class Campylobacteria; order Campylobacterales; family Arcobacteraceae; genus Poseidonibacter; species Poseidonibacter ostreae. The sequence goes on along the minus strand of NZ_WFKJ01000035.1, from coordinate 2,633 downwards.
TTTTTATCTGGACGAATCCTAACAATATCAGCAAGAATAATTCCGTCTTCAAAAGTTTCAGGAATAATACAAGTTTTACCAATAGGAATACCGAGCTTAGCTAAAACAATATCTCCTACAACAAAAGAATGAGATTTTAGTTCTTCTGCCTTTTCTTTCTCAATATATTTAATATCTTTTTCAATGAATTTCCCTTTTCCAACATTTTGTAAACGCAAAATAGGAACTCCACTATCCCTATAGTCTGCAACTTTTAAATTTGAACCAAAAGGTCCCGAAACAATAGCTTTTTTACTATCAGACAAATCTTCTAATTTTCTTTCTTCCCAACCTTCCCCTTTTTGAGAAAATATTTCATTTAATTTACTATCAAAAAGTTCTTTTGTATTTTTAAGGTTTTTTTCAAGATTTATTTTTGCTTTTTCAAGAGCTTCAAAAGCTGTATCTAAAATTTCTACAATTTGTTTTTGTTCATCTATTTTTACAAAAGGAAAGGCTTCATTTTTATAATCTCTATAATAAATATGCGGAATAGTACTTCCATTTCTATATTTTTTCAAATCTATTGATTCTAAAAAATAATATATAAAATCAATATCGTATTCCTCTTTTGGAATAATGTATTGCATTGTTGCAACAATTGAAGATTCTTTCGGATGTTTTGAAATTCTACCAATTCCTGCTCCATCTTTAATTACAGCTATATAATCTTTTTCTTGCTGATAAAAAGAAATTGTTTTTACAAGTCCTTTTGCTCCATATAAAGGATAAGAACCTTCATCATCTTGTACTTTGTTAATAGATATATTTGAAGATGCTTTCTTCACTGCATGATCTAGTATTCCATAATCCCAATTACTCATACAATCTTACCAATAGAATCTAAAATATCCCTAGTCTCATCATCCAATCTTTTCATATTTTCTAAAATATCAACTGGAGTTCTAAGAGGTTCTTCTTCTTTTACAAATGGATTTTTAACCGATAAATCATAAGTATTTTCATCTAAATCACTTATATTTATAGTCCAAGAGTTATCACTATCTTTTTTCTCTTTTTGTAAAGCTATAAAATCTTTCATATCTTTATCATTTAAAGGATTTGTTTTCCCCATATTTCGCCCAGCGTTTAGTGAGTAAAACCAAGTTTTTTTGGTCTCTTCCCCTTTTGTAAAAAATAGTACTACCGTTTTTACTCCAGCTCCTGTAAAAGTACCTGCGGGCATATCTAAGACTGTATGAAGATTACAAGATTCTAGTAAATGTTTTCGTAAAGCCACTGAAGCATTATCTGTATTTGATAAAACTGTGTTTTTTATAACTACTGCTGCACGACCTCCTGCTTTTAGTGATTTGATAAAGTGTTGCATAAATAAAAAGGCTGTTTCACCTGTTTTGATATTGAAGTTTTGTTGTACTTCTTTCCGCTCTTTTCCACCAAAAGGAGGATTTGCTAGGATTATGTTGTATCTATCTTTTTCTTGTATTTGATTTAGTGGTTCTGCTAAGGTATTTGTATGTATAATATTTGGAGCTTCTATACCATGTAAAATCATATTCATAATACCAATTACATAAGCTAGATTCTTTTTCTCTTTTCCATAAAAAGTGTTCTTTTGTAGAGTTTGAAGATTGTCCACATTTTTAGGCATATTTGCTTTTATATAATCGTAAGTTTCACACAAGAACCCTGCAGATCCAACAGCTCCATCATAAACAGTTTCACCTATTTGTGGATTTATCACTTCTATCATAGCACGGATTAGTGGTCTTGGAGTGTAGTATTGACCTCCGTTTCTTCCTGCATTTCCCATATTTTTGATTTTTGTTTCGTAAAGGTGACTTAATTCGTGTTTATCATTGCTTGACCTAAAAGGTAAAGAATCAGCAAGTTCTAAAATCTCTCTTAATCCATATCCACTTTGAATTTTATTTTTAAGTTCAGAAAATATCTCACCTATTTTATATTCAATAGTATCAGCACTAATTGCACTTTGTTTAAAAGAAGCTAAATAGGGAAAAAGTTTTGTATCTACAAAAGAGACTAAATCTGTCCCTGTCAAAGCAATATTATGGTCAATTTTTCCATCACTATTTTTTGGAGTTGCCCAAGTATTCCATCTATATTCTCCTTTTAAAATAAAAGAATAATCTTCTCCTTCAAGTTCTGCTATTTCTGCTTTTTCATTTTCAAGTTCATCTAAATAACGTAAAAACATTATCCAAGAAGTTTGACCTATATAATCAAGTTCACTATCTGCACCAGAATCTTTGAAAAGAATATCATCTATATTTTTAAAAGTTTGTTCGAACATCTATATCCATTATAATTAGTAATTTTTAATAATCATTTTACTAAAAGTTTATAAATAGCTAGTTTAAAAAATAATGTTTTTGTAATTTGTAGATTTTATAATATAATATTTTTACAATTATTCTTCTGGATGAGCTATCTTATCATGAGATACATTACTCTAATAATTATATTTGACATATTTTTTTACACATGATATAATAAATACATAATTTCCTTCGGGACTGCCCTCTTAATCTTTAAGAGGGAGAAAACTACAAATCAAGTAATTTCTTCAACTTTACTTATTACGCTTACTTTACTATCTAATCTTTTTACAT
>NZ_WFKJ01000034.1 GCF_009208075.1 Poseidonibacter ostreae | reverse complement strand
TAAATATTTTTTTTATCATATTAAATCCTTAAATTATAAAGTGATTATAATCTTTTTATGTTTACTTCTTGTGTACTTACTTAAAAGAAATAAAACTTTTAAAGTATAAAACTAGCACTTGATGTATAAAAGTGCTAGTTTTTATTAAAACTTTAGCTTCCTTTTATAAAGTTGTGATAAAATTACAATAAATTATATTAAAAAATACAGGAGATTTTTATGGCAAAACATCAATTTCAAACAGAAGTAGGTCAACTTTTACAATTAATGACTCACTCATTATATTCAAATAAAGAAATCTTTATTAGAGAATTAGTATCAAATGCAAGTGATGCAATTGATAAATTAAATTATTTAAAATTAACAGATGAAACAATCAAAGCAACATTACCTCAAGATTGGGCTGGTCAAGTAAATATTACTTTTGATGAAGAAGATAAATCATTAACTATTATTGATAATGGTATTGGTATGAATGAAGCTGATTTAATTGCTTCAATTGGTACAATTGCAAAATCAGGAACAAAATCATTTGTTGAAGCAATGACTGGTGATGCTAAAAAAGATTCAAACTTAATTGGTCAATTTGGTGTTGGTTTTTATTCAGTATTTATGGTTGCATCACATGTTGATGTAATTTCAAAAAAAGCTGGAGAAGAAGTAGCTTATAAATGGTCATCAGATGGTACTGGTGAGTTTGATTTATCAGCTTGTACTAAAGAATCATCTGGAACTGTTATTTACATTAAATTAAAAGATGAAGAAGCAGAAGAATTTGCAAGTAAAGAAAGAATCAAAAATATTGTTGGAAAATATTCTAACCATATTGCATACCCAATTTTCCTATCTTACAAAGAAGAAGTAACTGAAGAATTATCAGAAGAAGATGAAAAATCTGGTAAGGAAGCAAAGAAAACAATCGAAGATAGAAATGAAAAAATCAATGAAGCAACAGCTTTATGGATGCAACCAAAAGGAAAGTTAAAAGCTGATGAGTATAATGATTTCTATAAATCAATTTCTCATGATTCTTCTGATCCAATGGCTACAATTCATACAAAAGCTGAAGGTGTAAATGAATATACAACATTATTCTATATTCCAGCAACTGCTCCAATGGATATGTACAGAGCTGATTACCAACCTGGTGTTAAGCTTTATGTTAAAAGAGTATTTATTACAGATTCTGAAAAAGAGTTATTACCAACTTATTTAAGATTTGTAAGAGGTATTATTGATTCTGAAGATTTACCATTAAACGTTTCAAGAGAAATCTTACAAGAAAACAGAGTAATGGCAAATATCAAACAAGCATCTGTAAAAAAGATTTTAAATGAAATTAAAAAGATGTCAAAAGATGAAGAAAAATATGCTACATTTGTTGAGCAATACAACAGAGCTTTAAAAGAGGGTGCTTATCAAGACTTTACTAATAAAGAAGCATTATTAGAATTAATTAGATTCAAATCTTCAAAAGCGGAAGCTGGAAAGATGACTTCATTAAAAGCTTATAAAGAAGCTGCTGATAGTGAGCAAAAAGCTATTTACTACATCGTTGGTGAAAATGAAAATGTTCTTAAAAACTCTCCATTATTAGAAGCATATAAGAAAAATGATATCGAAGTTCTTATCTTAGATGATAAAGAAATTGATGAGATTATTACTCCAATGTATGGCGCTTACCAAGAGTGGGAATTCAAAGATATTACATCTGCTGAAGCTCCAAAAGTTGAACAGTCTGAAGAAGCTAAAAAAGAAGTTGAAGCTAAATTTGAAGATATTACTAAAAAAATAAAAGAAATTTTAGGTGAATCAGTTTCAGATGTTAGAGTTACAAACAGATTAAGTGAATCTCCATCTTGTGTTGTTAAAGATGCTGGAGATGCACAAATGGCTCAAATGGCACAAATGATGAAAGTAATGGGACAAGCAATGCCTGATTCTGCTCCTATTTTAGAAATCAACCCTGATCATGAAATCGTTACAAAATTAAATGGTTTAGCTGATGATGCATTAGTTTCTGATGTTTCATGGGTATTATTAGACCAAGCAAAATTATCTGAAGGTATGGAAATTACTGATGCAGTTGCCTTTGCACAAAGATTAAATAGAATTACTGCAAAAGCTTTATAAAAATAAATTAACTATTTGCACGCATCTTCAGCGTTGCAAATAGTTTTTCTTTCAATATTATTTTGGTATAGATGCTGATGAAATTTGGGAAATAATCACTAAAAAAATTAAACCTTTAAAATCAGAAATTCAGAATATTATTACACCATTATAAATCAATTGAATAAGTCCTAGAATAAAGAACTTATTTTTGATTATAGTTATTTATAATATTAGGCTCTCTTTTTCCTAATAACTTTAATTTTGGTGCTTCAGCCATATCTCTTTTTTTACTTCTTAATTCAAATGTTGCTTCATAATCACCACTTGGACAAGCAAAAATACTTGTAGTTTCTGTAAGTTTTGTCTCTTTACATTCTCTAATTTGATCAGCATATAAAAAACTACTTATAATTATAAGAGAAGTTAAAATCTTTTTCATATTAATACCTTAAAATATATTTATTCCATTTAGGACGTATAAATATAATATCTTAATTATCTTTAATATTTATTCTTCTTGGCTATAATGATTAATCATTGATATAAATTTATTATAAAAGGAAAAGTAAATGTACGATTATGATATTATTTATATAAAAGGTAACCCATCTTCTGGTCTTGCTTTACAGCATGATGAAATGAATAAATCCATCACAAATCTATTTGGTTTACATACTTTTAAAAGTGTTGATTCAAATATGACTAATACAAGTTTTAAAATACCTAGTGCAAGAGTTTATATCGGTTTTTCTAGAGGTTCTAGATACTTAAAAAAGCTTAATAAGAATGTACTTAAAATATCAATTGGTGGAATTTCAGGAAGTGGTATAAATACCTTTATTAATACTGATGATAAAATACTAAGTGGAGATATCTCACAGTTTTCTATGAATGCTCACTTTTTAATACTAAAAAATGACAAGATAAAAATAAAAGAACTTATTGATGATTTTTTATTTATTAAAAACTAATAGTAACAGTTGATTCATATCATCCTTTCAACTTAGATTTTTTGTTAAAATATTTTATAAAAATAAAAAAGAAAGATTAATATGAAAATGATTTTATTATCAGCATTAACAGTACTTATGTTAAATGCAAATACATCTACACCTATTAAAAATACGCTTCCTAGAACAGTTGACCAAACAGCTCAACAAAATGCAGATGCACAGTTAAAAATACAAAATAGACAAATTATAAAATTAGTTGTTGAAGAAGTAGGAAAAAAACTTCCTCAAAAAATTGATGATTATACGATGTTCACATCTATTAAAGCAGATGACTTAACACTTGTTTCAACTTATGAAATAAATACAGGTGCAAAAAGTGATGATGCTGTAAGAAATGAAGATAAAAGCAGAATGCAGGGGTTTATAGTTAAAGGTATTTGTACAAGTTCGAAAAGGTTTTTAGAAGCTGATATTAATATCACTTACATATATACTAGTGCAAATACAAAAGCAGAACTTTTTAGATTTGAAGTAAATCCTAAAACTTGTATCTCTTATTGGAATGAGTAAACAAAAAGTTTACTCACTTTTTAAAGCTTGAAGTGAATTCATAATTGCTTTTGCTACATCATCATTTATGATGTTTTCCCATTTATTTATTTTAGTAGCTAGGTTTTCTTTACATATATCTAAAAGTAAATCATTAAAGAACAGATTGTCATTTATCATATTTACACTATTTTCTATATCTATTTCTTCATTTTTTACAGCTTGAATATTTTCATTAGTAAAATGTTGCAATGCGTCCATTGCACTTTGTTTTTGTAACTCAGTATCAAAAATAGAGTCTAAGTTATCTTCATTTTCTAGTTCTTTTAATAATTCGTAAATTGAACCAAGTGCATACTCTAGTTTTATTTCTGAGTCTATCTCTTTTGTTTTTGATGTATTTATTAATAAGCCTAGTGCTACTTGATAATAAGTTTCATAATGAGCTAAATTATTAATGATATTAGTTTTTGAGAAGTATTTATTTATATCCATATAAATTCCATTATTTTTATAAAATTATAACAAATAACTCTTGTATTAACTATATAAAAATGTTAAGATACATTTCTTAATATTAAATAAAAGGAAGAATATGGGCTTTATAACAAGGACTTTAAAAAGTATAGTAAAAAGTGTTGTTAGATTGTCAAGACCTGTATTTAACTTTGAAGATAATATCTTAAGTTTTAAAGTTAACCCTGAATATTTTTATTCATATGAAATAGATAACTATGAAACTAAAACAAGACATGATTCTTATACAATTGATGCATATAGTATCAAATCTAATAGTATATTTATTGAATATATCCATTCTCATAGTGATGTTCAATGGAGAGCTTTACCAAGCTCTTTATATATTGAATTTTTAAAAGATAGATTAGGTTTTAAATCAATGGATCTTTTAGAAAAAAAAGAGTATAAAAACTTTGATTTTTACACATTTAAAATAGATAATCATTTTATATTAAATTTTATTTATGTTTATGAATTAAATAAAGATGTATTTATTTTAGATATCAAATCTGAACTTTATGAAAATTTACTTAAAAATTTTGATAAAGAATATATCTATAAATTTGAAAAAAATAAAGAAGATGTTTTAGATATAGATATTAGTATTGTAAAAGAAAACAACTTCTTTAATTACTTTGGGCATGAAGATATGTCAAACTAAAAAATTACTCTTTTTTTAAACTTTATTTTAAAATAATTTAGATATATTCGATTTTAAAGTGAATTTTTAGACAAATAATCAAATAATAGAATTTGATATTATTTAATAATTAAATTATTTAGAGGGTTTTAACTGTTTAAAAATATGACTATAAAATTAAAATTAATATTATTGATATTAATTTCAATGGCTTGCTTAGCAATAACCTTATCAACATTTTCAATATATAAAGTTACAGTAACATCTTTATCTGAAAACTTTCACAATCTAACAGGTGTTAGAGAATCAAAAAGTGAACAATTAAATAGATTTTTCTCAGAAAGAGAATCTGATATAGAAGTTTTATCACAGAGTAAAGATATAAAACTTTTTGTTAGTGATTTGCTTTACGTTTCGAATGAATTAGAAGTAAAAGCAAAAGACAACTTTCCTATTGATAATATATTAACTAAATCTAAAACAAATATATATGAAAAGTTTTTTCAATCATATTTGAAAAGCTATGGATATTATGATATTTTTATTATTGATATTGATTATGGGCAGGTTATGTATTCAGCTGCTAAAGAATCAGATTATGGTGAGAATCTTTTGTATGGAAAATTAAAAGATAGTGGCTTAGCAGAAGTTTGGGAAAAAGTAAAAAAGAGTAAAAAAGTATCTTTTGTTGATATGAAACCTTACGCTCCAAGTAAAGGTGCTCCTGCAATGTTTGTTGGTACACCAATTTATATTAATGATGAAATAAAATCTGTATTAGTATTTCAAATATCGGATGAGTCAATAAATAAAATAATGCAATTTAGAAAAGGTTATGGTTTAAGCCAAGAAGATTATCTAGTGGGTCAAGATAAGTTAATGAGAAGTGATAGTTATTTAGATAAAAAAAATCATTCATTAAAAGCATCATTTGCTAATCCATCATTAGGAAAAGTCGAGACAAAGGCATCTATAAATGCATTAAAAGGTAAGACTAATACTGAAATTGTTATTGATTATAATGGTAATCCTGTTCTTTCTTCTTACTCTTATATTAATATTGGGGATTCAATAAAATGGGCAATAATATCTGAAATTGATGAATCTGAAGTTTTATCAGTACCTAATAATATTCGTAATATTACAATTGTATTATCATTAGTTGTTTTTATTATAATAACATTAATAGCAATTTTTATAATCAATAAAAGTTTAATAAAACCGCTTTTAAATTTACAAAATGGACTATTAGGTTTCTTTGAATATTTAAATAAAGAAAAAACAGATGTACCTTTATTAAAAATAGTTACAAAAGATGAAATTGGTCTTATGAGTACAGTTATTAATAAAAATATACAAAAAGTAAAAGAAACAATTCTTACAGATGAAAAGCTATTATTAAATGCAAAAGATGTATTAACAATGGTTAAAAAAGGATGTTACTCTCAAGAAATAATGGAAACGACATCAAATGACAGTTTAGAAAGTTTGAAAAATGATGTTAATGAAATGATTAATGTAACAAGAATGAATTTTAATACAATAAATAAAACTTTAAAAGAGTATTCAAACTATAATTATTTAGAAGAATTAAAAGTTGATAATATCGAAAAAGGTGAAGTCTTTGATCAACTTATAAGTGACATAAATCGTTTAAGAAGTGCAATTACTCAAATGCTTATTGAAAACAAAAAAAATGGTTTAATTATTGATGATTCTTCAAATATATTATTATCAAATGTAGATGTTTTAAATGAATCTTCAAATACAGCAGCCGCATCTCTAGAAGAAACAGCAGCAGCGCTTGAAGAAATTACTGGTAATGTAAGTGCAACAACAGAAAAGATTCTCTTAATGTCTAATTATGCAACTGAAGTTACTTCTTCTGTTTCTCAAGGAGAAGAGTTATCTAACAAAACTACAAATGCAATGGATGAAATAAATAAGCAAGTAAGCTCAATAAATGATGCAATCACAGTTATTGATCAAATAGCATTTCAAACAAATATTCTTTCATTAAATGCAGCTGTAGAAGCTGCAACTGCAGGTGAGGCTGGAAAAGGTTTTGCAGTTGTTGCGCAAGAAGTAAGAAATCTTGCAAGTAGGTCAGCTGAAGCTGCTAAAGAGATAAAAGAGTTAGTTGAAAATGCAAATTTAAAAACGCAAGAAGGGAAAGTGATTTCTGATAAAATGATTAAAGGATATATAAATCTAAATGAAAATATAGGTAAAACTATTGACCTTATTGATGATGTATCAAACTCATCAAAAGAACAGCAATTAGGAATTGTACAAATAAATGATGCAATAACTTCTTTAGACCAACAAACACAAAAAAATGCAACTGTAGCAAGTGAAACAAGAGATATTGCGATAAAAACATCATCAATTGCAACTTCAATTGTATCAAGTGCAAATGAAAAAGAGTTTGATGGAAAAGATAGTATTAATATTTAAAAATAGTATATATCATATTTGTTAAGTATTTGGAATTAATTTCCAAATACTTGTTTTAAAAGTGAAGTTGTTTGTGCAACTGGATTAGATCTAATCTCAGCTTCTTTTTGTGCAATCATAGTAAATAATCCACCAATAGCTTTTTCTGTAACATAATCATCTAAAGATTGATCAGAACTACCTGGTAAATATGAATCAACTCCGAAACTCTTTGCTAAACCCATTATTTCACTACTTTCAACTACACTTTTTGCATTTGTTTTATAAAAATTATTTGCCATATCATAATAAGTAGTAACTTGATTTTCTTTCATTGTATTTTGAATAATTGGTGCAATCATCTTTTTTAAAGAATCTGTAGTATTTGTTTTAAAATAGTTTGTTGCTGCATTTTTATCTCCAGCTAAAATATTTTGAGCATCTTGTAATGACATTTTTTCAATTGCATTTACAAATATCTCTGTTGTTTTAGGAGCTGCTGTTGTTGCTGCTTTATTCATAGAGTTTATTAAGTTATCAGCCATTTCATTTCCGCCAGCACTTCTTAAAAGTGTTTCAACTTTTGCTAAGTTATCTGGTAATGGAATTTTTACTAAAGAATTATTTAAATATCCATTATTTGAACCTAACTCTTTTACTGCATAATTAACTCCAACTTTTAAAGCCTCTTTTAAACCACTACTTACAGTTGAGTCACTAAGGTTACTATTTGTATTAGCAGTTGTTGTAGTATTTGTTTTTTCACTTGTATTTGCAACATTTTCTAAAACACCTTTAGCAATACTTCCTAAATCAAATGCGTATGTTAAACTTGAAGTTAATATTAAAGATGCAACTATTGTACTTTTTTTCATAATTAGTCCTATTTATATTTTTGTTTTATTTTAACATTATATAATGAAACAATTGTGAAAAGGATAATATTAAAAATGATTAATGAGATTTCTGATTATTTATATAGTTTTAAAAACAAAGTGATGGAAGCTGAAGATATTGTAAAAACTTGTGAGGATAAAATATTAAATTATTCTATGTATTTAGAAGAGCAGGGTTTTAAAAAGGATTATGAAGAAAACTTTTTTACTATTTTAGGTTATAGCTATAGACTTGAAGATAATAAACAAAGATTGTTTTATACTTTTCAAGAAGCTATATATGCAATTGATTTAGATAAATTGATGAGAAATGAAGACTCTTTAAAACTAAATACAATAGTTTATATCTTAGTTCTAAATTTAATAATTAAAGAGTATAAAACATCAGAAGTTAATCAGCTTGAAAAAAGAAAAGCACTTGATACTTATAAAATAGTTCAACAAAGACAAGCAAAAGAGAATCAAAAATACCATATGTACCAAAATTAAGGAGAAGAAATGGCTAAATTTACAGAAAAACTAAGTAGTAAAGACATTGAATTTATAGAAAATCAAAAAATGTTTTTTGTATCAACTGCTCCAAAGAACGGAAAAATAAATATCTCGCCAAAAGGTTTAGATGATACATTTAAAATCATAGATGAAAATACTATTTTATGGCTAAATTACTTTGGAAGTGGTAATGAAACAGCTGCACATTTACTTGAAGATAATCGAATGACTATTATGTTTTGTGCTTTTGAAGGTGATGCAAATATTTTAAGATTATACTGTGAAGCTACATGTATTCAAGAAAAAGATGAAAACTGGGAAGAGTATATTAGTCATTTTAGTGTTAAAAGAGCTTCGAGACAAGTCTTTGAAGTTAAAATTAAATCAATAAACAACTCATGTGGAATGGGAGTTCCTTTATATGATTTTAACTCACAAAGAGAAGAGTTAACAAACTTTTATGATAATTCTACAAAAGAAGACCATCTAGCTTATATGAGAAAGAAAAACCAAATAAGCTTTGATGGAAAAGATACTAAACTATTTAATTAGTTTTAGTATACTTTTTTCAACAAACTTAATATCATCACTTAAGGTAAAAATATCTAAATCTTCTTTATCAATCATTCTATTTTCACATAAAGATTTCTTAAAAAATTTAAGCAAAGGTTTCCAATAATCACTTCCTATTAAAAATATTTTTATATTATTTAACTTTTTTGTTTGTAGAAGAGTTATTATCTCAAATAATTCATCAAGTGTTCCAAAACCACCAGGAAAAATTACAATTGATTGAGAGTACTTAACTAGCATATACTTTCTTGAGAAAAAATAGTTAAAAGTTAAACTTTGTGTTGTATATGGATTTGGATGTTGCTCTTTTGGAAGAAGAATATTTAATCCAATTGATTGTGCTTTTTTAGCTTCAAAAGCACCTTTATTGGCAGCACTCATAATTCCACCACCACCTCCAGTAATAATATTTATCTCTTTTTTTGCAAGTCTTTTAGCTAGTTTTTTTGCAAGTAATGCATACTTATCATCATCTTTTGTTCTTGCACTTCCAAATATAGTTACATTGTTTTTTAAATCTTTTAATATTTCTTTTGCATCATTAAAATCTTTTATTATATTTTTATTATAAATTATTTCATTTTTATTCATTATTTTCCTTTGGCGTATTATAGACTTAATTATATTAAAAATATAAAACTCACTTTTATCTCACTATAATTTAGTATTATAAATTATATATCGTAGGAGTTAACTTGTTTAGTGAAAAAAACTTACCAAAACTTATAATTTTAACACCAATAATTACCGTTATTTTAATAGCCTTTTTTACACTTTATTTTTTTGTAAAAAATCAAAATGACTATTTTGAAGAAGAAAGTGTTAGAGTAGAAACGGAATATATTAATAAACAAAAAGAGATTTTAAAAAAAGAAATCACTTATATAATTAACTATATAGAGCATCATGTTTCTAGAAATAAAACACTTAAAGAAAGTGAATTAAAAAAAGAGATTTTAAAATATATTGAAACTATAAGATATGGTAAACATGGTTATATTTGGGTTCATGATACAAACTATTATCTAAAAGCACATCCTTTTAGAGAAAATAATATTGGTGCTTTGGATATTAGCTTAAAAGATGCAATGGGTACTCTTATTACAAAACAGTTTATAGATGAAACTATAAAAAGTCCAAATGGAAAGTTTATTGAATACTATTGGCAAAAGCCAAAAGAGTTACATGCTTCAAAAAAACTAGGTTTTTTTAGATTATATGAAAAATACAATTGGGTAATAGGAACTGGACTTTATATTGATGATATACAAAAAACTATTTTTGAAGATAAAAAGCTTTTAGAAGATAGAATTAATAAGTATATTCGATTGGTTCTTGTTTTTTCGTTTTTAATTATTTTAATTATTGGGATTATCTCTTTTTTAATATCAAGAGAAATTACCCAAGCTTTTAAAAAATATCAAGATAGTGTACAAAAAAAAGAGTTTCTACTTGAAGATTTAAATAAAAACTTAGAGTTAAAAGTAAAAAAAGCAATAATAGATGTTAAGAAAAAAGACAGAGCAATGTTCCATCAATCAAGACTTGCAAGAATGGGGACTATGCTTTCAATGATTGCACATCAATGGAGACAACCTTTGAGTGAAGTTTCTGGAATTCTTATGGAACTTGAAACTGCAAATAAATTTAATAAAGTTGATTCAAGAATGATAGAATCATCAGTTAGTGATTCAAACAAATTAATCTCTTTTATGTCTAATACTATTGATGATTTTAGAAACTTTTTTAAACCTGATAAGCAAAAAGTAGAGTTTTATATTGAAGATGCTTGTAATGAAGCAATAACTTTAGTTGATGCTTCTATTAAAAACTTTAATATAAAACTTACAAAAGATGTAAAAAATAATAGTTTAATAAAAGGTTATAAAAGAGAATTTGCACAAGTGATGTTAAATCTTATTTCAAATGCTAAAGATGCTTTAAAACAAAGGGAAATAAAACATCCTTTAATAAAAATCACTTTAGATTCAAAAGATACAAAAGTGATAATAACAGTTGAAGATAATGCAGGTGGAATTAAAGAAGCATATATTAGCAGTATCTTTGATCCATATTTTACAACAAAAGAGGGATTAAAAGGTACAGGTTTAGGTTTATATATGTCTAAAATGATTATTGAAAAAAATATGAATGGAGAACTTCACTTTGAGAATACAAAGCAAGGGGCTTTATTTACTATTATCTTGGAGTGCTAATTATGGATGAAAAAATATTAGAACAGTTTAGAAATTATAGAATACTTTGTGTTGAAGATGAAGATGGTATTAGAAAAAGAGTTGTAAGTACTTTAAAATACTACTTTGATGATGTTTTAGAAGCTTCAAATGGTGAAGATGGCTATGATTTATATGAAGAATATAAACCTGATATTATAATATCAGATATTCAAATGCCAAAGAAAAATGGTATTGAAATGGTTCAAAATATTAGAAAAAAAGATTTATCAACTATTATAATAATGTTAACAGCCTATTCAAGTGAAGAGTATTTATTACAGTTAATTAATCTAAATATAAATCATTATATTCTAAAACCTATTACTTCAGATAGCTTATTAAATGGAATTATAAAATCTTTTGCAAATAAATTTGATGAAAAAATACAGTTTGATAATGATGTTTATTTTAATGTAAAAGAGTATGAATTATATTATAAAGATGAAATAATAAGTCTAAGAAAAAGAGAAAAAGAATTTTTGCTTTTATTATGTAAAAATAAGAATTCAATAGTAACATACGAGCAGATTGAAGAGTATTTATGGAGAGATAAATCTATGAGTATGAGTGCTTTAAAAACTTTTATTAAAGAGTTAAGACAAAGGTTACCTATTAATTTAATTGTTAATATCCCACAACTTGGTTACAAAATAAAATCTTAATTCATAAGTTTTTATAAACTCACTTTTAACTCACTTGAAAAACTTATACTTCCTTATCAAAATTAAGGAGATAGATATGTTAAGAAAGAGTTTACTACTTACAGCAATTGCAGGTTCATTATTTGCAGGAAATGTGAAGATGGATTTAAATGCAAAATATGGTGCAAATAACTTCCATACAAAGGGTGCAGTTGAGTTTTCTTCATTAGTTAAAGATTATTCAAAAGGAACAGTAAAGATTACAGTTCATCCAGGCTCAGCACTTATTAAAGGGAATCCTTTAAAAGCTGTTAAAGACGGAACAGTTGCAATGACTGATATGTTTATTCCATTCACTTCAGGGGGAGGAAAAGTATTTGGTATCTCTGCTTTACCTTTTATTGCAAACTCTTATGAAGATGCATATAAATTATATCAATTAGCTAAACCTGCTTATGAAAAAACAGCAAAAAAATGGAATCAAAAGCTACTTTATTCTGTTACTTGGCCAGCGTCAGGTTTTTATTCTAAAAAAGATATTACTTCAATTTCTGATTTTAAAGGTGTAAAAACTAGAACTTATGATAAAAACTCTGCTTCATTTATTAATATGTCAGGAGGAAGTGCTGTTGCTTTACCTTGGGGAGAAGTTTACTCTTCACTTAGAACTGGAATGGTTGACTCAGTTGTAACTTCATCATCATCAGGAAAAGATGGTAAGTTTTGGGAAGTACTAGATAACTATACAAAAATAAATTATGCTTATCCTTTACAAGCAGTTACAATTAACTTAGATTATTGGAACTCTTTAGATAAATCTCAAAAAGAAGCTCTTACAAAAGCTGCATCTGAAATTGAAAAATCTCAGTGGGAAGCTGTAAAAGTTGAAGAAAAAACTGCATTAGAAGAATTAAATAAAAATGGTATCAAAATTAAAGAAGCATCACCACAACTTAAAAAAGAGTTAGATGTGATTGCAAATGATCTTTTGACTAAATATCTTGATGGTGCAAATTCACAAATCCAAGGTATCTTCAAAGAATATAGAAAGTAATTAAGATGAACTTCCTAACAAACTTTATAGAAAGGCTGAGCAAAGGCTCAGCTTATCTAGCGGGAACAACGCTAGTAGGATTAGTTTTATTAATATTAACAGAAATCTTTTTAAGATCGTTTTTTAATATTTCTACAATGATTGCTGATGAGTATAGTGGATATTTATATCTTGCTTCAATATTCTTAAGCTTAGGCTATGCCTTTTCTCAAGATGCTCATATCAGAATTAACATAATTACTTCAAGGTTATCAAAAAAAGCAAATAAAAAGATTGATATTCTTGCAGCGGTTATAACATTAGGTGTTTTAGCCTTTGCATTATATAGAACTATTTTATTTACATATGATTCTTATGAATTAGAAATGTTATCGGAAAGTGTTTCTGAAACACCACTTTATCTAACACAACTTGTAATGCCTGTAGGTATTATTATTTTTATCTTAGCTGTTGTTGCATTTATTTTTAAAGGATTCTCAGATGATAGCTGATCCACTAATATTATCAATTATATTAATAGCAATTATGTTTGTGTTTCTTCTTTCTTCTATATGGATTGGGGTTTCATTAATTTTAACAGGTATTGTAGGAATGCTTTTATTTGATCACAATTTACCACCAGTACTTTCAGTATATGACAAAATTGGAGATTTATTAGCAGGTTCACTTTATGATGCTATGAACTCATGGTCACTTGCTGCTTTACCTATGTTTATTTTAATGGGTGAGATTTTATATAAATCATCTATTTCAACAAAGTTACTTAATGGTTTAAAACCTTGGTTAGCATATATTCCAGGTGGACTATTACATGTAAATGTTGCTGCTTGTTCACTCTTTGCAGCAGTATCTGGCTCAAGTGCAGCAACAACTGCAACTGTTGGTAAAATTACATTAGATGAGCTTAAAAAAAGAGGTTATTCTAAAGAGTTAGCTATGGGATCACTAGCTGGTTCTGGAACTTTAGGCTTTTTAATTCCACCTTCATTGATTATGATTATCTATGGTGTAATGTCTGATGTATCAATTGGTAAACTTTTTGTAGCAGGTATTCTACCTGGACTTTTAATGGCTTCTTTATACTCATTTTATATTATGTATAAAGCAAAAGTTGACCCAAGTGTATTACCTGATGTTGAAGAAACTTTTACATGGACTGATAAATTACATTCATTAAAAGATTTAGCACCAATTTTCTCATTAATCTTTGTCGTTCTTGGATCTATTTATGGTGGGTTTGCAACACCAACTGAAGCTGCTGCTTTAGGTGTTTTAGGTTCATTAATATTAGCTGCTTATTTTAGAGCTATTAATATTGAAGTTCTTAAAAATGCGATTTTAAATACAGTTAAAACATCTGTTATGATTGGATTTATAATAGCAGGTGCTGTTTTTCTTTCACAAGTTATTGGCTTTCTAGGAATTGCAAGAGCTATGAGTGAGTTTATTACTGAACTTGGCTTATCTCCTTTAATGTTGATTTTACTTATTGGTATTATGTATATTATTTTAGGAATGATTTTAGAAGCAGTTTCAATTGTTGTAATGACATTGCCAATTGTATTACCAATAGTTGTGCTTGCTGGATTTGATCCTTTATGGTTTGGAGTATTTTTAGTATTTATGGTTGAAATGGCACAAATTACTCCACCTGTTGGATTCTCACTATTTGTAATACAAAGTATAAGTGATGAGAAAATTGAAACAATTTTAAAAGCAACATTACCATTTTTTATTATGATGGTGATCACAGTTGTCCTAATTACATTCTTCCCAGGGATTGTATTTTATTTACCTAATCAAATGATTAAATAATAATTTAAGATAGGTAAGAATGATGATTGAGTTAATATTTTTATTTGCAAGTTTACTTACATATGTAATCTCTTTTATTTATAGAAGATTAGCTATGTTTTCAGCTATTGCTATACTGATTGCAGCATTAAATGTAGATGTGAACTTTATATTTGTATCTATTATGGTTTTAGTTTTAACTCTTATTAGATTAAGAAAAACTGGGGTTAAAGATGAGTTTTAAAATAACAAAATATTATGATAAAATAAAGGATACTAATGCAAGGTAATGAAATGAACATTAAATTAAATTGTGACATGGGTGAAAGCTTTGGTATTTGGAAAATGGGGCAAGATAAAGAAATTATGCCTTTTATTGATATGGCTAATTTAGCTTGTGGTTATCATGCTAGTGATGCAGTTACTATGAATAGGTCTGTTGCTTTGGCAAAAGAATATAATGTAACAATTGGTGCACATCCTTCATATCAAGATTTAGTAGGATTTGGTAGACGCTCAATGCTTTGCTCCTTAGAAGAGATTAAATCTATAGTTTTATATCAATTAGGAGCATTAAGTGCTTTTTGTAAATCGCAAGGTACTACAATTTCTTATGTAAAACCTCATGGTGCTTTATATAATGATATGATGAAAGATGAAAATATATATAAAGCTATATTAAATGCAATTTCATCTTTTGACAAAAATATAAAACTAATGGTCTTATCAACACCAAATAATGAAGCAGCTAAACATACTGCCTTACTTTATGGAATAAATTTAATTTTTGAAGTATTTGCAGATAGAAATTATAATGACGATGGCACTTTAGTTTCAAGAGCACAGCCAAATGCAGTTATAAAAGATGAACTTGAAGTTGCACAAAGAATTATGAATTTAAAAGAAAGAGGTTATTTAGAAAGTGTTAATAAAGAAAAACTTTTTATTGAAGTAAATACTATTTGTGTTCATGGTGATAATCAAAATGCTTTAGAATTTATAAAACTACTTAGAAAAGCTTTGTAATAATGCACTTTAAAATTGCATCAGTAGATTCTCTAATTATATATTTTGGAGATGAAATAAGTCAAAATATATCTTTAAAAGTTAAAAAAGCATTTAATAGTCTTAGTGCTTTAAAAGATAAATCTTTACTTGAAATCATTCCTTCTTATAACTCTATTTTTATTACATATGATATTTTTAAATATGATTTTTCTAGCTTGAAGCAAATGATTGAAAGATCAATAAGTTTTGATAGTTTAGAAAAACAAAATGAGAAAATTGTAACAATTGATGTTTATTATGGAACAGAAGTTGGCTTTGATTTAGAAGATATTTCAAAAAAAACTAATCTTAGTATTGATGAGATTATATCTATTCACTCAAATAAATTATATGATGTTTATGCAATTGGTTTTTTACCAGGTTTTGCATACTTAGGGAATGTAGGTAAAAAAATTGCAATGCCAAGACTTTCTAGTCCTAGAAAAAAAATACCTAAAGGTTCACTTGCACTTGCTGACACTCAAACAGCTGTTTATCCACAAGACTCAGCTGGTGGTTGGAATATTATAGGGAAAACTGCTATGGAATTATTTGATAAAAAATTAAGTACTTTATCTCCTTTAAGTGTAGGAAATACTGTTAAGTTTAATCCAATTACAAAAGAAGAGTTTTTAAATCAAGGTGGAATTTTATGAGTTTAGAGATAATAAACTCTCCAATTTTAGCATTAGTTCAAGATAAGGGACGATTCTCTTATACTTCAATTGGTGTTACAAATTCTGGTGTTATGGATGAGTATGCGTATTACATTGCAAATAATCTATTGGGAAATGATTTTGATACTAATATTATAGAAATAGCTTTTTCAAATATTATATTTAAGGCAAATAAAAATACTACAATTGCAATTACGGGTGCTAAGTGTGAATTTTTTATAAATGATATTGCATTAAATACTTGGCAAACTTATAATATTAAAGCAGGGGATATTATAAAAATTGGAAAAATATTAAGTGGTTCCAGGGTTTATTTGAGTGTTTATAAAGGTTTTCTAATAGAAAAAGAGTTTGGAAGTAATTCAACAACTTTAAAAGAAAACCTTGGTGGATTAAATGGAAATAAACTTCAAAAAGGAGATGTTTTAGATTTTGAAAAGTTTGATAATTCATCAATTATTAGATTAAAAAAACACTATATTCCAAATTATGAAGAAGAACTAACTTTGAGAGTTGTTTTATCATATCAAGATAATTTTTTTAAGCAAGAAGAAATAGATAAGTTTTTTTCAAATACATATACAATTACAAATGAGTTTAATCGAATGGGATGTAAATTAGATGGTAATACAATTTCTTGTGATATTGATGGAATTATTTCAGAGGGTATTGCCTTTGGTGCCATTCAAATACCAAAAGATGGTAAACCTATTATTTTATTAAAAGATAGACAAACTATTGGAGGTTATCCTAAAATTGCTTCAGTTTTAAGTATTGATTGTTTTAAATTATCTCAATGTAAACCTTTACAAAAAGTAAAGTTTACACCAATTTTATTAGAAGAGGCTCAAAGAAAAGTTAAACTATTTTATTCTTCTTTTATAAGATAAAATAGTTGTTCAAAAGTTTCTTTTGAATCTTGCTTCTCTTTGTATTTTAAAATAGAGTATTTATAATCAGCTTTTATTACTAGTCCAGCTTTACTTTTTAAGGTAGTGTTTTTTAACAATTGCTTTATATTAAAGATTAAATCAGATACTTCTTTCTCTTTTTTATCTTCAATAAAAATTAAAAATTCACTGTCGAAAAATCTTGCAACTTTAAAGTCAACTTTTTCTTCTTTTAAATTTTCTTTTATAAAGTTATTTATAAATATAAGTAAATTATTTGCTAATAAAGCTCCATATTCACTATTGATATAACTATAATCTCTAATATCAATTAAGACACATATTCCATTTTTCTTAAATTGCGCATTCTTATTTAAAAACTTATTATATATCCATTTTCTATTATTACTAGATGTTAAATCATCTACAAATAGTTGTCTATTTAAATAAACAACCTCTTTTTCTAACTTTGACATTTGATTATAAATATCAGATAATGTATCAATATCTTTATGAAGTAATGCAACTTGCGCTTCTTCAACTGCCTCTTTTATAAGAGAGGCATTTTTTTCAATTGTATTCATATATTGTTCAATTGAATCAAAGTCATTTATTAAAACTTTTTCTAACTCTTTTTCAAAGCTAGAATCATTAATTTCAAAATCAAAATTTTTAGCATTTTTATTAAACTTTTCAAAATAAATTGAAGGCATAATAACATCTTTATTTAAAAGTTCATTTATAGTTATATCAGTAATTTTTTTAAGCTCATTTTTCATTTTTCTCTCCTATAATTTCTTCAATTTTTACAGGTCTTCCAATATGATAACCTTGTGAATAATCAATTCCAATTGCTTTTACATATCTTAATATCTTTAAATCACTAACAAACTCAGCTACTATTTGAATTTCTTGTTGTTTACAAAATTGAACAATACTTTTTATTAAGTTTAAATAAATATCTTCATCAATTTTCTTAATTAATGAACCATCAATTTTTATATAGTCAACATTTAGATTTAATATATATTCATAATTTGAAAAACCAGTACCAAAGTCATCAATAGCAATTTTAACATCATATTTTTTTACTTCAGAAATAAAATCATTTACTATATTAAAATTAGCAATTTTTTCACTCTCTAAAATTTCAATTGTTAAATATGGTCCAATATTGTTTTTTCTAATTTTAGAAATCAAAGATCTCTTAATATTAGGATTTAAAATATCAGTATAGTCAAGATTAATACTAAAGTGAAGTTTATGTTTATTTATATATAAAACTATTTTATCAATTAAAAGTTCCATTAGTTTTGTATATAAACGGCATTTTTTTGATTTATGAATAAAAACATGTGGTAAAAGTACATTTCCATTTTTATCAAAAAGTCTCATTAATGCTTCATATTTTACTACTTTATCTGTGGTATTATTCATAATAGCTTGAAAATATGGTTCAACTAAATCATTTTCAATATTATAGTTTATCATATCTAGTAAGTTTTCACTAATTGATTCATTTTTGTAAAGGTATGCATCATAATACATATAGTGTACAAAGTTTAATTTTGCTTTATGTAAAGCTTTTTCTGCATAGATTTTTATTAATTGATCATCACTTTTAGAACAACCAATAGTAATATCAATGTTTATAGTAGATTTTTTATTTAATAGTTTAAATGGATGATTAATTACTTGTTCAAAGATTAAATTTTTTATCTCAAGGACTTCATCGATTGTAAAATCATCATAAATTATCAACTCAAAAACATCAGCATGTGTATTTGTTGCTTCAATTAAAATTTTTTTATTGATTTTTTTTCTGATTAAAGAAGTGATTTGAGTTTCTAAAAGTTTTTTTAATTGTTTAATTATCGAATCACCATTTTCAAAATTATAAATGGCATTTATATCTTTCATATATAATATATCTATTAAAAAAAGTGTTTTTATATTATTTTTATTGAAAAATTTATATACATAATTCTGAAGTGACAATATTAAAACCTTTCATTTGATGTATTAAGTAGTAGATTATATATAATTAAACTTTAAGAATTGTAAAATAAACATTATTTTTTCTAAAATTTTTATATTTTATAAAAAATAAGTAGTAAATTTTTTTATTTAATACTATTTTCGATAGAATCGCTTAACTTATATCCAGGATAAAAATGAAATGAAAAAAATAAATATAAAAGATATAGAATTAAATATTGATATTATATCACTATTAGAATTAAAAAATGTAAATAATAAAATTATAATAGATATTAATGGTACTAAATACATAAATGAAGAAATTCCTAAGAATAAAGCAATTATATATATAAATGAAAATTATAAAAAAGATGAAAATACTAATGACATTAAGTCAATAGCAAAGGATATCTTTGCTAAGTATAAACCTGTTATTACAGGAACAATATGTAAAATTAAACCTTTAAATAATTGGCAAAAGATAATTGGAATGAATGCTGAAAATATGCTTTATTTTGATCATCAAAGTGATGGAGTAGAAATTTTTGAAGACTCTATTTTAGAAGATTATGGTTGGCATGCTAGTGCATTAGAAATAAATTATAGAGCAATAAGTGATTTTATTGAAGATAATTGTAATGGTACTCTTCTTTGTTATGACAATGAAATTCAATTTAATGGTTTTGCTTTAGTTGATAATATCGAAGAAACAAGAGCACAGGTTAAAAGTTTTATTATTGAAAAAACAAAAGAGAATATTAAAGATGGCATAATCGAATTAGATGATGACGATGTAATTGAAGCATTAGAATTTTTCAAACTAGAGATTAACTAATGGAAGATTTGATAAAAGATTGGGGCTATATAGCTCTTTTTGCATACTCATTTGGTGGAGGTTTTGTTGGTTTAATTGTTGCAGGAGTTCTATCCTTTGCAGGAGATTTAAATATATATATTTCTATTGCAGTTGCTGCAACTTCAAACTTTTTAGGAGATCAGTTTCTGTTTTTTCTTGCTAGAAAAAATAAGTCTTATGCAAAAGATATGATGAAAAACTATGGAAGAAAAATTGCACTTGCTCATATTATGATGAGGAAATATGGTTCATTAGTAGTATTTATTCAAAAATATGTTTATGGTATAAAAACTTTAATTCCACTTGCTATGGGATTAACAAAATACTCATCACTTAAATTTACTATTTTTAATGTATTTGCAACAATTATTTGGGCTGTAATAGTTGGGTATGGTTCTTATACTGCTGGTGAGTATATTTTAAGTGTAGCAGATGATTTTAAATATATAGGAATTGGTATTGTTATTGTTATTGCATTAGTAATTTCGTATGTATTTAAAAGTATAGATAAGAAATAGGATATATTTTATCTTCAAATATTAAATATTTATTGATTATTAGTAATATTTTTAATTATATTGGTTATAATCATTAGATTTATTATTTGGAGAGATTAGTTTTGCATCATTCTTTAGCATATTCTTATAGCAAAGGTCTTTATAGTTATATACTTGATAACACAAATGAAGGTGTTATTATTGTTAATGAAAAGAATAAAATTATAGAGATAAATAAAGCTTGTGAAGATATTACAGGTTACTCCTTTAATGAAGTGATAAATCAAAGTCCTAAAGTTTTCGCTTCTAGTAATGCAAATGAAAATATTTATGCAAATATCTGGAATCAAATTAATAAGTCTGGTTTTTGGATAGGAGAACTTTTAAACAGACATAAAAGTGGAAATATTTACCCCATAATTATAAAAATTTATAAGTTTTATAATGAAGAAACAAAACAACTTAACTATTTTGGAATTTTTACAGATATATCTTCTCAAGATGAAATAAACAATAACTTACTACATCTAGCTTATCATGACCCTTTAACAAACTTGCCAAATAGACTTAAACTAGAAGCTCAATTAGAGTATGTTGTAAATAACTCTAAAAGAAACAATCTTCAATTTGCAATTTTGTTTTTAGACCTAGATGACTTTAAAATAATCAATGATACTTTAGGGCATTCAGCAGGAGATGAAGTATTAATCTCTTTTGCAAATAAATTTAAAAGTATAATAAGAACAAATGATATGGTAGCACGAGTTGGTGGAGATGAGTTTATTGTTGTTTTAAGTGACATTTCTAGCTATTTATTTATTGAAAGAGTGTGTGCTAAAATATTAAAATTAGCAAATCAGCCTTTTCACATTAATAATACAAGTTTCAATATGGGTGTTAGTATAGGTGTTGCTATTTATCCAAATGATGCAGATTCTTTAAAAACACTTATCAACAATGCAGATGCAGCTATGTATCATGCTAAGAGTAAAGGTAAAAATCACTTTGAATTCTTTTCAGATGAGATGACTAAAAAACTTGATACTCAAACAAAGATGGAAAATAGATTATTAAAAGCTATTAAAGATGATGAGTTTATTATTCATTTTCAACCAGAAATTAATTTAAAAACAAATGAGGTTTTTGCACTTGAAGTATTAACAAGATGGAATAAAGACAATAATGAACTTCTAATGCCTGAAGATTTTATTTCAAATTTAGATAATACAAATAATATAATTGAATTTGAAAAACTAATATTAAAAAAAGCATGTTTACAACTTAAACAATGGCATAATAATAAAATATATGAAGGCATCATATCTGTTAATATTAGTGGAAAACATCTAGAACATGGGAATCTTTATAACTCAATTAAACATACTTTAAAAATATCAAATTTAGATGCAAAATATTTAGAGTTAGAGTTTAGTGAATCTGATGTAATGAAGATATCAACTAAAACACTTTTTACTTTAAATAATTTGTCTTTATTAGGTATTGGTTTATCAATTGATAATTTTGGAAAAGGTTTCTCTTCTTTCAACTATTTAAGAGAGTGCTCAATTTCTAAACTTAAGATTGATAAGTCTTATATAGATTCTTTAATACAAGAAGATAGTGATGAAGATATTGTTAAATCAATTATTGATTTAGGAATAAACATGGGATTATCTGTAATAGCTGAGGGTATTGAGGTTCCTATTCAAGATGAGATTATAAAGAAAAATTCTTGTACAAAAGTTCAAGGATATTTTTATGCTAAGCCAATGAATACAATTGAGTTTGAAGATTGGTATAAAAGTTTTAAACAATTAAAATATTAAAGCCTAATTTTAGATATAATACTTTAAAAATTATAAAGGCTTTGCTATTTCTACTAATACAAATTCAACTGAAAAATTCTCAAATTTAAATCTTTCAAAAGATTTTTTATCAAATCTTGACTCTTTAGGCTTTGATAAAATGACTGAAATCCAAGAAAAAGCATTACCTGCACTTTTAGAAAAAAAAGATGTAATTGCTCAAGCAAAGACAGGTTCTGGAAAAACTGTGGCTTTTTCTATTCCAATTGTTCATAAACTGGATGTTAAAAGATTTAGAATTCAATCAATTGTACTTGCACCTACGCGTGAATTAGCTAATCAAATTGCAATAGAAATTAGAAAACTTTCACGTCATATTCATAATGTAAAAGTTTTAACACTTTGTGGAGGAGTTGCTTATAGACCACAAGTATCTTCACTTTTTCATGGAGCACATATTATTGTAGGAACACCAGGAAGAATATTAAAACATATAAATGAAGAGAATATTAATCTAAATGAAGTTGATACTTTAGTTTTAGATGAAGCTGATAAAATGCTTGATATGGGTTTTACAGAAGATATTACTAAGATAATAAATGTTTTACCAAAAAATAGACAATCATTACTTTTTTCAGCAACATACCAAGAAAATATTGATACTTTAGCTTCTTTTGTTACTACAAATCCAATAAATGTTAAAAATGAAAATGAAGAAAAAACAGTAATTGAACAAAAGCTTTATGAAGTTGAAAGTAGTTCTAAAACATCTTTAATTCCAGCATTAATCTCTTCAAATAAAGCAAAATCAGTTTTAATTTTTTGTAACACAAAAATTCAATGTGATGAGTTAAGTAATAATCTTTATGATTTAGGACTTGATGTTTTAACTCTTCATTCTGATTTGGAGCAAAAACAAAGAGATGAAACTATTATCTTTTTCTCAAATAAATCTTATCCAATTTTAATAGCAACAGATGTAGCTTCAAGAGGTTTACATATTGATGATATTGATTTAGTAATTAATTATGATATTGCAAGAGATTTAGAAACACATACACATAGAATTGGAAGAACTGCAAGAGCAGGAAAGGGTGGTTTAGCAATCTCTTTATATAATAACTATGAAGATGAAGATAAAATCGAAGATATTAAAAAATCTTTTGATGATGTGAAGTTTGAAAGAGCTGAATATATTAGTGATGATCTAGAGTATAAAATTGATAGTGATTATAGAACACTATTTATAAATGGTGGAAAAAAACAAAAAGTTCGTGCTGGAGATATTTTAGGAGCATTAACTGCAGGTGTTGGACTTGCTAAAGATGATATAGGAAAAATAAACTCTTTAGATTTTTGCTCTTATGTAGCTGTTAAAAAAGAAGTAGTAAAAAAAGCATTAGATGGTTTAAGTAATGGAAGAATAAAAGGTAAGTATTTTAAAATTTACGAAAAATAAATAGATTAAAAGCTAACTAATTTACTTTATGTTAGAATCTTCAAAATTTGAAAAAAAGGTATAAAATGAAATCAGCATCTGCTAGACATTTATTAGTTGAAAGTGAAGAATTCTGTAATGAATTAAAAGAAAAAATTGCGAATGGAGAAAAGTTTGAAGATCTTGCAAAAGAACATTCAAAATGTCCATCAGGTCAAGATGGCGGAAATTTAGGTAACTTTATGCAAGGACAAATGGTTCCTGAATTTGATGCAGTAGTATTCAATGAAGCTATTAATGTAGTTCATGGCCCTGTTAAAACTCAATTTGGTTACCACTTATTAGAAACTACTTCTAGAAACGACTAATTAGAAAACTTAATACTTCTTTTATTTAATTTTATTATAATAAATAAAAAGGAGTATTATGAAACTATTACTATTAATCTCATTCCTAACATTTAATTTATTCGCAGGCTCAATAAACTTTGAAAAAGATTTATCTACTGCTAAACAAAAAGCAATTGACTTAAATAAAAAACTTATGATTATGTACTCAACGCCTACTTGTCCTGAGTGTAATTATATGAAAAAAAAAGTATTAAAAGATAAAGAAATTGTATCTTTTGTAAATGAAAACTTTGTATCTGTTATTATGGATATTAAAGAAGATGAAAAAATATTACCATATAAGTTTATAGGTATTCCTACATTTTATTTTGCAGATGCTTCAAATATGAAACTGCTTTCAAAAAAAATTGGTGGAACTAGAGAGAAACAATTTTTAGAAATAATAAAAAATGTGAAGTAGGGAATTGATATGAAATATTTATTAATTTTAACACTTACACTTTTTTTCTCTTCTTCTTTATTCTCTTTCGAACAAGCAGATTTGGATAAATTTCTAAAAACAAATGATTGTCAAGAGTGTGATTTAAGCAATGCAGATTTAAGTAATAAAGACTTTACAAACGCAAATTTAAGTGGAAGTAATCTAAGTAATGCAAACTTATCAAATAGTATTTTTGTAAAGTCAAATATGTGGGGAGTAGACCTTACTGGTGCAAACTTAATTAATACTAATCTAAGGGCTTCAAATTTAACAGGTGCTGATATTATTGATATTGATAAATGTGATAATACAACATTTAAAGGAGTTACATTTTCAAATGCAACTTTTGAAAATGTATCATGTACAAATCTATCTATTTGGTCTGCAAGATTTTTAGAAACTACTTTTGAAAATACTGATTTTACAAATGCAGGTGGAGCATATGCAAGTTTTAGAGATGTTGATTTAAGTGATTTAAATATAAAAGGTGCAATTTTTTGGAATACAAAGTTCACAGATACAATTGTGAAAAAAGAAGATTGTACTCATTTAAAAAATGAAGAAGCTATATTAAAAAATGTAGAGTGTAAGTAGATAAAAATACTAGAAGAAAAAACTTAGGATATAAGTTCTTCTTCTCCTTCTTTGGGAACATCTTCCTCCCATAAAATTGATACACCATACTCTTTATCAGGTATTACATATTTAAAATACTCACCTGTACCTTTTCTTCCATGTAATCTTATTGTTGTTTGTCCATCTTGAAGTAATTTTTTCATCTCATATTGACTAAAACTTCTTTTATTCCATTTTAAAAAAGCATTTGAATATACTCTAAATGTACAAGTTGATTCAGCTGTAAATACAAAAGCTTCACTCTCATCATACTGTTTATGAGCATTTTCACAAGTATATAATTTTATTTTTTTGCCTTGTGTTTCAAATTTTCTAGCTATTACACTACCATCACAGTATGGACATTTTCCTAAAATCATAATAATACTCCTTTGTTTTATTTAGAGTATTTTAACAATTTTTTTTTAACTTTTTAAAAAATATTTCAAAATGAAAGAAAATGATATTAAAATGTATTAATTATCTTTTATAGATACTTGTTTATTTTCTCTTCAAGTGCTGCTTTACTTGTTGCACCAATTAATTGATCAACAATCTTTCCATCTTTATAGAAAAGTATAGTTGGTACTGATCTAACTTGATTTTCCATAGTTAGTTCTTGTTGCTCTTCTGTATTAACTTTACAAATCTTTGCTTTTCCTTCGTATTCTTCAGCTAATTGATCAATTACTGGTGAAATCATTCTACAAGGTCCACACCAAGGTGCCCAAAAGTCTACTAATGCTACTCCTGATTGAGTATTCTCTTTATAATTTTCTTGCGTTAATTCTATATATTTCATCTTATTCCTTAAAAAATGTCCCATTTTTGAAGGGACCTATTATATATTTGACTTCTTTTAACAGTGGAAGTAAAATCCACTTAAAGAAGCAAACTCTAAAAGAGCTACGAGTAGCTCTTATCCTATGTATTCAATTATATCAATAGCAGCTGTTGCCCCATCGGCTGCTGCACATACTACTTGTTTTGCTGCATCGATTCTAATATCACCTGCAGCATAAAGTCCTTTTATATTTGTTCTCATTTTTAAATCTACGATTACTTCACCTTGCTCATTTGTTTCACAAAGGAAAGTTCCATCATCTTGTTTAAGTGGTTCATTTAATACATCACGTCCAACAAATACAAAGACTCCAGGTACTTTTAAATCTATAATAGTTCCATCAATTTTTGATTTTACTTTAAGACCTGTTACACCCATAGCATCACCATACACTTCTTGAACATCTACATTTGATACTTCTTCTATATTTTCTCTTGCTTTCATATGCTCAATTGTACTTGGAGCTGCTCTATATGTATCACGTCTGTGAACTAGATATACCTTTGAACAAATTTTTGAAAGATATACTGCTTCTTCAATTGCAGAATCTCCTCCACCCATTACAACAACTTCTTTGTTTTTATAAAAGAATCCATCACAAGTTGCACAAGTTGAAATACCACGTCCGAAGAATTCATCTTCGCCTTTAAATCCAGCTCTTCTTGGACGTGACCCTGTTGCTAAAAGTATAGATTTAGCTTCGATTATTTTTCCATCAGCAGTTTGTACACTAAAAATATCATTGTTCTTTGTTACTTTGTTTACTTGGTTCATTTCATGTTTAAGTCCAAACTTCATTGCTTGTTCTGGCCAATTTTCCATAAGTTCCATACCTGTCATAATCTTACCTTGTCCTGGATAGTTTTCTATCTCAGAACTTCCCGTAATTTGACCACCTGGCATACCCATTTCAAACATAGTTACATTGTTTAAACCACCTCTAGTTGCATATAAACCTGCAGTTAAACCTGCTGGTCCACCACCAATAATCGCTAAATCTAACATGTCATTTCCTATTTTATAAGTTGTCTTCGTTTTTTTCTAAGTATTGAGCAACACCTTCAGTAGTAGCTTTCATACCTTCATCACCTTTTGCCCAACCTGCAGGACAAACTTCACCATTTTCATTTGTAAAAATCATAGTATCTACCATTCTTACCATTTCATCTACATTTCTTCCTAGTGGTAAGTCATTTATTACTGCATGTCTTACTGTTCCATCAGAATCAATTAAAAATGAACCTCTAAGTGCAACTTCTTCATTTAGTAGTACATCAAAATCTCTAGCTATTTGTTTTGTAAGGTCTGCAACTAATGGGAACTTAACTCTTCCAATTCCACCTTGTTCTACTGGAGTTTCTCTCCATGCAAAGTGTGAGAATTGTGAATCAACAGATACACCTATTACATTTACACCTCTTGAAGTAAATTCATCTGCTCTTTTTGAAAAAGCGATAATTTCTGAGGGACATACAAATGTAAAATCTAATGGATAAAAAAATACTACTGCACCTTTTTCACCAATATTTTCATATAAATTAAAATCTTCTACGATTTGACCGTCTGCAGTTACAGCTGTTGCTGTGAAATCTGGAGCTTTATTTGTTACTAACATTTTATTTCCTTTGATAATTTTTATCTTTTTGTTAAGGGAATTATAATAGAAGTCATCTTAAAGAACACTTAATATTTATTATCTAAGGATAATTTTTTTCCTTTGTGAATTGAAAAAGTTTTCTTTTGAATATTTTATGATGATTTTTTTGATTATATATAAATAAAAAAGTATCGTTTGAAGAGGGTGAAGATAATGTTGTGGTTTTTATATGTGTTAAAAGTAAAAGATTATTGATATAATCTTTTACTTATTTCTTTTTCCATCAAAACTATATTTACCAGCACCTATAAAAAAGATTACAATTGATAGTATTAAATATAATAAAGGTAATTCAATAACTGGAGCACCATTTTTTGTTAGTAAGAAAAGCTTTTCCCAAAATACTAAATAAATAGCAAATACCATTGTTATACACATTCCTAAGGCTGCAAGTCTAGTAAAAAGTCCTAGTATTATTAAAACTGGTAAAAGAACTTCACCAATATAAACTCCATATGCTAAAAATTCAGGAAGTCCTGATTTTACTAATCCTGCTGCAATTTTATCTACTCCATGCACTAATTTTGTATAGCCATGAAATAACATTAATACTGAGATTGAGACTCTTAATATCAATTTACCAATATCTTCATTTAATAATGAACTTAATTTTTCTTCTACTATTTTATACACAATAAGCCTTTTTTATTGGAAGTATATAAAATTAAAGTAAAGAGTTTGTTAATTAATAAACAATATAGGCTTGTTAGGGTGCAAGCCTTGTAATAGTCCAGCTTCCTTGTTCGTCTTTTTCATATAGAAATCTATCATGAAGTCTATCTTGTCCACCTTGCCAAAATTCAATTCTTACAGGTTTAATTATATAACCACCCCAAAAGTCAGGAAAAGGAACTTCTCCTTTTACGAACTTTCTTTTTATTTCATCAAACTTTTGTTCTAATAAACTTCTTGAAGTGATAATACTACTTTGATGTGAAACCCAAGCTCCAATTTGACTACCTTTAGGACGTGAAAGGAAGTATTTTAAAGAATCTGCAGTTGAAATTTTTTCAATTGAGCCTTCAATTTTTATTTGTCTCTCCATAGGAATCCAAGAAAATAAAGATGAAGCTTTTGGGTTTTCCTCTATTTGTCTTGCTTTCTTACTTTTATAATTTGTAAAAAATACAAATCCTTTTTCATCAAAAGTTTTAAGTAATACTGCTCTAACACTTGGCATCATATCTTTTCCAACTGTGGCTAACATCATTGCATTTGGTTCAGGCATTTGTTCATTTATTGCATCTTGAAACCATGTTTCAAACTGTTTAACTGGATCTTTATCTAAATCCGGAATATCTAAACCTTTAGTAGTATATTTACCTCTAATCTCACTTAAATCCAAAGTCTATCCTTTTTTATTAATAATGAATTTTATCAAAATTATACTCATTTTAATCATTGAAAAATGTCGAATAGTATATCTTTTAACTCTTTTTTCATCTCTTCATTTAAAACTTTTTTATTTGAATAGATATAAAAAGGAACTGTATTTAACATAGATTGTTTAAGTCTTTTTCTTAATGTTGAAATCTCATCAATATTTATAAGCTCTCCCCCATCATAAAATGAAAACTCTTTTTCAATCCCTAAATTAAAAGAAACTATTTGATATGTAAAGAAAACTTTTTCATCTATATCTTCCCATTTTTTTATAAACTTATTTAAATTATCTTCTAACTGTTTTGAGTTGTTTTTTGATATATATCCAAAACTTTCTCTAAATTTATATCTTTCAACTGTAGTAAAACCTAATACTTTATAAAACTCATTTAAATTTTTCCATGGACTTCTAAACTTTCTTTTTCCAAATAATACTTCTTCAAAAGAGTATAGATATTTTATATCTTCAGAGTTTAATTCATCTTTTTCTTTTATTAAAAAGTATTCATTTTTAAATAGTGAAATTAACCAGTTTTCATCAAGCATAGAAATAGTATCTAGTTTTTTTTCTGTATCTTTATTATCAAAGTTCCAAAGCATAGATATATTATCAGAAGTCTTCTCACCCATTTTAGGGTTTTGAAAATATTTAATAGCTAAGTACTGTACAACATTTTCTAAAAGTGTATCTGTTTTTGCAATACCATGATTAAAGATAACTTTTTTATAAAGATTAAATCTCATTTCTAACATATGTTCAATATCTATTAGTGACATATCAAAAAAAGAAAGATAAAATTTATCATTTTGTTTAACTAAAACTGTTTGCTTTGTAATTCTAATATGGTCATTTGGTCCTGTAATATATCCACTTGCAAGCATATCTCTGTTTACATAATCTAATCTATCTGCATCTACTGTACTATCTATAAATTTATGTAAAACAGAAAAGTCAAAATTATAAATTGTTTTTTCTTCTAAGATATATATACAAAGTTTTTCTATTAGCTTTATATATTTTTTATCAATAGATTTTTTTAATAAGTCATTTAGTTCATACTTAAATAGTAAACTTAAAAGTTCTTTTCCAATAGCTTCATGTAGTACTTCAACACCATTATTTGTTGTTTTTTCATACATTGTTTTAAATTCAATCTCTTTTTCTACTAAAACTTCTTCATTATCTTCTTTTTCTTTTATTTTTAAATATATTTTCTTTAGTGCATTTTCAACCTGATGAGAAAAAGGAAGATGTCCAACATCATGTAAAAGTCCAACTATTCTAATAGTTTGTAAAATTACTGTATATGCTGTTCTATGAGATTTTGATTTTGTTGGTATTGTAAATTGATATAAAGCTTTATTATCAAAATAGTCCATTTGTCCTAAATCAATATCTAGTTTTTCTATTTTGATTATCTCTTTTATTGCATATTTTAAAGCAGATAAAAAATCATTTTTTGTATTTTTATCTGCATTTAAAAGAGAATTTTTAAACATAAAAGATGCTAAATGCATAGTTCCTAAAGAGTGTATAAATCTCTTAGTTGTTATTGATGGATATGAAAAATAAGCCAAGGCATTTTGCGTTATAAACTGTAATCTATTTACGATTTTTGTTTGAAGTATCTTATCTTCAAGCTTTGTATATTCTATATGGTTATATATCGTATCGTTAATTAATCTATTTTGTATTGTATATCCTTAATTTACTGCTTTTTATTTTCAAAAATACGTTCTGTAAATTGAGCAAACTTACCACGTACTGCTTTATCTAATTCTATTGCAAACATCTTTAATTCTGGATGAGTTTCATTCGTTTGTTTTAAAAGAGTTGTAAGACCATTATTATATTTGTTTAGATATAAATTATCAATTTGTCTATTTGATCCAATTACTATTGCCATACAAGATTCATCTAAACGTGAAAGAATAAGCTGAGTTGTTTTTTCACTAGAATTTTGCCATTCATCCATTATTACAATTGCACTTGATATTGTTCTTCCTCTGGCTTCTCCTGGCCATAAAGTCTCAATACAGTATTTATTTTGCAAGTCTGAAATTTTTGTTTCAATTGATTCGGGATTATCTTTACTTTCACTTTTTTTTAGTTGTTTTTTTGCAATAAACTCTAAAGTATCTTGTATTGCCATATTGTAAATTCTAAATTTTTCATCATTTCCTGATAAGTAACCAATATCTTCACCTTTATCAAGTGACTCGATTGAGTTTCTTACATAAATAATCTTGTCATAAAATCCTAAATCAATTAATCTCATTGCACTTACAACTGACATAAGTGTTTTTCCACTTCCTGCTTTTGCATCAATAACAAGTAGTTCAAACATATTTGAAATAATAGCTTTTGTAAATAGTTTTTGTTTTAAATTTACTGGTTTAATACTTAATGCTTTAAAATCTGTTTCTTTTAAAGTATCAATTCTATCATTGTAAATAATTGCATGTTCACTATTTCCATCTTGACTTTGAAAAATATAGGAGAAGTTTTCTTTTTCATAATCCACATCAATATCTTTTATATTTTTTTTATCAAGTGAATTAAAAATTGACGAGTCTAATTCAACTTTTTTCAAAAAAGCAA
Source organism: Poseidonibacter ostreae (assembly GCF_009208075.1). Lineage (GTDB taxonomy): Bacteria > Campylobacterota > Campylobacteria > Campylobacterales > Arcobacteraceae > Poseidonibacter > Poseidonibacter ostreae. The sequence goes on along the minus strand of NZ_WFKJ01000034.1, from coordinate 2,019 downwards.
ATTTTGGTACAGTTGACTTGTCATCGTGTAATGTCTCAGTTTTTATGCCTTCAAATAATGCAAAGGTTCTAGCATAAACATCAAGTGATAAAAAGATAGTTTGAGCGCCTTTATAATAATCTCTTGCAACACAAGCAGTTTCAATAATTCTTTTATCATTACTCTCAGATAAATGAAGCTGTTCTATTTGTGAATCATACTTATCTTTTGAGATAATATCTAGGTTTATCTCTTCATTATAAAGTTTTACAACTTTAAAGCCTAATTTATAATCTACTTCTTTTGTTTTCATCAAAGCTAAAAGCCTTGCAAATTCTCTTGCGTAATATCCTAATTCATTTGAAAGTTTTTTCTTGTCCTCTAACTCAAGTAAAACAGTCTCAGGTACTACAATATGGTTAGTTTTATTTTGTGAAATTTTATAGAGATTTTGTAAGTTTTGTAAGATGATATTTGTATCTAGTACGTATATTTTATCTTTCATAAAAAATTGTAACAAAAAAGCAGTTACAAATTAGTAACATGTTATTTAATAATTATACAATTGTAGATATACTTGCACAAACAAAAATATAGGAAGAAAATGAAAGATTATTTATACATTATACTAGGTGCAGTTTTTCTTGCAATTGGAGTTGTTTCTTTTTTATTACCTAATAACATTATTACAGGTGGAACAGCAGGTCTTTCACTACTTTTACATCATATAAGTCCTTTTACAATTGGTTCTTTAATGATTATGATAAATCTTCCTTTATTGATATTAGGTATAAAATATTTTGGTAAAAAATATGCAATAAAAACAATACTTACGATTATTCTAATTTCAGTATTTATTGATATTTGTAATGAGTTTATAAACTTAAGTGCTGCAACGGATGAAACGATTTTAGCAGCAATTTTTGGTGGAATTTGTATAGGTCTTGGTTTAGGTTTTGTAATAAAAGGAAAATCTTCAGCAGGTGGAAGTACAATAATAGCTTCAATTGTTGCTTCAAAAACTCACTATAAAGCTTCTGAAGTTATTTTGCTTATTGATGCTTCAATTATTGCTTTATCAATTTATGTTTTTAATGACTTAGAAAAAGCCTTATGGAGTATTTTAAGTATATATGTAAGTTCTAGGATTATTGATGTTATTTTAACAGGGCGTCCATCTAAAAAAGTTGTACATATTGTTACAAATGAAGTTGAAATTGTATCTGCTCAAATTATTAAAAGATTAGGAGAAGAGGGTACTATTTTAAATGGTTCTGGTTTACATAAAGAACAGAATAAAACAATGATTTTAATAGTAGTTGAAATTTCAAAGATACAAATATTAAAAGATATTATAAAAGAGTATGATCCAGAATCTTTCTTAGTTATTACAGAAGCTTCTGAGTTATTAGGGCGAGGGAATTAAACGTAAGGATAATTCCTTACGTTTTCTTATATTACTTAGATAGTTTTACTAATTGATTAATCATTCCAACAGCTGCTTCTTCATTTAACTGTTTTTCATAAGTAGTTAAAATTTCTCTAGCTAAGATATTAGCCCCTAAATGTTGAAACTGTATTCTCATTGCTTGAAGACCTTTAGCTCCACCACCACCACTGTGTGTTGCAAGTCCTACAATTTTATCATTAAACGCATCTCTCCAATCTTTTGTAGCTCTTGAAGTCCAAGCCATTGCATTATTTAAAACAGGTGGCATAACACCATTGTATTCAGGTGCTACAATGATAAATGCTTTTAAGTCTAATATTTTTGTTGCTAAGTCTAATACTGTTTCAGGTATTCCATTCTCTTCTTCTTCGATTGTACTGTATAATGGTAATCTTAAATCTACTAAATTAATTAATTCTACTTCACAGTTTTGCTCAACTGCTAGTTCTTGAAGTTTTAATCCTAGTTTTTGATTGTTATTTGAACTTGCTACTAATATTCCAATTTTTGACATAAATTTATTCCTTAATATAATATATAATTTTGTAATTATATCTAAGCAATACTTGAGTTACTAGCTAATAAATAAC
>NZ_WFKJ01000033.1 GCF_009208075.1 Poseidonibacter ostreae | reverse complement strand
ATTTTACAAAGGAAATTATCAGCATAATTTTAGGATTGGTGTTGCATTTCTAAGTTGAATGGGCGAAATGAATTATAAATGAAAAGTACTGTTGAAAAACTATAAATCATACAACTTGCCTATCTGTAGATTTTAGAGAAACAAAAAGATTATTGCAAATCAACCTATTAATGAGACAATATTTATAAGCATATAATTTGCCCAAAAAACTGACTTACTACTTTTATCTAAAGATTACGGTCAAACCATTTTTGTAAGTCTTTGCCATATTTATATTCTGACAACTCAAATGTTTCTATACCCGTACTAAGACACTCATCATAAAGTATATCTACAGATATAGTTAGAGTTTTTTCTCAATTCAATTTGTTTTTCTAATAATCATATTTATCAATTATACTAGCTTAATAATACATGTTCCATAAAATCTTTTATAGTTAAGAGATTTTCAATCATTGAATAAAGTTTTAATATATACTAATTGTTCATAATATTGTAGTTTTTGGAACTTTCTCTAAATTTTAAACTTAACTATTTAACTATGATATATTTTTAAGCACCAATTTTGGGTGTTTTTTAATTTAAAGTAACAAAATAATAAGTTATCTATATTTACTATTTATTAGTTCTTTTACAATTTCATAAGAAACACTTTCCATAATATTTATTATTGTTTTTTCTTTTGAGAATAACGATATCTTGTTTTTCTGCTTCAATAAAATATTAGTTTTCATATACACACTGAATAATCTATCAAAATCATATTCTTCAATAAACTTAAACTTGTTAAAAGAATAACCCTTCTCTTTCATATCCTGAATTAAAAGAATAGCAATTAAATCTGGTATCCATTTTAATTCATTTTCATTATTTGTTCTAGAAATAATTGCAGACTTTAATTTTGTAGCACATAAATTGTAAAAATAATGACAACTATCTATTAATTTAGCTTCTATTAAACTATTTTTATCTTTTGATTGATTATCAATGATATATTGAATTTTATCAATAGTTAGAATATTTTTTTGTATATCTTCTTGTAAATTTTTCATATTAGTATAAATTAATATCTTTTCTGTAGCAGTTAATTCTTCAATAAGTTTTTCATTCTTTCCATCATCTTCAGCTTTTATATAGTTATCGATTAACATATCACAAATCATTAAAATAACTTCACATTTTAAATCTTTTAATGTGTATCGTTTTTGTAATAAGTATGTTTTTAAGTACTTTTGCTTTTGTATATTATTTGATTTTGTTTTAGGTAATTTTTTTTTTGACAAAGTTATTCTTATTAATAGATTTTATTTTTGATTTTAGCATAAAATAATAATAATTGTATTTAAGTAAATTTTTTATATATTTTTAAACAATGTTCTAATGCAGATTTCATTTTCTCTTGTTCTTATCATTTTTGTAGGTTGTATGTTCTTTGTAGTTCTCTGTTTTAGAAAGAATTCTTTAGCTGCATTTTTATCTGTAAATTCTATAAAATCAAATAATTCAAATTTATTACTTTTACAAACAATAAATAAGTTCTCATAATTAAACAAAATATGATGACCTCTAGTTTCAAATTCCTTAACATTAATGTTCATCTTTTTAAATAATTCTATACATTCATTTTTAATATTACTATTTATTTTTATATTATTTTTACTCATAATTATCCTAATATGTTAACTTTAAGTTAATTATATACTATATTTATTTATAATTTATTAATTTTAATTAACTATTTATACATTTAGATTAATAATAGGTAATAGTTCTTTAGAGAAGTAAATAGTGAATTAAATAATAAATTCACTATTTATAAGAAGTTATTATTGGTTTTTAATTAAGTTCATATGTGAATTAACTTTTTGAATAATAGTATTTTGTTGATTTTCTACATCTGGTAATGTTATATTATCACTAAACTCACTTAGATCCATTTGCCCTAAATCCAATCTTTGAAATTCTTCAATTGTAAAACCTCTACAGTTTGGATTTTCTGGTGAACCCCAAAGAATATCCGTTAATTGTTCTCTTCCCTGTACTGCAATTAATTTACCTAATTGTGAGTTAAAACAACAATATGATTTTGATTCTCTAACACAAATTTTACTAAATCCTAAGTTTACTTTTTTAGAACAGTATTCACCTATATAATGACATTTCTCATTTTCTTTTTTTATTTGTAATTCTTTTTCTTCAGCTCTACAACTTAATAAGCCTAATGCGAATTTATCATCATTACAACAACCACCACCTGCTAAACCAAAGAATTTATCACTACTTCGACATTGTTGGGATTCACCATTAAAGATATAAATTTCTCCATCACATTTACCATCTTCAGTCCATCCATTATCTTGTTTATCTAATGTACCGACATTACCACTTAAATCTTCTACATTCTCATTTCCATAACAAGGATAAGGGCTACATTTCCATTGGTCATCTAACCATACAGGTTCTCTTATCTCACTATTACAAGCGTAATCCGTTGTTTTACAATTATTTACAGGTGATTCGGCATCATTACAATTATCTCCTAGTTCTGCATTAGTATTAATTAAATCATCATCAGTTTTTAGACATCCTTTTAATCCTTCATTAACAGGATTATAATCTTCATTAAATACATTTTGTTCAGATGTACATATATATTCATAAGATGAGTAATCAATGTTTTTTGAACAATTTCCTACAGGTGGAATCTTTTCATTACAACTATCAATTAATGTATTTTCATTATTGATAGTAACATTTGGGTCTGTTTTAGCACATGTATCTAACCCAAAATTTGCAATTGCATAATCAGCAGGACATCCATAAGTATAGTGATTGTAATCTATATCCTTATAACAATTCGATTCTGGTGGAATTGGGTTATTACAATCATTTGCTAAATCATTACTTACTCCATCTAAATCATTATCTGTCTTATAACATGTATCTAATCCTTCATCAACTATTGTGTAACCATCTTCACATCCATAAGTGTAGTAGTCATAATCTATAACCTTAGTACAGTTTCCTATTGGTGGTGTTGGTTCATTTACATTATCATCAAGAGTAACCCAATTGACTACATTACCATCTGGGTCTGTTTTTTCAAAAGTTGAGAATCCTTGATTATCAATTGTATATCCAACAGGACAAGAATATGAATAGTAGTTAAAGTTAATATCTTTTTTACATACACTTCCCTCAATTGTATAACTACTAGGACAAGGATAAACATCTTTATAACAATAGAATTGACCTACTGCATTAGTTCCTTTTTGATATCCACTAGGGCAAGAGGTATAATTATTTGAACCACTATCCTTACAATATTTATGGGTAGGATAATCTTTTGTTCCTTGTTCTATTCCCCAATTTAAACAACTTGTAGTTGCTTTTAGCCTAATTGTAGGTTTTCCACCTGCTGACCTATATACTCCTGTACTTTTATTACCTACTTTTTTATATTGTACAATTGCTATCTGTCCAGGGGATACATTTATATAAGAGCTATTTATACCTACTTGAATAGTATTTGGAGAATCATTTAGAACTCCACCACCTGATAAACTATTTCCTGAACCACCTGCTTTTCTTATTGTCGTTCTTAAATATCCAATTGGCATAATTCCACATGAATCACAATTCCACCAATTATAAGTATATGCACCTAATACAATTGGGTCTGCTGTTAATAATGGGCTTGTCATTGAAGTATAATCTGTTACAACCCCTGTATAAGTTGCACTCTCACCATTATCATAATCAACAACTGTTCCTGTATTCTGTGTACTAGAATCACTATTTGCAAAATCTCTTACTGTTGTAGTAAGTTCTTGATACTCTCCTTGTGCATAATCTGTAACGGTACTAACAGTTTCTACAGATTCACCATCTATATAGCTCCAGAACCAATCAGCAGGAGCTAAATCTTGAGGACAATATTCTTTTCCATTAATATCAAATAAACATTTAGCTTCTATTCCTTCACTTGCATTTGCTATGTTATCATCAAAAACTTTTGTGTTGCATACTCTTTCGTCAAAATCAGTTTCACTTACCCCATCATCTTCAAAAAAACAACTTGGCTTTGTATCAAATTCAATAACCGAAATATGTTTTCTTGGATTTTGATTTGAACTTTTGTGATTCCCCACATCATGCCACTCTCCATTATTTCCATTGATAATAACCCAATTTTCACCTAATGGATCAACTACTGCTTTACCATCTTCAATATCTGAAGCTTCAATATAATTGTTTGGTTCAAGATTAGCCCATTTTTTAAATGTCAAACCATTGTTTAATACATCTTTAAATCTTGAATCATTAAAGGCACATGTACTATTATCATAACAATAATTTGTTGTATTATTTGGATCAAGAATTCCAATCCAAGCTTCTGTATTACCACCTACCAATTTTCTAATGAACTCATTTTCTCCACTATCATTAGGAATTGCAAGATATCCATTTTCATTAATAGCAGATATTCTAGCAACTTCATAACTAGTTCTTTGGTATGTTTTAGCATAGTAATGATTATTATACTGTTCAACACTACTAATACTATTACAATCAATACTTAACATTTCCATGTACGTAATTAATAATATGAATAATATTCTTTTCATGTATCTTTTTTCTTTTTAGAATAAACTTTTTTTAACTGTTTTATTACTTTTAACCCATATGGATTATTATTAATTCTTCCGTTATAACATGTAACTCCATTAACAGTAAGACCATGTTTTTTAAGACATCTTTTTAATACCCATCCACCCATATAAATATTTATTCTCGGATTCCATAAATCTTCTTTTTGAAAACCTAATCTTTTTAATGTAGGAATATGAATTGTATTGATTTGCATAATTCCAATATCTTTTGTTCCATTACTATTAAAATTAATTGCTTTAGGATTATGATTACTTTCTACTTTTGCTATTGACCATAATAAAAGAGGATCAATTCCAAAATGATTACCTACTTCCTCAAAATAATTCACTTTTGCAGCTTGAGAAAAGTTGATAAATATTAGAATTAAAAATATATATTTCATGTTAATACCTTTTAAAAGTTTTCTATTAGGTAACTATGTTTATTACCATTTGTTTCTATAATTGCAGGTCTTCCATTTGTTCTATTAAACGTATCTGCAATAAAGTCTTCTTTCACACCTAAAACTTTTGCAATTGATTTATAATTGTTTGCTTTTACCTTTAATATAATTTTAGTAAATACATTTGAAAGTATTTCATCACTATAGTGTTCTACTCGTTGACTTGCTAGGAACAAAGCAAGTCCAAACTTTCTGCTTTCAGTAATTAGTCTATTAAAAATATTGAAAGAGTTAGATTTTTCTGTTCCATGTGGTAATGCTAACTTACTTTCATCAAATACTAAAACTCTATCAAATTTACTTCCCTCTGGTACATTACTTAAATCAGAATAATGACCTCTTAGCATTGATGCTCTAAATAGTTTTTGTGCAGTAAATTCAGCTAAGAATTTTGCTATTAAAGGTTTGTTAACTTGAGTAAATGCAGAAAAATCTAATCTATTAATACCTTTTATTATTTTTGGTTTTTCTCCATTGAAGATTGTCATTTTTGTGATATCTTCTAAATAAACATATAATCCCTCAAATACTCTTTTAACTGAAGAACTAAGATAAAAATTTATATCTATCGCTTCAAACTTATTTTTGTTTTCATTTGTTTCTATTCCATCAATTGTTTCTTCAATCTTTTCAATACTTTCTTTTGCATCTTTTGCAAGTTCTTTTGGTAAATATCTTTTAATGTTTTCAATAGATTCTTCAAGTAGTTTTTTATTACAAGGTATACCTGTATTTATAATCTTTTTTATATAATTAACAAGATTTCCCAAATCATCCATTCTTGGTACTTTATTACTCCACGTATTTATATCTTTATCAACAATTCCATTAATCTTATAAGTATCAATTATTAGCTGTTTTAATATATTAATTTGTTTTTTACCTAATTTATTATCCATGAAGTACTGATTCAACATTACAGTCATAACTTCAGCTTGAATATTTACCCCACCACAATCTTCATCTATTTCTAACTCAAAAGGATTAACTCCATAAGGTGAATTTCTTGGAGTATATTTAATATAGTTTTCTCCATTAATTTTCATATCACCATGAAAATCTATTAGAAATATAGTTTTACCTTTTAAATACATTTCCATTATTAATTTCAACATTAATGTAGTTTTTCCAGATCCACTTTCCCCAATAAGTATTAAGTGTGGATTGTTGACTTCTTTTGCATCTAGATTCAATGTAAATTTTTCTTGTTTATATACCAATCCTGTTGCTAGTAGTAATCCATCGTTTACCATAATAGTTCCTCTACTTCTTCATCAATTGCAATTGCAATTCTATCCCTTCCTTTTGCTTTTGCTTGATAAACCATTGCATCAGCTCTCTTAATAAATGTTTGAGTAGAATCCTCTTCATTTCTAAAGGTTACACCAATTGAAATAGTTACATTTACTTTAATATTATTGAAGATAAATGGATATTTTCTAATGTCTTTTCTTAGAGATTCAAATATTTCATTTGATAAACTTCTATTTTCTTTAGAAATTAGACAAAACTCTTCACCACCATATCTATAAAGCTCTATATCAAAGTTTCTTACTGTTTCATGTATTAGGTTAGATATCTTTATTAATACCTCATCACCTGCTTGATGTCCGTATTTATCATTAATCATTTTGAACTTATCAAAATCTATAAATCCTATTGTTAAATCAGTATAGCTATCATCCCATATCTTGTTTAAATCATCTTCAAACTTTCCTCTATTATAAACCCTAGTTAATTTATCTTTTTGATTTTCTAATATTAGTAGTCTTCTTTCTTTTTTTAAATCATCAACTTTTTTAAGTAATTCAATATTAGATTCCTTATATTTATTTTCACTTGTAGCTGTGTTTTCTTCAACAACATTTATATTTGATTCATGATATTCTTCTTCATTTATAATTGTATTTTCATCATGTACATCTATTACTTTTATGTCTTCATAGTTATCAGCATTAAATAAATATTTATCATCAATACTTTTCATATTGGTTCTTGAGAAAGATAATGCAAGTTGATGACTTTTACCATTAGTAGATTTTTCTAAAATTACAAATGCTGAAAATGTTTTTTTATTCTTTTTACTATATAAATCATCAAACCATATTTTTTTATTTTTTAATATATGAGTTAATAAATCTTTATGAGTAGTTACAGGCATATGCTTTTCAAAATTCTCAAAAAACTTAATAATACTATTTTTCCAAATAGTAAAATCACAAGCTATGTTTTTACATGAATATGTTTTCTCTCTTTCATGAATATCATTTTTCTTACATTCTGGACACTTACCAATTTTAGTTGTCTTTTCATGTTCTAGAATATATTTCTTTAGTTTCTTGATATCTGTTTTAATAGCTTCATCTAATACTTCATTCTTTTTTAATGCAATATTATTAGCTTTATCAATTAACCATTCTTGAGGTTGATTACTATCGTTATAATTAAATCCAAGCTTATCTAAGAATTCATCTTTCAACTTGTCGTATTCATATATTAATTTATTAGGTTCTCCACCCTCTTCTATTTCATCAAGCTGTTTTTCAAACTCTTCTGTATGATCAATATCTATTAACCATTCTCCATGCTCTTCTAAAAAGGTAACTAAACTTATTCCAAGTTCTGTCGGTATTAGCATGTTATTTAAAACACTTATTAATTTTCTTTTTATAAGTAAGTCTGTTACATCTCCAATAGTACTAGGTCTTGCAATGTTCTTTTCATCTAATATTGTAATAAATCTACCTAATCCAATTCTGGGTGGTGTCTTATCATTTTTAGGTTCACTTAAAGAAATTGTTCTTGTACCTAATATATCCCCTACTTTTAGACTTTTAGGAACTTCTACAATTTCATGTTCATCTTCATCTTCAGCTTTCTTTATTTTGTCACCTAGAAGTTTTTCCCATCCATCAAATAATTGTTTATTACCAATACATTGAAACTTGTTACCACCTATATTAATAATTAGCTTACTATTATCATATATTGAATTTTTCATTTGAGTTGATAATGTTCTATAAAAGATAAATTCATATACTAGAAACTCTTCATCACTAAATTGTTCTTTTGTTAATGTATTTCTTAAATTTTTAGGAAAGAATTCTTTGCTAAATGATGTAGGTCTAATTGCTTCATGTGCTTCTTGTGCAGTTTTACTTTTATTTTTAAATACTCTAGCTGTTTGGGTTACATATTCTTTTCCATATTTTTCATATAAGCAGCTTCTTATTGCATCTATTGCTTTTTCAGATATGTTAAAACTATCAGTTCTAGGATAAGTAATTAATCCAATAATTTCTTTTACACCAGATTCTTTGTTAACAATTTCAATACCCTCAAATAGTTTCTGGAGAATTTTCTTTGTTTGTGAAGGGTCAAGATGATAAAGATAATTCATGTTTCTATATATTCTACTTGTAATTAAAGGCGCATAAGGTGCAACATCCCTAGTATCTTCTTTATACTTTTCAACTACATGCTCAATCTCTCCATCATTAACCATTGTATGTAATAAACTAAGTTCTTCATATTGTTCCTCATAAAACTTCATTCCATTACTTACATTAAATTGTAAACCTTCATGCATATAAGTAATGTATATTTTTTTATATTTCTTAGGAATAAATTTTTGTATTCTTCTTTCATTTTGAACAATAATATTTAATGCAGGTGCAGTTACTCTACCTATACCTAAGTTCTTAATTGATTCATCATCTGCAATTTTATCTTTCTTGAATTTATCTCTAATAGCACTTGATATTGGATAACCAATTATTCTATCAATAACTCTTCTTGCAAATTGTGCATTAGTTCTATTCTTATCTATATAAAGTCCATTCTTTAATGAATCAAATATTGTTTCTTTAGTAATTTCATGAAAAATTACTCGGTAGTAGTCTTTTATTTTAAAATGCTCAACAATATCAAAACCAATTCTTTCACCTTCTCTATCATCATCAGTTCCAATATAAATATATTGAACATCTTTTATTTTGCTTTTTATATCAGATAGAAGCTTTTTCTTATTATCCATTACTTCCCAAGTTGCAGAAAACTTATCTTTTGCTTTTTCTATTGAATATGAATTTTTAGGTAGATTCTTAATGTGTCCACCAGATGCTATCACATACCAATCATTACCTAACCATTGTCTAATTGTTTTTGCTTTATTTGGCGATTCTACTATTAATAAATTCTTCATAACTTCCCTACCTTCAATTAAATAGAATAAAATGAACAAATAAGTCTATTTCAACTATTAATATTAATGAAACTATGGGATAAAACACATAGTTTTCAAATCTTTCATTTGTTTTAAATCTATATTTTTTTCCTAATATTACAAAATTAGATAATAAAGGCTTCATTGCATTACTCACTCCACTATTAGTAAGACAATCTTCTAATATATGTAAAATTGCACCAAAACAAAACCCTAAAATTAATATATATTCTAATTTATATGTCTGTGTTCCCATATAATATGCATAAATCATAAATGGTATATATAAAAATATATTATGAGTTAAATTTCTATGTCCAACAGTTTTATTTATAAAGCCAGAAATTAATGGAACTTTTCTTCCTATAGAAGATCTACTTTCATCAATATCTGGGAACAATGTTCCTGTTGTTAAGCCAATTAGATAAACAGCTACATAATCAACTAAATGAATCAAATCATTCTTAAAAATGAATAAAGGAATAAATCCTACAACTAGTGTTGTAGTTAAGTGGCTTTTAGCTGTCATTTAATTTCCATATGCATTATATATTTTTTGTAAAATTTGATATAAAAAATTTTCATCAAAATTCCCTCTTAATGGACTAATCATTAACTCACCTGTTGGTGCAATAATATACGTAGTTGGTGTATAACCATCAAAAGGAAAGTCATTTGGTACTTTATCCCCTTTACTTAAATCACTAATAGCTAATACAAAGTCTTTCCTAATTAATTCATTATTTGGAATAATAGTATTTTTAAGATGTTTATAACAATGCTCACAAGATGCACTTGTTACTATGTAATAAAGTGGTCTATTTGTTTCTTTTGCTTTTTGAAATGCTTCATATATATTCAAAGTACTATCTGCATTTAGTCCACTAATGAATATCATTAGTAGTATTAATAAATTTCTCATTTTTTTCCTTTGTTCAGATTATAATGCACAACAATCTCTTTTCTTAAAAAGAATAAAAGAATAATTATTGAACATACTTGGTGGATTTTTAAAAGAATCCCAATTTAAACCTGTTTGCCCTATAACTATTGCTTCTGGAGTTGCAACAGGTATAACAGGTTGTAATCTGTAAGCTGTCTTTTGCCATATAGGCATAGGATATTTTCCACATAATCCTTGATTCCCTACACTTCCCCAAAGTATTAATTCTCTGTGCATTTTGTAAATCATTTTTGATGCAATACCTGCAACATCTGCCATATAAGAATTTTTTGCTGAATGACTTCCTGTCATAGGATATGAATTTCCCCATGAACCCATACACCAAAATAATAAATCTATTGGATATCCAAAATTAGAACTAATTGAATCTGCAATACAAGCTAAGTTTGTTACAGGATTTCCAAAAAGTAATGCTTCAGGTGATATTATTGCTGCTAAAGTATCACTATTCCATAATGGGTCAACTTCTGTTATATACGCATAATCAACACCAGAACTTTCCATACATAAGAAATCAGTAATTAATTCTAAAATTGATAAAACAGGAAAAATACCATAATGTGACTGCATGAAGTTTCTACTTGAGGTCGTTCCCCCACTTTGCTTATTCCCACCTAGCATTCCACCTAAATTAGAGGTTGCACTAAATCCAAAACTAGGGAAGCAATAAGGTTCACTAACAACTTCAATAAGCCTATTTGGTTCAAAAAAACTTACAGGAATACCTATTCTTGGAAATGGGTCTGAACATATACATATAGGAGAACGTGAAGATGGGTTTGGGTCATCCATTGGACCACTTATAAGTGTTAATCCACTTATTGTTATAGGAAACATACATTCATAACACAAATCTTGTGTCATCTTTAATAATGCACTTTTATCTTCCATACAGGCATAACTATTTACATTAATTAAAGAAATAAGAATTAATATTTTAATGTTTGTAAATAATTTAAACTTTTTCATTTTATTATCTTAAATTATTTACTAATTGTTTTTTTGTTTCTTCATCTAATTTCTCAATTGAATAAACACCTTCTTGAACTTCTATATTTTTTGTTGATTTAAATAGTAATATCTTTTGTTCAATTAAATTTTGAGATTCTTTAATTGTAGATATTTCATTACTCATTAAATTTTGAGATTGTTTTATTAATGATAATTTTGAGTCACTTGTTCTAAGACTTTCTTCATTTGAATCAATCTTATTTGCTAAATCATCTATTAGTTCAATAATTAGTTTATAGTCTTGTAAAATATTTGGTACACTACTAGCATACAGACTCGCACTAAGTACAACTAGTACTCCTACTATTCTTTTCTTCATTCTTAATCCTTTGCTTTAAATTGTGTTACTTTAACTCTGTCTTGCTCTTGTTCTACAATTGAAGGTACTGCTTCAATTTCAAACTTTTTTATCAGTACATCACTTGCATAAAAAACCTCTCTTTTAAAATCTTTAATTGCATCAAAAATTTTTCCATTTGTTATGATAATTCTGGTAGTAATATCCTCATTAAATTTTTGACTTTTTACCCAAGCTCTTTGCTTCTTATCAGAATAATCTATAAATAAATATCTATCATTCATAGAGATATAGTTCAAAGGATTAAACTTAAACCCTTCTTTGTATAGTATTTTTCCCTTAGAATCTTTTATATCTCTTTTTGTTGTATATTCAATATCTGGGTAGAATACTTTTGCTTTTTTTGATGTTGGTATATCTAAAGTTAAAGTATTAGGTTTATAATTATCTATTTTTTTAATCATTCTGTTTCGTTCTGCTGTAAATCTCTTTTTAATTGCATCTTTATTATTTGCAACATGATTTCTAAATAATTCAATAATATTTCTTTCTTTTATCTCATAAGTATGTCCATTCTTATAAGTTGTTATTGTTTCTGCATTTAGTGTAAAAGCTGCAACTAATACTAAAATTGTTTTATTCATTAAAGAATCCTTTTTGAATATTTTTAATTAACTTAGTTAGTCCATTACTCTTTGCATCTTTGTTTATTTTTTCTAAAACATATTTTATATTGCTATCTCCATAAGATACATATACATCTTCATTACTCTTATCATCTTTTCCATTACCTTGTATTTCCATATAAGGGTTATAGTTCTTAATAAATATGATTGCAGGTACTTCAGTTAAATTGTATTTAGAAAATATTTTTGGGTTTACGTCAACTCTAAATAAGTATTTATCCTTTTCGTCTTTATTATCTTTACTAAGTAAGTCATTAACATATTTTAAAGTTGGCATTATCTTTTTTGGATTGTTTCCAATAAACCCATTAAGTACAAATAAAACATCGTCATAATTTTCACTTAACGATTTGAAATAATTCTTTATTACTTCTTTTGGTATTAATTCACTTATAGCAACAATTAATCTTTCATCACTTGCTAAGAAATTATTTCTATAAGCTTTTTTTGGAGATTTTTTAATTTCTTTTGAATAGTCACCCATCTTTTCTTGGAAATTCAATTCTTTATCTTTCAAGATATAATCTTTATATTCAGTAACTTTTTTCTTGTATTCAGAAGATTTAATTAATCCATTTATTTCTTCAGCTATCTTCGTAGCATCTTTAACATTATGATTCTTTTTAATAGTAGTATCAAGTTTTGTATCTAAATCTTTTCCAGACATCTTTTTAATATCTACATCTGTACTTAAATTTTTTCTAAAACTTTCTGCATCTCTTTTGTATTGTTCTGTTTTATCTTGTTTCATATACTTATCAATAAACAGTTCTTTATCTGTATCTGCGTTCATATATGAGATTAAAATTAATGAACATAATAAACTTTTTTTCATTTTAAGCCTTTTTTATCTCTGTACATATAAGTTCTCATTAAATTGTAAAAACACGTTGTGGAATTTAATTTATTTATTTTTAAGTTGATTAAATTAGGTTAGGTAGTAATATCAGTAAACTATTAAGAATTAATTATTATAAAAAATATTTATACATATAGGATCAGGATATTTGAAAACATTAGATGGAAATGAAGCTAAAATAAAATGAGGGAAATTATATATGCATAACAATGAAATGTGGGTTTAGTGATGATTAAAAATGAGTATGAATTCATGTTACCGCTCCAATTGCTAATGTCTACAATGAACAAGACAAGAACTTATCTAATGAACTGATCAAGAGAAAACTTGCTATTCCTTATCATGGAGGAAAGAAGTCTAAAGATTGGTGTAAATAATAAATACACTACTAATTAAAAACTTCGACCTCACGCTCATATAACCTCATTAATGTATTTAGTATTGATGAGGTTTATACAAAGTATTTAGAAACTTCGTGGCATCTTATATAGAGTTAAATATAAGAAGATAGGATTAATTTAAGCTTAAATATAGGCAAAATAAAGTATTATTTTCACCTTAGGGGTGAAGAAGGATAGTAATTGGAAGTAAACTTTAAAACAAAAAAATTAGAGAAACAATATATACAATCAAAAGAAGCAATCAAAGAATATGGACCCCAAGTAGGTAGAAAATATATACAAAGAATAACTATACTTAAAACAGCAAAGAGTTTTGAGGAATTGTATTCATTACCAGGATTGAAATTCCACCCTTTAAAAGGTAATAGAAAAGGGGAATTTGCAATCAGCCTAACTGGATTTTGGAGACTTATAATAACTAATGATGGAGAAGGTAATTTCGACATCGCAAAAATAGAGGAAGTGAGTGATCATTATGGAAACTAATATTTACCAATCAGATTTAGCAATACATCCGGGAGAGTACTTAGAAGAAGTTTTAGAAGATTTAAGTATGAGCCAATCTGATTTATCTCATAGAATTGACCGTCCTGCACAAATGGTTAATGAAATAATTAATGGTAAGAAAAGTATTACACCTACGACTGCATTACAGTTGGAAGATGTATTAGGTGTACCTGCTCATATATGGACTGGGTTAGAAAATGAATATCAAATGGTTTTAGCAAAAGAATTGGAACGAGAATTAGAACGGGAAGAAACAAAATTACTAGTTAAGTTTCCATATCTTGATTTATCTAAAATGGGTTTAGTTAAAGAAACAAGAAAGGCCATCGAAAAGGTTGAAGAATTAAAAAGATTTTTCAAAGTTTCTAAACTTTCTCACTTATGCAATGTAAAAGCATATGAACCTGCATTTAGAATTTCAAATCATAAAAGCATATCACATGAAGCAATAGCTGCTTGGATTAGAACTGGTGTACTTTTATCAGAAAAAATAGAAACAAAAGTGTTTAATAAAACTAAATTAAATGATTCACTAGTTGAGATAAAAAATTTTATGAATTTAGATAATATAAACGATGCAATTAGCAAGATAAAAAATACTTTAGCTGATTGTGGCGTTGCATTTGTAATGCAACCTCACTTTGCAAAGACAAAAGTTTATGGAGCTACTCTTTGGGCAAACAAAGAAAAAGCAGTTCTTATTATGACTATCAGAGGTGGATTCTCTGATTTATTTTGGTTTAACCTTTTTCATGAAATAGGACACATCTTATTACATAATAAAAGGGAAATATTTTTAGAGGATGGATATTCAGATGATTCTTTGGAAAAACAAGAGAATGAAGCGAACAACTTTGCAAAGAATACATTAATTGATAAAGATTCATATAAAGAATTTATAAAAAACAATTCTATTACAACATCCAGTGTGCAAAAATTCGCTAAAACAAATAATATTAAAGTTTCTATTATTGTGGGAAGATTAATGCATGAAGAAATTATTACATATAAGGATTATAAATATACCTCACTAAGAGATAGATATTCATGGACAAAATAATTTATTTCTAGAAAATAAGCCTTTATTAAAATATTAAAATTCTCAATTTATAAAATTAGAATTTTTATAGTTAGTTAATATAAATATATAGACTATAAAGATTCAATTTTTTTATTTCTTGGTTAGTAAAATTATTCATTAAAATAGCATTTACTTGTGATTCTAAGGAAAGTATATAAACTTAAAAAGCCTGACATAAACACTGTAAACATTGATTATATAGGGCTTTTAGATGGTATGCCTGGCAGGAGTCGAACCTGTAACCGCTGGGGCCGAAATACTGCTACCACAATATTTTCGTATTTTAATAGCAATAATGATTCACTAGAAACTTGGTTTAAATGTATTATTAAAGTCACTCTTAATACTATTTAATTCATTATTGCTTTTTATACTTGAACCAACATTACTATTATCCCCATTTGGAATTATTGAATCTGCTTTTATTGTTTGATTTTCATAATTGCTAGAAAACTCATTGTTATTTGTATCATAACCTCTATCAGTAAGTTCATTTTTTAAACTACTTTTAGAACTATCACTTAATGTATCTTCAGCTAAATCGTGATTATATATTCTTGCTAATGTTTCAGTACTTGCATTTTGCATAGCACTTGAATTTATATCATCATTAATCCATCCATGTTCTACTAAGTTATTATTACCTAATTTTGCATTTGAATAAGTACTATCATTTACTACTTTATTATTATCTGCATACTGTTTTAAATCAGCATTAACATGATCATCTTTTCCTGCAATGCTTTTATAAACATCTTTTGCACCTTCACCTAAAGTGTTCATACCATCAGCTGTATTAATCAAGATACTTTCATCAACTTTATTTGCATTGTTATCTCTATGTGAATCAATAAAGTTCCCTGCTTTATCTGTTTTATCGTTAACAGTACTTTGTATACTTCCATCATCTTTTAAATTGCCATTTACTTGGCTTGTTAAATTTCCATTACTTGCACTAGAACCTTGAATATTTGAATTCGTTCCATTGATTTCATTGCTTGTATTATTGATTGAACTTGGATTATATTGAACCTCATCTAATGAACCAACATCATTTTTTAAATCATTACTTCTATTATCAATACTATTAATAGTATCTACAGTATTCTCTAATTTAGGAGTACCTGCGTTATCAGATATAAAGTCACTCATATTATTTATACCTTGTATATCTTGACTCCAAGTTTTCATCTGATTTACCATAAAGTTTGATTTTTCTTCATTATTTGCATCATCCCAATTACTGTTATTATCAAAGTAATTATTAAAAGCACTATTTAAAAGATTTGCATTTTGTGATGAACCTAATGATTTAGTATCTTGAAATGTTTGTGAAGCACTCTCTTGTTCACTATATGCATCTTGCATTTTTCTACTTGTTGAATTGCTATCTGATTGACTTTCACCTTTAAATGCACTCAATGCATCTGAATAAGCTAATGAATTCTCTTTTGAAGATGAAACTTGATTTGATAATGACTTATTAAAGTTTTGGCTATATTCTTGACCATATGATGAATCTTTTGATAACTCAAATTTTGTTCCATCACTTGATGATAAACTAACTTGCCCTGCACTATTTAAAGAACCAGATAATCCAGATAATCCTGCAACTGCTGCACCAACTACACTTCTTGAACTATCAGCTTTTAAATTTAATGCATTTTTAGCATCAGAACTTTCCATAATTGAATCTACTAAAGCACTTTTAGAACTTGCACCAAATGCTTCTTTACTTGCACTACTTGTCATAGAACCAATAGTTTCAGAAGTAGATTCACTAAGTTTAAAAGCACTTCCATCACTTCTAGTAAGAGTATTATTTTCACCCACATTTGAAATACTACTAACTGCATTTTCATTACTTTTTACTAAACTACTTTGCATACTTTTTACATTAGATTCTGCCAAACTTAAACTTGTTGATGCACTATTTTGTAATGATGCACTTGCTTGATCATTACTTACGTTAATATTTCCATTACCATCTATAGCTGCACCTAAATTACCATTTAATCCACTTGATGCTTTAGTAACACCTGTACCTTTAATAGTTGATATAGTGTTACCATCATCATTTAGTTTTGTACTTTGACCACCTACTCCTGTAAGTTGTGAGTTACTAGATACTCCATATTGACTTAATGAACCATCAGAAGTAAGATAACTGTCATTTCCTGTTGTTGCACTTTGTACATCTGTTTTAGCTGCATGATGTGCTGCATTTTGTACAGGAGATAACATTCCATTCATAAAACTTACCATTCCCATTTCACTACCTTTAGCTATTGCAAAAGCTAAAATAGGTACAGACCACACTAGATTTGTAATAACGGCTAATTTACCACCTAGTATTTCATAAACTCCTATTTGAGTTGAAGCACTTATTCCATTACTATATAAAGACAATGCATCATCTACCATTAAATCAATTGCATAATTTAATACTTGAAATAATGGTGACCAAAGCATTAACCAAATATTTAACATTATAATAAATTTTATGTATTGTATATTCATTGTTGCAATTGCTAAAATTGCTACTATCCACGATAGAACAATTAGAAAAGACATACATACTGCTTTAAGAATTGGCAATGTACCTTGAGCTTGATAATTTGATAGTATAGATGCATTTGTCATTGATAATTCAGATATAGAAACTTGTTTTGCTAATAGTGAATCTGAAACTCCATTAAAGGTTGCAACTTTTTTTATTGAATCTAGTGTTGCATTTCTTGCAATTGAAGCTTCTAATTGTTTTTTTGCTGATATTGTTGCAGAGTTACTTCCTGTAATCATTACTGCTTCTGCAACTTTTGCTGAATAAGTAGCTGCTATTAATCCTCTAGCTTTTGAATATGCTTCAATATGATTAATAGATTCAACACCTATTCCTGCTTTAATATCAATCCATGCTTCTTTACATTCTTTAATTTCTCCTAGTGGATTTGTATCAGAATATATAAGTGTTAATAAACTTTTAGGTGATTCAAGTTTATTAATTATGTCTTCACCTTCACTTGATAAAATGTCATTTAAATTTTGGCTATTTGCAGAAAAATCTCCATCAACTTTACAGTTTAAAATATATTCATGAAATGTTTTCTTTAAATTTTCATCAACTATATCAGAACGCATAATTTCCATTTGAGTAGATATAGTAAAACCTAAACCTGCTTGTCTATATGATAATGAATTAGGTGTTGTTAAATATAATTCCATTTTACTCATAATTCCATCTTCTAAATTAGAGAACATTGTTAAAAACTCTCCAATCCCTTTAGGTATTTGTCTTACTTCTGTAGTTTGATTTGATATTTTATCAATAACTGCATATGCATGATTATCATCATCTGGTGCTGATATAAAAAGTGCTTGTATTGCAAGTATTAAAGTTCCATATTTTAGAATTTCAAACCCTGCAACTGCTCTTGCACTTTGGTTAAATAAAATTTTTATTGTTAATATTAATATAGCAATTGAAGTTGCTATTTTTATAAGTGTTTCATTGTTACTTGCAGCTAATCCAGAAATAGCATTTAAAACACTTACAATATATTCATGATATCCATTAGTATAAATTTCACCACTAACACCAGAAAACAATTGAGAATATAATACAAATATTAATATTATATATCTTTTCATTTCTTTCCTTTTTTAATTCTATCTTCAGGATTTTTATCTTTTTCAAGTATTGCATTCTCAAAAATAAACTTTGTATTATTTACAATTTTTGTAGAAGCACTAAAACCTTGGACAACTCTCTTATAAATCTTTTTATTTTTGTTATTAACATATAAAAGTATATTTTCGGGAAGTGTTTCTAATTTAATTTTCAATTGTCTTTTTAATGTTTCACTAACTTCATAGTAATCATAAATTAAATAATCTAAACCTGTTTGACTTTTTACTTTTTCGTAAAGTAGTTTAGTATCTTGTAGTAATCCTGTATCAGATTTATCTTCAATTATTACAATATAACCTGCTCTAGATTTTATTTTCTTGAAGAATTTTTTATCTTCTTTAACTTTCTTTTTCTTTAAATTGACTCTATCTCTAGAAGTCCATCCTATATCATTATAAAGAAGTTCATCTGGATTTTCTAAATTTGCTACACTCCAAGACTTAGCAAAGTTTTCTGATTTATCAACCCAAAATTTTTGTACTGCTGCATACTTTTTTACAAACTCTTTATTAGGTCTTCCTGTTGAAATATTTCTTGTAATATCAAGTAATCTTTTAATCTCTTCGGTACTCATTTCATCTAATTTATGAAATGGGATATTAGCCATAAAATTGTCTTCTCTCTTTTTTCTTAACTCTCTTTCTTTATCATCTTCAAAAGACATCTTCATCATTTCTTCAGTTTTACTATATTCACTTACTGTAATACTAATATCTTTTTTAATAATTTTATTATCTTTAACTTTTTCTTCTTCAATGATTTCATCCTTATAATAAAAATAACCTTCTTTATTTTCATTATAAAAATTATTATTGAATGCGTATAGTTCCAAATTTACATTTATTATAATCAATGATATAGAAAAAATTAATTTTTTCATTTTAAATATTTATTCCATTTCCCAATATTAGTTTTATCACTTGATGAAAACCCTAAAATAGTATCTACTACGACACTATTCTCATCAATAACTATTCCAAAAGGTACTCCAATTCCATTTATTTTATTTTTAAGTATCTCGCCCTGTATTTTTAATACTTCTTTGGGATTTTTTACTTTATACTTATTTTTATATACATCTATAGATTTAGCTTCATTAGAATAATATTTGTAAGTAGTGTTGTCAAATTCTGACAAATATTTATTTAGTTTCCTACAGTAAGGGCATGTAGGGGATTCAACAACAATTACTTTATACTTCTGGTTACCACCCTTTCCATACTTTACACCATTTTTTACTAATGTTTTATTCCATTCTTTATGAACTTCATCATTCTTTTTTAATTCTGCAATAACAGAATCTTCTTTGCTAACAGTAATTCCTTCACCTTTTAACTCTTTTTTCCATTTTTCTCTATCTGCATTTGTTAAACTTAATCCAGATGAATTCCAAATTTCACCAAATAAAATCATTTTTTTGTAAGGATTAACATATATTATTTGACCATTCTCAAAGTAAACATTATAAAATCCATCAATCATTGACTTCTTGTATTTCATAATTTTTGTGTTTGGAATAACTTCTTTAATCAATTCAAATTCATGATTTATATCTTTTTTAATCTCTGCATTTAAATTAACAACAATAGATAATAATACAATTAAACTGACTGTTTTTCTTTTTAACATTAGTAAACCTCTTCAACAAAAATTTTATTCACATAACCATTTCCGATATTAATCCAATATTTATTGTTACCTTTTTCAGAATATATTTTTGTAATTTCATATATTTCATCTTTTTTGGCAACTTTAATTATTTTACTTTTATTGTTTGGTTTTGATCTTACATTTAAAAAATGTGCAGTAATTCTCACAAAATTTTTAATATAATCCTGTTCAATTATGTTTGTATTATCTACAGATATTTTTGTATTATCCGATACTATGTTTTTTAATTTTAAAAGTGACTTTAGATGATTAATTTCCATTAATAATTTTTTTATTTCACTTGTATTCTTAATAACATTTTTACCAACTAACTCAAGCTCATTTGCTTGTAAAATATTTAATCCTAAAACAATACTTAATCCAAGAATTTTCTTTCTCACTTTGCTTCCTTATTTTTATTTTTGTTTTTTGCAAAATTACCAAACTTCTTACTCAGCAGACTTAATATTTTTTCAATACTTTTTAATTTGCTTTTGTCTAAATTTTCTTCAACATGTACTTGAATATCTAATTCTGCACCTTTTTCTTTAATGTTGATATTTAGCATACACTTCCTTTTTTCTAATCTCTACCTATACATTCTCATTAAATAAAGTTTTTACGTTGATATATTAAAAATTTTATTAGTTTTTTTCAAATTTTTTCAACGTGTTTTTTTTATTCTATGAGAACTACTATTTAAGGCAAAAGATAAAAAAGTATTACGCGCTACAAGTTATTAAACATATAGGTCAAATTACCAACGGTATTTTAAATCTAATTTAAGGGAAAAAATGGAAAAACAAAACAAACACAATACAACACGAATTAAGAATTTCATGAAAAGAGAATATCTAACTGCAATTATTAAGGGTGAAGATTTAGCAAAGGCAACACGTACAAATGTCTTAATTACTAAGTTCTTCAATAAACAATTTATACATATGCATATAGATAACAATTATAAAAAAAAGAAATTTTTCTTCAGTTACAGGAATAAGTATCTAAATGAATTTAAAAAAGAAAAAGATGCTTTAAGAAATAGAATGTACTTGTATGATAAGACGAAAACTATTCAATCTTTTAAAGATAAATTCACTACTGCAGAATGGGAAAAAATAAGTGGTGATGCACTAGTTAAATATCTAGCTTTAGATGGTAGAATTAATGCTACGAAAGATGGTTTAAATTTTATTAGAGAAATAATAAAAATAATACTTTCAAAATATAAAAATAGCATTTAATAAGCTAGTTAGGTTTGTTGTAAATAATACACTTTAAAAATTTATATTTATTATATTTGAATTAAATTTTACAAAAAAAAGTTGAATTACAATGATAATTTTAAGAATTATTTACATACAATAACTTTTTATTTTTCTGAGGGGAAAAGAATGTTAAACAAAAGTACAATTTTTTATAAAGCCTTTTCAATTGATGATTTATGCTTTTTAGTTTTTAAAGGAATCGATAATAAAGTCTGTGAGACGATGATGAATTCATCTGAAATAAAAAGTTCTAATCTTCAAATAGAAGATATAAAATTAGGTGATATAGAAATTAGAAATTATTTGAATGGAGTAGAGGTTTAAATATTACATTTTTTTAATTGTTAGATGTGGAGAGTAATATCAAAAAGTATTTATTAACTTTAATAAACTTAAAAGAAGAAAAAGAAGTCGAGGTAAGTTAAATTATTTGTAATTTGAGAGTTTAAAATAAAGCTTTCTTAATACAAATATAAAAGATATCCTTATTAAAGACAATACATTATTTATATTAATTACTAGTAATGTAAATAATTAAATAAGGAATAGTTATTAAAAAACAGATTCTTTATAAATCTAAAATTTTCAATAAATAATAAAAAGGAAAAAAATGAATAATAAATCTAATTCACTTCTTAATATATTTTTAGTAATTTTCTTATCAGTTTTAGTAAGTGGATGTTCAAAAAAAATCTATGAATATAGAATAGTCGAAACTGTAAAAAATAAACAAATAAGTGATGAAGAATTAAAAAAAATGAATGTTAGACAATTCTATAATTTTATAAAAGTTAAAGAAAATAGAAAAGGTATGAATGCATATATTCCTAGTAATTCTTACAACTTAGTTTTTAAGTTTTGTAAATTACAAAATAGTAAGTTAAAAAAATACACTCCTGTATTAGGATCAACTACAGTTCTTAATTTAGAAGGTAATTTAAAAGCAGCCAATAGAATTGTAGATTATGCAACATTACATGGATGCTATATAGAAAAGACAGATGAATATCTTGAATTAATTAGAATTAATAGTCATACTCAAAGATTTAAAGATAGATATAGAGATAATGTAATAAATATATCAAAGTATTCAAAAATTGATTATTTAGACAATATTAATTCTAGAAAAAAAGATGATGAAAAAAAAATAAAAGAGATAGAATTATCAAATATAAAAATTAATAAACTACGTGAAAGAACAGGCACACATTCATTTATCTTTAATACAAGTTTTATTAACAATAGTGATTATTCAAATACTTGTATTAAATCTTGTAAAAATTACAATATTGAGAATACTGGATATTCCTTATTACAAGAAAGTTTAGATGATAAATGGGAGTTTGTTTCAAAGATTGGAAATGTTAATACTAAAGTTAATAGATATTGTACATGTGAGGGAGTAAATATACTTATGAGAAGGTAGAATCTTTTAGATTCTACAAGTCTTCTTTATCAATAATGTAAACAACTCTTCCAATAAAATTAATTTTTCCTAAATTCTTACTATCTATAATTTTCTTATCATCTCTGTTATCAATCGCTGAAAGTTCCAAGTTTACTTTTGAAACATCTTCATCATCTATATTACACTTGAAATATCTTACAATTATAAAATCATTTTGAGTAAATGCATAAAAACCATCATTTTGGTATTCTGTTATAGAAGTATCAAAGACAATAAATTTATTATTTTGTTTAATAGCTCTTAGCTTATCTTTACTATTTTCTATTCCATCTAATAAAATATATTTATCAGTATTTTTATAATAAGGAACTATACCTTCTTTATCAATAGAGTTTTTTAAATCAAAAAAATCATCTAATGATAGTTTCTTTTTTATCATCAAGTTTATTAATTTTTCATACGGAAATTTTCCATTGTTTTTCATTTGTGAAAATTGTGATGCTGAAATATTTAATTCATCTGCTACATCTTTAGAAGAGCTTACATTTAATATATCTTTTAGTTTATTAGTCCATACATCTGTTTGTTTTTTATCAACGGTTATTTCGTCCATTATTTTTATGCCCTAGCTTTATTTAATTTATTAATTTGCTACTATTAATGTTCTATAGCCTAAGTGTTTCTGTCTTTTGCTACCTATTAATTTATCATGTGTCTTATTTAAGCGATTATACACTAATGAATATAAAATTCTAAATTTTAAAAATTTTTCAACGTGGTTTTTTTGTTTTATGAGAACTATTAAATAAGGGTTAACCTTAACATATAAAACACAAGGAGACACATTATGATGTCATGGATTAAAAGAAATAAAATGTTCACAGCTTTCTTAGCTGTTTTCGTATTATTAGCAGGTAGTTCTTTTGCAGCTGGTACAGGAGATGCTTTAGGATTAGCTACAACATGGGTAAAAGTTCAAGGTTGGTTTGCTGACCCTGCTGTAACAAGTATTGTAGGAATGTTAATTTTAATTTTTTCTATCTTCTTATTTTTCCAAAAAATGTATATTTCAGGAATTGTTTCATTAGTTCTATTAGTTATTGTAGTAAATATTACAACTGTCGCTGCTTCATTCTCTGGTGCAGGTATTTACTAAACAAAGTTAAATAATAAGAGATTACCTCTCTTATTATTTGGAAAAAGGTTAAATTATGAATGAAGAGTCAAAATATATTGATATAAATAAATACATTGATACTATGCCTATGGTCATGAATTGGGAAATGGATTCTTTTATTATAGCTGTAGGAAGTGCAGGTTTTGCGATTATATTTAGTGGTGTATTTGTTTATTTGAGTTTATTTTTTGGAATATCATTTCTAATAATTAATGAAAAAATAAAAGATACAAAATACAAAAGTTATTTAACTCATATTTTGTATATGTTGGGTTTGAAGAAACCAAAAACGAACAGATTGCCAAAATCTGAATTAAGAGTATTTGTAGGCTAAAAATGGATTTTAAAATATTTAACAATATGAAAGATAATATTCTTTCACAAAATGCTTTACTAAAATTTTCAATGATTCTCTTAACAGTAAGTAACATTTATTTAGTAAATCAAGTAATAACAAATAGTAATTCAAAAAAAACAGTATTTTTGCCACCACAAAATACTTATAAAGAATTTTGGGTTAGCGGTGATGTTGTATCAGAATCATATAAAGAGATGATTGGTAATTTTATTGCACATAACTTACTTAATGTATCAGTTAATAATGCCAATGTATTGGTGAGCAATATTATTCCTTTAGTACATAGTAGTACTTACAAAACAGTAAGAGTTGAATTGAAGAAGATGGTTAATTATATTATTAGTAATGATATATCTAGATCATTTCATATTAGTACAATTAATACTCATATGAAAAATAAAATTGTTGTTAATGGTTCAATTTCTGATTTTATTACAACAAAATTATTAAGAACTAAAGATGTTAATTTGGAAATTGATTATGAAGTTAAATATGGACAATTTTATATTATCAATCTAAAACTAAATGGTTTAACTGAATAAGGAAAATGAAACAGATGAAAAAGCTAAATATTATATTATCAGTACTTGTATCTCTAAGCTCATTAAGTGCAAAGAATATAGTAATTGATAATTTAAATTCGACTAAACACATTAATTTATCTAGAAGTGATACTAATAGATTAGTATTTCCTAGTCAAATTAAAAAACAAATATCTTCACAAGAAAAAGATTTATTAGTAACTGTTACAGGTAATGAAATGTTTGTTAAATTTGCTCCTTATAGAGAAGAAGAACAAGTTAAAGTTGGTGCTAAAACAGTTACAAAAGGTACTAGTAATATTGTATATAATAAAGCAATGGTTAATGAATTATTTGTAGTTACAGAAGATAAAACTTATTCTTTTATATTACATCCTAAAAAACAAGAATCTACTATTGTAACTATTACAGAATCATTTAAAAATAAAATAAAAGATATTAAATTAGATTTAAAAGGTGATACAAGTTTTGTAAAACATATTGCAAACGACCTTACTTTAAATATATTAAACAATAGTCCTTTAAGAGGATATGAAACTAAAGATATTAATAAAGAAGTTGGCTCTGTATATATTCCTGAAATTAGAGCAAATATGGATGTAACTTTATTTAGAACTTACAATGGTTATAAATATACTATTAATGAATACAATATAAAAAATTCAAATGATTTTATCCTTTCAATACCAGATACTAAGAAAATACTTTATTCAATAGTTAATAGAAAAGAATTGTTGGTTTCTTACACATTATATTATGGTAATAGAATTTATAAAATATTACCAAATGATGAAGCTAAGTTAATAGTAATTAAATACACTAACAAAGGCTAACAATGATAAATTCTAACCCTAATACTGCTAAGAAAAATCAAAAACTTGTAAAATTTGTTTTATTTGGTGCTGCATTTGTTGTTCTTATTGGAATCATTTTTTTATTAACGAATGACCCAAAAAGACAAGAGTATGTTCAACAACAAGAAGTTAAAACAAAACTTGAAGCATCTAAATTAGTTGATGAGAACGATACAGTTAAAACTAAATGGATTAATGATGTATCTGGTGATATTGATATTAGTAGAATGGATACTCAAAAGATTATAAAAGACAATGAAATTCTTAAAAAAGAAATTGAGGGTTTAAAAAGACTTTTTTTAAGCAACAATGGTAAAACTAAAAAAGAGAATAAAAAGCTTTTAAAAGATACTGAAAATACAGTAAGTAAAGATAGTAATAAAATGCCTAGTAGAGAATATTTTGGTATGCCAAAAACTAAAAGCAAAGATTTAGATTCTTCTGGTTTATTTAGTGATTTTCCAAAACCTTTTGTAGAAAAATCTACGTTTGTACCAACTAAAAAAGCAACTAAAACTTATGTAAAACTTAGTCAAGCATTAGTTGTAAAAGAAATTAAAGAAGATGAAGTTTTTGAAGAAGATGAGAAATCAAAAAAAAAAGAGATAATTGATTATTTACCGACAGGAACAATATCAAAAGTGACTTTATTAAATGGTTTTGATGCTCCTACAATGTCAAAAGCAAAAACTAACCCTATTCCATTATTAATGAAGATAAATGACCTTTCAATACTCCCTAATAAATTTGATTATGATTTAAAAGAATGTTTTGTAATGGGTGAAGGATATGGAGATTTAAGTAGTGAAAGAGTTTATATTAGAACAAATAATATTTCATGTGTTAGCAAAACAGGTAGAACTATTGATATGCCTTTTAAAGCAATGGTAACAGGTGAAGATGGTAAAGCAGGTCTTAGAGGAAGAGTTGTATCAAAGCAAGGTGCAATTTTAGCTAGAACAATCATTGCTAGTTTTGTATCTTCTGTGGGTACTGCATTTGGTAATCAAGGTCAAACTATTATTGATTCAATATCAGCAGCTACAGGTTCTACAACTCAAACAACAGCAAATAGTTCAAGTAGTTCAGATTCATTTAAAGCAGGTCTATATAAAGGTTTAGAAAGTGGTTCAAATAAACTTGCTGATTTCTATTTAAAATTAGCTGATCAAGTATTTCCAGTAATTGAAATTGATGCAAATAGAAATGCTGAACTTATATCAACTTCAAGAACTGCACTAAAATTTATTTCAGATGAAGAAAAGGCTACACAAGATGAAAACTAATATCAATTTACTTATTGCAAGTGCTGTAATATCAATTAATTTTACAGGATGTATATTGCCATATAAAGAAACATTTGTTTGTAACAAAGGTTTAAATACAGGGAACTGTCAATCTGTATCTAAAAATTATGAAGATACTTTTTTAGATAAAAATACAATTCCTTTTACTCATAAACAAAAGACAATTTTAGTTGAAGAACTTGATGAACAAGAAATTATTAGAAACTCTATTTTTGGAAATGATGAAATATTAGATTGGTATCAAATAAGTTCATTTAGTAGACCAAAATTAAAATATATTTTAGAAATATATGATTTTGATGAATCTACAAAAGAAAAATTAAAAGAGATTATAAAGGATACGGTAAAAAATAAAAATATGTCTTCTAATAATTTAAATTTTGATGCTCAAGAATTAATTAAATATATGAGATTGAAAAACGAAATTCTTCATGAAGAGAATTTAGAATTAAAAACTCAAAATAAGGAAATCAGATGAAAAACGTAAAACACCTAACATTAATCCTAATTGCATTATCTTTTAGTGCTTGTTCATTTAAAAGTCAACCTAAAACTATTATTGACACTACAAATATTGATAATAGTAGTTATAAAGAAAAAATGAATTATTTGAAGCAAAGATATTTAGAGACCAATCAAGCTAAAAAAGGTCATGAGCAGATGTTAAAAGAAGATGCTGACTACATGAAGAAAAATGTAGGTCATTCTCTAATTGAAAATAAAACTTCTGATTTTTCTTTACAAAGACCTATTTTTACAGAACCAATTTTTGCAAAAGTTGAAATTTTTCCTTATGAAACTAAAGATGATATCTGGCACGAACAACAAAGTGTTTGGATAAAAGTTAAGAATGGAGAAATTGCACTTAAATCTAATCCTATTAATAACAATACTGTTGTAGATCAATATAAATCAATTTTGGAAAAATAAGATGTCATTATTTGAGAAATATTTTCAAGCACATATAGGTCCCATTAATTCTATTCCAACTAATTCTTGGAAAAATTTATTTGAGAATAATAAGATATCAGATTTTATTCCATATACTTCATATGATGATTCTACTGAACTTTTTCATAATAATGATGATTCAGTTAGTTTTGCAATTGAACTTTTATCCCCCCATACACGTTCTGGAAATGATACAGCAGGTACAATGATTGAAATATTTGAAAAGATGCCTGAACATGCTTACTTATCAGTTATGTATTATGGCTCTAAAAATATAAAACATCTTTTAAGTAGTTATAGAAATTCGCATAAAGAAAGGGGTAAAGAGTCTGTTGATGGAAAGGAAGTAGATGATTCTATTGATATGATTTGTGATTTTATACTAAAGAAAACTGAAGAACCTTGCTCTACTCAAATGCAAACAAGCATAAAAGATATTAGAGTTGTTTTTAGTGTTGTATTTCCAATAAATAAAGACCCTCAAGAAATAAAAAAATTTAAATCTGATATGTTTAATATTTTAAATGCAAATAAAATGAACCCAAAAACACTAGATAAACACGATATATTAGAATTATCATTTGAGTTAATGAATCCACAAGTTCCAATTGATAATTATCCATTCTATGATGATAAAAAGTTCTTAAATCAACAAGTCGTTTCAAAAAATACAAAATTTGTTGTAGATGACGATTATATCAATATTAATGACACTAAATGTTGGGTTAATTCAACACTACAAAGTATAAGTGATAAAGCTCATATTTTTGAATTTGGTTTAAAACTAGGTGATTATTTATCTGATTCTTTAAACTCTAATCAATTTAATGATAGTTTTCTCATTAATGCAACAATAAAAAGAAAACCAAAAAAATCTGCTTCAAAAACTGTTAAAACACATTCTTTTATTAACACTCAAGATTGGGGTCCAATTTTTAGAAAGTTTGAAGCAAAGAAAAAAGAATCACTAGAGATAATAGATAGAATTCAAGAAAAGAAGGAAACTTTATTTGAATACGATTTAGATGTATTAGTTTCTGGAAAAGATTTCAAAGAAACTTTATTAAATCAACAGACAATTGAATCATATTGGAAAAAAACAAATGATGGTTTAACAAAATTAAAACTTGAAAAAACCAAAGGTATTCATCATCTAGCTTTTTTATCTGCATTACCTATGGCTATGAATAACGAATATTTTTATAATATAGGTGGTAAATTTAGAACATTGTTTTCTTCACAAGCTGCGCATTTATTTCCATTAGAAGCTGATTCAAAAGGTGATGGACATAATCTATTATTAACTACAAGGAGAGGTGTTTTAGCAGGTGTAGATTTATATAGTTCAAGTACAAACTTTAATGCATTTCTTGTTGCAACTTCTGGTGCAGGTAAATCGGTATTATTAAATATGCTAGCTTACAATTCTTATGCTAGAGGGGATAAAGTTTTCGTTTTAGATTATGATAATTCATTTACAGGACTTGTAGAAAATTTAGATGGTCAATATCTTGATTTAGACCCGACTTTTAATGCAATTTCATTTAATCCCTATACTGATATTAAAAATGAAGATGAGTTAAATGATGAGTTACCTTATTTGTCTTCATTTATATATTTACTAGGTTCTTCAAAATCTCTTAGACGTGCAGAAGAAGATGAAAAACTAATAACAAATACATTACAACAAGTGATAAAAGAACAATTCGCACAATTTGGAAATGAATTGGAAATAACAAATATTAGAGATGCAATATTTAAAGATTATGGTCAAGATGATAGAAGATTTAGTGACTTCTCAAGACAATTAGACATTTATTGTCAAGGTGGGATTTATGAAAAATGGTTTTCTGGAAGATGCCAATTCTCAATGGATAAAGATATGATGGCTGTAGAATTTAAAGGTGTTGAAAATCATCCAGAATTAAGAGATCCATTAGTTATGTTACTTCTGTATCATATTGGTAAAGTTATGTATTCAACAGATACAAATAAACCAAGAATTCAAATTATATTTGATGAAGCACATAGATTTTTAGGAAAAAATCCAAGAATGGATGATTTTATTGAACAGGCTTATAGACGAGCAAGAAAATTTAATGGTTCAATTATTTTAGCAACTCAAGGTTTTTCTGATATTTATGATAGTGATGGTGGTTTAAGTCGTGCAGGTAAAACAATTATTGATAATAGTGCATGGAAGTTTTTTATGAACCAACAAGAAACATCTACTAACCTTTTACTAAATTCTGGAATATTTTCGTTTAATGAAATAGATAAAAAGATCATTAGAAAGATTAGAACTCAAAAAAGAGAATATTCAGAAATTTTTTGTATAAATTCATCAAATGTAAAAATGTCACTTAGACTATTAATGCCTACATTCTTCTATTATCTTACAACAACAGATGGTGCAGATAAAAAACTTATTAATTCATATATGACTAATAACAATCTTACAAAAATAGAAGCTATTAAAAAAATTATTGAGGATCAAGAAAATGGATAAAGCTAGATTATTATCTAAAATTAAAAGCTCTTATAAAAATAGCAAAAAAAAGTTTATTATTTACTCAATAGTTTCTGTTCTAATAATTATAGTTTTATCAATAATTATTAGAACTGTTTTTAAAAGTAATTATGTCGTAGGGCTTAATTTTACACCTTCATTACATGAAAGAGTATTTATTATTGATAAGTTTACTAATCTTGATACATTAGTAAGAGAAGATTTAATTGGTTTTGTTTTTCAAGAAAAAGATTCTATTTATTTTGATAAAGGTGAAAATTTTATTAAATACGTTATTTGCATGCAAGGTGATGATTTAGTAGTTGATTCATCTCAAATAAAATGTAATAAAAAATACTATGGATCTGCACTAAAAATTGATGGAAAAGGTAATGTATTAAAACAGTTTAAATATAAAGGAAAAGTACCTAAAGATAAATATTTTGTATGGACTCCATATGTTAAAAGTTATGATAGTAGATATTGGGGTTTTGTTGATAAAAAAGATATTATTGGAAAAGCCATATGGAAGCTGTAAAAAAATTAACTCATGTAACTATTGGACTATTACTTAGTTCATCTTTATCATATGGAGGTTGGAAAAATTATGCAGATAGTCAAGTTGCGGTACAGACTACTAATGCCACTTCATTACAAACATCACTTACAAACTCTTATTCTGGTGGTGGAGCTAGAGTACAATGGAAGAATTTAGGTAATATTAGTCTTATTCATGCAGAAACACCAAAGTTTTCAGTTGGTTGTAATGGTGTAGAAATAGGTTTTGGTTCTATCTCATTTCTAGATTTTGATAACCTAGTACAAAAATTAAAATTAATTGCTTCTCAAGCTCCTGCTTTTGCTTTTAAAATGGCAATAGATACTGCATGTTCACAATGTTCAACTATTATGCAAGATATAGAAGAAGTTGTTGAAGCAATAAACAATTTTTCTCTAGACGCTTGTGGTATATCTGAAAATATAGGTAATTCTATAGGTGAATCTTTAGCTAATTCTAACAATTCAAGATATTCTGATTCTTATGCCGCACAGAAAGCAAGAAATACTAATAAAAAAGATTTTAACATTAATAGTGTTACAGACATGATTAATAGTTGGAGTGATACAGTTAATGGAAAAAGTTTAAAATTAGAAAAAGTTAAAGCTTATGGATCTTTTCTAAATAATCTTCGACTTAAAAAAATTCCAACACTGAATGGTTATGACCCTAAAGACTACGTACAACTTACAAGAAGTTTAGTAGGTGATGTAGTAGGATATATGGATCAAGATAATGATATGCAAGATACCTATGTAGCTATCACTCCTATTCATAATATAAATGATTTAGTCGAACTTCTAATTGGAGAAAAGAATGGTGTATTCAAAAAAACTACTGTTGATTTAGTTGGAAACACTAATGATTGGAGTGAAGTAAAATTAGAAAATATGCCTAAAGGTTTTGAAGTTACTTTTGATGCTTCAGACATAATATTTTCTACAGGTACAGAAAATTGGACATATAAAATTGAAGAGAGTATAAAAATTGTATTAGATAAGTTAAAAGAAGATAAATCATTAGATAGTGATGACCTTCTATACCTTCAAGCTTTACCTTACAATGGAATAAGAATATTAAATCACTTTGCAATGAGAGGTGAGTCACCATCTTTGTCAGTTGAAGACTATGCTAAGTATATTGCACTTGAGAATGTTAAATTTCAAATGACTTTAATATTAGATTTTGCTTTTGAATCTTTGAATCAATATATTAATGAATTACAAAAGATAAGTACTTCAAATCCAAAAATAAAAGATAAATATAATAAGGTATTAGACAATGTTAAAGAGCAAAATCTTTTATTAAAAAAAAATAAATATTTATTAAGTATTCCAACATATAAAACAAGAATAGATAACTTATTAAATAGAGATATCCCTCAAAATAGAAGACAAACTCTACGATAAAGGATTGTAAATGAATATAAAATTTATTTTTTTGGTTTTCTATTTTTTTGTTTCACTTAAAGCTGAGGTCAATACATCCTCTAGTATAAAGGACAGTAGAGATTTAGCAGTTTCTTTAAGTGCTACTGCAAAAGATGCATATGTAAATAACTTTGACAAGAATATAGCTCAACCTATAACATCCGAATCATCTATAGAAACTTTAGATGGTTCAAAATCTGGTGTAATTAATATGACTTGTACAGAGGCAGGGGATAACATACTTCTATCTAGAATCTCTATTAATGGAACTAATAATATAACTCTTAATGTAGAACTTGATATTGATTTAGATGGTAATTTTGAAGATAGTTTATCTTTTGATAATATAGGTGGTATACATACAAAAGGTGTCTTTACCTGTACAGGTGATAATTTATTTTTATGTAAATATTATGATTGGAATTATTCTTTAAGTTCTAAATTAACACTTGACGAAATTGAAAGTAAAGATGCTGTTTCTCCATACTGTATTAATGATATTTGTGGTTCAGTATATTCTACTGATTCATCTCAAATTTTAAATGATGTAGGTGGCGCTATTGTTGCATTAGTTCAAACAACTACAAATTTAATGGTTACACGAATAGAACCTAGTTCATCATATGTTAATATCTATGCACAAAAATATGATAATTGTTCAAGTGCTAGTACTCTTTATAACTCATCTAATGGTTCTATTCCAAGTAATGCAACATTGATTAGTCAAGCTAGTTTAATACCTTCTACGAATGAATCAAAATTACTTTTATCTTCAGTAGCAGTAAATGAATCAAAAAATATTATTGCAGCTGAAGAACTTGATGATATAAAACTTGTTACTAGTATTGCTAAATCAAGTGTGAGTATAGATTCAAATAATCCAAGAGATATTTCCTATACTTCTGTTTACAAAGATGAGAATGGGAACTTAATCACTAAGAATGATACTACATCAGTTAATTTTAAACATATTGATCCTGAATATTGCATGGTAGAGTGGTATGAAACTTATACAAGTGTTACTACTGATAATAATGTAAGAGGTGTAAGTGCTTCTGGTCTTACCCAAACAAAAAAAAGTGAATCAAGACTTTGTACAGGTGAGTACAACAATATATGTCCTGTACTTAATAGTGAAACAATAAAATATGATTGTGGGAATCTTGATAAATCAATTAATCAAGGTATTGCAGCACTTAATACAATGGAAAAAGTTGTTAAAGATATGATTTGTAATATTACGAATTAATTTCTTTAATAATTTATTTTGTCTATAAAATTTAATTATATTTAGTATTTGACATTATATATTATTACAATATGACATATTTTTAATATTTTTAATATTTCTAGGTTAATATTCAAAATGAAAACATCCATTTCTAAATTAAAAGATATCTCAACACTATTAAGCCAACACCAGACGTATTACACTTTTACAAAAATGGAAGAGAATTCATCTGATAAATATAAGAGAGGTCGTATAAGTGCAGCTAAATGGCTTAATGAGTTGGTTTATTATTACTTTGAAAAAGAAAAGTCTTTTATGAATGAATTTAAAGAAAATCTACAAAATCAAAAACAATCTTTGAGTCAACTTGAAGAAGGAGTGATACTGATACCCTAAATAGGACACAAAATTTAGAACAGTCTCTTCTTCAACCTCTTATATTTGGAGCAGTTTTTACTACTTTTGAACTTGTTCCAAAAAGACTTGAACTTTGGAGCATGTTCAATAAGTACA
>NZ_WFKJ01000032.1 GCF_009208075.1 Poseidonibacter ostreae | reverse complement strand
TCTTATATTAGTTTTCTACAAGATTAAAAGACATCGTGTAAATTCTCTTTTTGGAATTTAGCACCTATGTGTGTTTCTTCTTTTTAAAAGAATTATTACTATGTAGAAGTTTATTCTTTGTTGCCTACCAATCCAAAGGGTCTTAAAACAAAAGGGTACTAATTAAAGACCCCTTTATTTACTAGTCTTTGAAGCTTAAATATCATCCATTGATACAATGATTAGTTTATAAGCTAGTCATATTGAATATCAAATCCATTATATAGCTTTATTTCTTCCCATTTTTTAAAAACCATATTTACAAGATAAGTATGGATACTAAACTCATTGTATTTCTTACTACTTACTGTTTTCCCACCAGTTGATCTTGTTACATCAATGAAGCTTTTATTCTCAAGCCTTTTAAGAGTAACTCTTAAAGTAGTAGGGCTTATTCCAACAGTTTTCGATAACCAATACATACTGATTCTGTCGTTCCATTTTTCATAGTGAATTGTTTTTCTAAAGATGACGAGTAATACATCTCTTTCATTTCTACTTAAATCTGAATCCATTACTTGTTGGAACATTAATGACTTAAAAAACTCATCAAGAATTGCATAACCATTATCTTCACTTCCAATTTTTAAATTACTTGCCATTGTTTAGCTTTTTTGTTTCTTCTAAAAAATCCAAAACATCATCTGTTGCATATATCTGTATCAAATCTTCTGCTTTTTTAATATTTCTACTTGATGGAGTTAATATATATGGCTTGTAATGAGAA
The DNA here is from genome assembly GCF_009208075.1 of Poseidonibacter ostreae. Lineage (GTDB taxonomy): Bacteria > Campylobacterota > Campylobacteria > Campylobacterales > Arcobacteraceae > Poseidonibacter > Poseidonibacter ostreae. The sequence goes on along the minus strand of NZ_WFKJ01000032.1, from coordinate 35,479 downwards.
AATGTTGTTTCTTTTGTTACATCTTCAATAAAATCTAACCCTTGCTTATTTAGTTCACACTTAACATTCTCTATCCTTGATGTAAGATAAAATACAGAATCACTTTTTGCTCTTACATCAACACCTTTTATTAAATCTTTTAATACCAGATAATGAGATACTCCTTTAGGCTTTTTCATTATTTAATCCTTTCAATAATTCTTTTTTTATATTTTCAATATCAATCAAGTTGCAAGGCATACTAGGCTTAACATCTTCATACAGATCTGCAAAGTTCTCAAATGCTATACTTATCTCTCCATTTAGCAAAACAAAGAATCTTCTAAGTGCAGCTTTTAATATTCCAAAGTAACCTCTAGAATTGTTTCCTTCAACTATGAAGTTATATTTATCTGCATGAGTTAGACTTATGCCTTTTATCGTTAATTCTTTCAGCTTATTAGCTTCAAACTCTTTCTTAGCAATATATTTACTGTCTGTAAGTCTTTTGTTCTTATTTGTAGTCAAAATCAACTCCCTTTTTCTCTTTTGTAATCATTTAATTCTCCAAACCTTTTTTCAAATTCAAGGTTTTCTAGTTCCATTTTCTTTCCATCTAGTAAGAAACTAATCATAAGCTTTCCACTCTGTTTTGCTTTTAGTCTTAGAATTTCGATTCTTTTTTCTTTATTCATACTAAACCTTTTAAGTTTTCTATTGTTTTAATTACTGGTTAGCCATTTTTTAGGCAACAAGATATTCTTGAGTAATAGTGAAATAACTATTATTTAGGCTCTATAGCTATCTTTTAACAAATTTTAGAATTTAAGTTTTTGATTTAAATATTGATATTGAGATATGATATAATAACTTACTACGTTAATTATATACCTCATCTTTTTTAATCAAATAACTTTGATGGGGTTTTTATGTTTTTTTCATTTACTCTCCTTTTTTCTAATTTGAACAATATCGGATTTTTTGCTATTTGTAATAGTTTCTGTAATCATTTCTAAATTTACTAAATCTAAACTGTTCAGTTTTTGAAGTATAAGAAGAGATATTTCAATAGTTGATAATTCTTCAATATCTTTTAAATTCATTAAATCACTTGCAAGCCACTTTATAATCTTTTTATTGCTCTCCTTGAAGTGAGACCCACTATTATTAAAATCTTCTATTGTATGCGTTACAATTGCTTTTATTCTAGTTTCTAGTTTCATGGTTAAGCCGTTTTGATTGTTTGTGATAAGTATTCAGCTACATCTATAATATTGAACACTACTTTTGCATTTTTTGCTGTACCTAATTTTTTATAGTTGGGTATTCCAATACCTTTTGAAATGTACAAATCAATTGTTGATGTTGATACTGTAAATTCATTAGCAAGTTCTTTTTTTGTGAGTGTTGCTTTGTTGTATCTTGATTTTAAATCTTGATAAACTAATTCTGTTTGAGGGTTTGTAAATTTAAGTTCCATAAGTTAGCCTTTGTTTTGGTTTGTATATGGAAGTATAGAAAATTATGAAAGAGTTGAGAAGAAGCATATTTAATAAATTTACATAAGTATTGTAGGGGTACTAAGTGGCTTTAATTATTTATGCTTTGTAGTAGTAATAAGGATTATTAGAATTCTAAAGTATTCAATTCATCAAATCTATCTTTAAAGGATTTTTCATTAATTTGAATTAGTGCTTTTGCATAATTTTTTGCAACATTCTTTGTTAAATTCATTCTTTTTGCAATAATCTTAAATGGTATGTAGTTTGCATATCGTTTTGTTTGTGCAAATTCAATCAATGTTTTACTATACTCTATTAAAATATCGCTTTCCTCTTGTCTAAAATCAGTCAAAATCTTTATTTTAGTTTTTAACTCTCTTATTACGATATTCTTATCAATTGATAAAAGTATTGCTTTGGAAGTATAACCAATTACTAAACTTTCAGTATGTCCTTTAAATACTATATTGTAGTCATCTGTAATTTCAATATCATCATTTACTAAGTGAGATAAAAAATGATTATTGCCTATTAATTTACTTCTTTTCATATTGTTGGTTATCAAGTCATTGAATGTATTTTTTTCATGTTCTAAATTTTGAATAACTTCTGATTGATCAATCTTATATTGGTTAAAAGGTAAGTGAATATCATTAATCTTGTTGTTAATTCTTTTTATCGTTTCCTCATAGCTATTATTTAAAATTTCTTGATATAAATTACTGTATTTATTTAGCTGAATTCTATTACCATATTCTGAAAGCTCTTCAATTCTAATTAATAATTCTTTTCTTAGATCGCGTTCATATTCTATTGTTATTTCTTCTAGGTGAGTTTCTTTAAGATTAATCAAATCCTTTGAAATAAAAAGCTTTCTTATGCATTTTATAAAAGCAATATCACAATTTATTAAGATGTCTAGTGTTCCTTGCATGTTAATACTACTTTGCAAACAAAAAGTAAGTATTGCATTAAATTTATGTATTGCCTTTTCGTTCTCATCAAAAAAACCCTCAAAGATTAATCCGTTATTTTTTGCTCTAAGCACTTCAATAAAATCAACAATTAATTTAATTTGTTCATCTGTTAATTCATAATCAGTTTTACTGAGTTCGTCCATCTTCTCTTTATATGCCTTTATTTTTTCAGGTGTAGTAATTTTCTTTTTCATCTTGATTTTCCTCTTAAAAAAATGTAATTCATTTATATAGTCCTTTCACTTCATTTTTTCCATTATCAGGAGCAAGTTTTGCATATCTTAAAGTCATATTTATATCTTTATGGTTCATTAGTTTTTGAATTGTATAGATTGGAGTTCCATTCATTGCAAGTTGTGAAGCAAAAGTATGTCTTAATGTGTGGGTAACTGCTCTATTCTTTGAATCATTGGATTTTAACCCTATATTGAATAAATCATCAAGTATGGCTTTCATTTTGTGTTGTATGGTATCCATTGCATAAGTTGTAATAAGATAATCATTAATTTTGAGATGAGGTAATAGGTTTTCTATTATAGGAAATAGATCATCTGTTATGAATCCTTTGTAAGAAGTACCATTTTTAAAATCATATAAGTTAATGGTGTGGTTTTCAATATCTACATCTTTTTTCTTTATGTTCATAATTGTTGAAGCTCTACCACCAGTTGATAAAGATAATCTTGTGAATAGATTTAATGTTTCATTCTCTGCAACTTCATCAAGTAAAGCTTTTATCTCTTCCAGGTTTAAAAACCTTTCTCTTTTATTATCGACCTTTAGATTATCAATTTCACTTGCTGGATTTATTATTCTCATTCTTTCTTTTTTGATTGCATAGTTGAAAATTGTTCCTGCAAGTGTAGTTAAATGATTTACTGTTTTTGGTGCGTGTGTTTTTTGTTTTGCTTTTTGTATCTTTTCAATATCTGTATAGTCAATTAATGAAATGTCTTTATGTCCAATAAAAGGTTTTATATGCAGTTCATATCTTGCGATAGAATTTTTGTTATCTCGATTTATGCCTTCTACACTATCAAAATACTTTTTAGCAATTGAATCAAAAGTAATAATGTTTTTTTTCTTTTTCTTGGCTTGAGGATCTTCACCTAAATTGATTTTGTTTATAAATTCATTTCTTTTTGCATTACAATAGGTTTCAGTTATCCCACCGCTTTTTTTTCCTACATTGAACCATTTTAATTTATTATGTTCATCTTTATAAGTAATGGAATAACTAATATCACCATTTTGTAGTTTGTTGATATAAACACCATCATTTTTTTTGCTTCTAACTCTTGCCATATTAAACACCTCTTTATTTTGCTAACCTATTGCTAACCTAAATTTATATAAGATAATAATATTGTAGAGTACTTAAGGTAATAAGAAGTTTAAAGAAAGTACTATTTTAAGGTAAATGTAGAGATATTTGTATAACTTTAAGAAAGATAAGATAAAGATATAAAAAGAGTTTCGGCCCCGGCGGTTGGGGGTTCGAATCCCTCCAGGCGTACCACCTAGAAGCCCGATTTAATCACTGTTTGCAGTGTTTAGGTCGGGCTTTTTTTATGTCTCTTAAAAATCAATTCATACCTATATCACACTAAATATAAAATTTAGAAAGATAAATATAAAGGACGCTCTTTTAACTTAGAAGTGCAACACCAATCGTAAACTTAGACTATTTGCTCCTTACTCTTTTTATTCTATCTTTATATGATTCTTTATAAAATTCTTTTGCTTTAGGACTTAAAAAAGATTTATCAATCAAGTCTTCTACATCTAAATATGAGTCTTCAATAAATTTCATAATTTTATTAAATCTGATTTCTGGTAAATCTATGAACTTAGCAAAAGTTTTAAAATCATCATAAGTATAGTAACCATAAGCTTCATAAGTATCCGTATAATCATCTAATAAATCTATTGCCATATCTCCATATTTTTCATTTATATGAAATCTTGTGTTTAATAAATCATAACTTGGTGTTAAAAAGTATTCTCTAGAATCTGCTTTACTATACAAAGAAAAGTTTTTAATATGTGCATCACCATTAGATATTAGATAATTTAGAATAATTCTTTTAAAAAAGTCTTCTTGTGATATTACACTTGATGCAACATACTTTTTTATCATCTTTGCACAATCTAAATAACTACAAGCATCATATTTATAATTTTCTCCATGAGTTACTGGTGTTATTCCCATAATTCCAGCAAAATCTTCTTGATCATATTTCAAGTTTGTTTCTTCATCATAATCAAATCTCTTTGTTATATAAGCTAACTCTCCATCACTAAACATAATCAAACCACACAAAGCTGTAGGAATTTTAAATATATTCTTTGAGATAATCATTGATAAATGTTCATTTGCCACAATATCTTTTTCATTTTGAATATGCCCATCTCCATTTGTAATAGGTTTTAAAATATATTTTCCATTACTTGCAGTTGGGACTAAATCTTTTTTTTCAAAAGTTAAAGAGATTTTATCTTGTACTCCAGAGATTGACATTCTAGGTGATAATTCTGCTCTTTTTTTAGTAAATTCAATTCTGTCAAAATTTAAAGGATTTGGTACCTTTCCATTAAATAGTTCTTTAATACACTTTGAACAATAGTTATTTCTTAGTTTTTTATTTTCTGCTAAACAGCCTAAACATATCTTATCTTCCATTTTTATATCTCATCTTTTTCTATTGTAATTGAACCTATTGTGTTCTCTTTGGTTGTTAATAATAACCTTGAAAAATCATCATTTTTATCAATTCTAAGCTCTTTACATTGTATATCTTTTAATTTTCCTTCTGCTAATAGATTATAAAAAAAAGGAAACAAACTTTTTGATGTAAATTCTTCTTCTTTTAAAGGGAATGTTAGACTAATAGCTTTTGAATTATCTTTAGTTAAATACTCTTTGTCATAAACAAAGCTATAACTATTTTCATCAAACTTTGTAAGTAAACCAGTAAATATTGTATTTCTAAAAACTTTTGCTCTTTGCATTATTTAATCTTCACTTTGATATCTAATTCCATTCCAAGTACATCTAAAAGTTTCTCTAGTGTCTTAACGGTAGGATTAGCTTTTCCATTTTCAATTTCAGATATTGAAACATAATTAACACCTGAATAATCTTGTAAATCTTTTAATTCAAGATTTAATTCTTTTCTTCTTATTTTTATAGTTTTACCTATTTTAGTAGAAGTAGATTCCATTTTAATACCTTTAATATATGTTCTTATTTAGTATATAAGTTAAATATTATTAATTATATAGCTTTTAAAATAAATATTCACTTTAAATTTAGTTTATATACTAAATATTAGGGTGTAGATTGTAAATATTTGAGAAACCACTTTTAATTTAGTATATATGTTAAATTAAAAATATGATAAACTCAATTTACAAAAATAATTGGATTCTAAATGTTTAAAAATGGATTATACGAACAACTCATAAATAGTTTGATTTCAAACAAACTAAATTCTTTAGATTTAGAAACTATCTATTATAAAACTACTGCCATTGAGAAATCAGAAGCTTCAACTTTTTTAACGCAATATATAAGTAACTTCATAAATTATTCTTTAAATTTAATAAGCGGTTATACCTAAACTTGATTCCCATATAAAAGATTTTGATTCTTATATCAAAGAAATTACACCATATACAGGGCTTACTCAAAGTGAACTTTTTACAGGAGGTAATGCAGGTGTTTCTTTAGAAAGTGAAATAAAAGAAGAAATACTTTCCTCAGATAAAATATATTTTTTGGTCTCTTTTATTAAGTGGTCAGGAATTAGAATATTTGAAAAAGAGTTAAGATAATTTACAAAAAGAGGAAAACAATTAAAAATTATCACTACTTCTTATATGGGAGCAACTGATTTAAAAGCGGTTGAATTTTTAGCAAGTTTACCAAATACTGAAATCAAAGTTTCATATAATACAGCAAATGAAAGATTGCATGCAAAATCTTATTTGTTTTTTAGAGATACGGGTTTTCATACAGGATATATAGGTTCTTCAAATATTTCAAGAAGTGCACTTACCAGTGGATTAGAATGGAATTTAAAAGTAACAAATTCAGAAATTTCACACATAATAAAAAAGTTTCAAAAAACTTTTGAAACATATTGGGAAGATAAAGAATTTGAAGTTTTTACATAAGAGAAAAAGCAAAAACTTCAAATTGCACTAAAAAGTGGTTCCATAAAAGATACAAATAAATTTTCAACTTTCTTTGATATAAAACCACATCATTATCAAGAAGAAATTCTAATGGATAATGAAAATATTCTAGATGATTTTTGTGGCGTAATTGCTTCTGAGATTAGACTTCCTGAAGCATTAAATAGAAAACTACTTTGTCCTTTTCAATATTTTGGAATTAGTGATAGTGTTGATTTACAAAATATAAAATGGCAAATATCAAACAAACGAATTAACAGATGTTTTTTCAAGTGAAAAAAGAGTTGCTGAGATTATCACAAAATGTGAAGAATATTTAACAGATATTAATGAAGTCTTGGCAATTTGTTTTTGTGTATCACAAGAACACGCTAAGTTTATGAGTGAGAAATTTAAGGAAGTTGGTTTAAAAGCAGATTTCCTTATAAGTGGAAGTTCTAATAGAGATGATGTGAAATCAAGATTGTTAAAAAAAGAAATAAACTATTTATTTGTAGTTGATATCTTTAATGAAGGTGTTGATATTCCCCAAATTGATACTATCTTATTTTTACGTCCAACTGAGAGTTTAACTGTGTTTTTACAACAGTTAGGAAGAGGACTTAGATTTACTGAAAACAAAGAGTGCTTGACTGTTTTAGATTTTGTTGGAAATGCTAGAGATGAATATGATTTTGAAGGTAAATTTAGAAACTTAATTGGTAAAACTTCTAATAGTGTAAAAGATGAAATAGAAAATGAATTTCCTCATTTACCTTTAGGATGTTCAATAGTTTTAGAAAAAAAAGCTAAAGAACATATTTTAAATAATATTAAAAAAGCAACTACACTTGGTAGAAGAAAATTAATATCAAAAATAAGAAATTATGAAAATCAGACAACTTTACCACTTACAATTAGAAATTTTACGAAGATAAATCATCTTTCTTTAGAAAATTTATATAAAAAAGATAGTTTTTCTAAATTGTGTTATGAAGCCGATATTCTAGAAGATTTTGATGAAGTCAATGAAAAAGAGCTGATAAGAGCAGTTTCTAAAAAATGGCTATTAACAAGATCTCATAGTTATTTTGAATTTATTTTAGAACTTATAGATAATAATTTCGATTTTACAAAAGAAGTTATGGAAAAAAATAAACAATCATTTTTGATGCTTTATTATGATTTCTTTCAAGACCCAAATAAGTTTAATAGTTTAGATGAGGGAATAAAATATATAGGGAATAATAAAATCTTAATTAAGGAATTAAAAGAGTTAGTTAAGTCTTTAAATGAATTAGATAACTTTAAATCACATTTTGGAAAAAATATTTTTGTATTGTTTTTTGTTGCTTTAATTGCTTGGGTTATGTTTTTTGGACTAGATATTGTAACACAGCAATATATTTATAAACAGCCTTTAGAGAAATTAAAAAGAGAGATAAAAATAGAAAAAAGATTGATTCAAAGACAAAAAATTTTATTAAATAGAACAAATAAAAAGTATAAAGAGTTTACAGAGTGTATTACATCAAATGAGGTAAAAAATGATTAGTATTAATAATAAAAGATTTAAACTAATTATAAAAGTAGGTTTAATAATATTTGTTACTTATTTTATTGGTTTTTTCTTTTTTAAATTAGCAAACTTTTTTAAGATATCTTATGAAAAAGAACAATATACAAATGAACTTAAAATTAGAAAACAAGAAACTCTTAGTTTAAAAAGAAAAATTGTTAATAAAAAAGAAAAAATGAAAGAAATTGAATCAAGATATATAAAAAAAGAGGAATTAGATAGTAAAATAAAAGATATATATAAAAGAATGTCAGTTTTAGATTATAATCTAAAATATCTAAGTTCAAAAAAAATGTGTGTTGATAACTATATTTTAGTAACACAATTAACAGCAAAAAGTGAAGAAGGTTTAAAAGCAGGTGAGGGAATACTTTCTTATTTAGGTCAGATGAAAAAAAGTGAAAAAAATAATACTATTTATTTTGTAAACTATATATCAAAACCAAAGGATATTAAAAAATGATTTTTATTAAGTTTTTTATTTTATTTATATTATCAATATCTTTATATTCTCAAGAGATGTATTTTGATACTATTTCTTTATCTAAAATAAAAAAACTTATAAAAAAAGAAGAGCAAATTGCTAAAGTATATAAAGAGTATATTGTAGCAAATGGCTCAAAACCAACTTCTATTTTAGGAAATGAAAGTACAAGCTTAAAAACATATTTACCAGATGGTTTTACACTAAATAATCTTTTTAATAGCTCAATGTCTTTAGATTCAACAAGTACTTACATAGTAAGTGAAATCCCCTCAAATGTAAAATCAGCTTTATATGATAAGTATTATTCGAATGAAAATAGAGTATATTCAAAAGCTCCTCTTAGTAAAGTAAATCATAATGTAAGAATTGCACTTTCTGAAAAAGAAGAGTATATTATATCTCAATCAAGCTCTATTACTACAGATACAACATCACCTAAAAATGAGTATTTGTTAGATTCTAAAGGTGTTTTACATTGGTATGATAATAATGGTGATTTACTCTACTCTTATGATAAAAAATTAATTGTATATCCAAGTGCTTCAATGTTAGATACTGATGGTAATATATCTTCTTCTTTTGAAACGATTTTAGATCAAAAAAAAGTATCTTCTCCTGGACAGCAAATTCTAAATATTGAAAATGGAATAGCTCAAGAATATTTAAATATTGGTGGGGATGTTGGTATTGTAAAAGTAGGGGACTCAACTAGAGATATTGGAAAAACAATTATTCAGTTTTCTAGACGTGCTGGTGGCATGATTGTTAATGGAGATATATATACTTGGGGTAATAATGCAAATGAAATTGTAGGATTAGGAGATAATACTTATAGCGGAGCTACTTCAAGTAATAGATATCCTGTAATTACAGGATTAGTTAGAGCAAAAGTAAAAACATACAATTCTAATATAGATGATAGAGATTACTTCTCGTCTCCTTTAAGACCAAAATTTGTAGATTTTTTTAGTACAGTTTATCACAGTACTTGTGGTGTTACTGTTGAGGGTGCTATATATTGTGGAGGAGCAACAGGACTTACTTCCTCTTTTGGTTCTAATTTTACTCATGTAGTTGATTCTAATGGTAATCAAGTAGATAGTAATGACCCAGAAATGTTATATAGAAGTAGATATTTTGATGGAATTACAAATAAAGCATCAAAAATGTTTGCAAATAATCAAATTTGGCTTATTCTATCACAAGGCGGCGATATTTATAGATGGGGATATGATTTTTCAGGTTTTTCAGGAAATGGAAGTACTCAATTTAATTATAATTATACAAATGAAAATTTAGACCCTCAAAAATTAACTGTTAGTAATAATGGTACAAGTGTAAAATTTAGTGATATAACATATCTTTTAACTATTGGATATAGAAAAATGGGTGCTTTATCACAAGATGGAGATATTTATATTTGGGGAATAGAGTCTGAGATTGCAAGTGGTAATTGTAGTGTTAATTGGGAAAGTACTTATATGAACTTGTGTAAGCCTTTGAAAGTAGATACGGATTTAAGTTTTAAAAGTATAAGTGGTGGATTAGAAGCTTTTGTAGCACAATCTACAGATAATAAATATTATAAAATATATCAACCAAAAAATAAAAAACCAATTGTTTTATCAATTGAAGAAGAGATAAAAAGTTATTCAGACTATGTTGCTGAAGATGATAGTGAAATATTATCAGTTGATTTTTCAACAAAACTAGGTGAAGGTGTAAATACTGGAATAGTTTGGGTTAATGGAAATAATGAACTTAAAGGTGATTATTTTACATCAGATAATCAAAATGATGAGTTTTTTAAAGAATCAATTTCAAAGATTAAATGGAAAAAAATAAAAGTAATACAAGATGATAATGGTATGTGTGGAATAGATATTTATAATCAAATGTATTGTTGGGGTAAAATGTCTTTTTATAGATCAGGAAGTAGCTATAACGACTATATGGGAAATACTTTTATGCTACCTGTTTTTAATACAAACTTATATGATTTAGATAAAGACTTTTTATTAGCAGAAGGTGGAAGTGGTGCATATTTAACAAATATGACATCTGGTAATTGGACAACTGGAAACTATACAGGTTCAGAAGAGTATAAAAATGATTTCTTTATACGATACCCAACATATATAGGTGGATTTAATTATGAATTTACATTTAAGTAAAAGTTTAAAAGGAAAAAAATGAAGAAAATTAGTTTAATTATTGTATCTATTTTTACAGTTATTAATTTATATGCACAAGAAGATAATAAAGGTAGCCTTGATAAATTAGATATTTTAGATCAACAATCAAAAAATTTCTTTAAAAGTATTACAGGTTTAGAAAAAGATTATCTTGAAGAGCAAATTGATTCAATTCAAAATAAAACAAATAACGTAAATCCTAATATAAATCCTCAAACAGTGTTCGTTGAGAAACCAGAAGTATCACAAGAAGATTATGAGAAAAATGTTTTTAAACACCAAAATGAAATGGCTAGATTAACGAGTGATTTTACACGAACAAAAAATTTTAAAGATATAAAAATTAAAAGTATGTATTCTTTTAATGGTAAAGATTATGTAATTTTAAAAGTTGATAAAAAAAGTACTTCAAAAGCTGCTGCTGAGTTAAGTTCAAATATTGAAGGTCGATATGTAAGAGGTGACAATATTCTAGGTCACAAAATTATAAAAATTGATGTTAGAACTAAAACTGTAAAACTATATAAAAAAGTTGATGATGAATATGGTTATGTGATTTATTTAAGTAACTATGGAACATCTGTAAGTGATTTAAAAAAAGAACCAAAAATAAAAGAAAAAACTGTAAAAACAGCTGATACTAAAATAAAAGAAAAAGTAGCAAAAAAAGAATTTAGTATAAAAGAATCTTTTGCAAAAATAAAAAATAAAGCAATAACAAAAGAAGAAAAAATGGATTTTGATTCAAAAAAAGATTTCTCAAAATGTTTATATACAGTTAATAAAAGTAATTTAAATGTTAGAAATACATATGATATTGATGCAACTATTTTAAGAATTCTAAGAATCAATGATCAATTTACGATTCAAGATAAAAGAGCTGATTGGTTGCATATAGATACTATTTATAAAAAGAAATCAGGTGATGTTATGGTTGTAGATACTAACTCTAATTGGGTTCAATTTACAGATAATAATTTATCAATAGATGATGACAATTGTCGATAAGGTGTATTCTTGGCTAATATAGTAGGTGAATGTAATGAAAAAGTTAATCATCATATAAAAAATATTTCGGAAGAAATAAAACCCTTTACAAGTATATTTAATGAATTATTTGTTTTTGATAAAATTTTAATAAGTGAAAATGGTGGAAAAACAAAGTTAAATCGGCAAATACTAAATGATCATCATGATTTAATGCAAAATAAAATTCTTCTAATAATCTCAGAATTAGATCAAGCTTTAGATGCTGTAAAAGAGTATATGAAACTCTTATTATTAGAGTGCAATAAATCAAGTCAAATAGAGACTGTTAATTTAATATATGATGATAAAAACTTTTTAGATTTACTAGAAATGGATCTTGATACAAAAGTTATACCAGCTACGTCTAAAAAGAAACTTTTAAAAGATATTCAAACTTTATCAAATATAAAAAATAAAATATTCAATTTAAAATATTTAGTAACTATGTTTGATACTACAATTGTTGATAAATATTTAAATAAATTAGGAGTTGAAGATTTAATTAACAGTACTTTTATTTTTGAACTTATTGATACTTTTGGACTACATTTTGAAGAGTTAAAGAAGTTTGAATATACTATTGCGAACTTTAATAAAACTAATGAAAAAGTAAAAGATTTTTCTTCTTTAAACTATTTACTTGAATTACATAAAAGAAGAGCAGATAACTATATATATGCAAACTTTAGATATAAAATCTCTTTAGACTATAATTTAGATCTAAATTTAAATAAAAAAGTTGATATCAATATTCTTTATCTTGAAAATATAATTTCTTCTTTTATAGAGCAGTCATGTATGGATTTAGTAAAAAAAGAGATGAAAAAAGGGAAAATTAATAAATTAGTTGAAGTAAATATTTTTGTACATAAGAAGAATATTCAATTAGTAGTTAAAAATAACGGATTTGAAGTAAAAAATATTCACACACTTTTTATTTCAGATACAGAAAATAAGTATATTATTGAAGCAAAAAACCTTGCAAATATGTTAGGTGCTACTATGGAAGTTACAAGTATGGAAGATGAAGGTATGGCCTATACTTGTTCTTTTAAAATCTAAATAGAACTAAAATATTAGTTCTATTTATCGTCAAAATTTCCTATAATTTCTTTAGCTTTTTGTAAAGCTTTATCGCTAGAATCTTTATCAAATGTTAAAGCTACTGCCATTCTTCTTCCTACATGGCTCTGAGGCTTTCCAAATACTCTAATAATAGAATCTTTTGTAAAAGATTGATCAAAAATATCAATTTGTGGATTGAATGTATCATTTCTTGCTTTATAAGCAGCACTTGCTCCTGCACCATAATCAATATAATCTAAAGGAAGTCCTAAAACTGCACGTACATGAAGTGCAAATTCACTAGCAGATTGAGTAATCATAGTAACCATACCTGTATCATGTGGTCTTGGACTCACTTCTGAAAAATATACTTCATCACCCTTTACAAACATCTCAACACCAAAAATACCACGACCACCTAAACCATCAGTTACAGTTTTGGCAATATCTTGCGCTTTTTTCTTAGCTTCTTCACTCATATTCATAGGCTGCCATGAAAAGATAAAATCACCATCTTGTTGAATATGACCAATAGGTTCACAAAATACAGTTTGCTTTTCATTTCTTACAGTTAACATAGTGATTTCATAATCAAAAGTAATAAACTCTTCAACGATTAATTCGCTAGCATCCCCTCTTGCTTCTTTTGCTATTTCCCATGATTCTTGTAAATCTTCTTTTTTCTTAGCAACACTTTGTCCATGTCCAGAAGAGCTCATAACAGGTTTAATTACACAAGGGAAACCCATTTTATCTGCAGCAACTTGTAGCTGTTCAAAAGTACTTACAAACTCATAGCCACCAGTTTTTACACCAAGGTCAACTGCTGCAAATTCACGAATGTTTTTTCTATTCATTGTTTTATTAACCGCATTGGCATTTGGAATTACATGAAAACCTTCTTCTTCGGCTGTAAAAAGTGCTTGAATATTAATAGCTTCAACTTCAGGTAATATATAAGTAGGCTTTTCTCTTCTAATTACATCTAATATTTCTTCTTTATTTTTCATATTAATTGTATAAGATTTATTTGCTACTAGTTGTGCTGGTGCATTGTTATAACTGTCAACTGCAATAGTTTCAATTCCAAGTCTTTGTGCTTCGATTACAACTTCTTTTCCTAACTCGCCACTTCCTAGAAGCATAATTTTTATAGAGTCAGATTTTAAAGGTGCTGTGAAATTCATATTTATTCCTTAATTTTAATTTATTTTTGTGTCTCTTGATAAAATCTTTTATCATAGTTTGTAAGATTATTCTTTTTTATAACGGATTTTAATATAGCTAAGTATTTTTTTCCAATACCAGAATATTTTAACATTGTTTGGGATAATTCCATTCCCATTGGATTTTTATTTTTTATACGTGCTTGATATCTTTTTTCACGAAAAGATTTATAAGCTGTATGTCTATTTAGATTTAACATATAAGCACTAAGAGAATCTTGTAAATTATTAAATACTCTAATTAAATGCTTAGAACCAGCTGCTCTTCTTTTTGGAACAATTCCATTTTTTGCATTATATGTCCAATGTCCAAAAATATTATTGGCTTTTTTTGTAAATCTACTTTTACCCCAAGCACTTTCAACTGCAGCTTGTGCAATACTCATTGCTGGAGGAATAACATCAATTTTCAACATATAAGATTTTAAATCATAAAGTTCTTTTACTCTGTATCTTTTTTGAAGCTCACTTAGTTTTTTTAAGTCTTTTTTAGTGATATTTGTTTTATTAGAGGAAAGTGTTTTTTTTACAAAAGTTCTTTCTTCTAAAATTTTTAAATTCTCTTTTTTTGTTAATTTATAAATATATTCAGCAAAATAATCTTTTGCTTTTTTTGTATCTTTTATTTTGTAATACTCACTAGGCATTCCTTTTGCAAATAAATTTAAAGAAAAAACTATAAAAATAGCAAAAAAAATCTTAGTAATTTTCATAACTATTTACCTAGTTGTTGTAAAAACATTTTTTACAGCACCTTTAAAATAAATAGTATTATCCACTAAAGATAAAGTAAGTTCTTCGTCACTTTTTGGATAAACAAAAGTTTTATTAGAAACTAGATTTAAATTATTTGCTCTTAAAAAACAAGCAGCCATTCCAGTTCCACAAGCTAGTGTTTCACCTTCTACTCCTCTTTCATAAGTTCTAACTTTTATAACACCATTTTCTATTTTTGCAAAGTTAACATTTGCATTATGCTCATATCTCATTTTCGCACATAAATCATGATCATAATCTTCTAAATTATCCACAATAGTAACTAAATGTGGAACACCAGTATCTACTAAATACCAAGTAAAACCATCTTGTTCAAACTCGTCTTTTATAACAAGAGGAGCAGTTAATTGAGTTTCGACAATATCTTCTTCAACAATTGATTTAATTAAGCCAGCACCTGTTAAAAACTGCATTGAATTAGGAGCTAATCCATTTTTAAAGGCATAATGAGCACAGGCTCTTGTACCATTCCCACACATTGAAGCATCACTTCCATCACTGTTATAAAATAACCACTCAAAGTCTGCTTTCTCATTTGGAACTAGTACTATTAAGCCATCAGCTCCAATTCCTTCTGTTCTATTACAAAGTTCAATAGCTTCTTTTGAGTAGTCTTTTTTTATAAATGTGTGAAAAATCACAAAGTCATTTCCACTTGCACTATATTTTGTGTATGTCATATGATTTCTCCCATTATTCTTTCAACTTCATTTTGAAGATGTTTTAAATTTTTTGAATTGTCTATTACCATATCTGCTAAATTTTTCTTCTTTTCTATATCCATTTGATTTGAAATTTTTAATTTAGCTTCTGCTTCATCAATATTATCTCTTTTCATTAATCTTTGAATTTGAATATCTCTTGGTGTATAAACTACTAAAGATTTTGGAATTGGATAATTCATTTTTTCAAAGAATAAAGGAATATCAACAAAATATGGCTTATTCTGTTCTTCGAATATTTTTGATTCTTTTATAATCTCTTCTTTAATTAGTGGGTGAAGTAAAGCTTCAAGTTTAAGTTTGTTCTCTTCATTTGAGAAGATGATTTTACCTAACTCTTTTCTTAATACTTTTCCATTTTCAACATATTGTTCTCCAAACATAGAGACTATTTTTGATGAGTTTTCATCAAGTAATCTATGTGCGATTAAATCCGCATCAATTGTAAGAAAACCATGAAGTTTAAAAAGGTTACAAACTGTACTTTTACCCGTAGAAATTCCACCTGTTAAGGCGATTGCATTTTTAAATAAATCATTAATCATGTAAGATTCTACAATAATTAAGATTTATTTAAATTTAATAGTAGTTTTATCTTTTAGCTATGCCAGTTAATTCTCTGTGTTCACTAGCTGGAAATACAAATGAAGCATTATGTATTTCAGAAGAGTAGTAGTTTAAATCATCAATAAAATCAGATCTTTGTAAAATTAAATCTGCTGTTGGATGATATTTTTTAGAAGCTAATATTGAAGTGCTATGTCCAAATTTAAATGGCATGGCAATCCAAAATTTAGTACCTACTAAAAGTAAATCTTTTTTTAATTGCTTTTCATCTCTTGAAAAAGCTGAAGTTGCAAATGAGATTAAACCATCATCACTTAAGATTCTTTCTATGTTTGCTAAAAGTAATTCATCAAGATTTACATCAGTTAAAATTATAACGTCAATATCTTTTTCATTTTTTGATGTTAAAAGTGATGAGTCTCCAAATTCAACAGTTGAATATGAATGCTTTTGCGCCTGTGCTTTTAAGTCTTCACTAGCAGTACCAATAACTAGTACTTTTGAAGCTTCTTTATGAGTACATAATGGTACGTGTACCATCATTTCATTAAATGCCTTGTTATCTTTCATTATATATAGTCCTTAATATTTATAAACATTTTGATATAATAGCAAAAATATTTTAAATTAATCAATGATTAAAGCAAAGACAATTAAAAAGGTGAATAATGAGCACAGTTAGTTACAAAGACGCAGGCGTAGATATCGATGCTGGTAATCAGTTTGTAGAAAATATCAAACCATATGTAAAATCAACAATGATACCAGGTGTTTTAGGTGGAATAGGTTCTTTTGCAGGGGCTTTTGAATTACCTACTGGATATAAGCAACCTGTTATTCTTTCAGGTACTGATGGAGTTGGAACAAAACTTAAGTTAGCAATTGATTGTAAACAATTTGATACTGTTGGAATTGATTTAGTTGCTATGTGTACAAATGATTTATTATGTAACTTTGGTGAACCATTATTTTTCCTAGATTACTATGCAACTGCAAAACTTGAAGTTGAAGAAGCAACAGATGTTGTAAAAGGAATAGCTGAGGGTTGTATTAGATCTGAATGTGCGCTTGTTGGTGGAGAAACTGCTGAAATGCCTGGAATGTATAAAGAGGGTGATTTTGATTTAGCTGGTTTTTGTGTTGGAATTGCAGAAAAAGAAGAGTTAAATAGAATTGAAAGAATTGCTGCAGGTGATACTTTAATTGCCTTACCATCTTCTGGTATTCACTCAAATGGTTTTTCATTAGTTAGAAAACTATTATTAGATAAATTAGGTATGTCACTTGATGATGATTTCCAAGGAAAACCTTTAAAAGATGTATTATTAGAACCAACTAGAATTTATGTAAAAGAGTTCAAAGCTAATAAAGATAATATTAATGCATTAGCACATATTACTGGTGGTGGGATTACTGAAAACTTACCAAGAGTTTTACCTGATAATTTAAAAGCAGTTGTAAAAAGAGACTCTGTTAGAGTTTTACCTATTTTTGAATTTATGGGTGAGCATGTAGAATTAGAAGAAATGTATAGAACATTTAATATGGGTGTTGGTATGGTTTTAGTTGTAAATCCTGCTAATGTTGATGCAGTACTTGCTAATACTGATGGTTATGTTATTGGTGAAATTGCAGCTGGAGAAAAAGGTGTTGAGTTTATCTAATAAACTTTTACATTTTTCATTTAATAAAAAAGGCTAAGCTTATTTGAGCTTAGCCTTTTTTTATATCTTAATCTTTTTTATTTTTATAATACTTTAAAATCTCAACAACTTTAGAAGCATATCCCCATTCATTATCGTACCAAAGTAGAAGTTTAATCATTTTATTATTTTTAACATCTGTATATCTATGATCTATGATAGTAGTTTTATTCTCTTTTTTAAAGTCACTTGAAACTAAAGGTTCATAATTATTTAACATAATAGGAAACTT
The DNA here is from genome assembly GCF_009208075.1 of Poseidonibacter ostreae. GTDB lineage: Bacteria > Campylobacterota > Campylobacteria > Campylobacterales > Arcobacteraceae > Poseidonibacter > Poseidonibacter ostreae. The sequence continues at coordinate 17,260 of NZ_WFKJ01000032.1, read as the reverse complement.
TTGATTTTTTTCATACTCTTCAAAGATATTTATTATCTCTTCTTTTGTAGATGATTCTTCTGTAAATAAAGTAACATTAATAGCACCCACTGTGTCAGTTGGAACTCTTAAAGAACTAGAGGAAATTAAATCTGAATTGATATTAGGAAGAATATATGAGCAAGCTTCAATTGTAGTTGTTTTATTTGGAATAATATTTTGAGTAGAAGATCGTCCAAACTCAAAGTTACACTCAACATCTCTAGTAGGACTTCCTACAAAGCTTCCATCTAAAACTCTTTGATGATTTAATAATGGATGAATAGTTACAATATCTCCACAAAAAATCCCTTTTTCTTCTTTTAAAAGATTTAAAGCAGGAAGTAGTGCTGTTGCATTGCATGAACTTGTTGAGATGATTTTATGAATTTTTTTGTCAAGTTGTTTTTCATTTACTCCCAATATTAGGTTTATATCTGCATTTGAATTTGGATGTGTTAAAAAAACTGCATCAACATCAAGGTTTTGTAAAATATTTTTATCTTCTTTTTTTCCACTTGCATCAATTATAATATCAATATTGCTGAGGTTTATATCTTTTAAACAAGAGTGATTTAATATTTTTATTTTAGAAGAGCTATTTTGTATATAATTATTGTCTATAATTTTGAATTTATTTTCAATATTTCCGTAAGTTGAATCATAGTTTATTGAATAAACAATATTTTTAATATAAGGATTTATTTCATTTATTGAAACTATTTCAAAAGTATCATTTTTATCTAACAATCGTAAAATGATCTTTCCAATACGTCCAACACCATTTAATAATATTCTTTTTTTCATATATAGCTACCTATTTTAATACAAAATTTTTGAAATTGTACCATTTATCTTATTATCTTTGATATAGTTATTTACAATAAATATAAAGGAAATTGAAAACATTGAATAAAACACAAATAAGTTGCAGTTTATATGACCATATTGAAATAGTATGTTTATACAAATATAAAATTGAAATTCATACTATTAATGAAGAAATTTTTAGAGGAATTGCAGTTGATACAAAATTAAATGATGAAAGAGAAGAGTGTGTGGTTATTACAAGTGAAAATATTAATAAACTTATTATATTAGAAAACATTAAAAAGTTAAAAGTACTTACTCAAAATGCTAAATTTAGTGAAATCAATTTAAATAAACTTTAATATTAATTATACAATATATAAATATTATTAAAGGAAAATAATTATCCTTTAAGTTTTTCTATGACATACTTCTTAAATAAAGTAAAAATAGAAGGATAAAGAAATGAAAACAATAACAACAACAGCAGGTGAAAAAGTTGGTAGTCATCAAGACTCATTAACAGCAGGTGCGCGTGGACCATTATTAATGCAAGATTACTATTTAATAGAAAAACTTGCACACCAGAATAGAGAAAGAATACCTGAACGAACTATGCATGCAAAAGGTTCAGGAGCTCATGGTACTTTAACTATAACTAATGATATAACAAAATATACAAAAGCAGATATCTTTAATGAAGTAGGAAAAGAAACTCCTTTATTTTTAAGATTTTCTACAGTTGCAGGTGAAAGAGGTGCTGCTGATGCAGAAAGAGATGTAAGAGGTTTTGCAATAAAATTTTATACACAAGAGGGAAATTGGGATTTAGTTGGAAATAATACACCTATATTTTTTGTAGCAGATCCATATAAGTTTCCAGATTTTGCACATACTCAAAAAAGAGACCCAAGAACAAATATGCGTAATACAACTGCAATGTGGGATTTTTGGTCATTAACTCCAGAGTCTTTACATCAAATTACAATTTTATTTTCAGATCGTGGCTTACCCACTGATTATAGACATATGCATGGATTTGGTTCTCATACATATAGTTTTATAAATAAAAACAATGAAAGAACTTGGGTTAAATTTCATTTTAAAACACAGCAAGGTATTAAAAATCTTACAAATGAAGAGGGTAATAAAATTATTGCAAATGATAGAGAAAGCTCTCAAAAAGATTTATATGAATCAATTGAAAATAAAGATTTCCCAAAATGGGATTTAAAGATACAAGTAATGAGTGAAGAAGAAGCTTCTAATCATAAAGACAATCCTTTTGATTTAACAAAAGTTTGGTCTCAAAAAGAGTATCCACTTATAGATGTTGGTGTGTTAGAGTTAAATAGAAATCCAAATAATTACTTTAATGAAGTAGAACAAGCATCATTTTCACCATCAAATATGGTTCCTGGAATTGCTTTATCTCCTGATAAAATGTTACAAGCAAGAGGTTTTGCTTATCCAGATGCTCAAAGATATAGAGTAGGAACTCATTATGAAGCTTTACCAATTAATAGACCTTTAAATGAAGTTAATACATATCATAAAGATGGCTCTATGAGTTTTGAAGATATAAATAAAAAAGCTGGACTTATTTATGAGCCAAATAGTTTTGGTGGAGCAAAGGAAGATGCTCAATATTTAGAACCATCATATCCAATTGAAGGTGATGCAGCTAGATATGATAGGAGTTTAAATAATGATCATTTCTATCAGCCAAGAGATTTATTTAATTTAATGAATGATAATCAAAAAAGTCAACTTTTTTCAAATATAGCAGGAGCTATGCAAGGTGTTCCAAGTGATATTATAAATAGACAAATTGAACTTTTTGAAAAAATATCATCTGCTTATGCAAATGGTGTAAAAAAGGCTTTAGATGACTGCAGCAATAACTAAAGAAGAAGAAAAAAGGTTTGAAGAATTACAATTACTTGCCTTAGATTATGCAAGAGAAGGGAAAACAGATCAGTTAGATAAAATGTTATCTTATGGAATGCCTATAAATCTTTGTACCCATAAAAACGATACTTTACTAATGCTTGCAACTTATAATGGCAACTATGAAACTGCACAAATGTTAATAAATAATGGTGCCAATTTAAATAAAGTAAACCAAAGAGAACAAACACCTTTAGAAGGAGTTTGTTTTAAAGGTTATATAAAAATAGTAAAATTACTAGTAGAAAATGGTGCAGAAGTTACTAGTAATTCAATAAATTTTGCAAGTATTTTTGGACACAAAGAAATAGTAAAATATTTAAAAGATAAAACACCTTCAAAAAAATATAAAATAGTAGGAATTGATGTAGAAACTATTTCTAATTTTATATCAAAAGTTAAAGGCTTTTTTTAATTTATTTCTTCCATCTCAATAAATAAAAAGTGAGAATTGCTAAGAGCTTCGATATTTAGCATATTCTCATTTGTAATTTCTAAAGCATCACCATGCCTTAACTCAATTGTATTAACTTTTGATGAACCCTCAATTTGTACAAAATATACTTGTCTATTTTCATTTATTTTATACTCCAGTTTTTTATTTTTTTGAAGTTTTGAAGCATAAATATTTATATCTTGATAGATTTTTATTTTAGCATTTCCTTTTTGTGAAGAAACGATATTTAAAAGTTTATTCTCTTTTTCTTCTTCTTTAAATCTATATGAACCATAAAGTTTTGGAAGTGAAGTAGTAGGTGGAATTATCCAAATTTGAAGAAGTCTTAAATCTTGCGAATTATGAATATTATGCTCACTATGATAAATTCCATCTCCAGCACTTAAATATTGAACCTCACCTTTCTTTAAAGTTTCACTATTACCCATCGAATCTTTATGTGTAATTTCACCATGTACAACATAAGAAATAATTTCTACATTAGAATGAGGGTGTGTGTCAAAGCCTGAATTAGGATGAATAATATCATCATTAAGTACTCTTAAAACACCAAAGTTTATATTTTCTGGATTTCTGTATTCTGCAAATGAGAAATGAAACCTTGATTCTAGCCATCCAAGATTTGATGTTCCCATATTTTCTTTATTTAGTTTTTTTAACATTGTTTATTTCCTCCTTCAATTATGTCCTTGGCATATAATTTTTGGTTCCAAACCTAATAAAGTGAAACTATTCACTTCATTTATACGGTTTTCATATCAAAAGCAAAACATTCCATAGATAAATTTGTATATGTTATTTCATGGTTGAATGATTTTGCTTTTTTATTTATAGCACTTCCATAGATAATATATAGAGGTAAAAAGTGCTCAGGACTAGGGTGATTTTGATAAAAAGTATTTAAGTTTTTTATTTCAAGTAACTTTTGTTTATTTCCACTTTTCATAGCTTCTACTACAAAGTCATTAAAATCCTTGGCATACTTTTTCACCTCTCCTAAAACACTCATATCTGATAAATTATGTGTTAATCCTCCACTACCTATAATTAATGCGTCTTTTTTAAAAACCTGTAGTTTTTCACCTAAATTAATCAATTGTTCAATTGAATAATTTAGAGGAATTGATAGTTGTATTACAGGAATATGAAGTTCTTCATACATCATTGCTAATGTACTCCAAACTCCATGATCATATGTATTTCTAGTTGTATCAACTTCTATGTTAATATCTTGTTTTTCTAACTCTTTTATTATCTCTAAGGAGATGTTCTTCTGGCTATTTATTTCATATTTGTAATTATATAATTCATCTTCAAAGCCATAAAAATCATACATTAAACCTTTTGTTTCATAATTTATAATTTTTAAATCTTTTGTAGTCCAATGTGCTGAAACTACAATAATATATTTTGGGTTTTCTAATGTATTTGCAAATGTTTTTATATTTTTTTTTGTAAATGAATTTCCTAAAATCATATTAGGAGCTCCATGTGAAATAAATAGACTTGGGTTCATCTTTTATCCTTATTTTGCCACTTGTACAAATTGTTCTAAAATTCTTTTAGAACTATCTTCTCTTAGTGGAGTTTGGTATGTTGTAATAATTTCTCTTGGCATTACAAGAGAACCTAATTTTGAAAACTGACTTCTCATTGCATTACTTACATCACTTCCTCCACCACCTGAGTGTGTTGCTAACTGGATTGGTTTTAATGTAAATACTTCTCTAAAATCATCTCCAACTCTTGAAATCCAAGCTACTGTATTTACAAGTACTGGAGGCAGTGAGAAGTTGTATTCAGGAGACACAAATACATATGCTGAAGCATTTTTCATATCTTCTATTAAAGTTCCTATTTTCTTTGGAATGCCATCATGTTCTTCTTTAAAACTATCATACATAGGAAGGTCTAAATCAACTAAATTAATTATTTGACTCTCTTTTCCTAACTCTTTTAATTGACCTTGAAGAGTGTTTGCTAACTTCATATTTTCATTTAAACTTGCTACAAATATTAAATACATTTTGAACTCCTTTTATTTCTGAACTTAGCTAATTATTTAGCTAAGATTCCTTCTACTGCGATGTTTAATTTTACTTTTTCACCAACAACTACGCCACCAGCTTCTAAGGCTTTATTCCAGTTAAGACCATAATCTTTTCTATTAATTTTACCATTTAATTCTAGTCCAACTCTTTTATTTCCCCATGGATCTGTAACTGTTCCATTGTTTTCAAAATCTAGTTCAATATTTTTTGAAATACCTTTTATTGTAAGTACTCCATAAGCTTTATCATCATCAATTTTATCAAGTTTGAATGTTAAAGTTGGATATTTTGAAGCATCAAAAAAATCAGCAGATTTTAAATGACCGTCTCTTTTTTCATTATCAGTATCAATAGAATTAACTTCAACTTTTCCTTCTAAGGCTTTTAACGTATTTGTCTTTTCATCGTAGTTGATTTTTCCAGTAAAAGTATTGAACTTCCCTGCAACATTTGAAATCATTAAATGTTTTACTTTAAATCCTACATTTGAATGGCTTGCATCCACATTGTATGTTCCTGCGTATAAAGCACCTGCACTTAAAATTGAAGCTAATCCTAATTTTACTAATTTTGTCATTTCTTATCCTTTTTATATGTAGTACTAGTTAGTACTATTTGTTTAAAATTTTTTTAATTGGCCTTATAAACCTTATTTAGAAGGGCATATAAAGTATCTAATTCTTCGTCACTTAAAACTTCAAGTGAGTTATGTAAATTTTTTGCATGATTTGGGAATACTTTTTCAATTACCTCTTCACCCTTACTTGTAAGAGTAAGTATAGAAGCTCTTTTATCTTCTGGGTCTGCAATAGTTGTAATCCATCCATCTCTTTTTAGATTTTTTACTACTACTGTTATATTTCCAGGAGTACTCATTGTAAGTTTTGTAATTGAACCAATATTTAAATCACCTCTGTGATAAAGCACTTCAAGTACTTTAAACTGATTAAATGTTAAGTCAAAGTCGTTTAAATAGTTAACCATGTTGTTATGAAATTTTAATCTAATTCTTTCTAATCTAACGATTGTTTTCATAGATTTATCTGTTCTTTTTCCATAAGTTTTAAGTGATTTTGTATTCATGTCTCTAACTCCTTGTTGAAATTATACTACTAATTAGTAATAAATGTCAATAGTTTTAATTTAAAATACTACTAGTTAGTACTAAAAAACCTAAAAAAAAGGCCAAAGAATGGCCCTTAGCTAAATTTAGAAATTTATGATCTTTTTGCAGTTGACATAAAAACAGCTGCCAAAATAAGAAACATACCTGTAATTCTATTTTGAATTTTCATAGCTTTTGTATCTTTTATTAAAAATTTAAGCTTTGATGCCATAGAAGAATAACCAGTCATAACAATAACATCAATAATAACAAGTGTTAGAGAAATGATTAATAATTGATACCAAATAGATTCATTTGGATTTAAAAACTGAGGAATAAAAGCAACAAGAAAAACTGTTGCTTTTGGATTTGTTAGATTTATTAAAGTTGCAGTTATAAAAGCTTTTTTTGCACTATAAGTTTTTATTCTATGGGCTTCTTCAACCATTTCAACTTTCTCAAATATTTTACTAAGTCCCATATATATTAAATATGCAACACCAATCCATTTGATAATATTAAAAATTAGTACAGATTTTGCAATTAGGGCACCTAAGCCAATTACTACAATAAAAGTTTGAATTAAAAGACCAGCTTGAAGACCAAAAATAGCTGCGTAAGATTTTTTAAGACCATAATTAATTCCATAATTCATAGATACAACAGCACCAGCTCCTGGGGAGATTGAAATAACAATAGTTGCAAGTAATAAAGTAAGCCAAGTATTTAAATCCATAATATTTCCTAGTAGTTTATATATTAAAAGATATCAAAAAAATACTTAACCTCTTCATAATAAAAACTTGGATAAAATAATACGTTTTGCTATAAAGAATGAAATAAGGAAACAATATGTTATTAACTCCAGGACCTACTCCTGTACCAGAATTTGTAAGAAAGGCAATGGCTGATATTACAATTCATCATAGAACTCCAGAGTTTGAAGCTATTTTTGCAGAGACTAGAGAGTTATTATTTGAACTATACGGAATGGATGAGGTTGTTATGCTTGCATCTAGTGGTTCAGGTGCTATGGAAGCATGTATCACAAACTTAACACACAAAAAAGCCCTTACAATTAATTCAGGTAAATTTGGTGAAAGATTTGGAAAGATATGTAAAGCTTTTGATATTGAATATACTGAAATTAAAAATGAATGGAATAAAGCTGTAAGTGTTGAAGAGGTGCTTTATGCTCTTGACCAAGATAAAGATATTGATGCAATATTTATACAAATTTGTGAAAGTGCTGGAGGATTAAGACATCCAGTAGAGCAAATTGCACAAGAAGTTAAAAAATTAAATAGAGATATTACGATTGTTGCAGATGGTATTACAGCAATTGGTGTAGAAAAAATTGATACAACAAATTTAGATGCAGTAATTACAGGAAGTCAAAAAGCTTTAATGCTTCCTCCTGGACTTGCAGTAATCGGTTTATCAAATAATGCAGTTGCAAAAATAGAAAAAAAATCTAGAGGTTTTTACTTTAATTTAGCAACTGAAATCAAGCAACAAAGAAAAAATACAACTGCATGGACAGCAGCAACAACTTTAATCATTGGTCTTAGAGAAATTTTATCAAATATTAAAAACAATGGTGGTTTTGATGCTTTATATGAGAAAACTGCTTTAAGAGCTAGTTCTTCACGAAAAGCTTTAAAAGCAATTGGTTGTGAAATTTATCCTGCCACTCCTGCAAATGCAATGACTACAATTTATACAGAAAATGCACCTGCTATTAGAAAAATATTAAAAAATAAATATGGTGTAAATATTGCAGGTGGACAAGACCATATTAAATCGCTAATTTTTAGAATTAATCATATGGGATTAGTTGATGACAATGAAGCTGCTTGGGTTTTAAATACTGTTGAGTTAGCAATGGACGAATTAGAAATAAGAACATTTGATGGAACTGCTAATAGAGTATTTTCTACAAATATGTTTAAAGGAAACTAGAATAGATGGTTTTTGAACATGAAATTCCAAAAGGAAGTAGATTATACTTTGGTAAAGCAGCAAAAGCTAAGAGAGCTTTAGAAAACAAAGTATGCCAAATTTTAGAGAATAAAGATTTTGAAGAGATTATCACTCCAAACTTCTCTTATTCTCAACATCAATCAATTGAAAATGAAAAGAAATTAATTAAATTTTCAGATGAAAAAAATGAACAAGTAAGTTTAAGAGCTGATTCAACTTTAGACGTAGTTAGAATCATTTCTAAAAGACTTGGACGAACAACAAAACATAAAAAATGGTTCTATGTACAGCCTGTATTTACATACCCTTCAACTGAAGAGTATCAAATAGGATGTGAATGGATAGGACATGATAATATAGCTGATATTATGAATTTAACTACAGATATATTAAAAGCTTTAAATGTTGAACCAATTTTACAAATATCAAATATTAATATTCCAAAGCTTGTGGCTGTTGAATTAAATATAGATATTGAGTTATTTAAAAATGGTGAGATAGCATCACTATTTAAACTTAAATGTAATTGGTTAAACAAACTAATAAAAGTTAAAAGTATTGAAGATTTAGAAGAAGTAATTAGTTTAGTACCAACTTCTATAAAAGAAGAGTTAAAAAAGCTATTAAATAGAGCAAAAGAAGTTAATTATACAAACAGCATAATTGCGCCACTTTATTATGGCTCATTAAAATATTATGATGGTATTTATTATAGAGTTATAAGTGATAATTTGACAATATGTAAAGGTGGTATGTACTCAAGTGAGGGTTCATGTTCATTAGGTTTTGCATTATATACAGATAGTTTATTAAAAATTTTAGAGGATTAATATGAGTAAAGCAGATTTAATTGTAGGAATACAATGGGGTGACGAAGGTAAAGGTAAGATGGTTGATATGCTTGCCCAAAATTACGATATGGTTTGTAGAAGTCAAGGTGGACACAATGCAGGTCATACAATCTGGGTTGATGGTGTAAGATTTGCACTTCATTTAATTCCATCTGGAGTTTTAAATCCAAAAGCTATTAATATTATTGGAAATGGAGTTGTATTATCTCCTGAATCAATTATTAAAGAAATGGAACAGTTTGGAAACTTAAGTGGAAGATTATTTATCTCTGATAAAGCGCATTTAAACTTACCATACCATGCTTTAATTGACCAAGCAAAAGAGAGACTTAAAGGTGATAAAGCTATTGGAACTACTGGAAAAGGAATCGGACCTGCATATGCAGAGAAAATTTCTAGATCTGGGTTTAGAGTAGGTGAGTTATTAAATCCTTCTAAATTAACAGCTTCTATCTTAGAGTATTTTGAGCAAAATAGAGCAATTTTTGATGTACTTGAAATTGCAACTCCAGAAGAGAGTGAATTATTAGAGTTATTAAATACTTATAAAAATGCTTTAGCACCACTTATTGCAGACACAACAAAAATGGTTTGGGATGCAATTGATGCAGATAAAAAAATATTATTAGAAGGTGCTCAAGGTACTTTACTTGATATTGACCATGGAACATACCCTTATGTTACTTCTTCTTCAACTGTAAGTGCAGGTGCTTGTACTGGCTTAGGTATAAGTCCTAAAGATATTGGTCTTGTAACTGGTATTGTAAAAGCATATACAACAAGAGTTGGAAATGGTCCTTTCCCATCAGAAGATTTTACAGATGAAGGTCAAAAAATCGCTGATATTGGAAAAGAAGTAGGGGTTACAACTGGACGTGGTAGAAGATGTGGTTGGTTTGATGCAATTGCAGTTAAACACGCAGCTAGACTTAATGGTTGTGATCAATTATCTTTAATGAAATTAGATGTATTAGATGGTTTCCCAAAGATTAAAATTTGTGTTGCTTATGACTTAAATGGTGAAAGAATTGATTATATGCCATCTGATTTAGATAATGTAAAACCAATTTATGAAGAGTTTGACGGTTGGGATACACTAGTAGGTGCAAGAGATTATGATGCACTTCCAGAAAATGCTAAAAAATATATAGAAAAAATCGAAGAAGTAACATCTGTAAAAGTAGGAATCGTTTCGACTTCACCAGAAAGAGCTGACACAATTATAAGAGGATAGTATTATGAGAATGAAGACACATCATACACCATATATTTCTAGAAGAATCACAAGAGATTTAGTTACTTGTGATTTTGTAGAAATTAGAAAAGAAAAGCATAGTATTGAAGCTGAAGTTGAAAAAATACTAGATGCTGATATTGATAAAGAGTATGATTTAGATGAAAAAGTCGATACGATTTTAGATGAACAAGAAGAAGAAATCGAATTTCATAATGCAGATAGAAGACAACTGTTTTGGATGACTAAAAAAAGATTAGCAAATGATTTTGGTGTTATTTTAAATAATGAAGATAGATTTTCTGATATTGCACATCAAATTTTAGATTATTTATGGGATGAAGATTATATTCATTATACATGTTCAGATAATCAAATTAAAAATGTAATTTTTGCTTCAATTGACCAATTTATGAAAGGTTTTGAGGAAGCAGATTCTTGTGTTTTTGAAAAGATAAAAACATACAAAAGAAAGCTAATACCTGGAACAGAAGACTATGATATTATTTATCATAGATTATATGAAGAAGAATTAATAAAAAGGGGATTGATTTAATATGCAAAAAGTTTGGATATATTTAGAAAATGGAACATTTTTAGAAGCAAAATCATTTGGTGCAACAGGTACATCTGTTGGTGAGATAGTTTTTAATACATCATTAACTGGATATCAAGAGATTATTTCAGATCCATCATATGCAGGTCAATTTGTTACTTTCACAATGCCAGAAATTGGTAATGTTGGAGTAAATGCAGATGATATGGAAAGTAAATCTTGTCATTGTAAAGGTGTATTAGTTAGAAATTATCATAATGATTATTCTAATTATAGAGGTGAAGATAATTTAGATTCATTACTAAAAGAGCACAATGTTTTAGGTATTTGTAATATTGATACTAGATATTTAACTAAGATGTTAAGAGATGAAGGAGCTATGATGATGATAGCTTCTACTGAAATTCACGATAAGGATGAATTAGCTAAGCAATTAGAAAAAAGTCCTAGAATTGAAGATATTAACTATATTGAAGAAGTATCTACAAAAGAAGCATATGTTCATAAATTTGGAGCATGGAATCACGAAAATAAAGCTTATAATAAAGCTGTAATGAGTGATAAAAAGATTGTTGTTGTTGATTTTGGTGTTAAAAGAAATATCTTAAATGAATTAGTTGAATCAGGTTTAGAAGTAGAAGTAATACCATCTTCTTTTAAAGCAGAAGATTTAATTGCAAGATTTGAGAAAAAAGAAATTGGTGGAATTTTCCTTTCAAATGGTCCTGGTGATCCATTAACTCTTACAGAAGAGAAGAAAGAAGTTCAAAAACTAATAGATGCTAATATTCCAATGTTTGCAATTTGTTTAGGACACCAAATGTTATCAATTGCACATGGTTTTGATACTTATAAATTAAAATTTGGTCAACATGGTGGTAACCATCCTGTTGCTAATACTAATAAAGTAGTAGAAATCACAGCACAAAACCATAACTATAATGTTCCAGATAATATTATAGAAATAGCAGAAATTACACATCAAAATTTATTTGATAATACAATTGAAGGTGTAAAATATAAAAACAAAGAGATTTTCTCAGTGCAACATCACCCAGAAGCTAGTCCAGGGCCGCATGAGTCTAAATATATTTTCAACGAATTCGCTAAGATTGTAAAATAAGTCATCTTATTTTTGCAATTACTGCGTTAAAAGTATAACTTCTTTAACAATCTTGTTTATAGTTAGCGTTTTAGATATAAAAAAAGGGAAAGAGTAAGAACTCTTTCCCTTTTTTTATTGTTTTAATTAAATTTAGATTATATTTTATATTAAAAACATTTGAATAAGTTCATATGTTCCAGCAGTAGCAACTCCAGCTGCAATTCCTGCAACTAAATCATCTCCCATAACTCCCCATCCACCTTTTACGTCTCTATCAATTTTACCAATTACCGAGGGTTTCCAAATATCAAATAACCTAAAATAAATAAATGCAAGTGGTGCCATAATCATCATGTTCTCTGCCGTAATTCCACAAATAGATATAGCAATCCACATTCCTGCTAATTCATCAATAACTATCTCTTTTCCATCATGAACGCCTACTTCTTCTTCATATATATCTATTTGTTTTACAGCAATAACACTAATTAGCAATGCTAGCATAAAAATAGTTGATACATGTAAGTATGGTATAAATGGTAAAATCAATAATAAAGATACAAAAGAACCTACTGTTCCAGGTGCCTTAGGACTTAATCCTGAATATCCAACTGTTAAAAAAAATTTTCTTAAATTCAAAATCAATCCTTACTTTTTCTTTTCAATACCAAGTTTTTTTCTTTTTTCCCAAAGAGACTTTCTTGAAATTCCTAATTTTTTAGAAAGTTCTGTATCTGGGTATTTTGATTGATATGATAAAACCATTAATTTTACATAATCATTGATTGTCATTATATTTGTATTAGACATTAATAAGTTTGAGTCATTAAACTCTATTTTTCTATATGGGAAGTCTTCTTCAGTTTCTAGTGAAGAGATGATACAATTTTTATCTTCAATTAATTTACTTAAATTTTCTTTTGCACTTCTTTTTAGTGAATGGAATTGTGTTAAATATATAATTCTTTTTTTATCAATATTATTTAATTGTTTTTGCCATGTTGAAGTCCCTAAAGATATAAAAGAAATAGGCATATCTAGTTTACGTGATAATTCAAATACTAATTTATCGGCACATTTTTGAGAGTTTGATTCTATTAACGTTGGAAATGAAGGTGGAAGTAAAACTTCTTTTGTATCGATATCTTCCATTATAAAATCAACATATTCTCTAAGTGTTTGAAGTTCTCTTCTAATAGACCTACACTCTTTATAATGATATATTTTTCTTACTAACTCATCCATAATAAATGGTTTCATAATATAATCTTTAGCGCCATCTTTTATTGGATTTGTAACTGTTTCATCTGAGATATATGAAACTAATAAAAGTATAATTGCTGTTTCACTATATCTTTTGATTATGTTTTTACATAAAGATGAAGGAAGTGAAGTTGATAATAAGACAATATCATAATCTTTTGTTAGATTATCTATATTTGGTGATTCAATATAATCACAACTGTGCCCATCATCTAGTAATCTTGAAACTACTTTTTGTGCTAAGTAAATTTCATTTTCTATAATTAATATATTCATCTTTTAATCCAATTATAATATTTTAAAGTAGCTATACTTTGTACTGCAACGCCTTCACTTCTTCCAATAAAACCCATCTTTTCAGCAGTAGTGGCTTTTATGTTTACAAACTGTTTTTCAATTCCTAGTAGTTTTGCAATTGAAGATTTTATCTCTTGTTTATGTGGATTGATTTTTGGTTTTTGAGCGATTATTGTTAAATCAATATTTACAATTTCATATCCAACATTATAAATAAAATCAACAATCTCTTTTAATAAAACTTTTGAATCAATACCTTTGTATTGTGCATCTGTATCTGGGAAAAATTCACCAATATCACCAGCTCCAGCAGCTCCTAAAAGTGCATCAATAACAGAATGAATTAAAACATCACCATCACTATGTGCTTTAAAACCATACTCAACAGGAAGTTTTATTCCTCCTAAGTACATCTCTTTATTCTCTTCAAATTGGTGGATATCAAAACCCGTTCCAGTAAAAAAATTATTAGATGGTGCTTTTAAAGAAGGTATTTCTTCTAATTCATTACCAAAAGTTAATTTTGTACTCTCAGTACTTCCTTTGATATATTTAATGCTTCCATTATTTGCTTTAATAGCAGAGCTATCATCTGTATATTCTGTATTTGTTTTTAATGATTCTTTTAGAGCTTTAGTATTTGAAAGTTGTGGAGTTTGGATAAGTTTTACATTATCTCTATTTATAGTATTTTCATTATAAATAACAGTATCAGAAACATTTAAAACAGGTACAATACAGTCTGCTTTATCTTTGTTTTCTAATAATTCAAGAATAACACTTTGTGGTATTCCTGCTCTTGCTACATCTGATATCATTACATATTTTGTATTTACTTCATCAAGTGAGTTTTTGATAGATTCTTGTCTAGTATTGCCACCTGCTACAAAACAAAAATCATCAGAAAAATTGTTCATATATGAAATTTCATTTTTATGAGAAGTAACAATGATTTTTTGAAAGTTTGCATAAGTAGCTAGTTTTTTTGTAACATTTAGCCAAAGTGGTTCATTATCTATTCTTAACCATTGTTTCTTTGCTTTATGCTCAAATCTACTAGAGTTACCAGCACATAATACTATAAGCGTGACATCTAACAAATTAGTCCCTTGTGTAAAAAAGTTACATATTATAGTTAAATGTTACTTACGCATAAGTTAAGAATTTTTGCCTAACTCTTCTTTTATTGCATCTATTGCATTAACAAAGTGTTCTAAGTCTAATTTATATTCAATAACCTTTTCAACAGCTTTCTCAATAGCCTTATGGCTAAGTGGTTCTCTAATATTTGTTAAGATTTTAATAATCTCAAGAATTTGTACTTTTTTAATAAATTCTTTAGGACAGTTCTTTAAATCACCAACAAATCCAATTGAAAATACCAAGTTATGACCTAAGGACCAGTTTTTAAAAATATTTGCAGTAATTCTAGCACAGCTATACCCCACAAACTCTTCTTCACAAAGTGTCATATCATCATTTTTATTTAAACAATCTAGAAACTCTTCTGTTTGTTTATTTTCTTGTATTACCTCAGAAATTACAAACTTACCTGTCTCTTGTAAAAAAGCAGGAAGTAGTAATTCATCTTTTAAATCAAAATCAATACTTGATATCCATGTATTAACAATTTTACTAGCTAATGCGCTTGAAAACATAAAATCATCAGTTGTTACTGCATAAGCACAAAGATTAGACTTCAGAGTATCTTGAATTAAAGTTCCCATTGCAACAGAGATTGTAAAATTCATTCCTAATAAATGTATAGCTCTACTTAAGGTATCAACCTTACTTCTAAAACCAAACATAGAGGAGTTCGCAACTCTTAAAATAGTAGTAACCATTAAAGGGTCTTGTTCTATAATTTTTACAAGCTTTTCAGGTGTAGAGTTTTTTATTTTTTTAAAATCATCTAACTCTATAATACTACCTGGCAAAGGGGGTAGGGAATCTATTTTTTGTACTAACTTTTTCTTCATAATATTCCTAATTCATCAACAACTTTTTTAAATGTATTTATTATATCGTGTTTTTACTACTTTTAAATTGAATAAATAATTTATTTTATTGTTTCTCTAAGCCTTATTTTAATATCTCTTTAGCATACTCATCTATATTTGGTAAAGTTTTTACAAGTTTGTTTTCTTTCATAAAAGTAGCCATTTGTTTATATACCTCTTTATCAAAAGTTGCAGGATTTTTTGCTAAATAAGGTAATGTATCACTCCATGCAAGAGTATTTAACTTATTATTTAACTCTTTTGGTTTATAGCTAACAAAAGCTTCCCAAGATTTTTTTGGATTTTCTTTTAAATATTTTGTAGCTTCTTGTAAGGCTTTTACAAAGTTTTTATATTTTTCAGATGTTGCGTTATCTTTATTTGCTACAACTATAAGTTCATCATATTTTGGAACTCCATAATTTTCTGGAAAAAATGCAACTCCTTCGTGCTTCTCTATTTGTAGTTGATTTAATTCAAAGTTTCTAAAAGCTCCAATTACTGCATCAACTTGTTTACTCATTAAAGATGGAGATAATGACCAATTTACATTTATAAGTTCTACATCTTTTGCTGATAAATTTACTGATTTTAACATAGAATCTAATAGTGCAGTTTCAAATCCACTTACAGAGTATCCTACTTTTTTACCTTTTAAATCTTCTATTTTCTTTATATCGCCATTCTTTAGTACTACTAAACTATTAAGTGGAGAATCGACAAGTGTTGCAATTCTAACTAGTGGTAAACCTGCTGCTACTTGCATTTGAAGTTGTGGTTGATAATCAACTGCTAAATCAGCTTTTTTTGCAGCCACTAATTTTGGAGGCATTGATGGATCTGCTGGTTCAATAATCTCTACTTCAAGATTGTTTTTTTCAAAGAAACCTTTTTGCTGTGCAATTATAATTGCTGCATGGTCAGGATTTACAAACCAATCTAAAAGTAAGCTAACTTTTTCTTTATCTGCAAATGCAGTTGAACTTAAAAGTATTAAACTAAGTGTTATTTTTGATATTATTTTTTTCATGTTTTTTGCCTTTTTTATTTGTTGTTATGATAGGTCTAAGCCCATTTGCCAAAAAGATATTTCCATACGTGTTGCTGTTGTAAAAATATCTTGTATCTTTTCCATTTGTTTTTCGCATAAGTCTTTGCATAACTCTTCAAAAAACTCTCTTGCATCATTTGCAGCTTCTTGATACTCTTTTGAAGAGTACATATCTATCCAGGATTGATATGGGTTATTTGCTACACTTAAATTATTTTCTGTGATATAATCAGCTACTTTTGCGTAACCTACAAAACAAGGTATTAATCCTGCATAAAGTTGTGTTAAATCACCACTTAACCCACAATCAAGCACATATCTAGTGTAAGCTACACAAGCAGGAGATTCTTTTTCTTCATATATAGATTTTTCATCTATTCCAAACTCTTTACAATAATTTATATGAAGTTGAATTTCATCTAGTATAGAGTTTAAAGCATTTCGTGAAAAATTCATTTGCTCAAAATTTTCACTTTTGTACATAGCAAGTGCAAATGCCCTTGAGTAATGAAATAAGTAAATATAGTCT
>NZ_WFKJ01000031.1 GCF_009208075.1 Poseidonibacter ostreae | reverse complement strand
GTTTGATTTAATAAATAATATGTCAAATGCTATAGATGAATTTTCACATACAATCGAAGAATTAAATGATAAAAACAACTCTATTACTGATTTAGTAAAAGAGAATGATAAAATTTCTATGCAAACAAATTTACTAGCAATTAATGCAGCAATAGAAGCATCAAAAGCTAAAGAGTATGGAAGAGGATTTGCTATTGTTGCTACTGAAGTTAAAAAACTAGCGGCATCATCAAAAGAGTCTACCTTAAATATTGGAAATGAAATTGATAATATCAAAGAAATGACAAGTTCAGTAACAAATAAAAATGAAGCTGTTCAAGTCTTAGTAAAAAATAGTGTCGAAATTTCTAAAGATGCAATCTTAAAACTTAAAAACCTTATTCTTGTTGCAAATCAAAATAGTGAAAATTCAAATAGTATTTCATGTAATGTAAATCAACAATTACAAAGCTCAGATACAATTAAAAATAAAATCCATAATGTAGTTGAAGATACAAGAAAAGCTATAAATGGTTCACAAACTAATATTCATTTAGGACAAACACTAATTCAAACATTAGAAAGTTAATAGAAATAAAAAAGCACCTGCTTTAAAATCTCTTAACAAATCTACTAATTAGTTCTTGTATTAAGTATATTAATGTATAATTATTATATTGATATATTTATAATTAAATATGGTAACAAGAAGATTTTATTTATTATTTTGTTATTATGAAGATTCAAAACCATGTAATCTATAAAGAGGGTTTAATGAAAAAAAATAAAAATATAATTTTACTTTTTTTACTATTGTCTTTTCTTACAAGTACTTATGCAATAGATTTAAAGTTTGGTGTTTATACTTCAGATAAAGCTTCTGTTATGTATAAGCAATTTAGTCCAATCATTAAATATTTAGAAAAAGATGCAAAAAAACAAGGACTTGATTTAAAAATCTCTATTAAAATATATCCATCTTATGAAAGTGCTTTAGAAGGTATAGTTAAAGGAGATTATGATTTCGCACGATTTGGACCAGCTAGTTACATCTTAGCAAAACAAAGAAATAAAGATATAAAGCTTCTTGTAAAAGAAGAGCATAAAGGAAAAAAAGTTTTTAATGGAGTTTTTATAGTAAGAAAAGGCTCAACTATAAAGTCTTTAAAAGATTTAAAAAACAAAAGTTTTGCATTTGGAGATAAACAATCAACTATAGGAAGATATTTAGCTCAAAATGAACTCTTAAAAGTTAATATTACCTCAAAAGATTTAAAAAAATTCGATTATTTAAATAGACATGACAAGGTTGCCTTAGCAGTTGTACATGGAGACTTTGATTCAGGAGTTGTAAAAGAGAGTTCATATAAAAAATATAAAAACAGAGGATTAAAAAGTATTGCTAGCTTCCAAAATATTACAAAACCATGGTTAGTAAAAGCTGGGCTGGATGATAAGGTTTACAATACTTTAAAAAAATCTTTATTAAATTTAAAAGATAAAGAAGTATTAAAATCGATTAAAAAAACTGCTTTCTTAGAGGCAATGGATGATGACTATACTATTATTAAAGAAAGTATGGATAATTCATCTAGATTCTGATGAAACTAACATTTAAAATAACAGCAACAGTTTTAATTAGCGTGATGTCTTTATTATCATTCTTTGGATTTTTTATAATTAAAGATGAAAAAAACTTTCTTGAAAAACTACAAAATGAACAAGGAAAAACAATTGTAAATACTATTTCTATATCTATTTTAGATTCTGTATTACTAAAAGATTATTCTGCTATTGATACTATAGTTGAAAATACTTCTCACGCATATAAAAACATTGCCACAATAAGAGTAATTATTAATAAGAAAATCGTATCTCAAACTTTTAAGAAAGGAATGAGTGAAGATAAAAAAAGTTTATTCAAATCTAATGTTGTAATTAATGACCAAATCTTAGCAAAAGTTGTTGTAAGTATCTCAAATTTAGAAAACTCTAAACTTATAGATAAAAGAATTAAAGATATAGTTTTTGTATCAATCTTTGTTACAAGTTTATTAATTTTACTATTAATCTTAATTATAAAATATTTTCTTATTAATAAAATTAATTTTATTTCAAAAAGTACACAAGAGATAAAGCTTAATAACTTACATAAACCCATTGAAATGAATACTAATGATGAATTCAAAGATTTAGCAAATAATATAAATGAAATGATAAGACAATTAGATAACGAAATAAAAGAGAATAGAAATAAAACAAAGCTTCTGGCAGAACAATCAAAAATGGCTTCATTAGGTGAAATGTTAGGTAATATTGCACATCAATGGAGACAACCTTTAAGTGTTATTTCAACTGCAGCAACAGGAATAAAATTGCATAAAGAGATGGAGGTACTAGAGGATAAAGATTTATATAGAGCAATGGATTCCATTAATGATTCAGCACAATACCTATCACAAACAATAGAAGATTTTAGAGGTTTTCTTGATCCTAATAATAGAAAGATAGAAGAGATTGATATTTCTAACACTATTGACAAAGTATTAAATATGATTGGTTCTCAATTTATAGCTAATGAGATAAAAATAATAAAAAATATTCAAAATATTACTATTGAATCTATTGAAAACGAATTTATTCAAGTATTAATAAATATTTTGAATAACGCAAAAGATGCACTACTTGAAAAAGAAGACGGAGACAAATTAATCATTATAAATACATATAAAAAAGACAATGTTTTATGTGTAGAAATAATAGATAATGCTGGTGGAATAAAAGAACATATAATAGAAAAGATATTTGAACCTTACTTTACAACTAAACATCAATCTGTAGGTACAGGAATTGGTTTATATATGAGTCATGATATTATTACAACTCATTTAAATGGAGAAATTAGTGTTTCAAATAATGAATATACATATGAATCTGTTAAATATATAGGAGCTAAATTCAGCATTGAATTAAGCCTAAATAAAAAACTTTACTAAAAAAACATTAACTGCCATAAAAGAACTACAAAAAAATAGATATTTCCTATAAAATAACACTAGTTAAAAAATGGAGAAATATATGCCACATATAGTATTAGAAAAAGCAAAAAGTGTTAAAGAGTGTTATGATGTGATTGAACCTATTATGCACAAAGTAGACAAAGGTATTTTAAAAACTGCGGATAAGTATATAAATCACAAAGAAAACTCAGCCTTAATAGAAAGTATTGCTGTTGAAGATGGCAAATCACAAAACTTTTTTATTCAGCTTTCAAGTAAAGGTGATGCCGTAACTGTTCGACTTCTTCCTCAAACTGATCCAGAAAAAACGAAAGGTGTAAAAACACTTATGGCTTTAATAGCAAAAACAGTAAAAGACTCTAATAGCGATGTAAGTTATGGAAAAACAAATTTACAAGATTTTTTAATACAATAAGATGAACTATAAAAAAGAAGTTAAGTTAAAAGCACTTAAAAAAAGAGATTTACAATTTCAAGAATCTGATGAAAATAGACTTATTGAAATGGCATGGCAAGATAGAATGCCTTTTGAGATAATATATTTACAATATGGATTAACAGAGAATCAAGTAAAAAATAAGATGAGAAAACTTTTAAGCAAAAAAGCTTATGATAGATGGAGAAAAAGAGTCCACGGAAGAGTTACAAAACATAGCAAAAAATGTGAGCATAAACCAGACAGGTTCCAAGGTCCTTGGTAAAAAATAGATACAAAAAAAAGGAAAAAGAATGTTAAAAGATTTATTATATACAGGTATTGGTGCAGGATTACTTATAAAAGAAAAAGTTGAAGAAGAAATACATAAGATGGAAAAATCAGGAAAAATAAAAACTGATGATGCCAAAAATTTTCTAGAATCTATTGAGCAAAAAGCCAAAGAAGAAGAGCAAAAAAATAAAGAAAAACTAAAATCTATGTTAAAAGATATAATTGATGATTTAGGACTTGCTACTAAAGATGATCTTGAAAAGTTAAAACAAGAGTTAAAGTGAGACTTTATTCCCCTCTTAGAGTTTATAAAGTATTTACTTTTTTACTTACTTTATTTATGGTTATTAAAAAAAAGGATAAGTTTCTTTTTTTTAAACCCTTAAAACCAAAAAAACTAAAAAGTACTATTACAGCTTTGGGAGCTAGTTTTATAAAACTAGCTCAAGTTTTAGCAACTAGAGCTGACTTTTTTTCACAAGAGTATCTTGATGAATTAAAAGAGCTTCATGATCAAATTCCTCATATGTCACAAGAGCATTTTGATACTGTTTACAAACAAAGTTTCTTTACAAATACTTTCAAGTCTTTTGATACAACTCCAATTGCTTCAGCATCAATTGGACAAGTTCATATAGCTTTTTTACATGATGATACAAAAGTTGCTGTAAAACTAAAAAGACATCTAATTAAAGAGCAAGTAAGCGCAGATATAAAAATAATTAACTTTTTTAACTCTATATTTAAACCATTTTTTTCTTTTTACACAAAAAACTCTATAGATGCCGTTATAAGTGAGTTTTCTAAAATGATTTTAGAAGAAGTAAACTTTAATACAGAGTTAACAAATCTCAAAAAGTTTTCAAGTACTTACAAAGATAGTGGAATAATCTTTCCAAAACCATATGAACAGTTTTGTTCAAACGATGCAATTGTAATGAGTTACGAAGAAGGTTTTAGGTTTGACGATAAAGAAAATATCTTTAAAAACAATATTGATGCAAAAGCAGTAATTGGAAAACTTGTAGAATTTTATACTACTCAAATGCTGATAAATGGATATTTCCATGCAGATCCACATCCTGGAAATATTTTAATTACAAAAGATTCAAATATAGTATTTCTAGATTTTGGGATGGTAAAAACCGTTCCAAATGAAACAAGAGTTGCAATAATTGAGCTTATAAAAGCTGCAAATGAACAAAATTATGAAGCTTACATAGATGCGAATAAGCGTTTAGGAACTATAAGTTATGAAGCACCTGTTAGTGAATTAGCAGAATTTACAGCAAAAATGTTTGAAATATTTTCAAACAATAACCTTGACAGTGAATCCATGCAAAAACTTGCTTTTGAAATACTAGAAACGACAAGGGATTTTCCTTTTAAACTTCCAAGTGATGCTATTTATATTTTAAGAGTTAGTGCTATTATTGAAGGCTTAGGAACTACTTATATTGAAAACTTTAATGGTGTTAAAGATATTTTACCTATTTTACAAGTTAATATTCCAAAAGCTTTAGGGGCAAAAGAGAGTGTTTTAGAAACATTAGTTGATGAAGTAAAAGATTTACCTTTTATTGTAAGAGATTTAAAATCTGTAATTACAAAAGCTAGCAAAGGAAATTTAGAAGTTGAACTTTCAAAAGGGCAACTAGAATATATATTAAAAGAATTAAAAAGTCATATAAACCCCAAACTTGGTGGCTTTGCACTTATGCTTGGTTCATTTTTTGTTTTATCTTTAGATAATGGATATGATAACTTTGCTATTGCTTTATTTCTACTTGGAATTGCAAGAGTATTTTATAAATAAAACTTATTACAGTATTGTTATTTTTTACTCTTACAATTTTTTATAAAAAAATTAAATAGCTATTTTTTGGTACTAAAAGCAATAAAATTTCGATATAATTATTAAATATTTTAGTTATTAGTACTTTTATGATACTATTTATACTTATAATATAAGATTAATACTAGAAGGAAATTATCTCTTTAATAATTAAATTGATAATAAATTGATATGGAATACATACTAAATAACAACTATAGAAACATTAGAATATTACTCGTTGAAGATGATATTCAAACTCTTGAAAAATTACATAAAATGCTAAATAAAGTATATGCAAACGTTGTTGTTGCAGAAAACGGAAGTGAAGCATTAGTAAAATTTAAAGATTACTATTCAAAAGATAAATACTTTGATTTAATTATTAGTGATTTAAATATGCCCAAGATAAATGGGATAGAACTTTTAGAACATATTAGAATTATAGATGAGTTTATACCCTTTATTTTTCTAACTGCTCATTTAGAACTAGATACTTTATTAAAAGTAGTAAAGTTAGATATAAATGACTATTTGACAAAACCCATATCAATAACAGAATTAATTGCAAGTATAAATAAAACTACAAAGAAAAAATACAAAGAAGAATTTTTAAAAAAAGAATCAGATATTATTTTTATAAAAGACAATTTTTACTGGAATTTAAAAACAAAAAACCTACATTTTAATGATTCTATTATTACACTAACTAAAAAAGAAGTTGAATTACTCAATGAACTATTTATAAATCTAAATAATACAGTTAGTTCAGAAATAATCATATACAAACTTTGGGAAGATTGTTTAGATTTTGAAACAGCAGTAATAAATCTTAAGAATCTAATATCTAGGATTAGAAAAAAAATACCTGAATTAAATATTAAAAATATTTATGGATTAGGTTATCAAATAAGGATTGAAAATGAAAGAATTTGAAATATATAAAAAAGAGATTAATATTTTATATGTTGAAGATGATGACACTACTAGAGAGAAATTAACAAAATTTTTAAGTCGTAAATTTAATAATATAGAATCCTCAATTAACGGAGCAGAAGGCCTTATAAAGTTTCATGAAAAAAAATCAAAGAATGAAAAATTTGATTTAATTATTAGTGATATAAATATGCCGATGATGGATGGTATTACAATGCTTGAAAAAATCAGAGAAATTGATTCAACTATACCTGTTATTTTAATTACAGCTAGAACTGAAACAAGTAATTTATTAAAAGCCATTCATCTTCATGTAGAAGATTATATTACAAAGCCTTTAGATTTAGAAGTAATCGATGCAAAATTAGAAAAAATTACAAAAGATTTATTTTACAGAAGTAGTTATGAAAGTCAAAAAAAAGAGCTTGAAAACTATATTAGTATTATTAATCAAGAAGCAATTGTCTCAAAAATAAATAAAGAGGGAATTATTACTTTTGTAAATGAAGCTTTTTGTAATATATCACTTTATAATGAAGAAGAACTAATTGGTCAACCCTACTATATAACTAAGCATCCTGATGTATCAGATTCTATTGTTAAAAATATATGGAAAACAGTATTAAAAGGTGAAACATGGACAGGAACATATAAAAATAGAGCAAAAGATAATAGTGAATATTTCTCAAAATCTAAAATCGTACCATTATATGATAGCACAGGAAAAGAAATAGAAGAATATTTATATATCCAATTTATTAATACAGAAGAAGAACATATTAAAAGACAAAATAATAAAAATATTTTGCAGCAAATTAGTTTTTATAAAAAAAGTATTGCAAATATGCAAAAAGAATTAAATACAAGTAAAGAAGAGACTGCAAGTTTAATTAAGAATATGCATGATTATGAGACAAGATATAATGAAATAAATAATAAAAGAGTTGATTTATTAAAACAATTAGAATCATATGAGCAAAATAACTTAGAAAACTCTAAACTACAATTAATGGCAAAAAAAGATAAGAACAAACAATTTGATATAATATATGATTCTTTAACAAAAGCAAAAAGTTTAAATGCAAAATTAGAAAAACAAATAGAAGAACTGCTAAAACTAGAAGAAAGAAATAATACAGCACTTGAAAGTTACAGAGAAAAAGAAGTAGACTTTATTAAAAGAATAAATAATTTAAAAGATTTAGTCTCAAACTTAGAAAATGAAAATGAAAAATTAAAAACGAATAAATCACTCTTATCTTTTGGCAAATAAAGATAATATATAAAAAGGAAAAAAAAGGAAAAAAACAATTGCTTTACTACTAATAACAACTTATGCATTTTCAACAGATTTAGTTCTTGGTGTTGTTCCACAGCAAAGTCCTTTAAAACTATCTAAAAAATGGCTAATTGTTACAAACTACTTAAAAGAGCAAACAGGGATAAATGTAGTTTTTAAAACAGAGAGATCTATTCCTAACTTTGAAAAAGAGTTGTATAACGGAAAATACGATATAGCGTATATGAATCCATATCATTTTGTAGTTGCTAATAAGGAAGCTAGTTTCACTGCTTTTATAAGAGCGCAAAAAAATATTCAAGGAATTGTGCTTTCAAAAGAAAAGAAAGTCGATTTTTCAAAAGAAAATTTAAAAGGAAAAGTATTTTTATTTCCTGCACCAAATGCCTTTGCAGCAACACTATTACCAAAATATGAATTTAAAAACAAATTTGATTTTGATATAGATAAAGAGGCAAAAGTATTATATGTAAACTCTCATGATTCTGTATATAAAGGTATCTCAAGAGATATTGGATATATTGGTGGGGGAATTAATAGAACATATAATAATTTCAAAAACAACACCGACAAAAATAAGTTAAATATTGTATATAAAACAGCTAAATATCCAAGTCATCCAATAGCTTATCATCCAAGAGTTAAAAAAGAAGATATTCAAAAACTTCAAAATGTATTTTTAAATATGCCAAAAGAGATAAAAAGTATTTTAAGTATCAAAGAGTTTATAAAAACCAATACATCTGAATATGATGTAATTAGAAATTTAAATGTGAAGAAATAGATGTCTTTTAAATATCGTTTTATATTATCCTTTGTACTATTAGAAACTTTTTTTATTATATTAATTGTATCAGTAAACTTTTTTACAATTAATACTTCTACAAAAAACTTAACAAATGAAAAAATTGAATCTAATGTTACTCTATTAGGACAATTAGTAAAAGTACCAGTTAGTATATACGATATAGGAACACTTGACGATTTAGTAACAAATGCAAATACTAATAAGTATATAAACTCTATTATTGTTTTAGATTCACATGATAGAATCTTATCAAGTAGATATACATATAAGCATTTAAAAGAAGAAGATTTATTAAAAATTAAAGAGAATAAAAGTGTTGAAGTAGATAATAAAACATATGAGATTATCTATAAAGAAATTTTTGAAGAGGAAACGCTAGTTTGCTCTTTATACATTATATTTGATACAACTAGTAGCTCAAAATCTATTGAAGACAATAAAACAAGAACTCTTTTTATTATCTTTATTGAAATAATTATATCAACTTTACTATCTTATATTTTAGGCAGTAGATTAACTAAAAAATTAACACAATTATCTAATATTGCAATCAAAATAGGAAAAGAAGAAAATATTGAAGTTCCTTTTACTAATACTAAAGATGAAATAGGTATTTTGTCAAAGTCCATGAGTGAGATGCAAGAGGATTTAAAAAAGAGAAATTATCAATTAATTCATACTAATAAAAAACTAGAAGAGCAAAAAGAAGAACTAATAAGAGCGAATAAAGCAAAAGATGATTTTTTAGCAAATATGAGTCATGAATTAAAAACACCATTAAACTCAATAAATGTAGTCTCTTCAGTAATGAAAAGAAATAGAGATAATAATCTAAATGAAAAACAGATAAAAAGTTTAGAAATTATAAATAAATGTGGAAATGATTTATTATATTTAGTTAATGATGTATTAGATATATCAAAGCTTGAAGCACATGAAATAAAAATAAATTATGCAGAGATAAATATTCATAAATTTATTACACAAGTCTATGACTTAATAAAACCACAAGCAAAAGAAAAGAACTTAAACTTTGTATTAGATATTGATTCAACACTTACAACAATATATTCTGATGAAAATAAGATAAATCAAATAATCAAAAACCTTTTAAGTAATTCATTAAAATTTACAAAAGAAGGAACAATTAGCTTAATTGTAAAAGATGAAGATAAAAATATTACTATTAGTGTAAATGATGAGGGAATTGGAATTCCTCAAGAGAAACTAGCTCATATATTTGATAGGTTTAAACAAGTTGATTCAAGTACTTCCAGACAATATGGGGGAACTGGATTAGGTCTTGCTATATCACAAGAATTAGCACTTCTATTAAAAGGAACAATTCATATTCAAAGTACTGAAAATGTTGGTAGTAACTTTAAATTAACTATTCCAAAGAAAAATCAAAATGATATAGATATTAATCTTACAAAAATAGATGAAGAGAGTGAAATCGAAAGAATTGAAATAAGTGAAAAGAAAGAAGAACCTATTAATAAATATCAAGAAAAAGAGAGTATTCTTATTTTTAATAGTGACCCAATGTTTTTCTTTAATGTAACGATAAAACTAGGAAAAAAATATAATGTTTTTCAAGTAAGTAATACAAAAGAGTTTTTAAATATTTATAAAAAAAATAGTATAGTAAAGACCATAATAGATTTTTCAAGTATTAAAAAAGAAGAGCTTGAAGAGATAGAAATAGAAGAACAAAAGAAGATAATAGCAATTTATGAGGATAAGAGTGAAGATACTTATTCTCAATATGATAATAATATCTGTCTTAAAATTAATAAATCTAATATAAATAAGGAAATTACAAATGTATAATAAGGACTCATATCATGGAAAATAAGTTTTCTATTCTAATCTTAGATGATGTACAAGAGAATATTTATTCATTAGAACTTTTAATTAATGACGCATTTGATTTAAATGTTTTTACAGCAGATAATGCAAATAGTGCCGTTGAATGTTTAATGAATAACGATATAGATTTAATCTTAAGTGATGTACAAATGCCAGAAGTTGATGGTTTTGAATTTGCTAAATATTTAAAATCTGTTGAAAAAACAAAAGATATACCAATTATATTTATTACAGGTATATATGATAAAGATGCTTATCAGAAAAAAGGTTATGAATTAGGAGCTATTGAATATATTAGTAAACCTATAGATGATACTCTTTTAATATCAAAACTAAAAGTTTATATTCAATTATTTAATGAAAACAAAAAAACAAAAAAATCCTTAACACAAGCAAATGCAATAATTACTCATAACACTAAAATGGCTAGCTTAGGAGAAATGATTGGACTTATTTCACATCAATTAAAACAGCCTTTAAATATTTTATCTCTTTATTGTGATGATATTAAGTTCTCATATAATTTTAATGAACTTAATGATCAACAAATAAAAGAGTTCTCTGAAAATACAAAAAAACAAATACATTATATGTCTGATACAATTGATGATTTCTTAGGTTTTTTTAATCCAGATAAAAGTAAAGAAGAGTTTGCTATCCTTGATGCAATTGAGTATAGTTTTTCTCTTATTGAATCTTTAGTTAACAATAATAATGTAGTAATTACAAAAAATATTGATGATAACTTTAAACTATTTGGTGTAAAAATGGAGATGTCACAAGTTATAGTAAATATACTAACAAACTCGATACAAGCATTTAATGAAAGAAATATTGAGAAAAGAGATATTACTATTGAATGTTACTCAAAAGACAGTAAACACTATCTTGTTATTGGAGATAATGCAGGTGGAATTAAAGAGTCTAACTTAGAAAAACTATTTGATCCGTACTTTACAACAAAATCTGAGGGAACAGGAGTAGGATTATATATGGTAAAACTAGTAGTTATGAATAGTTTTGCAGGTAAATTAAGTCTAGAAAACTCTGTTGATGGTGTTAAATTTATTTTAGAATTTGATGATTTATAAATTAAACATTAGCTTTTACTAGTGTTTATAAAGAATTTAAAAGATTTATTTGCAAATTATCAAATATTCTTATTTTTTTATAACTTTTAGGCTAAAACAAAGCAAAATTGGGATAATATATCCGTTCAAGTTTTTAATCTAGAAGTATACATCTTTAAATTTATATAATTTTGCCATATTTGCCAGTTTAGCTGCGACAATTTTGACAGAGTTAATATGCATTTTTGATTTGATCTTAGATTATTTAGCATATTAAACACAAAAGGAATTGCAATGGCAGATTTAGTAAACGGAACAGTAAAATGGTTCAACAGTGAAAAAGGTTTTGGATTTATTCAACCAGACGATGGTGGTAAAGATTTATTTGTACACTATAGACAAATCAACAACTCAGGTTACGGAAGAGTTTCTTTAGAAGAAAATCAAAAAGTTACTTTTGAAGTTGCTGAAGGTGAAAAAGGTCCTCAAGCAGAAAACGTTACAGGACTGTAATCTTTTCATTTAATTAAAGGATAGTATTTATACTATCCTTTTTTTTTGCACTTATTTTTAATCTATCTTTTAAATATTCACACTTTAATTTTCAAAACAAACACATTTTTATTTATAGACAATTGGGAGAGCTGGCTTAATCCACTACCTTGGAAGGGTAACGTAGTTTATTCTACCGTCGGTTCGAATCCGACATTGTCTGCCAGTCTTGATAAATATACAAAAAAATCACAATTAAATTTTAATTTTATTTTTCTTACATTTTTTTCCTTTAAACTGTTTTCATAACAAAACTAAAAGGATAATTATGAAAAATTCAATGACAAAAGTTTACAAAAATCTTGCTTTCGCAGGATGTTTAGTTGCAGGACTTGCTACATCTTCAGTAGCAGCAAGTGTTGATAAGGTTCACTTCCTTATTCCAGGTGGTGCTGGTGGCGGTTGGGATGGAACTGCTAGAGGTGTTGGTGAAGCTTTAAAAAAATCAAACCTAGTTCAAGAAACTTCATTTGAAAATATGTCAGGTGGTGGTGGAGGAAAAGCCATTGCTTATATTATTGAAACTGCTAAAAAACAACAAAATACTTTAATGGTAAATTCAACTCCAATAGTAATTAGATCACTTCAAGGTGTATTTCCTCAATCTTTTAGAGACTTAACATTAGTATCTTCTGTTGTTGCTGATTATGGTGTGTTAGTTGTAAAGAAAGACTCTAAATATCAATCATGGGCTGATGTAAAAGCTGCATTTGAAAAAAGTCCAAGAAAAGTAAAAATTGCAGGTGGAAGTTCAAGAGGTTCAATGGATCACTTAGTTGCTGCACAAATTTTTAAAGCTGCTGGTGGAAATCCAACATCTGTAAGATATGTACCTTATGACGCAGGTGGAAAAGCCTTAGCTGGATTATTAACAGGTGAAGTAGATGTTCTTTCAACTGGTCTTGGTGAAGTATTAGAAAAGCATAAAAAAGGTGAACTTAAAATTATTGGTGTAACTTCTAATGAAAGCATTGATGGAATTCCTAGTTTTAAAAGTATGGGTGCTGATGCATTTTTCGCAAACTGGAGAGGATTCTTTGGAGCTCCAAACCTTTCTGAAGAAAAAACACAAGCATTTGCTGATGTAATTGGAAAAATGTATGACACTCCTGAATGGGAAGTTGTAAGAAAAAGAAATGGTTGGGCAAACTTATATCAACCAAGAGCTGAGTTTAAATCATTTTTAGAGAAACAAGAAGAAGTTATTGATTCTTTAATGAAAGAAATGGGATTTCTATAAAATAAGTAGAGCGTAAGCTCTTCTTATTAAAGGATAATAATATGACAAAAAATGCAATAGGTTCAATATTTTTTTTAGCTTTTTCAAGCTTTTATTTTTTTAATGTTTTTAGTATTAAAAAAATGCCAGGTTCTCAATTTGAAGTGATGACAGCATCTACTTTTCCTTTTTATTTAGGATTGGGTGGAATAATTATCTCTTCACTTATACTAGTTCTTTCTTTTGTAAAAAAAGATAATGATTTTCTAACTTTAGAATACTTAAGAAAATTAGATTTTAAAACAACTTTCTATTTTGTTCTAGCTATGCTTTTTTATGGTTTTACAATTAGAACATTAGGTTTTATAATAGCAACTATAATCTTTTTAACAATTGGATTTTTATTACTAAAAGAGAAAAATATAAAAAGGATATTATTAATTTCAAGTGGTGTTTCAATCGGGTTTTATTTATTATTAAACAATGTTTTAGGTGTTTATATAGACCCAGGTATGGTTTATGAGTATTTTGTAGGAGTTGAGTCATGATGGATGGTATTTTAACAGGTGTAGTTACTGCGTTTACTACATATAATATTATGATGGTTGCAGTTGGATGTTTTGCTGGAACATTTATTGGAATGCTTCCAGGACTTGGACCTATTTCTGCAATTGCATTAATGATTCCAATAACTTATGGAATGGAGCCCTCTTCTGGCCTTATTTTAATCGCTGGTGTTTATTATGGTGCAATTTTCGGAGGTTCTACTTCTTCAATTTTAATCAACGCTCCAGGAGTTGCTGGAACGGTTGCTAGTTCTTTTGATGGTTATCCAATGGCAAAAAATGGACATGCAGGAAAAGCTTTAGCAATTGCAGCTTATTCATCTTTTACAGGTGGAACTATTGCAGCAGTATTTTTACTTTTTGCAGCACCTGCTTTAGCAAATGTGAGTTTAAGTTTTCAATCATCTGATTACTTTGCTTTAATGGTTCTAGGTCTTACAGCTGTTGCTGCATTTGCTGGTAAGGGAAAGTTTTTAAAAGCTGCTATTATGACAATATTTGGTCTAATGCTTGCAACTGTAGGAACTGATTCTGATTCAGGAATTGCGAGATTTACTTTTGGAAGACTTGATTTAATTGATGGAATTTCATTTTTACTTTTAGCAATGGCAGCATTTGCCTTATCTGAAGCTATGATGAATATTTTAGAAAATCATAAGCAAACAAAAGAAGAAATGGATGCACTAAAAAAAGATATTGGTTCTTTAAAAATTACAAAAGAAGAAGTAAAAGAGATGGCTCCAACTGTTGGACGTTCATCTGTTTTAGGTTTCTTTGTTGGTGTATTACCAGGTGCGGGTGCAACAATTGCTTCATTTTTAGCTTATGGAATGGAGCGAAGTATTGCAAGTGCAAAAGAGAAACTAAAATTTGGAAAAGGAAGTGTTAAAGGACTTGCAGCTCCTGAGAGTGCAAATAATGCTGCATGTTCTGGTTCTTTTGTTCCTTTATTAACTTTAGGAATTCCAGGGTCTGGAACTACAGCAATTATTTTAGGTGCATTAATTTCTTATGGAATTCAACCAGGTCCTACTATGTATGTAGATAATCCTGAACTATTTTGGTCTGTAATTATTTCAATGTATATTGGAAATGCTGTACTTTTAGTACTAAATTTACCACTAATTCCATACATTGCAAAACTATTAACAATAAAAAAAGAATTATTATTACCACTAATTATATTCTTCTCTCTTATTGGCGTTTATTTAGTTACATTTAACAATTTTGATATTTATATGATGACACTGTTTGCAGTGGTTGCTTTATTTTTACGAATAGTTGATTACCCTATGGCACCTATGATTTTAGGATTTATCTTAGGTGGAATGATGGAAGATAATTTAAGACGTGCATTAACTATTAGTGATGGATCTTTTGCTTTCCTTTGGGAGAGACCAATTACTTTAAGTATTTTAATAATTACAATTATCATGTTATTAATGCCACTTATTAGTGAATTTTTTGTTAAAATGAAAAAAGGTAAAGAAGCTTAAAGCTTTTACCTTTAAGAGGTTAATATGGAAAAGTTTAAGAACTATACTATTTTATATGTAGAAGACGATGAGGGAGTTAGAACAATTAACTCACGTTTTCTAAATCGTATGTTCAAAAAACTATATGAAGCTAAAGATGGAGAAGAAGGTTTAGCTTTATATAAAAAATATCATCCAGATATTATTCTAACAGATATAAGAATGCCAAAGATGGATGGAATAACACTTTCAAAAAATATTAGAAAAACTGACAAAGACACAAAAATCATAATATCAACTGCATTTAGTGATAAAGATTATTTACTTGAAGCAATTGAATTAAGATTAGAAAAGTATATAATCAAACCACTTACAAGTAGAAATCTAATTCCTGCTTTATTAAAAGCTGTTGAGGATTTAGAAAAGAATAAAGATGAAAAAGTAGTATTAAGTAAAGATTTTTACTATTCAAATACAACTTCCCTATTCTATAAAGATGAGAAAGTTTTAGAATTAAATAAAAAAGAGTTATTATTTCTAAAGCTTTTAGTTTTAAATAAAGATAAAGTTGTAAGCTATCAAGAGATTGAACAATATGTTTGGGAAGATGAATATATGAGTTTAAACTCATTAAGAACGACAATTGGTTTTTTACGAAAAAAGATTCCCTTTAATTGTATAAAAAACATTTCAAATATGGGATATAAATTAAAACTTGAAAATTAATTACAGAAAAAGAATAGAACAAGGTGTAAAAAAAACTACACTACTTAGTTCCACTATTATTATCATCATTGTTGCAACGGTAATTGGTTCAACACTTATAAAAACAGAGTATAGTAACTTTAAAAATCATATTAAAAACTTCAAAAATACACTAATTGAAAGAGAAAAGTTTTATATAAAAACAGAAGTTCAAAACTTATTAAATGATATTAAATTTGAAGAAGAATCTATTTTAGATAATAAAAAAGAGAGAATTGAAAAACAATCTATAATTGCATTTAATCTTGCAAATTCACTATACAAAAAAACAAAAAACTTATCAAAAAAAGAACAAATAAATTTTATTAAAACTGCAATAAATCAAATATCAAAAAAACAGAGTGATATAAACTATTTTATTTTAGATACAAAAGGAAGATTATTATTAAATAGTGAAAACTCAAAAGATGAAAATGAATCTTTTTTAGATTTTGAAGATATAAATGGCTTTAAATTTATAAATGAAATGATTAACTCTAAAAAAGAAAAACAAAACTTCATTGAGTATTTTTGGTATAAACCAAAAAGTAATATAACAGCCAAGAAAATCACATACTCAAGACACTTAGAAGAGTTAGGTATAATTATAGGTTCAGGAAGTTTTTTAGAAATTGAAAAGAAAAAGCTAAAAAGTAGAATGATAAAAAAGATATTTAACCAAAATTATAATGTTGAAGAGTTTGTACTTATATATAAAATAAATAGTTTAAATAATATCACTACAAATAGTCAACTGCTAACTCAAAAACAAATTATTCCTAACAAAAGTGAACTTCAAGCAATAAAAGATTTATTAATTGAGACTAACTATAAAGGAAATGATTATATTTATTATGAAAATAATAATAAACTTTTATATGGAACTTTTGTAAAACATTTACGCTACTTCATAGGTATGGGAGTAAACTTATCACATATAAATAATATTATTGAGAAAGAGCGAATAATCTCTTTAGAAAACTTATATAATAATATTTTTAAACTTGCTATTATTATGATAATAATGACTATAATATTTTTTATTTTCTCATTAGGATTTACTAGAAAAATTGAAAAACTTTTTAATCAATATAGAAAAATTGTAAAACAAAATGAAGAGAAATATGCCCTACTTTTTAATTACAGTAATGATGGATTTATAATCTCAGAAATAAAAGATGAAAAAGCTAGTATCTTAAGTCTTAATAATACAGCACTTAAAACAATAGGCTACCAGTCAAAAGAGATTTTATATAAAGATTTCTTCAAATTATTTAAAGACTTAAATTTAAAAGAAATTCTAGAAGCTAAATCTCTATTTAAAACAATAAAATTAATAACAAAAAACAATGAAATAAAAACAGTAGAGTTAAATGTAATTATCTATTCATATGAAAATCAAGATTTACTTTTTGCATCTTTAAGAGATATTAGTGAAAGAACTTTACTAAAAGAAGAGAAACTAAAACAAGAAAAAATGCTTATTCAAAAATCAAAAATGGCTGCAATGGGTGAAATGATTGGAAATATTGCACATCAATGGAGACAACCATTATCTCAAGTATCTGGTCTATTTTTTGATATTGAATCAGCTTATGATTATAAAGAATTAGATAAAAAATATCTTTCAAATAGAGTAAATGAAGCAAATGATTTATTAGAATATATGTCAAGAACCATAGATGATTTTAGAAACTTTTTCAATCCAAACTCTAAAAAAGAGGACTTTTTAGTAATAGACGCAGTATCAAGTGCTATAAATATTGTAAAAGCAACACTTAATTTTCATAAAATAGAAATATCTTTTTCTATAAATTTAGAATATAAAATAAATGGCTACAAAAGTGAATACTCACAAGCAATTGTAAATATAATTTCAAATGCTAAAGATATTTTAATTGATAGAAAAATAAAAAATCCTAAAATAAAAATTTATCTAGATGAAGATAAAGAAACAAAACTATGTATTGAGGATAATGCAGGTGGCGTTGATAAAGAGATTATAGATAAAATTTTTGACCCATATTTTACAACTAAATATGACTATGGTACAGGAATTGGATTATATATGACAAAACTAATAATTAAAGAAAAAATGAATGGAAATATATATGTAAAAAACTCTAAAGATGGTGCTATTTTTTCAATAATTATCACTAGTTTATAAAATAATTTTTTAATGATATAAAATAGTGTATTTTTTTGTTATAATTTAAAATGATTGTTTTAAAGGATTAGTATGAAGTTTTCCATTAAAAATATATTAATATTTAGTTTTTCGATAATAATGTTTATTACAATATTCTTTATTATTCTCTCCTCTTATTATTCTTCTAAAAATATAATGTCAGAGCATACACGCCAAATTATGGAAAATATATCTAGTTTTGCAGTTGATAAATCTGAATACTATATGGGAATTGCCTCAAAGGCTACAAAACTTACAAAAGAGCTTGAATCAAGCTCTGTAATTAATAATAACAACCCTAAAATAATGATGAAATACTTTCATGAACAAATGAAAATAAACGAACAATTCTCAGCTATTTATTATGCAAATAGTAATGGTGAGTTTTATATGCTAAATAAAAATAAAAATGGATATATGGAAAAAAGCATCACTCTAAATGAAAATAAAAGAGTAGTAAAAAAACTTTTTTTCAATAATACTACAAATAAAAAAACAATTGTATTTGATGAAAATGATAATTATGATCCAACTATAAGACCATGGTTTATTCAAGCAGTTAAAACTAAGCGTTTAAATTGGACAGATCCTTATGCTTTTTTTACTTCAAAAAAACCAGGAATTACAACTTCAGTTCCTATTTATGAAAACAACAAATTAAAAGGTGTAGTAGGAATTGATATAGAAATTGATGACTTGTCAATATTTATAAACAATCTAAAGATTAGTGAAAATGGAAAAGTATTTATGATGGATAAATCCTTAAATATGATGTCTTTTCCTATTAAAAATATTAATTCTATAAATAAAAAACCAAGACTTTTAAAACTAAAAGAGATAAATAATGAGATAGTAAAAAAAGCTTATAGTGAGTTATTAAAATCAACAAAAATAGAGACATTTTCAAAAAAGACTTTTTTAACTTTTACACATGAAAATGAAGATTATAGTGCTATGTTTTTCCCTTTTATTAAAAATGATATTACATGGATAATAGGTATGTATGCTCCTGAAAATGACTATTTAAGTTTAATTAAAAAGAATCAGCTAATAGGAATAGTATTAACTCTTATTATAGGATTAATTTCAATAGTATTTATATATAAAATTGCAGGAATTATTTCAAAACCAATTAGACGGTTAGAGAATATGGCTCATGAATTAAAAGAGTTAAATTTAGATATTGATGCTATTGAACTTTCTCCAATTACTGAGATTAATGAAGCAATTGAATCTTTTAATACAATGAAAGATAGCCTAAAAACTAATCAAGTAATGTTAGAAAATCTAAATGCCACACTTGAAGAAAAAGTTGAAAATAAAACTTTTGAATTAAAAGAACTAAATGATAAACTAGAAGAAAAAATACAACAAAGAATAGAAGAATTAAAAGAAAAAGATTTAATCTTAATACAACAAACAAAAATGGCTGCAATGGGTGAAATGCTTGAAAATATTGCACACCAATGGAGACAACCACTCTCATCTATTTCTACAGCTTCTACGGGTGTAAAACTGCTAAAAGAGTTGGATGTATTAAAAGATGAAGACTTAAATAAAAATATGGATAGTATAAATGAATCCGCACAATACTTATCTCAAACAATAGAAGACTTTAGGGGCTTTTTTGATCCTAGAAATAGCAAACTAAAACAGTTTAATATCTCTCATGCTATTAATAAAACATTAAAATTAGTAAACTCACAATTTGTATCAAAAGATATAAAAATAATTAAAAATATTGAAGATATATCAATTATTACAATTGAGAATGAATTAATTCAAGTTTTTGTTAATATATTAAATAATTCAAGAGATGCTTTACAAAAACTAGAAAATAAAGAAAAATTTGTTTTCATAGATACGTATAAAAAAGACAATAAATTAATTATAGAAATTAAAGATAATGCGAAAGGTATAAAAGAAGAGATAATTAATAAGATTTTTGACCCTTATTTCACAACAAAACACCAATCTCAAGGTACAGGAGTAGGACTTTATATGAGTGAAAATATTATTAGAACACATTTAAAAGGTAGTATTAGTGTAAGAAATGAAACATTTATTTATAATCAAAAGAGCTATAAGGGTGCAAAATTTACTATAAATATTGATTTATAATAAGATATTTATGAATAAAGAATTAAAGACAATTAAAATATACTAAGGCTTATAAAAATTTAAAGGATTATAATGGATGCATTAGTGTTAATTGCACATGGAAGTAAAAGAAGTTTATCAAATGAAGAGTTTATATCTTTAGCAAATGAAATAAAAAGTAAAGATAAAAACTTTTCAAAAATAGAAGCAGCATTTTTAGAACTTGCAACGCCAAGTATTCAGACAGTATCAAACAATCTTATTTCTCAAAATATTTCTAAAATATATTTTTATCCATATTTTTTAAACTCTGGAAAACATGTAGGTGTTGATTTACCATATATTATAAATGAACTAAAAGAAGAAAACCCTGCGGTTGAATTTATATTGTTAGAGCACTTTGGAAAATCTAATAGAATAAGTGACATTATTTTAGATGATATTTCATTATCACTATAAAATCAAGTAGTTTGCTAATACTTTTATTAGCAAACTCTTATTAATTATTCTTCTTAAAATAAATCTACACTACTTACTTGTTCCTCTTTAAATCTTACAACTTTATCTCTACCACTATTTTTAGCTTCATATAAAGCAATATCAGCATTTTTTATAGCACTATCTAAAGATGTAGTATCAGCTGGGAACATTGATAATCCAATACTAATAGTTTTCTTCAACTTATTACCTGCATAAACATCAATTTCATTTTCTCGTACTTTTTTACCAATTTTTTTTGCTACATTAATTGCATCTTCTTCAGTATTAACGCCAACAAGTAAAATAATAAATTCTTCACCACCATATCTAATTACAATATCAGATTCTCGTACATTCTCTGTCATAATTCTAGCAAGTTCTTTTAATACTGTATCTCCAACATCATGCCCATATTCATCATTAACTGCTTTAAAATGATCCATATCTAATAATAATACGCCAATATTGATTTTTGCTCTTTTTGCATAAGGAATTAGTTTTTTACTATGTTCATCTAAGAATTTTCTATTATATAGCCCTGTTAATCCATCCCTAAATGCTGATTCTTGTAATGCATCCATAAGTAATTTTACTTCAATAGATGGAGCTGCTTCGTTTATATAACTTTTAACAAAAGATATTTTATCTTTTAGTTTTTCTAATTCAGTAGTAGTTTTACAAACAAAGTTAATTACTAAATTTACATCTTTACTAATATCAACATTTGTACAATAATGATAATTATCTTCTTCTTTGAAATAAGGACATGAATTATGATAATCAATTGAAACTACATCATTTTTTGTTCGTGCACATCTACATAATTCTGGGTTTTCATGAATAAACTCTTGACAATAAAGTGTCTTTCCAACTTCCTTAACAATACTCATTTTATGCTTACTCGCATCTATTTCTATAAAGCTAAAAGATTCAATATTAAATTGATTTATAAAAATTTGCGATAATCTATCATAGATTTCTTCTTTGTTATTATCAAGTTCAATCTCTTTTTTAAATTGATAAAGATTAGATAAATTTAAAACAATCTCTTTTGATTCTTCTAAAGGATTAATAATATTTGTTGTGGTTTTATTTCCAATAAAACCTTGTAATCTTTTATCAATATCAATAAATGCATTTTTTAAAATTGACATAAAATCATTGTACCTATCTACTAATAGATTCATTTCATTATTTAAGTTTTTCGGTTTTGCAATTAAAGCAAAGTTACCTGTACTTGATTCTTTTATACTATTATTGAAGACATCAAATAAATTATAATATGACTTGATAATATTTGATGATAAATAAATAATAGTCAAAATAGTAATAAAAATAAAGAAAGAAAGTACATAAATTAGCTTTGAAGATAAAGCCTGAGTTTCAATAAGATCTAAATTTAAAGAAATTGCAGCTAATTTGTACTCTTTAGAAATATTTATACAATTAATACAACTATTGCCATTTTCTATATTTATATAATAGGGAATAGAAATACGCATAGTAGTTTTAGAAAAACTATTATCAAGTTTATATTGTACTAAACCTGTAGATAAAACTTTTTTATCAATCTCATCTTTTATTTGTTTTTGATTATTTATGTCACTCTTATTTAAAGACTCACTTTTTACTAACCATAGATTGTTAATACCTTTTAAAGTAGACAAGGAATTAAGAAACTCTTTAGAATCATGTATGTTTTTATTTGAATTAAAAGTATTTAAACTACTTATAACAAGCTTTGAAATAGATTCAGCAACACTAATAGAAGCTTTGATATTTGCATTATTTGAATTATAAAAATTTAGTCCTACTACTGATAAAGAAAGAATTATTGCCATAACAAACGATAAAATAACTAATTTTTTTCCCATTATTAACCTATATATATGTTTTAGATACAATATAATAGCAACTTAAACTTATTATTTACATATATGAGAGAGAATACTTAGAAAAGATTGCTCTTGATATTTTTTAAGTTCATTAGGAAAAATCACATTATTTTTCTTTTCATAAGAACTAATACTTCTTGAGCTTACCAATACAACGCAAGCTTTAGAGTATAACTGAATTAATCCTTCCATTTTAAAACTAACAGCACCACCTGAAAATGCTCCTTTTTTTGAGCGTTTTTTTATCATTATTTTTTCAACATTATTATCATTAAAAAAGTCATTTATTTCATTAAAGTACTTTAAAACACTATTTTTATCTTCATCATCATCTAAAACAATTTTTTTTATTTTTAAATCAATATAATCAATAATATCATCAGATGAATAATCAACAAGTGTTAATATAGTGTAGTTAGATTTTAGCTCGATTCCACATACTCTCATAATTTTCCTTTTAAGCTTAAGATTATGAAAGTATATAGAGTTTTAAAGAAGTGCTTTTGTTTTATTTCAAATTGTAATACAATTTATTAATCTTTGATTTCCTCAAATAAATAAAAGTTTGTATGTCCTGATTTTTTGTCATATTCATCACTTTTCTTGTCAGTAAATTTATATATCATTTCCATAGCTTTTTTATGACATGTTGTATGTCCTATAACTTCAGAAGAATCATCTTTTGTTAGAAAATTTTTATCATAACCTTTTTTGAAATTTCCCGCTGCTTCTTTATTTCCAAAAGTATATTTCATTATATTAATATTTCTTTTTACATCAATTCTTGCTTTTTTATTAGCATCTTCGAATCTTAAAATTCTATTACCATTTGATGAAATTTTCATAGTTGTTGCAGTTTCAATATTTTCTGTATCATCTATAATAATATACTCTTTACCATTAATTAAAATTTCATTATCACTTAATTTTTTAATCTCTTTAATTACAGTCTTTTTACCTTTAGCCATTCTTGTGCCCTTCTAATATATTCATAAATTTTATGCATTATATCCAAATAAAGATAATTGAAAATACAAATTATGATAAAATCACAATTCAAATAAATTATACTAATAAATAGGATTAAATAATGATAGTACCTCTTGCCCCAGATGAAGTTAATACAGTTTCTCACTTAATTCAATTATCAGTAGCACCTGTATTCTTACTAGCAGGTGTTGCTGGGCTATTAAATGTTTTTACAGGAAGACTAGCTAGAATTATTGATAAAGTAGAAAAAATTGATGCAGGTATTGAGAATAAAAAAACAGCAGAAGCAAAGCAAATAGCAGAAGAGAAATCAAGGATGAGAAGATTATCACTAATAGTTAGAATGCAAAATATAAACCGATCTATTTCTCTTTGTACTATGACAGGACTTTTAATAGCTTTAGTAATTGTTACAATGTTTCTAAGTTCAATCTTGCAATTTGATGCTTCAATTATTATCGCAACTTTATTTATTTTTGCAATGCTTTCACTTATTACATCATTAATTTTATTTCAAAAAGAGATATTTTTTACAACATCTTTTTTAAAGAAGAAAAAAGAGAGTATTAAAACAACAACAAAAAATAATTAATAAAAGCTACTTTCCATAAAGAAGATATTATAATTACAAAAAATTTAAAGATTTTAAAATAAAAAGGAATATATAAATGCATTATATAGAAGAATCAACTAAAAGCGTTCAAGAAGTAGTAGATACAATACAAGAAATAGTATCAAATTATAGTTTTGGAGTTTTACATATTCATAATGTAAAAAATACTTTAAATTCAAAAGGTATTGATTTTGAAAAAGAGTGTCAAATTTTAGACGTTTGTAATCCAAAAGTTGCAAAAGAGTTTTTAGGACAAGATATGTCTTTATCAGTTATTATGCCATGTAAGATATCAGTTTATACAGATAATGGTACTACAAATATAGCTATGAATTCATTAACACAATTAGTTGATGATATCAATCCTGATTTTATAGAATTAGCTCAAGAAACTCAAGAAACATTATTACAGATTATTAACGAAGCTAAATAAAACAAAATGAAAGAGTTCGATCCTGTAGCATATAAACAAATGGTTAAAAAGTTTCAAGAAAATGATAATCCTACAGGCTGGTTTGATTCTATTTATATAGATGCACAAGGTGATTATAAATCTGTTTTTTGGGCTGATTTACAGCCAAGTCCTTATTTAGTAAAATGGCTAAAAGAAAACCCAGCTTCTTCAAAACAAAAAAAAGCAATTGTTGTAGGATGTGGTGTTGGTGATGATGCCCAAGCTTTAAGTGAATATGGCTATGAAGTAATTGGCTTTGATATATCCAAAGAAGCAATAAAATTATGTAAAAGTAGATATCCAAACTCAAAAGTTACATATCTAGTTGCAGATTTATTTGATTATGATAAACAATGGCTTGAAAACTTTGATGTAGTTTATGAGTGCAATACAATACAAGTACTTCCAGGAAAGTATAGAATTCAAGCAAGAAAGGCTATTTCAAACCTTGTTAAAAAACAAGGATATGCACTAGTTTCATGTAGAAGTAGAAAAAAAGGTGAGCAAGAGAATGATATACCCTTGCCTTTAGACTATGATGAAATTAATAAATTTGTGCGTGATGATAATTTAGAAGAAATAAACTTTTTAGCTTATGATGATACACAAATACCCTCAGTTCCTCATTTCTTTGCTATTTATAAAAGAAATGAAGAATAGAAATTAAAATATAAAAATTTAAAGGAATAAAATATTGGAAACAATAGAATTAATAATACACTCAATTTTACGTTGGCTAGTTCTTATAACACTATTTGTACATCTGTACTGTTTATATAAAGGCTTTTTTCAAAATAAACCATTTTCAAAATTTAATAGAATATTTTCACATATAACAGTAGGATTTGTTCATTTACAGTTTGTAGTTGGATTATACGTAT
This sequence comes from Poseidonibacter ostreae, assembly GCF_009208075.1. Classification (GTDB taxonomy): domain Bacteria; phylum Campylobacterota; class Campylobacteria; order Campylobacterales; family Arcobacteraceae; genus Poseidonibacter; species Poseidonibacter ostreae. Next base: position 12,633 of record NZ_WFKJ01000031.1, on the reverse strand, counting down.
TTTATACAAGCGAAAAAATAAACATATTCTTAGAAAATGTAAAAGATTCAATGCCTATTTATGAGTTAAGATTCTTTGCAGTTGAACATACAAGTATTATGCTACTTGCGATTATTCTTATAACTATAGGTTCATTTAAATCTAAAAGAATTGAAGATGAAAGAAAGAAATATAAAACACAAATAATATATTATACAATTGGTTTAGTTTTAATCTTAGCTTCTATTCCTTGGAATTTAAGTCCTCTTTTTAGATATTAGAGTTAATGATAAAACGTGTTTAAACTAATAGTTTTAGGAATATTATCAGGAGCTTTTTTTAGTACAACTTTTGTACTAAATGAGTTAATGAGTGTCCAAGGTGGACATTGGTTATATTCAGCAACGCTTAGATATTTTTTTATGATTTTATTTCTAGCTATTATTTTACTTTTTCAAGGTGGAATAAAAAGGCTTACTGATATAGTTAAACTCTTTAAACAAAACTACCTATTTTGGACAATAAGTGGAACTATAGGCTTTGGTTTCTTTTATGCCCTTATATGTTTTGCAGCTGACTTTTCACCTGGTTGGGTTATTGCAGCATCTTGGCAGTTTACTATTGTTGCTACTTTATTTGTATTGCTATTTTTTGGAAAATCTTTTCCTAAAAAGATTTGGTTTTTTTCTTCTTTAATTTTCATAGGTGTTTGTTTAGTAAATCTATCACATATTGATAATTTTGAACTTTCAACATTAATTTATGGTGGAATTCCCGTACTTCTTGCATCATTTTGTTATCCTTTAGGAAATCAATTAATTTGGGAGAGTCAAAATGGATCAAGTACTAAAGTACCTCATATAAAATCCTCTTTATTAAAAAATAGTTTTAATAAAGTAATGCTTTTATGTTTAGGTTCTATTCCTTTTTGGCTTATACTTCTTTTAATAATTCAACCATCAGCCCCTAGCTCTTCACAAGTTTTAAACTCTTCACTTGTAGCACTATTTTCAGGAGTATTTGCGACAACTATTTTTCTATATGCAAGAGGAATAGCAAAAGATTCAAATGAAATAGCAGCAGTTGATGCAACACAAGCTAGTGAAGTTATATTCGCAATGCTTGGAGGCTTTTTACTTTTTGGAACTATTTCCCTTTCTTCATTTTCAATAATAGGTTTAGTACTTATTATGCTTGGACTATTTTTATTTATAAAATATCAAAACAAAACATAAAATTGATAAATATCATGGAAAAGTAAATTCATTCGGTTATATTTGTAAGAAATAATTTAAGGAATATAACTAAAATGAATAACTTATCAAATAGAACTGAAAATTTTCCGCAAGGCCATCCTGTAAGAGTTTATCTTGAAGAAAATATTTTAATAAAAAAACTTTTCCAAGAACTTTTTGAAACTAATATGGATGAAGATTATCAAACTTTCTATAACATCTTTAACCAAATATGTGAAGTAGAAAAACACTTTGCAAGAAAAGAAAATCAACTATTTCCATACTTAGAAAAGTATGGATGGACAGGTCCAAGCCAGGGAATGTGGGCGTTCCATGACCAAATTAGAGAAGAGATAAAAGCTTTACGAAAAAAAGTTGAGCAAAAAGATTCACATAATATTTTAAATGAATCAATAGCTTTATTTAACAGCTTAGATCATCTTTCACAAGTTGAAGAAGGAAGATTATTACCACGTGCGCTTGATATGCTAAGTGAAGATGATTGGAAAGAGATGTATGAGGGAGATAAAGAGATTGGTTGGATGTTTGCAGCTGATCCAGTACGATATCCTGAAGTTAAAGAAGATGAGTATGTTCATCCAAGTGCTGATAAGAAAAAAAGAAAACTTCCATTTAGTCTTGATAATAGAACACATTATGATGAAGGATACTTAACTCCTGAACATGTAAACTTTATCTTTAAGTTCTTACCTGTTGATATTACTTATGTAGATGAAAATGATATTGTAATTTTCTATAATAGAGGTGAAGATAGGGTTTTCCCAAGAAGTGCTGGAATTATAGGACGTGAAGTTAAATTTTGTCATCCTCCTAAAAGTGTTGACCAAGTACTTAAAATTCTTGAAGAGTTTAAAGCTGGACGTCAAGATACTGCTGAGTTTTGGATTCAATTTAAAGGCAAATTTATTCACATTAGATATTTTGCAGTAAGAGATGAAGAGCTTAATTACAAAGGTGTAATTGAAATGTCTCAAGATATTACAGATATTAAAAAACTTGAAGGCGATAAAAGACTTCTAGATTGGGCATAGTAAAAAGCATATAATTTTGATATAATTTCCAAAAAATATGGAAATTATATGCAAATAACAGAAGAATTTATAGAACTTATAGCTCACGAACAAACACTGAATAAAGAACAATGTAAAATATTAAACTTATCATATCCACCAAGTTTTACTTGGGATAAAGAAATTTTAGACAAAGAAATTTTAAAAAATGATGCAAATAGACTAATGCTTTTAAAAGGTAAATTAGCTATTAAAGCTCAAGAGCAGATTTTAAAAAACTATAATATGGTTTTAAAATTTAATAATATAAAAACAAAAGTAGAAAATGTAAATAATCAAGATGATGAAGAGCATATTAGAATCTATTGTGATGGAGCATGCTCAGGAAATCCAGGACTTGCAGGAAGTGGTTTAGCAATATATTCAAACCATAAAAATCCAGTACTTCTTCATGGAGACTTTGTAGAAAATGGCACAAATAATATAGCAGAGTTAAATGCACTTTATCAAGCTTTAATTATTGCAAAACAAACAAGTTCAGAAAATATTATCACAATTTTTTCAGATTCAAAATATAGTATAGATTGTATTACAACTTGGGCTTATGGATGGAAAGCTAAGGGCTGGACTAAAAAAGGTGGAGAGATTAAAAATCTTGAACTTATTAAAAAGACACATGAATTATACGAAAGAATAAAAGACTTAATAGAAATAAAACATGTAAAAGGCCATGCTGGAATTGAAGGAAATGAATTAGCTGATAGAATGGCAGTAACAGCTATTAAAGAGAAAACTATAAACTATGAGATGTATTCATACGATAAAAAAGAAGATGTGTTAAGTTTAACTTCATACTAGTAAGCAATTAAAAAAAGGTTTTTTTGCCTTTTTTTAATCTTTTAAAGTACTTCTAACACATCTTACATAAGCTTTTCCAGTTCTATCATTATCATAAGAATATCCATCACTAAAATAGATTCTTCTAACTTCTGTATAATCTTGTAATGTAATATGCTCTCCTAATTGAGTAGTTTTATATAAAACAGTCCAATAATGTCCAGAAGCAGTAAATTTAAAAATATCATTTATTGTAGGTTTATAAACTTCATAATCTCCTAAACTTAAAAGCTCTTCATAAGAGGCCAATCTCCAATCTTTATATCCAACAAAATCCAAGTCATTACAATGTTTAATTGCATCAGCTAAAAATAGCTTTGTATCACGTGAAAGAGGATTGTCTTGCCATTGTAGATTTAAGTTATTATCAATAACCGTATCACCAACTCTTTTAAAATCACTTTTTGCCAATAAACTACTTATCAAAAAAAATGATAAAAAAATATATATTAATTTATTCATAACTAATTCCTTTTACAATTTAATAGATGTTCTAAAAACAACTATGTCTAAATTCATCACTTAATAAATCATCCATAATTAAAGTTTTAAACTTATAATTCTTACTTTCTTTACAAACTTTATCTATAGTATTTCTTGTATACTCAATATTAAATACAGGCTTATTCTTATCTTTGAAAGGTATTAAGCTCTCACAGTTTTTTTGTTTAATACAGCTTTCATTTACACTAAAATCAAAATAATCTATTAATAATTCTACTTGTTCAATATCATTTTTTAATGCAATACTAAGTCCTCTTTTATGAGCTTCATTTGCTAAAAACTTATTGTAAGCCAATTGATCTTTTTCACTTATTTCAAAACCTGTAACTTCTTTACTACTTTCATAAGCATCTACATTATCAGGGTCAACACCATCGCAACCTATTCTTTTTGCCTTTTCAAGTCTAGCTATCATTATATGTGCAAGTCTTTCATCTCTAATGTCTAGCCAACGCTCACCTGGCCAATTATCTAGTTTTTTTCCTATTAAAGTAGGATATTTAAGAAAAGACACTTTGTCACTTCTCCAGTTTTCATAAGTGCCTGCGGAGAAATAACATATAATTTTTCTACCGTCATTTTTTAATTTTTTAATTGTTTCATCTTTTACATCAAATAAATCAATTTCATAGAGTTGTACATCATAAGAAGTATTAAATAGTTTATCTTCTTTATATAATTGTATTTGCCAAGAAGTATTTACTTTTGGTTTATACCAATTACCATTTATAATAGGTTTTACATTAGGGTCAAAAACTTTAGGTTTAGAAGGAGGTATTGGATTATTATGGTCACAAGCAGTAAATACTAACAATACTACTAGTATCGATATTTTTTGTATTAAATTCATAACAATCCTTTTAATATTTTAATAATAAAGGTAAATAATTCAATACTATAACATAGAAATATAGCGTCAATATCTATTTTTTAAGTTCTTGCTCACATTTTAAAAGTGCAATATTTTCATCACTATAAATTTCAATTATAAAATTATAGTTCTCAGGACCTAAATATTTTTTGCACTCATCAATTGTAACATTAGATTTTTTTTGATTTATATTTATTGCTGAAGTCTCGTTTGTAACTACTTCAACTTTTGAACTTGCATGCACAGAAAGAGTAGAAATAAAAGCTGTACTTATAATTGTAATTATTGTTTTTTTCATTTTTTATCCAATTTTTTTAATTTTTTATATTATACATGTAATAATTATGCTATTCATTGAAATAAATCAAGATTTTAAAGTTCTATTGAGCAGTGTTAAGATATTATTTCAACAATAATTATTAAAAGAGAATAGGAAGTATTTATGATTGAAAGAAAAGGTTCAATACTTACAGTAAGAGAAGATATAAAAGTATTTGATTGTACTATTAGAGATGGTGGATTAGTAAACAATTTTCACTTTACAGATGATTTTGTAAAAGCACAATATGAAACATGTGTAGCAGCAGGAATTGATTATATGGAAATTGGAAAAAACAATTCACCTTCAATTATGAGTGAAGAAGAGTTTGGACCTTGGAATTTCTGTAAAGAAGAAGATATTAGAAGAATTGTTGGTAACAACGATACTAATATGAAAATTGCAGTAATGTCTGATATTGGAAGAACTGTAAATGAAGAATTACTTCCAGCAGAAGAATCTGTTGTTGATATGATTAGAATCGCAACTTATATTCACCAAATTCCAGCAGCAATCGAACTTGTAGAAGAAGCTCATGCAAAAGGTTATGAAACTACTATTAATATTATGGCTATTTCAAAATCATTTGATGATGAGTTAACAGAAGTTTTAGAAACTGTTGCAAAATCTAGTGTTGATGTAATTTATATTGCTGATTCATTTGGTTCATTTTACCCTGAGCAAATTAACAAGTTAACTGAAAAGTATTTAACTATTGCACAAGCACATGGTAAACAAATTGGAATTCATGCACATAATAATATGCAATTAGCATATGCAAACACTATTGAAGCTTTAACATATGGTACAAGTTTTCTTGATGTTACAATCTCTGGATTAGGAAGAGGTGCTGGAAATTGTCCAATGGAACTTTTAATTGGTTTTTTAAAAAATCCAAAGTATAAATTAATGCCTGTATTAAAATTCATTGAAGAGTTTATTATTCCATTAGAAAAAGAACTTGACTGGGGTTACTCAATTCCATATATGTTAACAGGACAATTAAACGAACATCCAAGAGCAGCAATGAAAGCTAGAGATGAAAAAGATACAAACTATAGAGATTTCTATAGAAATTTATTAGCTGAATAAATATTTACTTCAAAAAACAAAAAGGTTAGTTCGAAAGAATTAACCTTTTTTTATGGAAAAAATTATTTATTAATTTAGTAAAAGATAAAAGAAATTTTCTATTAATTGATAGTTAGACAACTAATTCAAAACTAATATTTATAAGTTATTCTAGAACAGAGTATATTAGATACAAAAAAACCTATGAAGAGTTAAATCTCATAGTTGCGGTCAAATGTTAGTAACAACACAAAGGGCTGACCGCAATTATCAAACTTATAAAAGAAAGGATTAGTATTAATACTAATCCTTTTTTTAATGAAGCTAAATATTAAGAAAGAATTTCTTCAATCGTAATATAATCACCTACTCTACCTGTCATTTGTTCTACATCTGTATTAACTGGAAGTGTTTTCTTACCTGGTCTCCAACCTGCTGGACAAACTTCACCAGTTTTTGTTGCATGTTGCCAAGCTCTAACTTGTCTTAAAAATTCATTTACATTTCTTCCAACCATTGGTGCTTGAACTTCTTGAGCAACACAAATACCTTCTGGATTAAATAAGAATCTTCCTCTTAATGCCATACCTTCTTCTTCAATTAATACACCAAAATCTTCACTAACAGCAGTTGTAGTATCAGCACCAATAGTAAGTTTTAATCCTTCTAAAATAGGCTCAGTTTCTACAAATCTTTTATGTGAGAATTTAGTATCAGTTGATACTGCTAAAATTTCAACACCTAGTTCTTGAAATTCATCATAGTGTGCATTCATAGCTGCAATTTCAGTTGGACAAACAAAAGTAAAATCTGCTGGGTAGAAACAAACTACTGCCCATTTACCCATATAATCTTTATCTGAAACTGTTGTGTAGTGACCTGTTTTTGCATCATATGCATCCATTTTAAACTCTGGCATTAATTTTTGAACCATACTTGAACTCATTTTTTTATCCTTTTTTATATCTGTATTATTTTCTATATCGTTATTATTATTTGAATTATTTTCTTTTCTAGCTTTTACACTTGTATCACAAGCCATATTAAATCCTTTCTCTCAAAAGACAATCTTTTTCCTTTGATAAAAGTATTCTAATATAATAAAAATAAAACTTTGCTTAATTTTAATAAGAATATCTTATTTTAGTAAATAAGATTTACTTATAATAACACTCTCATATTTTCTTTTTTAATATTGCTGAATAACTAAATCTTTAGTTAAATGCTTTTAGCTATAATATTTCTTATTTAAAAAAAGGTTTTATTTGGAAACTATAACTTTTAGTGACTGTCTTAGCAATTTTCTAACATTCAAAACTTTTATTAGTAGTGACGCTTTAATAATGTTTTATTATCTTGGTGCAATTATCTTACCAATTTTTTCTTGGGTTTTACTAACTTGGATTATTAGAAAATATAAACTACTAAAAACTTCATATACTCATACAAATGAGTTATTATGGAAAATATTAACTAGAAAACAAAAAGCTAAATTTATTTTATTCTTTCTTATTGTATTTATATTTATGGAGTTATTTTGGAGAATGCTATTTGAATTTTTAATTGCCTATATGCAAATAAGAGATGCTTTACTACAAATTTAATTAAAAGAATAGAGTTTGATATTAACCTTTTATCGAATTTTAATCAAGTATTTTAATAGATGCATAATTGATTGATTAGGACATATAAAAAAGTTATAGGCCACAAAGAATAGTATTTTTGTTATATTTCTTTATATACTATCCTCTGAGGTATGTTTTAATTAAGTATATTTTTTATAAACTATTACACTTAGCAGCATCATTAGAATTCATTAAATCTTTGTATTTACATTTAAACCACAACTTTTCAGATGGAACTTTCCATGACCATTCTAAGTTACTATGCAGCCAACCATCAACTACTCTTTCACCTTTAAAATTACCACTTTTTGCTTTTCCACCTTCATATCCATCAATTAAAGTCCAAACATTTGTAAAACCTTTTTTAGCTAATGCATTTACAACAGGTGCTGCTCTACTAGAACCAGATCTGCATGTTATAAATATTGCTTCATCTTTTTTAACACTTTTTTTGTTTAATTCGTAAACAATTTCATCAATAGCATATTTATTTTTTTTCACATCATAGCTTCCAAACTTTTTATTATATTTAGAATCGTCTATTGTCATTAATGGAACGTGTATATCCATTCTATTAGCTGCACCAATAAACAATAGCTCACTAGGGCTTCTTACATCAACAAGTATTGCATTTTTATTTGCATTTAGATATTTTCCAGCTTCTGATCCTGACACATAAAGACCTAAAGTAGTTTTAGCTTTTTCTTTCTTAGGTTCGGGAGATTTAACAATATCCATTGCGTTTAAATATGTAAAAGTACTTAAAATTGTTAAAGTAGTTAATATTTTATTTTTCATAATTTTTCCTTATAATATTATATAAACAAATATTAACTTTTCTTATATTAATTTATGTTTAAATTATAAGTAATTATTATAATAAATATATCATGACTCTTATAAAATGTGTTGTTTGATGGAAAAAATTTTAGCTTTTTTTATTACTTAAAATTAATACATAATCTTTAATATCAATAATTTTTTTATCTTGTATATAAACACGCGGAACTCTTTTATCTACCATACATACTATTTCATAATTAATTGTATTTAAAGATTCTGCCACACTATCAATACTGATACCATTAGCATCATTTCCACCAAATAAAACTACCTCGTCTCCTACTTTTACATTAAGATTTGTGACATCAATAATACATTGATCCATGCATATATTTCCAATTATTGATGTTTTAACTCCATTTATCATAACCTTTGCTTTTCCAGATAACATTCGTGTATATCCATCTGCATAACCAATTGGAAGAGTTGCTACATGAGATTTTTTATCACTTTTATATTTTAAACCATAGCTAACACCACAATTTGCATCAAGTTGTTTTACTTGTGAAACATTTGCTTTTAAACACATAACTTCTTTTAATTCAACTACATTTTTATTTACATGCTCTGATGGATATAAACCATATAACATAATACCAGCACGAACCATATCAAAATTAAACTCAGGCAAATCAATAATTGCAGCACTATTTGATACATGCTTTATAGGAATATTTAATCCTTTTTCTTCTAATTTACTAACAATATGTTTAAATTTATCTACTTGTTGAAATGTAAACGATTTATCAAGTTCATCAGCAACTGCAAAATGAGTAAAAATACCTTCAATAAATAAACCTTCAAGTTTTGACATTTCTAAAATAGAATAGATAGTTTCATCAGAAAAAACCATTCCTAATCTACTCATTCCTGTGTCTAATTTTATATGAATTTTTGCTTTTTTGTTCAAAGAAAGTGCTACATTTGAGTACTCTTTAGCTTGTTCTATTGTATAAATTGTTTGGATTATGTTATTTTTTATTATATCACTAGCAAATTCATTTGGAGTGTATCCTAATACCATTATCTCAGTATCAGCAAAGGCAGTTCTTAATTGTATTGCTTCACTTAAAGTAGCAACTGCAAATCTATCTGCTCCATTTTCAAGTAAAATTTGTCCAATAACGACTGCACCATGCCCATATCCATCAGCTTTTATAACAGCAGTTACTTTTGAGTTTTTATTAACAACTCTTCTTACTTCTCTTATATTATGGGCTAAATTATCTAAATTGATTTCAGCCCATACAGGTCTTGATAATTTCAATTATCTTTTCTCCTATTTACATTTCCTTATTTTAACAGAATCTATCCTTGAAAAAAAGAAGAGAATAATAAAATATCTTCATTTGTTTCATTTTTCTTATCTACTGTAATTACATCATTTATTATTTTCCCAATTGATGGAGCAAATGTAATTCCAAGCCAACCTAAACCTGTAGCATGAACAAGGTTATTATAATTTTCATCAAACCCTAAAATAGGAATATCATTTGGTGTAAGAGGTCTAAATCCTGACCATTCAACAACATCTCTTCTTTCAAAGTCATTTGTATATTGCGCTAAGTTTTTCTTAATACTATCAATTTGTTTTTTTACAATTGAAGGGTCTGTAGTACCTAATTCAAGTTTTGAAGTCATTCTAACTGTATCTCTTCTTGGAGTCATAGCTATAAATAAATCAGCAAATAAAGATGTTGTTTTAGGTTTTAATTCGTCATCCATTTTAAATGTGAGACTATAACCTTTTGCAGGAGTCATCATAAACTTATTTTTTGCTTGACGTGCAAGTTTATCATCAGCACCAGTAGAAAGAATAAATGTTTGGGCTTCATAAACATTCTTAGAAGTTCTTATTTTACTAACTTTTGAACCTTCAAATTCTAATCTATCTACTTCTTCATTTAAAAGAAACTCCACACCTTTTTCTTCTAAATATTTTTTTAAAGCTAACATCATTTCACCTGGATCAATATGTCCATTTTCTTTTAAAAGAATTGAACCAATTACTTTTTCATTTAAAATTGGCATATACTCTTTTGTTCTTTCTTTTGAAAGAATTTCATATGCTTTAGGATCATTACAATGAGCTGCTTTTGCATCAAATGTTTCTTGTTCTGTATAAATCATTAGTAATCCATCTTTTCTAAAATGGAAATCTATTCCATCATCATTAACCATAGATTCATACATATCTAAACTGATTTGTCCATATCTTTCAAATAAAGCTAATGTTCTTTTTAATCTAGCCTGTGTTGAACTTGCTGCAAATTTTAAAAGCCATTTATATAAATGTAGATTTAATGTAGGATGAACACTTGCAGGTGACTCTCCTTTTAACATTAATTTAAGTGTATCAGTAATTGCTCCTGGAGCACTTAATGGAGCTTTTTTAAAAGCAGATAATAAACCTGCATTACCAAAAGATGTTCCATTAGTAATATCATTTTTATCTATTACAGTAACACTTCTACCACTTTTTTGTAAGCAATATGCCGACATAAGTCCAATACAACCACCACCTATAATTACAACATCTTTTTTCATCTTACTTCTCCATTAATATATAATAAATTTATTTTACTTTATTTTTTTGCAATTGATTCTATTTCAATTAAAGCATCTTTTGGTAATCTTGCAACTTCATATGTTGCACGTGCTGGAAATGGCGATTGAAAATATTCTCCATAAATTTCATTTACCACTGCAAAATCTTCTATATCTTTTAATAAAATTGTAGTTTTTAAAATATCATTCATTTCTAAACCAGACTCTTCTAAAATATATTTTGTATTTTCTAAAGACTGTTTTGCTTGTGATGCAATATCCTCTCCAGCAAATTCACCAGTTACTTGGTCAATTGGTAATTGTCCTGATACATATACAAATCCATCTTTTTCTATAGCTTGAGAATATGGTCCAATTGCACCTGGTGCTTTTTTTGAGTTAATTTCTTTTTTAGAATTCATTTTTATTCCTTATTTGTAATAATTTTTTTTCATTAAAGACAGTATATAATAAATTTTTATCATTTGTGCTAATTTTTGTATAAATTTAATACATTTTTATTATCATAATAATAATTTATTATCTAATTGACAATAATTTATTATTTTTCTATAATGTTTCTTATCAAATTATCTAAGGCTAATTCTTGAATCAATATATAAAAAAATACATATCAATTGCGGATTTCCTAGGAGAAGTATTAGGGGAAAATACTGAAATCATTCTTCATGATTTAACAAATTACCAAAAATCTATTGTTTATATTATCAATGGAAATATAAGTGGTAGAAAAATAGGAGATTCTATAACAGATTTAATGTTAGACTTTATTCTTAGCGAATCAAAAGGGAATAAACAATTTATATGTAATTACAATTCAAAAAACGTAGAAGGCAAACTTTTATACTCTTCGACTTATTTTATCAGAGATGATTCAAACAAGATTGTGGGAGCTTTAGGTTTAAATTCAGATTATCAAGATGTAAAAAATTCTTTATCTTTTCTAACATCTTTACTACCTAATTATGTTGATGATAAAATAGCTTCACTAAATATTATAAAAGAAAACCTAAGTTCAGATGGTCAAGAATTGACACTTAATAAAATTGATGCGATTATAAATCAATTTAATGTTATTCCAACAAGAATGACACCTAAAGAAAAAACTGAAGTAATTTCAGCCTTAAATGAATGTGGAATATTTAATATAAGAGGTTCAGTACAAGAAGTTGCAACAAAACTGCAAATGTCTGAACCATCAATTTACAGGTATATAAAAAAAATAAAAAGTTAAGTACTACTTTTTATTTTTCTTTTTAGAGGCTTTTGCCATCTTAGCTTTTTTCTTAGCTTTTGCTTTTGCTAAAGCTACATTTGCACCTTTTCTAGCATTGATTACTTGTTCATCTGCTTTCTTATGGTCAAAACTTACAGGAATAGCATTTTTTATTTCCCGAGATTTTCTTGCGATTTTATCGCCTTCAGTTGTATCTACACTTGAAGTATTTTTTCTAGACATGGTTTACCTTAGTTTATGATTCTCGTATTCTATAAAAATTTTAATTATAAAAGGATTATATAGTATTTAATTCTTTCTAAACTCTTGGATTAAGGCTAATGTTTTTAAATCTTTTGATGTTCCTCTTTGTTTTAAATGCTCACTTACTCGATTAAACCTTTCTTCACTATAGTCTTGTCCTAAATGAAACTTTGCACTAATTTCATTTGGTACTAATTTATATAAACAAGT
>NZ_WFKJ01000030.1 GCF_009208075.1 Poseidonibacter ostreae | reverse complement strand
AGAACTATTTTTCAAAGTTTTCAAGAAGAGCAAAATTTGAGATTGCAAGATACAATTGATACTACAAATAAATATGGAGAAAAGATTGTTTATCTTGGAATTATACTTGGAGTACTTTCATTAGCACTTATTATAATTATTACAATGTTTTTGTCTTTTTCCACTAAAAACTCTTTAAAAGAACTTCTAGATTCCGTTAAAAATATAGCTAGAGGAAATCCTGATTTTACAAAAAGAATTAAAAAATCTAGTGATGATGAGCTTGGAGAACTTGTTAGTGAGTTTAATTCTTTTACAAAAAAACTACAAGGAGATTATGAAGAATTAGCTCTTGCAAAAGCTGATGCAGAAACAGCAAATAAGATTAAAAGTGAATTTGTAGCAAACATCTCTCATGAAATAAGAACACCTTTAAACGCAATCATAGGTTTCTCTGAACTTCTAAATAAAACAGAAGTTACATTAAAACAAAAGAGTTACTTAGAGTCTATTAAAACAGGAGGAGATACCTTATTTGCAATTATAAGTGATATTTTAGACATATCAAAAATTGAAGCAGGAAAATTAGAAATACAATATGAAGAAGTCTCTTTAAATCTTATATTAAAAGATATTGAGAAAATTTTTTTACAAAAATTAAAAGATAAAGAGTTAGATTTAAAGATAGATTTCGATTCAAATATTCCTTTGAATATCTTTATTGATGATATTAGATTAAGGCAAATACTTTTAAATATTCTAGGAAATGCTATAAAGTTTACAAATAAAGGAAGTATTAAAATCAATCTTCTTAGTTCAAATTTTAAGAATAATAGATTTGATCTTCAAATAGATATAGAAGATACAGGTATTGGAATTCCAAAAGAACAGCAGAGTAAAATATTTGAAAGTTTTGTACAAAAAGATGGACAAAGTAATAGACAATATGGTGGTACAGGTCTTGGACTTTCTATTTATCTAAAGCTTATAAAGATGATGAATGGAAATATTAAAGTAAAAAGTGAAGAGGGTATTGGTTCTACTTTTTCAATTATTTTAAAAGATTTAGAAATTGTTGATAGTCAAAAAGTCATAGAAAACATAAAAAAAGATGAAGTATTTTTAAAGAAACCAACTATTTATATAGATGAAAAAATAAAAGATATATTTAACAAAAACTTTGAAGAAAGTATACAAAGAAGTTGGAAAAAAGCATCTCAAGGTTGTTCAGTAGAAGATATCCAAGAGTTCTTACGGAACTTAAATATTTTTGCAAGAGAATATGAACAAATTATATTACTTGATTTTGTAAAAAGTATGAATATTGCAATTGAAAACTTTGATATAAAAACTTTAGAGAGTCAAATATTAGAGTTTTCTAAATTTTTAAATGAGATAGAAAAAGAGACAAATGATGAATAAACAAAAAGTTTTAATAGTAGATGATAATACTACAAATATAAAATTCATAGCAGATACTTTAAGTGATATAGATTATATCTCTATAGTATTTGCAACAAGTGGTTTTAAAGCAATTCAAATAGTTAATACTCAAGATATTGATTTAATATTAATGGATATAAATATGCCTGAATTAGATGGTTTTGAAACTGTTAAAAAAATGGACACTTCAATACCTATTATTTATGTAACAGCTTTAGATGATAAAAAAAACATTATTAAAGCTTTTGAAAACAAAGGTGTAGATTATATAACAAAGCCTTTTTATCCTCAAGAGTTAACTGCAAGAGTTACAACTCATTTAAGATTAGTAAAATTGAATAAAGATTTAGAATCAGAAGTGAAAATACAAACTGAAGAAAATATGCAAAAAGAAAAAGTTTTAATGCATAAATCAAAATTAGCTTCTATGGGAGAAATGGTAGATGCAATTGCTCATCAGTGGAGACAGCCAATAAGTTTAATTAAGCTTAGAATTGATTTATTATCTCTAAATTTTTCAAATGGACAGTTAGATGAAAAATTTATGGATACTTTTAAAGAAAAAATTTCTATGAATATAAATCATATGATGAATACTTTAGATGAATTTAGAACATTTTTTAGACCCAATGAAGAAACAGAAATATTTGATGTAAAAGAAATGATTGAAAAAGTATTGCTTTTAGTAAAAGATGATTTCATCAATAATAAAATCAAAATTAATATAAATCAAACAAGAGCTTTTACTTTAACAGGAGTTGAAAATGAGTTTAAACATCTAATTCTAAATCTTTTAAATAATGCAAAAGATGCCTTCAATGATAAAGAAATACCTTCTAAAAAAAGAGTAGTAGATATAAATATTTTAAGTGATAATGAATATAACTATATTGAAGTTATTGATACAGCAGGTGGAGTACCAGAAGATATTTTTGACAGTATCTTTGATGCAAATATATCTTCTAAAGAAAAAAATAAAGGTAGTGGAATAGGTTTATATCTTAGTTCTCAAATAGCAGAAAAATATCACGGTATTTTAAAAGTTGAAAATAAAACTAATGGTGCTAAGTTTACATATCAACAGAAAATAGAAAAAAAGTAAAATGATTAAACTGACCACTAGTCAGTTTAAAATTAAATTAAGTTATTAAGTACTATACTTTCAAATGACCGACGGTCAGTCAAAAAAATAAATTATGATTTTTAAGGGGTAAATTTGCCTAAAA
The DNA here is from genome assembly GCF_009208075.1 of Poseidonibacter ostreae. GTDB lineage: Bacteria > Campylobacterota > Campylobacteria > Campylobacterales > Arcobacteraceae > Poseidonibacter > Poseidonibacter ostreae. The sequence continues at coordinate 36,060 of NZ_WFKJ01000030.1, read as the reverse complement.
TTGTGGATAAAGAACAAAAAAGAAAAGATATTGCTATTTCTTGTAGTGAATTAATTCATGAAGTTGGAATTAAAAAACTTACAGTTGCTCAATGTGCTAAAACAGCAGGAGTAGGTAAGGGAACTATATATGAATATTTTGAAAGTAAAGAGGATATTATTTTTGAAATAATCAACTTACATATTGAAGAGTATCATGAAGAATTTCAAAGAAGTATAAAAGATGTAAAAACAACAAAAGAAAAAATATTTCACTTTTTTCAATTTGTTTTAGATGATAGCCCTGAAAACATGAAACATTTTAATGGATACAAAGAGTATTTATCTATTGTTTTAGCTGAAGATAATGAAAATATGAAAGGCTTTAATGTTAACTGTGACACTTTCTTTAAAACACAATTAGAAATAATTATACAAAAAGGAATTGATAATAAAGAGTTAATGCCACAAGCATTTGATTTTTGTGAAGGTTTACTTGTTTATGAAAAAGGTCTTGCTTTAATGAAAATGACAAATGATGATTTTGATACAAAAGTCTCAACAAAGAAGTTTATAAATAATTTATTTGATTTAATAGAAATAAAAAAGGAAAAATAAAATGTATAAAAAGTTTTTAGTAGGTTTTGCACTAGTTTTTGTAACACTTACAAGTATAAATGCAGCTGGAACTGCCTTAGTTAATACTGATGTAATAAAAACATCAGAAGTAAATCCTCTTCAAGAGTTTGTGGGAACTGTATCTTTTGATAAAAAATCTAAAATTGCAAGTCAAAGTTCAGGAATTGCAAAAAAAATAAATTTTGAAGTTGGAAAAAAAGTAAAGAAAGGTGAGGTTTTAGTATCAATTGATTCAGATATTTTAAATGCTCAAATTAAAGCAGCTTCTTCATCTGTAAATATGTATAGGGTTCAGCTTAAAAATGCAAAGAAAAACTACTTAAGATATAAGGCTTTAATAGCTCAAAAATCTATTGCTCAAAAAGTATTTGATGATTCGAAATTAGCTTATGATGTAGCAAATGAAAGTTTAATTTCTTCACAATCAAAACTTAATGAACTAAAAATCCAAAAATCAAAAAAAGTGATAAAAGCTCCTTTTTCAGGTGTAATTGTAGAAAAGAATATAAATACTGATGAATGGCTAAATGTAGGTTCACAAGTTGCAACAATAGTAAATACGCAAGATGTTCAAATTATATTTAATTTACCACTTAGTTTTATAGATGGCTTAAAAACTGGTGATATGTATGATGTAAATATTTCTGGAAAAATTGTAAAAGCAAAACTATATGCAGCAATTCCAAGTGGAGATAAATTAACAAGAACATTTCCTGTTAGGTTTAAAGCAAATGTAGGTGATATGTTTATTTATGATGGAGCACAAGCAAAAGTTGGTTTTGCAAAAAATGCTAAAACTCAAGCTTTAGTGATAAATAGAGATGCTGTAATTAATAGATTTAATATGGATGTTGTTTTTGCAGTAGTAGATAATAAAGCTGTAATGATTCCAGTTCAAGTTATAGGATTTGCTGGAACTAATGCTGCTATTTCTGGAAAAGGTTTAGTAGAGGGAATGGATATTGTTGTTAAAGGAAATGAAAGAGTATTTCCTAAAATGGATGTAAAAGTTCTAAATAAGCAAGATAAATCACAAAATAGTGAAAAAGCGAAATAGGGTAAATAATGGATTTAATTAAATTTTCAATTAAAAATCCTGTAACTATTATAGTTTCAGTTTTAATTGTGGTTTTATTCGGGTTTATATCTTTAGATAAATTACCCTATCAATTAACACCAAGTGTTACAAAACCAGAAATTAAAATTACAACTGTATGGCCAGGTGCAACTCCTTATGAGATTGAACGGGAGATTATAGAAGACCAAGAAGATGCTTTAAAAAGTTTAAATAACTTACTTGAGTACGAATCCTCATCACAAGATAATATGGGTGTTATTACTTTAACATTTTCACTTGATACTGATATTAGAGCTGCTTTACAAGATGTTTCAAATAAGTTAAATGAAGTAAGTTCTTATCCAATAGATGCAGAAGAACCTATAATTGAAACAGCAAGTGCTAGTCCAATTATTTGGATGATGCTTCAAACACAAGAGAGTAACAATAGACATATTGATGAATATAAAACTTTCTTTGATGATGAAATTGTTCCTGCAATAAAAAGAGTTTCAGGAGTTTCTGGAACTATGACAGCTGGTGGTAGAAAACAAGAGATGCAAATTAGTTTAGATTTAAATCGTCTTGCATCATATAATCTTACAATTCCACAAGTTACAAATATTTTACAAAGTGAAAATATAAATGTATCTGCAGGTGTTCAAAATATGGGTAGACGTTCATATAGAATTAGAACAGTACATAAATTTGCAACAGCACAAGATATCAAAGATATTATTCTTATTTCAAATAGAGAGCAAAGAGTAACTTTAGGTGATGTAGCAAATGTAGATTTTGGATATCAAACAGCTAAATCTGTTGCAATGTTCTTAGGAAAAGATGGTATATTCTTAGGAGTTCAGCCAACTGCAAGTGCAAATGCTGTTAAGCTTACAAATGATGTTGAAGAAGTTGTAAATGATTTAAATGCAACAATTTTAGAAAAAGAAAAACTAAAAATGATTTGGATTTATGATCAAAGAGGTTATATCGTAGGTTCTGTTGATTTAGTACAACAAAATATCATTATTGGTGGTGTTTTAGCCATCTTTATGCTAATACTATTCTTACGAGCAATTTCTCCAACAGCAGTTGTTTCTATTGCAATTCCTATTTCAGTTATTGGTACTTTTATTATCCTTTCAGCAATGGATAGAAGTTTAAATACTATCTCACTTGCTGGTATCTCTTTTGCAGTAGGTATGTTAGTTGATAGTGCAATTGTAGTATTAGAAAATATTGATAGACATAGAAAAGAGGGAATGAGTATTCCAGATGCTGCATATAAAGGTGCAAGTGAAGTTTGGGGTGCGTTAATTGCCTCAGCATCAACTACTATGGCAGTATTTTTACCAATTATTTTCTTAGAAGATGAAGCAGGACAGCTATTTAAAGATATTGCAATTGCAGTTGTATCTTCTGTATCTTTTTCATTATTTGTATCAATTGCAGTTATTCCAATGTTATGGAAAAAGTTTGCAAGTATGTCAGGTAAAGAAGTAAGAAGTGAAAGTGCGCTTACAAGATTTGGAAATAAAATTGTAGATTTCTTTATGTCTTTTGTACATTGGTCATTAAAATCAGTTCTAACAAAAGTAGTTACTATTTTAACTTTAGGGATTTTATCAGCTTCAACAATTTATTTATTATTCCCAAAATTAGACTACTTACCACAAGGTAATAAAAACTTAATTTTTAATATTTTAATTACACCACCTGGATTATCTTATCAAGAAAGATATGATATGGGTACGTATTTAATGAAGAAAGTTGAACCAAATATTAATAAAGATGTAAATGGAGTTCCCGGACTAAGTCGTGCCTTTTATGTTTCATTTGGAGATTTTAATCTTTTTGGTGGAACATCTATGCATGAAAGCAGAGCAAAAGAGTTAATTCCTTTCTTTAGACCAATTGTAAACTCTATGCCATCTATTTTTGGAGTATCGCTTCAATCAGGAGTATTTGAAAATGGAATAGGTGAGGGTAAAACAGTAGATATTGATATTAGTGGTGAAAAGATTGAAGATATTGCAGGAGTTGGAATGCAACTGTTTATGGCATCTTCTGGAGCTATTAAAGGTGCACAAGTAAGACCTGTTCCATCAATTGAGTTACTATATCCAGAGTTTAGAATTAAACCTAATCAAGATGCTCTAAAAGCTTTAGGTATGAGTTCTTTGGATTTAGGAAATACTATTGATGTATTAATGAGTGGAAGAAAAATATCTGATTTTGAGCAAGATGGTAAAAAGAAAATTGATTTAGTATTAAAAGCAAATGATGAACAAATTCAAACACCTGAAGATATTATGGCTACACAAATAGCTTTACCAAACTCTTCATTGTTACCAATATCATCATTAGCAAGTTCTGAAAATATCACTGGTATTTCAGAAATTAGACACCTTGCAGGAAAAAGAACGATTACTCTTCAAGTAACACCGCCAGCAAATATGACTATTCAAGAAACTATGGGAATATTACAAGGTGCTATTAAAGGAATGGAGGATAAGGGGAGTATTTCAAAAGACGTTGAAATAGGTATTTCTGGAACGGCTGATAAGCTAACTCAAACTATTTCAATGCTTGAGTTAAACTTTATACTTGCACTTGTAATTATTTACTTACTAATGTCAGCATTATTTGGTAACTTCTTATATCCAATTGTTATTATGTTCACTGTACCACTTGCTACTGCTGGAGGATTTATTGGTCTGGCTTTAACAAATACATTTATAGCTCCACAGCCTTTAGATGTATTAACAATGCTAGGCTTTATTATTCTAGTTGGTATTGTTGTTAATAATGCAATTTTAATAGTACACCAAAGTCAAAACCTTATTAAAAATGAGGGGTACGAACATAAAAAAGCAGTTATTGAAGCTACACGAACGAGAATTAGACCTATTTATATGTCTTCATTAACTTCAATTTTTGGAATGTTACCTCTTGTTTTACTACCAGGACCTGGAAGTGAGTTTTATAGAGGTTTAGGTTCAGTAATTACTGGTGGTCTTGCACTTTCAACTGTATTTACTATTTTTGTAACACCTGCACTTTTAATGTTCTTTATAAAATTAGAGCAAAGAATTGGTGGAAAAGTAAAAGAACCAGTTGATGTTAGTAAAGCATAGGAGAGATTAATGAAAAATATAAAAACAAAATTAATACTAATAAGTATCTTAACAGCTTCAATTTTAGCTGTTAATGTAAATGCTTTAAATTTATCGCAAGCTGTTGATATTGCTCTAGAAAAAAACCTTGATATTCAAGCTAAAAACTTTGATTATTTAGAAACAGTTGAGAATGTAAAGTTAAGTGATTCTGATCTTTTACCAAAAGTAGGCTTAGACTTTTCATATAATAATAGAGATGAAATAGCTTATTCAACTCAAGCTGATACAGATGCAACTCTTACTGCTGAGGTTTCTTATAATTTATTTAATGGTTTTAAAAATATATCAGATAAAAACTCTTCAAAGTTTTTATCTCAAAGTTCAAAGTACTCTTTAAGTGCTTTAAAACAAGATATTATTTTAAATACTAAAACAGCTTACATAAACTATTTAGATAAACACAATGCACTTGAAACTTACAATAGTGCTTATAAACTTTTTGTAGAACAATATGATGATTCAAAAAATAGATATGAGCAAGGATTAATTGCCAAAAATGATTTACTTCAAGTTCAAGTAAATATGTCATCTGCTAAGCAAAATATTACAAGAGCAAAGGGTGATTTAAAAACTGCAAGAAATAGTTTATCAAATATTTTAGGTGGAATGGATTTATCATCTGAAACGATTGAAAAGTTAAATAATACTACATTAAAAATATCAAGTTATGATACAAATCTTTTAGATAATAGAAGTGAAATCCAAGCTTTAAATATGAATTTAGAAGCTATAAAACAACAAAAGAAATCTGTGAAAAGCTCTTTTTATCCAAAAGTAGATGCTTCTTTATCTCATAATCAATATTTTGAAGATATAAGTGATTATAAAAATCAAAATATTGCAAGTTTAAGTGCTTCTTGGAACTTATACAATGGTGGCTTTGATGAAACTAAAGGTAATATTTATAGAACTAGATATTTAAAAGCAAAAACACAATTAGAAAAAACAAAACTTGATATTAAACTTCAGTATGAAAATGCAATTTCAAATTTAGAAGTTGCAATTGAAAACTTTAAGACAGCTAGTTTATCAAAAGAACAAGCAACAGAAAATTATCAAATTGTAAGAAATAGATTTAATGAAGGTATTTCTACAAATACTGATTTAACTGATGCCAACTATTTATTAACTCAAGCAAAACAAGGTTTAAATAGAGCCTATTTTGATAAGTTTTTAGCAATTTCTACTCTTGATAGAATATTTGAAAAATAGATATCAAAAAAAGAGAAGTTTTAATTTTATTTAAAATCTTCTCTTTTATGATATATTACTTTCTATGATAACAATAAACCTTACTATTTTAGCCTTACTATTTTTAGCTTTAAACTCTATTTTATGTAAAGTCGCACTTGTAAATAATTATATTGATGCTTATTCTTTTACCTTTTATAGACTATTTTTTGGAGCTCTTACTTTAGTTTTAATTTATTATTATAAAAACAGAAAACTTACAATATCTCTTAATACAAATTGGCTTACATCTTTTATGCTTTTTGTTTATGCTATTTGCTTTTCTTATTCATATATAAGTTTAGATGCTGGACTTGGTACTTTATTATTGTTTGGAGTAGTTCAAGTTACTATGCTTATATCTTCGCAATTTTTAAAAGAGAAAATTAGTTTACAAAAAATTATAGGAATGATAATTGCTTTTACAGGACTTGTCTATTTACTATATCCTAAAGAGAGTTTTGAATTATCTTATATTCATGTCTTGTGGATGATTCTTTCTGGTATTGCTTGGGCTTTTTACTCAATATTAGGAAAGAAATCTATAGATGCTATGTCTAATACAATGGATAATTTTATAAAAGCCACTTTTTTTGCAATAATATTTTATTTACTTTTTAATTTAGATAATTTACAAGTTTCTTCAAATGGAATTTTATTAGCACTTATTTCAGGAAGTTTAACTTCGGCAATTGGTTATGTTATTTGGTATAAAGTATTACCTCAAATGCAAATTATTACAGCTTCAGTAATACAGCTATTTGTACCTATTATTTCAATTGTATTTAGTGTGATTTTCTTAAATGAATTATTTACTTTTGATTTAGCTCTTTCAACAGTAATTATATCAATTGGTGTTTTACTATCTATACTTTCACGGAAATAAAAACTTTATTTTCCCATATTATTTATTCCTCTAAAGGAATCAAACCATTTTAATTTTTGGGGAATTGCTTTTTCCTTAACTCTTCCCTCTCCTGTATATAAAGCTGTACTCAATCCATGATTTGTTTTTTTCTCTTTAATTAATAAGTACATAAATAATATTAAAGTAAAGAAAAATATATAAATTATAATTTTCTTTAAAACACCCATTCTAGGCTTTAATTTTTGATTATTTTTATTCATTTGAAATTCTTGCATAATTACAATTAATTCCGTATTATTTATAAGGGTTTATATAACTGCTCCAGATGCTGCCATAATTTCTTTTCCCTCTTCACTAACCATATCATTTGTCCATCTTGGTTTAAATGTAATATGAACTTTTGCTTCATTCACTTCTTCTACAGCTTGTGTTACAAGTCTAACTTGTTCCATTATTGTCCCTGCAACTGGACAAGCTGGACTTGTTAGAGTCATATAAATTACACAATATAAACCTGCATCTCTTTGCTCAAAATTTATTTCGTATATTAATCCTAAATCATAAACATTTACAGGAATCTCTGGATCAAATACGTTTTTTAAATTTTCTATTATTCTTTCTCTTATTTCATCAAAATTGTAATTATCTGACATTATAATCCTTTACGCTTTTAGTGCATACTCTTTGATTTTTTTAATCATTCCAATAACTCCACTTTGTCTATTTGGTGTAATTATTTCACTTAAATTTAGTTCATGAACAATGTCCATATCAACATCTTTTAACTCTTCAATTGTTGAATCAGAAAATATTTGCAGAATCATATAAACTAAACCTTTTACAATTATCGCATCTGAAGTCCCTTTAAAAATAAGTCTATTATCAATTTGCTCACATATTAACCAAACTTGTGAAGTACAACCATGTACTAAATTTGCTGGAATTTGATGCTTTTCATCTAAAGATTCTAGCTTTTTTCCTAAATCAATAATATATTCATATTTTTGCAATTCATCTTCAAAAAATTCTAAATCTTCTTTTATATCTTCAACTCTTTTTTCAATACTCATTTGTAATCCTATTTTAATTCTCTAACATTTTTAAAGCTCTTTTTAGTGCAACAATTAGTTTATCTACATCGCTATAATCATTATAAAAGCTTATTGATACTCGTATAGTACCTTTAATATTTAAATCTTTCATAATTGGTTGTGCACAATGATGACCTACTCTTAAAGCTATTTTCATTTTATCAACTAAAATACCAATATCATCATGAATTAAACCCTCAAAGTTAAAACTTCTACTTCCAATTGAATCACTAATATCATTATAAAATATGATATTTGGAAGTTTTTCTAACTCTTGATTTAAGTAATTAAAAACATCTTTTTCTATTAATTCTATATTTTCATATCCAACATGATTTAAATACTCTAATGCCTCACCAAAACCTATTATTCCAGCGATATTTTGTGTCCCTGCTTCAAACTTATACGGTGCATCTAAAAGTGTTGAACTATTAAAATCAACTTGATCTATAGTTGCTCCTCCTGTTTGATAAGCTTTTACACTTTTTAAATATTTTTCTTTTATATAAATAGCTCCAACTCCTGTTGGTGCAAATGTTTTATGTCCAGAAATTGCGAAAAAGTCTACATCTAAATCTTGCATATCAACTCTTGTATGAGCTAAACTCTGTGCTCCATCAATCATTACAACAGCTTCATATTTATGAGCAAGTGATATTATTTCTTTAATATTATGTATTTTTCCAAAAGCATTTGATATATGGGTAATACTTACAAAAGATTTTGGATTTTCTTTTAATAGTTCTTCAAAATGTTCAATATCAAAATCTAGGTTTTTATTATACTTTACAACCTCAAGTCCTTTTCCTAAACTTCTTCCTTGAAGATGCCAAGGAACAATATTAGAATGGTGTTCTAATGAAGATATAATTATTGTTTTAAAATCTTTTGCATAAGAGCTTGCAATAAAATTAATAGACTCTGTTACACCTTTTGTAAATATTATCTCTTCTTTATTTTTTGCATTTATAAACTCTTTTAATACTTTTCTTGCATTCTCGTAATTTTGTGTTGCTTTATTTGCATCACCAAAATTACTTCTATGTGTATTTGCACAATATTTTTCATAATATTCAACTTGCGAGGCAACTACTGATTTTGGTTTTTGAGTAGTTGCTGCATTGTCTAAATATACAATGTCTGAATTTTCAAAATATGTGAAATCTTTTTTAAACATATTTTTTCCTTTCATATGAATCTATAAATTCTTTTATTAATTTATCTTCAATATTATCATATATTTTACTTTCAAAAGCTTTTAAAAGTATCTCATAAGCTAAGTTTTTATTAATTCCCCGTGATTGTAAATATAATAATTGATCTTTATCTAAAGTTCCTGTTGTTGCACCATGACTTGCTTCAAGTTCATCTATTAAAATTTCTAAATGAGGTTGTGCATAAATTGCCGCATCATTTGAAAGTAAAATAGTATTTGAGTTTTGAAATGCTTTTGAAAAAAGTGCATCTTTATTTACTCTTGATAAGGCTTTGAAAACTGCACGTGAATTATCTTTTAATGAATGTTTATAGTTTATATTACTTATTGAATTCTCTTTATTATGTACAGTTTTTATTACATTTGCTGTACTTGATGAATCAATAGATTTAACTAAACCATTTAGTTCATAATCACAATTTTTATTATCTAATATACTTACAATATTATTTACAATTACACCAGTTCCATACTCAAAATTTGTGATTTTGCATTTTGAATTATCTTTTTGATTAACATCTAAATTAAAAAGCAAATAATTTAAGTCATTTATGTCTTGAATTTTTGCATACTCTAAATTTGCATTTTCATTTACTTCAAAAGATCTGTTTACACAATAAGCACTATTTGTTGAAGTGTTTGTAAAAACTTCAATAACAGATGCTTTTACATTCTCTTTTACTTCAATTTTTAATGAATTTGTAAAAAATGTCTCGTTTTCTTTAATTTTATGAATTAAACAAATTGGCTCTGGAATATTTGAGTTTATTGTTAAGATTACTTGGTTTTTATCTAAACTTTTTGTAATTTCAAATAATGAATTTGCATACTCTTTTGTATCTTTTTTTACTTCTAATCCCATAATATCAAGGTTATAGTTTTGAGTATTTTTAAAATCATATGAAAAAAGTTCACCAAAATTTACTTTTATAAACTCTTCATCTCTTCTTTTAGGAAGAGTTAGTTCTTTAATATCATTTAGTCTCATCTTTAATTCCTATTCCCTCATAGCCTTTTTCATCTAGCTCTAAAGCAAGAGAGTAATCTCCTGTTTTTACAATCTGTCCGTCATTTAAAATATGAACAAAATCAGGTTTAATAAGCTCTAATAATCTATCATAATGAGTAATCATAAGCACAGACTTTTTTCCATCTAACATTGCATTTACAACATTTGCAACTGTTTTAATAGCATCTACATCAAGACCTGAATCTATCTCATCTAACATAATCAAATCTGGGTCTAAAAGTAGTAATTGAATTAGTTCATTTCTTTTTTTCTCTCCACCAGAAAAGCCTTCATTTAAATCTCTTTGTAGAAGTTTTTTATCAAGGTTGTATTTAGATGTTTGCTCTTTTATAAGCTTTAAAAAATCCATAGTATCAATTTCACTCTCTCCTGCATATGCTCTTTTTTCATTTATTGCAGTTTTTAAAAAATAGCTATTATTAACACCTGGAACTTCAATAGGATTTTGAAAACTCATAAAAATACCTTCATTTGCACGCTCTGCAACATCAAGTTCTAATAAATCTTTCTTTTTATATGTAATGGAACCCTCTTTTACTACACAGTCATAGTGAGCACTTAAAGTCTTTACTAAAGTTGATTTTCCAGCTCCATTAATTCCCATTAAAGCATGAACTTCACCCTCTTTAATATTTAAGTTTAAACCTTTTAAAATTTCTTTATCATTTATATTTACTTTTAAATCTTTAATTTCTAACATAATTTTTGTCTGTTGGTTAAATTAACCAACGCTCCCTTCTAATGATATATTTAATAATTCTTTTGCTTCAGCAGCAAATTCCATTGGTAACTCTTTTAACACTTCTTTACAAAAACCGTTTACAATCATTGAAATAGCATTTTCTTCACTAATACCTCTTTGAGATATGTAAAAAAGTTGTTCATCAGAAATTTTTGAAGTTGTTGCTTCATGTTCAATAATTGCATCCATATTTCTTACTTCATGATATGGATAAGTATGCGCATTGGCTTTATTTCCAATAAGTAATGAATCACACTCTGAAATATTACGTGCTCCTGTTGCACTTTTTCCAACTCGTACTAATCCTCTATAAGCATTAACTCCACTCATTGCAGAGATACCTTTTGAAATAATTGTTGATTTAGTATTTTTACCTAAGTGAACCATTTTAGTACCCGTATCTGCTTGTTGCGATTTTGATGATATTGCAACTGAATAAAACTCTCCAACGCTATTATCACCTTTTAAAATACATGATGGATATTTCCATGTTAACGAAGAACCCGTTTCAACTTGTGTCCAAGAAATCTTTGAATTCTTCCCGTTACAGGCTCCTCTTTTTGTTACAAAGTTTAAAATTCCACCCTTACCATCTTTATCACCTGGATACCAGTTTTGAATAGTTGAGTATTTTATTTGTGCATTATCAAGAGCTACTAATTCAACAACAGCTGCGTGAAGTTGTCTTTCATCTCTTGTAGGAGCTGAACATCCTTCATTATAAGATACATAAGAGTTTTCATCACAAATAATAATAGTTCTCTCAAATTGTCCCGTATCAAGTGCATTTATTCTAAAGTACGTTGACAACTCCATTGGACATACTGTATTTGGTGGAACATAAACAAATGAACCATCTGTAAATACAGCAGAGTTTAAACAGGCAAAATAGTTATCAGTAACAGGGACAACAGATGCTAAATATTTTTTTAGTAAATCTGGGAATCTGTTTGCAGCTTCAGAAACAGAACAGAATATAATTCCTAACTCTTCTAACTCTTCTTGATAAGTCGTTTTAACGGAAACGGAATCAAATACAGCATCAACTGCTACAGTTTTAACACCTGCTAATTGTTTTTGTTCTTCTAGGGGAATTCCTAGCTTTTCATATGTTTTTAATATTTCTGGATCTACTTCATCTAAAGAATCCAAAGCTTTTTTAGGAGCTGAAAAATATGCAATATCTTGATAATCAATTTTTGGATATTTTAAATTTGCCCAAGAAGGTTCTTCCATTTTTTGCCATTTAGCATAAGCTTTAAGCCTAAAATCTAAAAGCCAAGAAGGTTCTTCTTTTTTGGCAGATATTGCTTTTATAACATTTTCATTTAATCCTTTAGGAAAAGTATCACTTTGTACTAAAGTTTCAAACCCTAATTTATATTCACTATTAATAACGTCATGAATGTGTTTGTTATCACTCATAATTGACTCCATAATTATTCAAATTTTTAAATAAGACAATAATTGTCCTATTTGAAATATATCACTTAATAAATTAAAAAATACTTAAATAGGACAAATAAAGTCCTATTTAAAAAAATGATGTATAAAAAAGACTATTTTATATCTTTTTCTAATCGATTAGTATAGTAAGAAATAGGGTATGTTAGAGCTAAATATCCAATAGCAAGAGGTATATAACTTTCTAGTGTAGAGTATGTAATTGCATCAACTTCTTGTGCATTCATAGTAAATTCTGAAATTGCAATAATTGATAATAATGATGAATCTTTAATAATCGAAGCAAACTGTCCAGTTAATGATGGAAGCATTCTTTTAAATGCTTGTGGAAAAATTATATATCTATATGTTTGATAGTTTGACATTCCTAGGCTTATACTTGTTTCATATTGGTCTTTATCAATTGATTGAAGTGCTGCTCTTATAATTTCAGAAACATAAGCACCTGAAAAAATCGCAAGTATGAAAGTTCCAACTATATATCTATTTTCAAAACCTAAGTTATTTGCAAAAACATAGAAAAATATTAAAATTTGAACAAGTAAAGGAGTTCCTCTTATAATTTCAATATAAAATCTTGCAAAAAATCTTAAAATTATAAGTTTAGAGTTTTGTGCATATGTAAAAAATAAACCAATTATAAAACTTAAGATAAGTGCAAAAAAAGAAATAGTAATTGTCATGAAAAAGCCATTGATAAACTTTTGTTTATATTCATAGACATGTGCCCAATTAAAGTCATAAGAGATATTTGCAAACATAAAATAAACAGGAGTAGTTATTAGTATGCTTAAGAAAAAAAAGTTAAATAAATAAACTCCCCAAGATAGGGAGTTATTGTTTTTATATGTTAATTCATTTATAAATAAGTTTTTAATTTTAAAGATAGTTATTTCCTAAAAGAAAAAAGGTATATTTAATTCATCAAATGTAGCTTTAGCTTCAGTTAAATGTGTTTTTGCAAACTTCGCAAATGTTCCATCTTCTTTAGCTTTTTTTATAAACTCATCAACTTTTTTCTTTAATTCAACATCTTTTTTATTAATAGCAACTCCCCAGTGTTCAAAATCTTTTTGGAAAGATTTTAAAAGTGCAACAGTTGTATCTTTATGTTGAACATGGTTTTTATAAATAGTTAATTGGTCATATAAAAAACCATCTACTTTTCCTTGAACTACTTCAAGAACACAAGCATTCTCTTTATCAAATACTAAAACTTCTGCATTTTTAAAGTTTTTACTTACATAAACATGTCCAGTAGAACCTTTTTTAACTGCAACTTTTTTTCCAGCTTTATCTAAGTCATCAATGTTTTGAATACCTGAGTTTTTATTTGCTAAGATTGCAAGTGAAGATTGTGCATAAGGAATTGAAAAATTAATAGATCTTTGTCTCTCTTTAGTTATAGTCATAGATGAAATAATTAAATCAATTCTTCCTGTTTTTAAAGATGGAATTAATCCACTCCATGCAGTATTTTCAATAACTACTTCTCTTCCTAAGTATTTTCCAAGTGCTTTTGCAAAATCCACAGATACACCTTGTGGAGTACCGTTCTTATCAGACATTTCAAATGGAGGATATGCTAATTCCATACCAACTGTTAGTACTTTTTTCTCATTCTTAGTTTCAGATGCAACTAATGTAAGAGATAATAATGTAAACATTAATGCTAGTAATATTTTTTTCATTATAAACCTTTTTTATTTTTTTATATTATTCCATAGTAAACTTAACATCACTTTATTATATGTCTATGCTTTTATACGAATTTGACTATAATACTGCCAAAATTTGTGATGAATTTAAGAATTTTGAATCAAACTATTTTAATTAAGACAATTTTTATCCTATTTGCACTAAAATACAATTCGATTAAAAAATATAAAAATTAAAATAGTAAACAATTAAACTAATAGGAATATAAAATATGATGGAAGTTTATTTAGATAATAACGCAACTACAATGGTAGATCCAAAAGTTTATGAAGAAATGAAACCATTTTTTTGTGACATTTATGGAAACCCTAACTCACTTCATAAATTTGGAGCTGGAACACATCCTAAGATGGTTGAAGCTTTAGATTTCTTATATGAGGGAATTAACGCAGCAGATGAAGATGATATTATTATCACTGGAAATGCAACTGAAAGTAATAACACAGTTATTAAAGGTATCTGGGTTGATAAAATTTTAAATGGTGATAAAAATCACATTATTACAAGTGAAGTTGAGCATCCAGCAATAACAGCAGCATGTAAATTCTTAGAAACACAAGGTGTAAAAGTTACATATTTACCTGTAAATGAAGAAGGTATTTTAGAAGCATCATTAGTAAGAGATGCAATTACAGAAGAAACTGCATTAGTTACTATTATGTGGGCAAATAATGAAACAGGTAAAATCTTCCCAATTAAAGAAATTGGACTAATTTGTAAAACAACAGGTGTTGCTTTTCACTCTGATGCTACTCAAGCAATTGGAAAATTTCCAGTAGATGTTCAAGAGTGTAATCTTGACTATATAAGTTTTTCAGCACATAAATTCCATGGACCAAAAGGTGTTGGTGGATTATATGTTAAAAAAGGTTCTGAAGTAACTCCTTTACTACATGGTGGTGAGCAAATGGGTGGAAATAGAGCTGGTACTGTTGATGTTGCATCAATGGTTGGAATGGGATGGGCTATGCATTTAGCAACATCTACAATGGCTTTAGCTTATGAAAAAAATCACGTAAGTAAATTAAGAGATAAATTAGAAGCAGCAATTTTAGAACTACCAGAAACAATTGTAATTGGTGGAAAAGAGAATAGAACTCCAAATACAACTTTAATTTCTATTAGAGGTGTTGAGGGTGAGTCTATGTTATGGGATTTAAATCAAAATGGTATTGGAGCTTCAACAGGAAGTGCATGTGCTAGTGAAGATTTAGAAGCAAACCCTGTTATGAATGCATTTGGTTCAGATAGTGAATTAGCTCATACAGGTGTAAGATTCTCATTAAGTAGATTTAATACAGAAGAACAAATTGATTATGCAATTAAAGTAGTTCAAGGCGCAGTTAAAAGATTAAGAGGACTTTCAAGTTCATATGCATATGCACCTGAATCTCATAAATCAGCTTTATAAAAATAAAAGAATAATAAAAAGGAAAATGACATGGCAAAAAATGATTTAATTAGTGGATCAATTTGGGATGAATATTCAAATCAAGTTGTAAATAGAATGAATAGCCCACAACATCAAGGTGAAATTACTGAAGAGCGAGCTAAAGAATTAGGAACAAAATTAATTGTTGCTGACTTTGGTGCTGAATCATGTGGTGATGCTGTAAGATTATATTGGGCAGTAAATGAAGAAACTGATGAGATTGTTGAATCTAAATTCAAATCTTTTGGTTGTGGTACTGCAATTGCATCTTCTGATGTTATGGCTGAATTATGTGTTGGTAAAACTGTTGATGAAGCTGTTAAAATTACAAATATTGATGTTGAAAAAGCATTAAGAGATAATCCAGATACTCCAGCTGTTCCACCTCAAAAAATGCACTGTTCTGTTATGGCTTATGATGTTATTAAAAAAGCAGCATCTGAGTATAAAGGTGTTGATATGGAATCTTTTGAAACAGAAATTATTGTTTGTGAATGTGCAAGAGTAAGCTTAGGAACAATTCAAGAAGTTATCAAAATTAATGACTTAAAAACAGTAGAAGAGATTACTGATTATACTAAAGCTGGTGCTTTTTGTAAATCATGTATTAAACCAGGTGGTCACGAAGAAATGGACTACTATTTAGTTGATATTTTAGCTGATACTAGAGCTGAAATGGAAGAAGCTAAAATGAAAAATGCAGCAGATGCTAGTGAATCTGGTGAATTAACATTTGATAAAATGACTTTAGTTCAAAGAATTAAAGCTATTGATTCAGTATTAGATGAAGATATTAGACCTATGTTAGTAATGGATGGTGGAAACATGGAAATTATTGATATTAAAGAAAATATTCCTCATTATGATTTATATATTAGATACTTAGGTTCATGTTCAGGATGTTCGTCTGGGTCTACTGGAACTTTATATGCAATCGAATCTGTATTACAACAAAAAATTGATGAGAACTTAAGAGTTTTACCAATTTAATAAATAAATATATATTATAAAAATTTAAAAGGCTCATTCTTCAGAATCGGCCTTTTTTTATTTCCTTATAAGTAATTGTTTACTACATTGTTATATGAACAATATAAAAACTACTATAGGTTTTACTCCTGCATACGGCTTAAAAAATAGACATCTACAAACTGTTTATTCTTCTTTTTTTAGAAAAGATATGAACTTAGATTATGAGATTGAAGAGTTTACATTAAAAGATAAAGATTTTGTAGAATGTTATTGGTTAAATAAAAATAAAGCTAATAAAAATATCTTTGTAATTTTCCATGGTCTTGAAGGCTCTTTTCTTTCTCCTTATATTCAAGGTATTATGAAAGCTTTAAAAGATAAAAACCAAGCTGTTGTTCTTATGCATTTTAGGTCCTGTGGACCAAAAGTAAATAGAAAAGCCAAAACTTATCATAGTGGAGATACTAGTGATGCTATTGAGTATTTAAAGTATTTAAATAAAAAATATGAAAATGCAAAATTTTTTACAATAGGTTATTCTATTGGTGCAAATATGTTACTTAAACTTTTAGGTAAAGATTTCATAGATAACTTTATTGAAAAATCTGTATGTGTGAGTGCACCCCTTGATTTAAGTATTTGTGCAAAAGTTCTTAATTCAGGTTTTGCAAAACTCTATGAAAAACACTTATTGCAACTTTTAAAAAAGACACTAATAAAAAAATATGAAAGACATGACTATAAAAAACTACTAAATTTAACTAAAAAAAGAGTTGAAAAAATATCTACAATTAAAGAGTTTGATGATTTGTATACTTCTAAAATAAATGATTTTGAAAGTGCAGAGAATTATTACAAGCTTAATTCATCAAAACAGTTTTTAAAAAATATTAGAATTAATACTTTGCTAATTTATGCTCTTGACGATCCTTTTATGAATAAAGATATTCTTCCTTTAAAAGAAGAACTATCAAATAATTGTACTTTTGAACTTTATGAAAATGGAGGACATTTAGGCTTTATTGAAGGAAGTATTTTTAATCCTAAATATATGTTAGAAAGAAGAATAATTGAATATTTTAAAGAATATTATTAAAATATAAGCTATTTTTGTTAGGATAGGTCTTATTAAAAATTAATATTAAAAAAGGCTAAAAATGAGTGTAAAAAAAATCATCTTCCCAATATCTTCTTTATTCTTTGCAATAGGATTTTTAGCTATTGGCTATGGAATGATTTTAACATTTATTGGTATTTATCTAAAAGAATTAGAAGTTAGTAACTCTATTATTGGTATTATTAATGCTTGTTTCTTTTTAGGTGCTGTATTATCTTCTATATTTAGTCAAAAGATTATCTCTAGTGTTGGACATATTCGAAGTTTTGCAGCATTTGCAGCTTTAATGGTAATTACCTTTTTATTACATGCAGTTTTTTTCAATGAAATTTTATGGGCAGTTTTAAGACTAATATCTGGATTCTCTTTTTATGCTCTTTTAATTATATTAGAAAGTTGGCTAAATGAAAAAGGTTCAGAAGAAAGTAGAGGAAAAATCTTAGCTATTTATACGATAGTTTTTTATTTAGCAACTGCTATTGGACAACTTTTTTTAAATATTGACGAACATTTTAAACAGTTTATTTTTACTATTGGTTCTGCACTTGTATTATTTTCTGTTATTTTTATATCTCTAACAAAGATAAAAGAGCCTGTTTTAACACCTTTTGATAAGTTTAGTTTTCCAAAGATTTTTTCAATTGTTCCTCTTGCTACGGTTACAAGTTTTATAAGTGGTTTTTTAATTGGTGGTTTCTTTTCAATGCTTCCTGTTTATATTTTAATGCAAAGTGATTCTGTTGAATTAGTATCAAAATTTATGCTAATTTCAATTATAGGTGGCTTGATTTCACAATGGCCTGTTGGAATGCTTTCTGATAAATTTGGTAGAAGAAAACTTATATCAATAGTATCTTTTATTAGTGCTTTTACTTCTTTACTTTTTGTTGTATATGCAAATGAAGAGTTATATTTACTTATTCTTGGGTTTTCATTAGGTTTAACTGTATTTACTTTATATCCTTTAGCAGTTGCACGAGCAAATGATGTTGTTGATGAAAATAAAGATATTGTTGAAATTAGTAGAACTTTACTTTTTACTTATGGAATAGGATCTTTTTTTTCACCTTTAATCATAGGTGTTGGTCTTAGTTTTAGTCCAAATTTCTTATTTGTATGTTTCTTTGTTTTATGCTTAGCTTTAAGTATTTATGCTTTAACACAAGAAAGAGTTAAAGACAAAGATTTAAGTGTATTTGTTAACATTCCTATTACTTCTGGAGCTGAACTACCAGAGTTAGATCCAAGACAAGATGAAGAGTACTCTCAAAGTGAATTAAAATAATACTTTTAGAATACTATTATGTGCTATCATGAGTAAATTTATATACTCATGACACTTAATGCCAAATAAAAAACTACATAAAATATTAATATCACATTTTTTCAAATTTTCATTAATTCCGATTTTAGTTGTAGAAATTGCACTATTAGTGCTTTATTTCTCTATTAATGCATATATTTCTTTAAAAAATACAAACTTATTATTAAATAATGCTCAATCGCATACTTTAGAAGTTTTAAAAAATGAATCAAAATTTATTAGTGATAAACTAAGTGAAGTTACAAGACTTGCGAAAGTTCTTCAATATGAACATCAAGAGATAATGAAAAATTCTAAAAACTTTGGGCTTCCAAATGGTGAACCTAGTTTTAAAGTTGCAAAAAATGGAGTTTTTTATAAAGCAAATAAAGTTGGATCTTCTTTATATTACTCTGCAGAAACAAAAATTGGTGAAAAAGAGTTAGCTAAGGCTAAATTTACTGAAGCTATGGATATCTCCCTTAAAAGTATAGTAGATACAAATGAAAATATAGTTGCTGCATATTTTAATACAAGTGATAATATGAATAGACTTTATCCTTTTATCGATGATGTTGCACAACAATATGGAAGACATATTAATATGGCTGATTATAATTTTTATTACTTAGCTGATTTAAAACATAATCCTAAAAAAGAACCTGTTTGGACAGGCGCATATTTAGATCCTGCTGGAAATGGATGGATGCTATCTTGTATTGTTCCTATTTATAATGGTGACATTTTAGAAGGTGTTACTGGAATTGATATTACAATTGATAGTTTTGTTAAAAATATTTTAAATAGAAAACTACCATATAATGCAAATTTATTTATGGTTGATAAAGATGGTATGATTATCGCAATGTCTGAATATATAGAGAATCTTTTAGGCTTAAAAGAGTTAAAAGAACACTTATATACAGATGCTATTTTAAAAACAATAGAAAAACCTGAAGAGTTTAATATTTTAAAAAACAGTACTCCTTTTGCTTCCCAATTTAAACAATTAATACAAGAAAAGGTGTCTACAGACTCTTTGATTATTCAAGGAAATGAGTATTTAGCATTAGAGCAAAAAGTTCATGAGACAGACTGGGAGCTTTTAATTCTTATAGATAAAAATGAGATTTTTGATTCTATTGTACATTTAAAAGAACTTTCTAATAAAATAGGTTATTTTGCAATTGCTTTTCTTCTTCTATTTTATATTATATTTTTCTATTTTCTTTTAAGAAGAATAAATATTTTCTCAGATGTTATTACTCAACCAATTGTAAAACTTTCTGAAGAGACAACAAAAATAAAAGAAACAGACAGTAAAATAAATACTATAAATACAGATATTTTAGAAATTTATCAGTTAAATACAAACTTCTCAAATATGATGAGTGAATTAAATAAGAAAACACAAAATCTAAATGAAGCTAAACTTCTTGCAGAAGAATCATCAAGAGCTAAAGATGATTTCTTAGCAAATATGAGCCATGAATTAAAAACTCCACTAAATTCTGTAAACCTTATAAGTTCGATTATGCTTAAAAATAAAAAAGGTAATTTTGATGAAAAAGATATTAAAAGTTTAGGTATTATTAATAATTCAGGAAAAGATTTACTAAAGCTTGTTGAAGATATATTAGATGTATCAAAACTTGAAGCAGGTGAAATTGAAGCACATTATTCAGACTTTAACTTATATAAACTTTTAGAAAAAACTTATAATAACTTTGAACTTCAAATGAAAAATAAAAACTTAGGATTCTCTTATGAATGTAGTAAAGAGATTGGATTAATTCATAGTGATGAAGATAAAGTTAAACAGGTATTAAAAAACTTATTAAGTAATGCCTTTAAATTCACAGATCATGGTGAAATAAAACTTACTGTAAGATTAAATAAAGAGTTTATTGAATTTGAAGTAAAAGATACAGGGGTTGGTATTCCAGAAGATAAAATAGAAGATGTTTTTGATAGATTTAAACAAGTTGATTCAAGTATAACTAGAAAGTTTGGTGGAACTGGACTTGGTTTATCTATTATAAAAGAGATTACAACATTACTTGGTGGAGATATTAAAGTTGAAAGTAAAGTAAATATTGGTTCAACTTTCACTGCAAGAATTAAATCTAATAAAGAAGAAATCATTCAAAAAGAAGTAGGTAAAAATAGTAATTCTTTAAATAGCAATAAGAAAAAAATAGTACTTTTTAATAATAACCCAATAAAATTTATTTCACTATCTGTTTTATTACAAAAATCATTTAATTTAACTACTACAAGTAGTTTTACTGAATTATTAGATATTTTAAAAGAATCTACTTTTGATTATATACTTCTTGACTCTTCAAAATTTGATGAAGAAAAGTTATCTAAATTAGAAATCTTTAAAGAAAAAACTATACTTATAAATGAAGAAGATTTATCTAATACAAATAAAATAAAAGAAATTATTTCCTTCCTTGATTCTTAGTTACTTATATGAATTCACTCATATAAGTTCTATAGATTAAAGGAACTAGATTTTGTTGAAGTTTTAAATTAATTCTTTCTTCAATCGTAACACCTTTAAAAAATCTTTTCCAAAGCATTTGAAATTTTTCTTCACTTTTTGAATGTTTTGGTTCTTCGAAGTGTGATACTTCTTGAATTGAAAACTCTTCATCTATTTTTATAAAAGCAAGTTTTCTATTTATATCATGAATTATAAAGTTTTGATTATTGAATCTTTTTAAAAAATGTTTAGCTAAAAAATATAATACATTAAATCTACACTCTAATTTGGCATATAAAGTACCATCTTCAAGCTCTTCAAATCTTATAAACGCATACATTTTATGAACATTTTTAAATAACTCTTTTTCTAAGTTTGTAAGATAAAAAACACAAGAGTTATTGATATTTAAAAGCTGTTTATTATCTTTAAATCCAAGAATAATATACTCTAATAAAGCTATTTCAAAATCTTTTGAATCACACATAAATATATTTAATATTTTTTGTACTGTCTGTTTTGAGAAATTGGATTTAATTGCTTTTAAAACTTTTGTATATTTTTGTTCTTCTGTTTGAATATCTTTTATCTCTTCAAAAACTATTTCATTTGGAATCTCTTTATAGATTTTTATAGGTCTTAATTTTTGATAATAAACATCATAAACTAAAGATAGAAATCCTTCAAAAGTCTTATCATAAATTAAAATCATAGCTCACCAGTAATTGAACTTATATCAAATAATGAGGGTTGTATTATTTTTTTTACTTCGGGTTTTATTAGTGCTGTTCTTATATTTTCTCTATAAAAAGGAACTTGTTTTTGAAACTCTTTATCACAAGTTATAAAATATTTTGCTTTTTTAATTGAGATTTTTAATTTCTTTAAATCATCAAAAGTTAGTCTTTTAAATCTTCTTGCTTTTAATATCTTAAATACACCTCTAGCTCCAATTCCTGGAATTCTTAAAAGTTCTTCTTTTGAAGCTGTATTTATTTCCATTGGAAAGTATTTTAGATTGTTAATTGCCCAAAAAGCTTTAGGGTCTAAGTCTTCATCTAAATTTGGAAATTCATCTGTTACTATCTCTTCCCAAGAAAAATCATAAAATCTTAGTAACCAATCAGCTTGATAAAGCCTATGCTCTCTTAACATTGGGGGTTTAGAGACTATTGATGGAAGATTTCTATCATCATTTACAGGGATATAAGCGCTATAATAAACCCTTTTTAATAAAGCTTTATCATAAAGTGCTGAACTTAGTTTTAAAATATCTCTATCACTTTCAGGAGTAGCACCTACAATTAGTTGCGTACTCATACCTATTGGTTTTTGATTCTTTTCTAAACTTAAATCTCTTGCGAATTTTAGAGGTTGAAGTACTTTTTCTTTTGTCTTATTTGGAGCAAGAAGTTTTAAAGATTTATCACTTGGAAGCTCAATATTTGAGCTTACTCTATTTGCTAGTTTTACTATTTGCTCAACTAATTCCATGCTACTAGCAGGTATAAGTTTTACATGAATATATCCATTAAATTTATATTCATATCTTAAAATTTTTAGAGCTTTTAAAATTAAAGTCATGGTATGGTCTTCAGTTTTTACAATTCCAGAACTTAAAAAAAGTCCCTCAATATAGTTTCTTTTATAAAAGTTTATAGTGATATCAGCAAGTTCTCTTGGAGTAAATACAGCTCTTGGGATATCATTTGAAATACGATTTATGCAATAGGCACAATCATAAATACATATATTTGTAAGAAGTACTTTAAGTAAAGATACACATCTTCCATCAGGTGTAAAACTATGGCAAATTCCACTTGTATGAGTTGCTCCTAACTCACCTTTTTTATAATTTGTTTCAACTCCACTTGAAGAACAAGATACATCATATTTTGCACTATTACTAAGAATTTCCATTTTTTCATATATATCATTTTTCATACTCTAATTTTAGTAAAAAATATAGCTAACACTTAAAAATATATCATTTTGTAATAAAAAGATTTTCTATAAAATTATTGGCTATTTCTAAATGCTTTTGTAGCTTCTCATCTTTCATTTTATTTAAAAGTGCTATTTGCATTTTCATTCTTGGATTTTGCGCAAACTTATTTGAATATTTATTTAAAAATCTCCAATATAAAGCATCTACAATAGGACTCCAATCTTCACTTTTTTTATAGTCACTCATTTTTATAATATAATTTGAACTACAAATATATGGTTTAGTTGTGATACTTCCTCCATCACTAAACCCACTCATTCCATATACGTTTCCGACCATTACCCAATCATAAGCATCAATATAATGTTTCATAAAAAACTTATAAACGCTATTTGGTTTTATTTCAAGTAATAAAAATAAATTTCCTAAAATCATTAGTCTTTCTATATGATGATTATATGCACTTTGATTTAGTTTTTTTATACAATCATCTAAAGGAGTAATCCCACTTTTAGCTTCTAATATTTTAAGAGGAATTTCATTTTTAAATTCAAAAAAATTAGAATTACGTAAAGCTACACCATCATTTTGATAAATCTTTAGCATAAACTCTCTCCAGCCTATTATTTGACGTATAAAACCTTCTTTTGCATTATATGCAGCATCTGCACTTACTATTTTTTCTATTAATTCTTTTAAATCTATAAGACCTATATTTAATGAGCTTGAAATATTCGAGTGAAATAAAAAGTACTCTTTATTTTGCTTTGTTATTGCATCTTGATAATCTCCAAAGTTTTCAAATTTATCTTTTATAAAATACTCAAGTTGGATTGATGCTTCATCAAAAGTAGTAGGATAATAAAAATCTTCATTTACAACTCCAAGAGTTTTAAACTTTTTACAATAATTTTTTGCTTCTTTTACATATTTATTATCAAAGCTAAATGTTGCAGGTATTTTTATATCTTTTGGAAGCTTTTTCCTATTTTCACTATCAAAACTATACTTGCCATGAAGTGGCTTACCATTTTCCATAAAAATATTTAGTTCATTTCTTCTATTTTTATAAAAATTATGCATAAATTTATTTGAATCATTTGGATTTATAAAGTTAGGGTTTTTAACTGTTTTAATATTAGTAAAGTTTTTATAGACTTTATTTTCTAAATAATCATCAAATAAATCATAAACATAAATTTCTTCATCTTGATACTTATTTAGGTAAGTTTCGTCTTCAAAATATTCAATATCAATATTATGTTCTTTTAAATACCCTTCATAAAATTTCATACTTGCACGATGAAGAACTAGCTTTTGAATATGAAAGTCATATTGTTTAAAAAAAAGTGGCTCTTCTATTAATAGCACTTTGGTATTGTTAAGTTTTTCTATATTTTTAAAAAGTTGATTAGGGTATAAAATAAATATTTTCATAAAAAGATTTTATGATTTTTAGAAGTTGTTTTGTAGGACTTACTTGTGCTTTAATAAGAAAATTAAAAAGCAAAAGAATAATTATATGCTCTCTTTTGCTTTTAAATCTTTGTATAGAATTATATGTTCATTAATTTCTTCAATACTTGCTTTTCTTCTACAAGATAAGTAACCTTTTCTTCCATCTGATGTAGTAGTTGGAAAAACTGTTGCAAATACCCAATAATAGTTACCTGATTTTGTGGCATTCTTTACATATCCACTCCAAATTTCACCTTTTTTTACAGTGTCCCATAAGTCTTGAAAAGCAGCTTTTGGCATATCTTTATGTCTTACAATACTATGTGCTTGTCCTATTAATTCATCAACTTCATATTCAGCAATTTTACAAAAATCATCATTTGCAAATATTATAATTCCTTTTTCATCAGTTTCACTTACTAAAAAGGCAAAATCATCTAAAACTATCTCTTTTCCCATTATTTATCCTAGTTTACTTTTTTATTTTTTGCATCATCTACTAAAATTTGTGCCATTAAAAGAGTTTCATCTGCAAAGTCTGCTACCTTGCTAGCTTCACTTGCATTCTCTTGTGTTACTTTATCTAGTATTGTAATTGCTTGATTGATTTGTTTAATACCAGTTAACTGTTCATTTGAAGCAACACTTACGTCTTGAATAATATTAATTGTTTGAGATATTAGTGTATTTAAATTATTGTATCCTCTACTCATTTCATCTGATATCATTTTACCTTGATCTGTTTTTAAAGTTGCATTTTCAACTAAGATTTTAATCTCTTTTGCCGCTTGTGTACTTCTTGTTGCAAGGTTTCTAACTTCACCTGCAACAACTGCAAAGCCTTTTCCAGCTTCACCTGCAGTTGCAGCTTCTACTGCTGCATTTAATGAAAGGATATTTGTTTGGAATGCTATTTGATCAATCACACTTATCGCTTCATTTATTGAAGTTACTTTTTGATTTATTTCATCCATAGCACTTGCTGTATCACTAGCAAGTTTTTCTCCTAAAGTAACAGATTCTTTTACTGTTTTACTTAAGTCTGCCATTTTTATAGCATTTTCATTATTGTTTTGTGTAATGGAAGTAATTTCTTCTAAAGATGCTGCTGTTTCTTCTAAAGACGCAGCTTGTTCATTTGCTCTTACTGATAGGTTTTCAACTGACTTATGCATACTAATAGAATTTGATTCTAATTTAGTACCATTCTTTAAATTAAGTTTTGCACTATCATTTAATTCTTTTCCTAATTTATTTATTTGTTCCATTGTAATAAGCATTTTTCCCTTTAATATAGGGTTTATTTTCATTTGATCTCGATAATCTTGATTTGTATACTTATCCATTATATCAACTAATTCTTGCATGTTTTCATTTGTTGTTTCAAGCATTTTATTTACTATTATTTTTAGAGTATGAATCATAAAATTGTTAGAATTAGTATGTATTTTAGAAGTATAAATTCCTTGTGAAACTTTATTCAATGCAATTACAACTTCTCCAAGCACATGCATGTCATTTTTTCTCATCGTATCAAATTTATCTACATATAAATTTAATTCTTTTAAAATTAATCCAATATCATCATCATTAATAAATTCTGCTTTTTTAATTCGATTTGTTTTATAAAAAGCAAAATCCATAAGATTATCAATATATTTTTTAAGTTTATCAATACCTCCAACAATTCTATTCATGGAGTGTATTGCTAAATATGTAGTTATAATAGCAAAGAAAATATTTACAGTAATAATTGCAATAATTTTATAGTCACTTAATATTGCAACTATACTTATTAAAGCGAATCCTATTTGACTTGAAATTAAGTTAATTAGTAATCTTTTTTTAGTTGATATATTTCTAAGCATTATTTGAACCTTGATAGTTATAGTTACTATAATTATACTAGAAAAGTAATAGTAATATATTGTTTTAAATCAATAGTCTAAATATTATTTTTTATATCTTATTCTTTGGAATATTTTGAACTTTTAGTTATAATTGCAAAAAATTAAAAGAGTATAAATGGAATTTTTACAAGATATTACTATTACATGGATCATAGTTTTTATAATTACAGGTTTTATTGCAGGTTATATAGATTCAATTGCAGGTGGTGGGGGAATGGTTCAAGTCCCTGTACTTCTATTAAGTGGTATTCCTCCTATTTTTGTTTTGGCAACAAATAAAATGGCAAGTTTATTTGGTGTTACAATGGCTACTATAAAATATTTTCTTAGTAAAAAAATATCTTTAAAAGTTGTAAGTATTGCTATTGTTCCATGTTTAATAGCTTCTTATATAGGAAGTGAATTAGTTATGTTTTTATCAGATGAGATTATTAATTGGGCTATTTTGATATCAATTCCAATAGCTTTACTCTTTTTATTAAAGAAAAGTAAGGATATAAAAGAAGAAAAAACTGAATTAAATAATAAAAATATAGTTTTAGCAACTGCACCAATTGGTTTTTATGATGGCTTATTGGGACCTGGAACTGGAACTTATATGACAATTTCAATGAAAAAGTTTTTACATTTAGACTATATTGTTTCAACAGCTTCAACAAAACCTTTAAACTTAGCTACAAATCTAGGTTCAGCAATTGCTTTTGTTGCTGCTGGAAAAGTATTATGGATGATTGCTCTTCCTATGGCCTTAGCAAATATGGCTGGTTCATGGACTGGGAGTCATTATGCTATTAAAGGTGGTGAAAAGTTTATTAAAAAAGTATTAGTTATTGTTTTAGTTTTTATGCTTCTTGCAAATATTATTAAAATTATTGTTTCATAGTTTTTTAGATAAAATTAATAAATGTTAAAAAAACTGTTACTAATTTCTTTTAGACCTTTTATTTCATTACTTATAATAGGTTCTATTATTGGCTATTTTCATAAGTATGATTTTTTGCTTTTAGTCTTATTACTTTGTATTTTTATTTATAGATTTTATAAGGACACAAGAATAAATCCTGAGAAAAATAAAGCATATATATTATTTTCTGGGACTTTAATAAGTGGTTTTTTAGGAGTTTGTGCTGAAGTTTGGGGAATTGAAAATGGATATTGGCTTTATTATGATTTAAGTAGTAATAGGCAATTTCCTTATTGGTTACCACTTGCTTGGGGTTTAACTTTTATGTTCTTTTATCGTATTGAAGAAAATATCTTAAGGCTAATAAAAATTGATACTTTAAAGAGTAAAATTCTTATGCTTATTCTTATATCTGCAATATTACCAACTTTTGGTGAAATTATTACTATTTACTTTGGGGTTTGGTCTTATACTTGGTCTTACCAACTTTTAGGTGTTCCTCTTTTAGCTATATTTTTATTAGTTGTTTTTCATACTTCCATTTTCTTTTTCTTTATGTTTATTTGTAAAAAATATAATATTCAAAATAAAGTTTTTAATAACAAAGATAATCAATAGTTTATATTGATTGTTATCAATTTATATACTTACTGTTTTTAATATAATGTAAAAAATCAAAAATAAGGCATTATAATGGAAACAATATCATCATTTTTAACACAAGATCATAGAGCATGTGACGAAGAGTTTGCAAGCATGGAAAATGCTGTAGCATCTGAAGATTGGCTAGATGCAAACTCTAAACTAATTAAATTTTCTGAAGATTTACTACATCATTTTGATATGGAAGAGAAAGTTATGTTCTCAGCTTTTGAAAACAAAACAGGAATGACTCAAGGCCCAACTGCTATGATGAGAATGGAACATGACCAAATGAGAGGTCTTTTAGAAGATTTAAAAGCGGATGTAAATGCTACAAATAAGAATCATTTCTTTGGTGTAAGTGAAAGTTTAATGATGTTAATGCAACAACATAATATGAAAGAAGAACAAATGTTATACGCTATGGCAGACAGTCACTTAGGTGATATTGTAGGTGATGTTGTAGATAACATGAAAGCAATATAGATATATATGTTCAATCAAGGCCTAAGTTTAGAGCAAGCTCCACCTATTAATGTTCCTATAAAATTCTTTTTAAGTGCTCCTATTTTTGGAGTGCTTTTAGGACTTCTTTTTCTTTTTACTCCATTTGTTGAAGTTTCAAATCAATATTCATATGCTGCAATTGCTGCTGTTCATTTATTTACTCTAGGTATTTTATCAATGATAATATTTGGAGCAATGCAACAAATGATGCCAGTTCTTGCAGGTTCAGTGATAAAAAGACCACTTTTATTTGGAAATGTAGTGCATACAAGCTTAGTACTTGGAACTTTAGGTTTGTGCTCTTCTTTCTTTTTTGAAATAAAGATGCTTTTACATCTTGGAGTACTTTTTTTATCAATTGCTTTTTTATTCTTTTTTTCAATTACAATAAAACTACTTTTTAAAGTTGAATTTTTAACATCAACTGTAAAAGCTATGAGACTATTTTCTGTTTCAGGATTACTTACATTTTTTCTTGGACTGTTTTTAGGTATTTCGCATATGAGTGGTAATATGGGTGAAAATTATACTGTATTTTTAAATTCTCATATTTTATTTGCATCTTTTGGTTTTGCTGCTTTACTTATAATTGGAGTATCTTTTCAAGTTATTCCTATGTTTTATGTAGCCCAAGACTTCGCTAAAGTTGTACAAAATAAAATGCCATTATTTATCTTTTTTCTTTTATTCTTAAGCTTTTTCTTTTTCTTTTTTAAAATAAATTTCTTTATTTTAAAAGTATTATTTGTGTTTATATTTATAACTTACTCGTACTTTGGATTAAAGTCATTAAATAATAGAAAGAGACCAGTCTTTGATATTACTTTATGGTATTGGAAACTCTCACTTATTATGTTTATTTTATCTATGGTTTTATGGTTATTTGATATTTTTGAATCAAGTTTTATATTGGCAGTTGTATTTGCATTTGGTTTTTTATATTCTCTATTACAAGGCATGGTTTATAAAATTATTCCATTTTTGTCATGGTTTCATTTAAGTTCAAAAGGACATTTCTCAATTCCAACAATAAGAGAGTTTATTGAAGAAAAAAATATAAAATATCATTTCTTTTTTCATTCAGCTTCTATACTATTTTTTGTTTTAAGCTATTTTATTAATTCTTTAATTTATTTAGCTTCAATACTTTTTATTATTTCAAATCTAATGTTTTTTACAAACTGCCTAATTGGAGTAAAAAAATATTCAAAGATAGCAAAAAAAGACCCTATGGATATGTCTGCTTTTAAATAATATCACTTATGTTATAATACGCGAAATTTAAGCGTATTACAACATAGGAAAACAGATGTCAAATCAAAATAATCAAATATTAAAAAATACAAATGCACAAATTCTAGATGAATTTAATGCTTCAATTATGTTCGATAAAGAACTTTACTCTCAAGATATTAAAGGTTCAATTGCTCATTCTCAAATGTTATGCGAACAAGGTGTTCTTACATTTGATGAACAAAAATTAATAGAAGATGGATTATTACAAGTAAAAGATGAAATCGAATCAGGGAAATTTGAATTTTCACTTGCATATGAAGATATTCATATGGCAGTAGAAAATAGACTTACAGAAATCATAGGTGAACCAGGAAAAAGACTTCATACAGCAAGAAGTAGAAATGACCAAGTTGCAACAGATTTTAGATTATATGTACAAGAAAAATCTCTAAGTATTAAAGATTTATTAAAACAATTAGTGGATACTTTTGTAAATGTTGCATCAAAACATACTGAAACTTTAATTCCAGGTATGACTCATTTACAACATGCTCAACCACTTAACTTTGGATATCATTTATTAGCTTATGCAAATATGTTTAAAAGAGATTTACAAAGATTTGAAAGCTCTTATGAAAGAAATAACTATTCACCTTTAGGTTCAGCTGCACTTGCTGGAACTCCACATAATATAGATCGTCAAAGTACTTCTGATAAGTTAGGGTTTACAGCTCCTACTGCTCATGCTATGGATACAGTTTCTGATAGAGATTTTGCTTTAGAGATTTTATTTAATATAGCAACTTCAATGATGCATATATCAAGAATCTCAGAAGAACTTGTAACATGGTCATCTTATGAATTCCAATTTATAAGAATGAGTGATGAATACGCTACTACTTCTTCAATTATGCCGCAAAAGAAAAACCCTGATGTTCCTGAACTTTTACGTGGTAAAACAGGAAGAGTTTATGGAAACTTAATTTCACTTTTAACAGTTATGAAAGGTTTACCATTAGCTTATAATAAAGATACTCAAGAAGATAAAGAAGGTGTTTTTGATTCTGTTAAAACTATTGAAATTTCATTAAAGATTTTAAATGAAGTTATTAAAACAATGATTGTAAATGTAGATAAAATGGAAAATGCTTGTAAAATAGGGCACTTAAGTGCAACTGATTTAGCAGACTTTTTAGTTCAAAAACAAAATATGCCTTTTAGAACAGCATATTATATTACAAAAGATGTAGTTGAAAAGGCTAATAGTTTAAATAAAGATATTAGCGAATTAACTGTTGAAGAAATTAGAGAATCTAATGATGAAATTAAAGATATTGATGAAGAGATTGTAATGTATTTAGATTTAAGAAACTCAATGAATGCAAGAACTTCTCTTGGTGGAACATCAACAATTCAAACACAAAAACAAATAGAAAATTTTAAACAGTGGTTAGAAGAAAAATAGATTAGAAAAAAATAAACTAGAAGATTTTCTTCTAGTTTAAGATATTTAAGTATTAAGATAAAAACTTTCTAGTTAATTCAAATAGTGTAGGAATATCAGTTTTACCTACAAATCCATCAACTCCAATTTGATCCATTTTCCCTCTTACTGCTTCTGTTGTCATTGAAGAGTTTACAATAACTGGAATATGTTCATATTTAGAGTTCGCTTTTATAAATGAAGCAACTTGATATCCATCAGTTCCTGGCATTTCAATATCTGTAATTACCATACCAATTGATTCTGGATTAAGTTCTTCTATTCTTTTTAAAAGTAGTGTACCATTTGTATAAATTTCAAATCTTGCACCAGTTTTTTTGAAGAAACTGTTTAATACTTCTCTAGCAACTCCTGAATCTTCAGCTGCAAGAATTACTTTATCAGAGTGTAATTTATCATCTACATACTTTTGTATATCATCTTCCCCATCATCAGTCCAACCAATATCTCTTAATAATTGCTCAGCATTAAATACTGTACATAGTTCGTCTTTTTCGTGAACCTTTACATATGTAGTATATGTAATTTTAGAGTTTGTTTCTTCCGTATGTCTTAAGTCATCAGTTGTTTTTTCAACAATATCTAGCATATCTTTTACTAAAAACCCAATTTTTTTATGATTGAATTCGCAAAATATAACTAATTTATATTCTTTTACAGCTAATGGCTTTCGTCCTAACCATGCATCTAAATTGATTAGTGTAACTGGTTCACCTCTAATAGTTGCAATTCCTGCAATAATATCAGAGTCAGTAGGAGTATCATTTATAGCTACTTCTTCAGTAATTATAAAAGCTTTTACTTTTGCTATATTAATAGCGTAAATATTATCGTGACCAGTGTAAAATACTGCTAATTGTTGAACATTTCTCAAGTGAGCTTGTGTCATTTGCTCAACACTACCACTAATTCCGCTCATATTAATCCTTTTTTCTCTTAAGTTATTTATTATATATCTTTTATTCTTTAAGTAACTTTAAGTTATTTTTTCATTTTAGCAAGTATTTTTTGTACAGTAACAGATGCCATCATTAAACCAAATGAACCCGTAACTGCTTCAAAGCTTCCTTTTTCTATACAATTTGGGTTTTCAGATGAAAAAATTACTTTAAATTTTTTCTTAAATCCTTTTTGTTTTAATTCAGTTCTTATTTTTCTAATAAAAGGATCATTAAAAGTATCCCAAATTGATTTGTACTCAATCTTACTAGGATCAATCCTTTTTGCACTTCCACTTGTTGTGATAACTTTTTTATAATGTCTTTGAATTAAATGAACTTTTGGTTTGATATCATCAATTGCATCTAAGATATAATCATAAGATGAAAAATCAAATTCATCAATCCATTGAGGTGTAATTTTTTCATTAATTGCAATTACATCTGGATATTTTTCTTTTAAAGCCTCAACTTTAATACGTCCAATATTTCCTACACTTCCTAATTGTCTATTCATATTCGAATCTTCATAAGTGTCAAAATCTACAATTGTAATATTTGTAATTCCAGTGTTATAAAGTGCATCTAAAGCAAAACTTCCAACTCCACCAACACCTAATAATATTAGTTTTGTGTCTTGGAATTGATTAAATGTTTCATCGCCAAAAAGCTTTTTTGTTCTATCATATTTCATCTAAACTACTCTTTTAAAAATTTTCGCTATTATATCATAAATTAATGATTGGAGATGTTGATGGATAAAGAGCCCATGACAAATGTCGGATACGAAAAAATTACAGGTGAATTGGATTTCTTAAAATCAAAAGAGAGACCAGAAACGGTAATTGAACTTGATGAAGCTAGACAATTAGGAGACTTAAAAGAAAATGCAGAATATCATGCAGCAAAAGATAAATTAAAACTAATTGATGTACAAATAGCAGAACTTGGAGCAATTATCTCAAAAGCTGTAATTATAGATCCAACAACACTTCCACACACAAGAGTAAGCTTTGGATCAACTATTGAAATAGTTGATGTAAACAGTGATGAAGAGTTTAAATATTCAATTGTTGGAGGAGTTGAATCTAATGCAGATAAAGGATTAATCTCTTTTAATTCTCCACTTGCTAAGCAACTTTTAGGAAAAGAAGAGGGTGATGAAATTAAAGCAACACTTCCTGGTGGAGTTAAAACTTTTGAAATCTTAACTATTGGATATGAGGAGTTAAAAATATAATGAATGTTGCGATTATTGGAGCTAGTGGTTACACTGGTTTAGAACTAATAAAACTATTATTGACTCATCCAAAATTTAATATTACGTATATTGCAAACTCTACAGGTGAAGAAAATGTACAAGATTTACACCCTTGTTTAAAAGATGTTGTAAATATTGATGTTTCTAAAGCTAATGCAAAAGAAGTAGCTAAAGTTGCTGATTTAGCATTTTTAGCACTTCCACATAAAACATCAATGTTTTTTGCAAAAGAGTTACTTGAACTTGATGTAAAAGTAGTTGATTTATCTGCTGATTATAGATTAGAGCTTGATACTTATGAAGAGCATTATTGTCCTCACGAAGATAAAGCACATATCAAAGATTCAGTTTATGGCTTACCTGAGTATTATTCTGAAGAGATAAAAAACTCTAAACTTGTTGCAAACCCAGGATGTTATCCAACAGCAACATTATTAGCTTTATTACCTTTTGTTGATTTTATCCAAGAGGGGAGTCAAATTTTTATTGATGCAAAATCTGGTGTTAGTGGAGCTGGTAAAAAGTTAAGTGAAGTTGCACATTTTGTAAATTTAAATGAAAATTCTCATGCTTATAATCCATTTAAACACAGACATATGCCTGAGATTCAAGAAAAAATAAAATTAGTAAAAAACAAAGAGTTTCAAATAAACTTTGTACCACATTTACTTCCAGTAACAAGAGGAATGTTAGTATCTGTTTATGCAACACTAAAAGATGAGATTGATGTTGAAAAGATTTTAGAAGATACTTATGTAAATAATGAGTTTGTAAGAGTTAGAAAAACACCAGTTGATTTAAAAATGGTTGCTGGTACTAATTTTTGTGATATTTTTGTGGCAAGAAATGGTAAAGCACTTTTTATTAACTCATCAATTGATAATTTACTAAGAGGGGCTTCTTCACAAGCTGTTGTAAATGCAAATATTATGTGTGGTTTTGAAGAAAATGAGGGAATACCAAAAATAGCTTATGTTCCTTAATCTTCAAGAGAATGCTATTTTTATAGCTGATTCTCACTACAATTTAAAAAATACTCAATTTTCAAGCTTTTTACTTAAGATAGAAAGTAAAGAGCTTGAAACGTCTCAACTTATTTTGATGGGTGATAACTTTGATTTTTTATCAGGGGAAAGTAAATACTTTATAAGACAAAATAAATCTGTAATAGAACTTCTAAATAAATTATCTAAGAGCATAGAAATAGTTTATTTAGAGGGAAATCATGACTACAATTTACAAAAACTTTTTCCAAATATAAAAGTTATAAAAAGAGAAAATCAGCCACTATTTGGAAAATATAAAGATAAAACAATTGCTCTTTCACACGGAGATAACTTTATAAATTGGCAATATGACTTATATTGCTCAATAATTAGAAATCCTATTTTATTGAAATTTTTAAATAGTATAGATTTTAATAATTTTATTTCAAGAAAAATTGAAGCATCTCTTTTAGGAAAAAATATTTGTCATAAGATTGAAAACTTTAAAAGCTTAGTTACTAAAAGGATTAATAATTATAAAACTGATATAATTATAGAAGGTCATTATCATCAAGGGTCAAGTTTTAAAATTGAAAATAAAGAGTATATAAATATTCCATCTCTTTGCTGTGATGACAAATATATGATACTAAATAATTATGAATTTATAGGAAAAAATATATGAGTACACTTTTAATAGTAGGTATAATTATAATATTAATTATAGCTATTTCTCTTCTAGTGATTTTATTTAATATGAATAATAATGCTAATAGTAGTAAAAACAACAAAAGTATTAATAACAGTGTTGTTCAAAAAGAAAATACACCTAATAATGAAAAAATATCATTAGATATTAATAATATTGCATTACCAAAAAAGATTAAGCAAATGGACTCCTTATCTTTATCAAAGGCTGCAAAAAATGTATTTGAATCTTTTAAAGCTTTAGATTATGTAAATAAACCATCTTCAAAATTAGATAAAATTGAGTGGCACTCTTGGCAAGTTTCACTTTTAATTGCTATAATTAAATCACAAAAAGGCTATTTTGTTCCAAATAATGATGCTTTGTTTCATGAACTAATTTTGAATACAAATAAAGATTCAATAGTTCAAGCAACTCAAAAAATTATTAATAAGTACAATAACAATGTTAATATAAGTAAAAGTAGAGATGAATTGTCACATGATATAATATGGTCTAGTAAAGAAGTATCAATGCTTTTTTATTATAT
>NZ_WFKJ01000003.1 GCF_009208075.1 Poseidonibacter ostreae | reverse complement strand
CTGCCTTTGTCAAGAGGTAACGCTTAGAATTGGCTTAAATTTTAGAAGTTTCTTGCTTTTGGGTTTTTTACTAGGCTTTGTTTGGGTTTTTGTATAAAGTCTTTTTTAGTTATAATTGAAACTATAATAAGTCAGGAGAAAAAGATATAATGAGCGCATCAATATTTAGAGAATATGATATACGAGGTATTTTTCAAGAAGAATTAAATGAAAATATTGTTAAAAAGATAGGTTTTTATTTCGCAAAAGAATTAATCAAAAAAGTTCCAGATGCTACTTTTGTATCTGTTGGTTATGATGCTAGACTCCATTCACCACAACTAAAAGATTGGTTAACTTCTGGTATTAATCATGCAGGATTAGAAGTACTTGATATGGGACTAGTTCCTACACCTGTAAACTACTTCTCAAACTTTGTAGATTTTAATGGTTTAGAGTGTGATGGTTCTATCATGATTACAGGTTCACATAATCCACCTGAATACAATGGTTTTAAAATCACTATAGATAAAGATCCATTTTTTGGTGAGCAAATATACTCTATGGGAAGAGATATCTTAGCTGATGACTCTGTGATACCTGATAATAATATAACTATTGAAATAGATGCTAAAAACAAATACATCAACTATATAGTAAATCACTTCAAAGCTTTAAAACTTGAAGGTAAAAAGTTTGTATTTGATTGTGGAAATGGTGTTGCTGGTGTAGTTTTAAGAGAAATATTAGATAAGTTAAATATCAAACATAAAATACTGTTCGAAGAGCCTGATGGAAACTTCCCAAATCAT
The DNA here is from genome assembly GCF_009208075.1 of Poseidonibacter ostreae. GTDB lineage: Bacteria > Campylobacterota > Campylobacteria > Campylobacterales > Arcobacteraceae > Poseidonibacter > Poseidonibacter ostreae. The sequence goes on along the minus strand of NZ_WFKJ01000003.1, from coordinate 134,134 downwards.
CATCCAGATCCAAGTGATGAGCATACTTTAATAGATATCAAAAAAGAGCTTGCTAGTGGAGAGTTTGATTTTGGATTTGCTTATGATGGAGATGCAGATAGAATCGCCCTACTTTCAGAAAAGAACAACTTCAAAGGTGATATATTAGCTATATTCTTTTCAAGATTTATCAAAAACCCTACTGTTATTGGTGAAGTAAAATGTAGCCAAGTTATGTATGATACTATCAATTCTTACGGAAAAGCTATCATGTATAAAACTGGTCATTCAAATCTTAAAGTAAAAATCAAAGAAGAAAAAGCTGATTTTGCGGCTGAAGTTTCTGGTCATCTGTTTTTTAATGACAGATACTTTGGATATGACGATGCTATTTATGCGACATTTAGAGCGCTAGAATTAATCGATCAAGGTTTTGATTATGATAAAGAGTATGAAGCTTTACCAAAAGTTTATTCAACTCCTGAGATAAATATCACAGTAACAGAAGATACAAAATTTAAAATCATAGATGATTTAAAATTAGCTTTAAAAAATCCACCAAGTGATTTTGAAACTATAAAAGATATTATCACAGTTGATGGTGTAAGAGTTATATTTCAAAATGGATGGGGATTAGTACGAGCTTCTAATACAACTCCAAAACTAGTAACTAGGTTTGAAGCCAATACAAAAGAAAATGCAAAATTATATGAAGATATATTAGTAAAAATGTTAAACAATATAGGAGAAAATTAAAATGATTAAAAAGTGTTTATTTCCAGCAGCAGGTTATGGTACAAGATTTTTACCAGCTACTAAGGCAACTCCAAAAGAGATGCTTCCAGTACTTACTAAACCACTTATTCAGTACGGTGTTGAAGAAGCTATTGAAGCTGGTATGACTACTATGGCAATTGTTACAGGTCGAGGTAAACGTGCTATTGAAGATCACTTTGATATTTCTTATGAGTTAGAGCATCAAATCAAAGGTTCTTCTAAAGAGCCACTTTTAAAAGAGATTAGAGATGTTATTACTAAGTGTACTTTTTCATATACTAGACAAATAGAGATGAAAGGTTTAGGTCATGCTATTTTAACAGGTGGTGAAACACTAATAGGAAATGAAGCTTTTGCAGTAGTTCTTGCAGATGATTTATGTGATGCTAAAAAAGGTGTACTTTCACAAATGTGTGAGCTTTATAAAAAATACCAATGCTCAATCGTTGCTATTGAAGAAGTTCCAAAGGAAGAGACATACAAATATGGTGTAATCGATGGAAATGAAATCGAACCTGGTATTTTTATGATCAAAGATATGGTAGAAAAACCAGATCCAAAAGATGCACCTTCAAACTTGGCGATTATTGGAAGATATATCTTAACTCCTGATATTTTTGAGATCATCAGAACTACAAAACCAGGAAAAGGTGGAGAGATTCAAATCACAGATGCACTTTTAACACAAGCAAAAAAAGGTATGGTTTTAGCTTTTAAGTTTGATGGAGAGCGATTTGATTGTGGAAGTATTGATGGGTTTGTGGAAGCAACTAATCACTTCTATAATAAAACAAAGAAAGTTGAGAGTAAAAAGTAATTTTTAATATGACCCTGTAAATGACCCTCTAAATGACCCTCTAAATGACCCTGTAAATTAAATGAGAGTAAAAAGACGGGTTATTGGGAAACAATAAATAAAAAAGGAAATAATAAATAATGGACTATTCAAAAAACTTTTATCAAATCAAATCAAATGAAGAGATCTTTTACAAGGTTTCACTGGAAAAAAACACTGTAGGTTACTATGATCTTCCATTTCAAGATACTAGTGAGTTTAAAGAGTATGCAAAGACTGTAACTCAACAAGATATTGTTGTAGTTGGTATTGGTGGGAGTTCTTTGGGTACGTATGCTATTCATAAGTTTTTACAACATAAAGAAAATATGAAAAAGCTTCACTTCTTAGAATCAACTGATCCTTTAGATTTAGAGAGACGAATAAGTAAACTAGATCTTAATGATACACTTTTTATAATCATCTCAAAATCAGGTACTACAATAGAGACTGTAAGTATTTTAAAATACTTATCATCTATCACTATGCTTGATAAATCAAATACTATTTGTATAACAGAGAGTGATAGTAAACTAAATACATATGCAAAAACAAATGATATGAAGACTTTTGAGATTCCTAAAAATGTAGGTGGAAGATTTTCAGTGTTTACAGCTGTTGGTTTAGTTACTATGGCTATTATGGGACTTGATATAGATAGAATTTTATTTGGTTGTCAGACAATTTATAATGACTACTTTAACAGAGGTGATTATTATACTTCTATTATGGAAAAAGCTAGATTTATTGTAGAGAATAAAAATAGGTTTAATATAAACGTAGTATTTTCATACTCATCACTTCTTGAAGGTTTTAATAAATGGTATGTGCAGTTATGGGGAGAATCACTTGGTAAAATAAATATAAACCAAACAAAACAAGCCCTAACTCCAATAGCACTAACAGGTCCTGTTGATCAGCATTCATTTTTACAACTAATCATGGAAGGAAAAAGAGATAAGACTATTACATTTATCAAAGTAGCAGACTTTGAAAATGAACTTACTATTCCTGATGTATCACTTCCTGGACTTGAAGAGCTTGACTATATAAATAATATCAAGTTTAAAAACCTAATAAACGAACAAGCAGATGCAACTATAGAAGCTATTCAAAATCTAAAAGATATACCATGTGATATCATCACAATAGAAGCACAAGATGAATACAACATAGGAAAACTTATGTATTCGTATGAATTACTTACTTCAATAGTAGGAAGCTTTGTACAAATAAATACTTATGATCAACCTGGTGTTGAAGCTGGTAAGATTATTTTAAAAGATAAGTTAAAAAAGAAGATTTAACAAAAACTGAAACTAGACTCATTGTAAGTATATAGTAATCTTCAATGTAGTCTAAAATCCATCAGGATTATTTGACTGCCATCTCCAAGAATCTTCACACATCTGATCTATTCCTCTAAGAGCTTCCCAGCCTAAGACTTCATTTGCATAAGATGGGTCTGCAAAACACTTTGCTATATCTCCAGGACGTCTATCTACTATTTTATATGGTACTTTTTTACCACTTGCTTTTTGAAAAGCTTTTATCATATCTATTACACTATAGCCATTCCCCGTTCCAAGATTTACAGTAAATACTTTATCTATACTATCTATCTTTTGTAAAGCTTTTACATGTCCAAGAGCCAAATCTACCACATGAATATAATCTCTCACACCTGTACCATCATGTGTATCATAATCACCACCAAATACACTAAGACACTCTCTTTTACCTACTGCTGTTTGAGAGATAAATGGCATAAGGTTATTTGGTATTCCATTTGGATCTTCTCCAATAGTTCCAGACTCGTGAGCACCTACTGGATTAAAATATCTAAGAATTACTATTTTGTTTGTATTATCAGATACATATATGTCTTTTAGTATCTCTTCTATAAAGTATTTTGTTCTACCATATGGATTTGTTGTAGCTCCTACAGGAAAATCTTCACGTATTGGAGTAGTATGAGGATCTCCATACACAGTTGCAGATGAGCTAAATACTATCTTTTTACATCCATACTTTTTCATAACTTCACATAGTACTAGTGTACCATTGATATTATTGTCATAATACATATGAGGTTTTGCTACTGATTCACCTACAGCTTTAAGTCCTGCAAAGTGAATAACACTATCTATATCATAGTTTTCAAACACATCACTTAAAACTTTTGCATCTCTTATATCACCCTCTACAAAATCTATAGATTTTCCCATGATTTTTTCTACTCTTTTGAGACTCTGCTTTGAAGAATTACAAAGATTGTCAAAAACTACGAAATCAAATCCTGCTTTGTCTAGTTCTATAAGTGTATGTGAGCCTATGTATCCAGCTCCTCCTGTTACTAATACTTTCATTTTAAAGCCCTTTTTCTTCTATGTGCTAATTTTTCTATAAGTTTTTGTCTTCTTTTCATACCTGTAAATATCATATATGATAATATCACTATTCCAATAAATAAAAGTAATAAAACAGTAGAACCAATACCTTCACCTATTTCTTTTGAAGAAAGAGCTAACATCAATCCACCTAATGAAAAGATAGCTTGTGTTAAAACCAAAAAAAGCACAGTTCTTTTCACTTTCTTTGCAAAAAAATTCAATAATATATGATGAATATGCGTCTTATCAGCAGAAAAAGGAGACTTGTTTTTCTTTATTCGTCTTGTCATTACAACAAAGGTATCAATAGTAGGAATACTAAGAAGATAAAGAAGAATAACAGGATCAATATACTGCAAAGACATCAAAGCCACAGCAGCTATAACAAAGCCCAAAAACAAACTCCCACTATCTCCCATAAAAATAGAAGCAGGATTCCAATTGAAAACTAAAAATGCACATAAACTAACAATAGTAAATAAACATATAGCAATCATAAGATCGTTTTGATTTAAATACCCTATATATAAAAATGTAGATAAAATCACAATAGAAATACTAGCAGACAATCCATCTAAACCATCTACAAGATTTAAGGCATTTGTAAAGCCAACTAAAAAGATCAAACTTAAAGGAAAAGCAATATATCCCAAAGGTATTTCAAATCCAAAAAATGAACCCAAACTTTCTATATGTACACCATCAAAATACAGTATCAAAGAAGCCAAAAATATCACTAAAATCTTTTGTTTAGGACTTGTATCTTTATGGTCATCCAAAATACCTATAACAAATACTAAAAATATAGCTAAGAAAACAAGCCAATGCTCAAGAAACAAAGAAAATTCAAAAAGTATCACAGATACAAAAAAAGCAAAGCCAAAACCTATACCAGAACCTGTTGGTGTGATTTTAGTGTGAGAACTTCGCTCATTTGGTATATCTGATAGACCAAGTTTTGGCGCGTATTTTATTATCAGTTTTATAAAAAGGAAGGATAAGAAAAATATTAGTGTTAGTTTAAAAATAATCATAAAATAATTTTAGCATTTTAAAGATAATATCATTATTAATATCATCTTTTTAGAATATTTAGTCACTTTTATGCTTTTTAACAAATTGCATTATCTTTGAAAAATTTTTGATAAGTAAACTACCTATTCCACCAATATTATTCTTTTTTAAAGCTTTCAAATCTTCTTTACTTTTTTGTATTATATTTTTAAGACTTTTATTACTCTCTCCACCAACCCTCATCTTATATAAAACTTTTGGTAGATATTTTACTTTTATACCTGAACTTAACACTCTAAGCATAAAGTCATAATCTCCAGCTATCCTAAAACTCAAATCAAAATTACCATACTTTTCATATACATCGCTCTTTAAAAATAGTGTAGGATGAGCAGGCATCCATCCTTGGGCTAAAAGACTTTTATCAAAGTCTTTACTTTTCCAGTATCTAAGTACTTTGCTAGTGTCCTTTTTAGGTGTGTAGATTAAATCTCCATATATTCCATCAAGTGATTCATCCTTTGCAAAGATTCTCACTACATCTTCTATGATATTATCACTTGCATATATGTCATCGCTATGTAAAAATGCTATAACATCACCCTTTACCAAAGAAATACCCTTGTTAATTCCATCATAAATACCCTTGTCTTTTTCACTAATAAATTTTGATATTTTATCTCCATAACTTTCTACTATTTCTATTGTACCATCAGTACTTGCTCCATCAACTATTATATATTCAATGTTTTTATATCTTTGAGAAAGAACTGAATTTATAGCATCTTTTATAGTTTCACTATTGTTCCATACCACAGTTATTATTGATATTTTTAGTTTACTCACTACTATTAACCTTTAAATTTTTATTAAATTTTTATTAAATTTTTGATTTCTCTATATTTTTAAATATCATATTTATTTTATTTATCAGTTTTAAAGAATTCTGATATATTAATAAAACTTCTTTATTTAAAAACAATCTTATTTAAATTTTCAAGATATTTTTCAAAACTATATTTTCTTTTTGATTCTATTATATTATAATCTTGTATCTCTCTTAGCTTAGTAACATTTTTTAATACACTTTTAATACCCGTAGATAAACTTTCAACTGACTTTGGTTCTACCAATACTCCATTTTTTTCTTTAATCACATCAGGTAAGTATTTGTAATTTGTTGTTACAATAACATTACCAGTGGCCATAGCTTCTAGTATAGAAATAGGAAATGCTTCAGATTTATAATATGTAGGTAATACAAATATATCTGAACGTTGTAGTAATTTTATTTTTTCTTCACCAAAAGTTTTACCTACATATCTTACAAGATTATTTCCTTTTATCTTTGACGTAAATTTTTCTTTAACCTCTGATATCGTCATAAATTCATCAGCTATATATCCCCCTGCAATAGTCAGATATATATTATCATAAGTATTAATTAATTCTTCAAAAGCATCAAGTAACTCAAAAATCCCTTTACTACTCATTATATTTGATAAATAGATTAGATTTATTCTATTTTTTTCTTTTTTTACTAATTTTATATCTAGTTCTTTGTCATAAAAGTTTGGGATAACTATAATTTTCATATTTTTAAAATCTTTAAATTGACTTTTCATACTCTCAAGTAAGACAATAGAAGTATTTACTTTATTATAACTACTAAAAAGTATTTTTTGATACCATTTTGGACTATTATGCAAAAACTCATAAAAATCTGAGCCATGAAGATGATTCACTATTTTTACCCTTCTTAAAATAGCAATATTTATCAGGAGTATATCTTTTATACTTCCTAAAAAACTTCTACTGCATGTAAAATAGACAACATCATACTTTAGAAAAGTAGCTTTAAAAGCTATTAATAGTATAGTCTTAAAGGTACCAATTAGTTTGCCTTGTTTCGTTTTATCTTCAAAATTTGTATTAATTACTATTTTTTTTTCATTTTCTATACTATCAACAAACCTTGTAAATGCTAGAGATTGTCCATGTATTGGTGGTAAAAGTGGTCCTACTGATAACATCATAATATTAGCCTTTCTTGTTTATTTATACCATTAGTAAAATTTTTTGTAAAAATAACATTTATTTTTACAATATCATTTTGTTTATTATGAATAGTTAGCATTATATAAATTAATATTTTTAATGAGCTTCAAAAATCTGAATAGATGGAAGCATACAATAAAACTACTGGGTATTATATATAAACTATAATTTTGACATTTTTATTAACTATAAAGTATTTTTATATTTTTGAAAAAATATCCTTTCATTAAATTCATCTTAATCTATTAATTTTATACGACTTCAATATTAACATAAAAAATAATGTAATTATTATAATTTTTACTTGCATTGAAGATGCTGCAGGAAGATAATTACGCATAAAGTTAACTAAAAAATAACTGCTATATAATCCTAGTGTGATTGCAAAAATTAGTTTAAATTTGTTCATATGTAAATTGTGATAAAATATGATTAATTTATATGTAATATATAAACCTATAAAAATAAAAACTATCGAAAGAACACCTAAGTAAAGATACATTTCTGTCAAGAAAAAGGAACCTCCTACTGGAGAGATTTCTATTGCACTATAAAAATAATTTAGAATTAAGTCATTTCTATATAAAAGTTCATATTTATTAATTGGTAATGGTATAGATGAAACTATTATATCATGAATAAATTCTATTATATATATATCGAATAAGTCTTTTTGATAGAATAGATTATAATAACCAAATCCAACAAAACCAAATTCTAAAAATCCATTTTCTATATTAAATTCTCCACTTCTTAATGCACCAAATATAATAAAAACCATAACAAAACTTATTAATGATAATAATAATTTATTTGATAAGTTAATAAAAAAATTATTATATATAAAAACAATCATTATTATACCTGTTATTGTCATCAATCTTGCACCGCCAATAAGATGTAAAAGAGAATAAATCAATAACAAAAAAGTATAATATTTAGTTAATCCATTCATTTTGACAATCATGCTTATAGCAATAAAAAAGAGCAAATCAGAGCTGGTTAGTATAGACCAGCCTAAACTACCTATCATAAATTCTCCTTGTCCAGAATATCCATTATAAAAATTATTTATTCCATACATATTCAAACCCATAAAAAAACCAATAATTGAGAAATATAATAAAAACTTTACTATAAGTAACATATTATTATTAATATAATTACTATTACTATTATTATTACTATTTTTATTCTTTAATTTATGTATTAATTTATAATCTAAAATAAATGCGGGAAGAAGGATTAATAATAAATAAAAAACAAAACCATTACTCATGCTATCATAAGTAAAATATCTAAACTTTTCTAAAATATTATTAAATTGAATATTATCTGTATTAACTAATACAATAGGAAATAATATATAAATATAACTTATAACTATAAAAAAACTTATGGGAGTTATAAATCTGACTTTTAGATAGTATAAAAATATAATAATAATAAATAAACTTGATATAAGAAGTAGCACTATAAAAACTTTCTTAATTTATTTTGAATTTGAATTGGTATTACTTTTTTTAAAATTTCTTTAATGATTAAATAGGTGTAGAAAAATTTATAATAAAATTTATTATTAATAGATTTTAAAACTTTATATCTTTCCAAAATACTTTTAACTCTAAACTTATCAGATATACCATCAGGAGCCATTACTGAGATAACACTATCCGTGTAATAAAATCCAAAATTATTAATATATAGAGAATAAAATAATTTATAATCTGCACCAATTACTAAATTAATATCATAGTGTCTTTTTTTATGTTCTTTCACTGAAATAAATGTACTTTGATGTGAAAATATCATCTCTTTCCAAAATGATGATATTGGTAGTTTTTTCTTCTTTTTAGAAAACTTTTCATATTTAAAAAGAGTATCCCCATAAATTACAACATATTGATCGTAAATATTTTTTAAAAATAATTTTTGTATAGTATCCGATTGATAAAATCCATCTCCTGCATTCATAAAATTTGTCCAATCACCACTAATTAAATCTAATCCTTTATTCATAGCATCATAAATTCCACAATCTTTTTCACTCACCCAATAGTCTACCATATCTTCATATTTTTTAATAATATCAATAGTTCTATCATTAGAACTTCCATCTATAATGATATATTCAATATTCTCATAATTTTGATCTATCACACTTTGAATAGTTTCTTCTAAATATTCTTCACCATTGTATACAACTGTGATTATACTTATCAAAGGTTTGTTTTTATGAGATTTTTTAAAATAGCCTTTTGTTCGTAAACCACCTTCTCCTTTTCGGTTTTCTCCCTCTTCCAAAAAGAGTACACTTTCAAACTTATCTTCTGGATTATTTATTATTTCTGGTTTTTCTTTTATTATCAATCTTGTCGTACTGTAATCTTCATTCAAGCATATTACGTCATTCATTTATTACTTCTTTTATATTTTGATTTATATATTATTTATTAGTAGGATTTGATTTTATCTAAAATATACTTAATAATACAAAAATTATTTTTATTATTTTAAAGAACTTATATCTTAATAAAGCAACTTTTTCAATCAATTACTTCTTAAAATATCTTCTTACACCTTCAAATAAATAAAGGCACAAAATATCGCAATAATTCTCAATTTTGCAAACATAAACCAAGGTTCACCTTTTTTTACTCTTTCCCATTCTCTTTTAAATAATTCGTGTGATTTATCATCTAATTCTTTAACAATATTTTCAAAATTTACATTTTTCAATATTTCATCTTTCGATGTAATCATTAGAATTGTCTTATCAAGTATTTCTATGAGACCATCACTATCATTTGGATTTAATCTTAATTTTATTTTATAATATAAGTATCGTATTTGATTCGTGATTTGTAAGTTGTTTTCTAAAAAATCTTTATTATTTGATGCTTTACTTTTATAAATAGCATAAGATAAATAGAAATGATGTAATTCTTGTATAAATTCAGAGATATCCCCTCTAAGTAAATCTATCCATGTTTGCCTAAATTCTGATATTTTTTGCTCTTTAGCAATAATAAGTCCAATAAAAGATATGAAACCTGCAATTATAGCAAGAACAATACTAGTTTCCATTTCGGCTACTTTTTTCTGAAATCTTATCTGGGATACTAATCTTTTCTACTTTTATCATGTAATTTTCTTCATATTTTTTGTAACAATCACAAAAAGCAAAAAGAATCGCTATTATTCCTATAATACCAACTACTATTATAGCCCCATCTCTCATTCTCTTATTTTTTTCTTTTATTTTTTCAAGTTCTATTTTATTATTTTCTTTCAGATAATCATAGTATATTTTCAATATTTTAGTTAATTCAGGAGCATCATTATCAATGTCATTTTTAAAATATTTATTTTCAATTCAAGCTTATTTAAAATTTCTACAATATTTGATTTATTTTTCATTCAAAATACTTCTATAAAGTTCTATATATTTTTCAGCCACAACAATACTATCAAACTCTTTTAGTCCTTTTACTCTAGAATTTGTACAAAGTTCATCATATTTTTCACTGTTTAAAATCCATTCCATTCCATCAGCTAAATCTGAAGTATCGAATGTTTTTACTAAATATCCAGTTTCTTTATGCACTATCATATCACTATTCCCACCTATATCAAATCCAATTACAGGCGTACCACATGATAAACTTTCCATAATAGCATTTGATAGATTCTCTTGTAGACTTGGTACTACCATCACATCAACAGCACTATATAATGTAACTAAACTAACATCATCTGCTAAACTCCCCAGATAATGAGTTTTAAAACCAAAATTAGGGGCATTAAGTGGTCTCCAACTTCCAAATACTACAAATTCTATATTTGAATCTTTTAATTTTTTCATAGCATCACTTAATTCGTCAAAACCTTTTCTTGGATCGCTTGTAGCTCCCATAGCTCCAAAAAGTACTAGTTTTTTATCTTGTGGAAGACTCCAAAGTTCTCTTGCTTTTTCTTTATCAAATGGTTTGAAGATGTTTGTATCTATAGGGTTTGGTAAATTTATATGTTTTTTATCTTTTAGAAGTGTACTATTTTTTGAACACTCGTTAAGCCAACTACTTAAACCCACTATAGTAATGTCTTTTTTTGATTTAAAGACTTTTTGTTTTCGCTTAAATACTTTTTTACTTAAGTCATTTTCTTTACTACTCCCAAGAACTTTACAGCTTCCACAATCTTTTTCATAACCACCGCACTCTTCATCATAATGACATCCTCCTGTAAAAGCCCACATATCATGAAGTGACCAAACTATAGGAGCTTTTATACGAGATATATCTTCAACTCTCATCATGCCGTTACATATCCAATGAAGATGTACTATATCTGGATTTATCTCATTTATCTTATCTACAATACCTCTAAATCCAAGCCATGCTGGGCTAAAAAGTGTTTTAGTTTTTTCTTTATAAAATCTTACAGGTAAACTATCTAGTGTAGGTCTTAATTTTCCAAAAGCTTTTTGAATCTTTGTTGATGGACCTGTTACTGTATAGTCATCACTACTTTTACTCATTACTAGCATCTGACTATCTACATCTTGTGCCAACAAAGCATTATGAAGTCTGTACGCAGCACGAGCTGCTCCACCTTCTATATCTGATGTATTTACTATTAGGATTTTCATTTTATTTCTTTTAATTTTGTTAAATAAATAGTCATATATTCTTCTATTTCATTTGTATTTAAAATAAATTTGTTATTTTCATTATTAATTATTTCTGTTGAAATTTGGTCATTTTGAAGAGAAATATATCTACTATTATAAAATAAGTCTTTATCTATATCTTTCAAGAAGCCATAAATTTTTCCTTTTTTAGGTTCTGTATAATCAAGTACATAATTTTTGCCACTAGATATAGTTTGGAGAACTACAGAGTGAAATCTCATTCCTACATTGAAATAAGCATTTTGATATATTTCTATCGTTTCTTTTAGTGTTAAGTTTGCATTTTGTACTTCAATATTTTCTAACTTCAAGTCTAGTGCAATACTATTTAAAAAAACTCTATCATCTCCACCTATATAAAAATAGTGCATAGGCATTAATTTGATTTTTCTATCACTATATTTTATAGCCAATTCTTTTATAAAGTTTTTTAAATCATTATTTATATTTTTAGAATCATTCTGCTGATTATATTCAAGTGGGAATTCTCGTAAATTAACTGCAATATAATCACTTTGTACTTTAACATTTTGCTTATTGTATTCAAGGGTACATTCAACAGCTGGATCAAAACTTGTATTTATTAATTCACGATTAAAACTCTGATTAAACTCTTTGTATATTTCTTCTAAATTATCTTTTGATTTTTTATCTCTTAAAATAATAATATCACTATGTAAAGATATATTTAAAACCGATTTTCTATATTTTTTATGAAAAAGAGGACCTACTCCACATCCTAAAAGGGCTGTTTTTATACCAAGTTTTTTTGCTTTTTTAAAGGCATATTCTACCATAAATAATTCACCCAAATCCATCAAAGGACCACCACCCATAACAATCAAGTCAGAACTTTTTATAGCAGTTGTTAATTCTTTTGAATCTTTTGAGTTAAATATATCTATCTTAAAATCTTTGTTTACAATCTCTTTATAAAAACTATAATCTTCGTTGATAGTTCTTTGACTAAAAAACGGATATAAACTTCCTAATTTTATTTCAAAATCATCGTATGACTTGTTGAAAAATGAGAAGAGTCCAGCTAGTATTGCTCTATCTCCTATAGTCTCAGTTCCATACCATCCAATTATTGTTATTTTCATTTTTTAATCCTACTCTCTACTTTTTCCCAAAGTATTGTTATATATTTTTTGTATATGTGTTTTTTATTTTCAGTTACTTGTGCCAATGCTAAACATGAAGCTAGAGTAATACTAAATAGAATTATTATATCTAGTATTGAATTTGGATTATGATTTAATAATGCAGCAAAAAATAAAAAAATTGGAAAATGAAAAAGATAAATACTAAATGAACTATTTGCAAAAAATCGTATCACTTTTCTCCCCCCCCCTAGCATTTTATTTAAACTTACAATATTAATATATTTTACACTAAGGATATGTAATCCTACAAAAAAACCTGTAATATAATCTGTAATAAAACCAGCACTAAATCCAAGTTTTGACTTTATATCATCACCAATAATAGAATAAATAAATTGATTTATTTCATTGTAATATGTAAAACAATACAAAAAGGCTATTGGTATAATAAAAAATATTATTCTGGCTATTGACTTGTCTAAAGAATTATTTTTATGAAAACCATATATCCATACACCAAATAACCATACAGGAAGTAACAATAAAATTTTAGGTCCTATCAACAAAGTCGTTAAAGTTAAAATTATATATTTTTTTTTACCTTTTAAAAATATACTAAATCCAAAAAGAACATAATACCAAAATTCATATCCTAAAGACCAAAGTGGGCCATCGCTTAAATATCTAAAGCTAAACATCCAAAACTCTTGTGAAAAAGTCAAGTTTGCTATTAGTCTTATAATATAATAAGAATCTGCTGTTTTTCCTACATATAAAGAACTGTCAATATATTGTCCTACTATGTCAAAAACAGGTATTAGAACCAAGACAGGTAAAACTACAGAATAAAGTCTTGAAAATCGACTTATAAAATATGATTTAAAATTATCTTCTTTTGTATCTGCAACAAAAGAGATTACATATCCACTTAAAATAAAAAAGACTATTACTGCTTCATGTCCAAAATACATTGGGTACAATCCACCTGAAAATCTCTCATAAGAAAAATGGTATACCATTACAAGAAAAGCAGCTATGAATCTACTCAAATCAAAGTAAAGTGAAACTTCTTTCGTCATTACATAAACCTTACTTTTATTTCATATAATTTTATAGCAAATCTGTCTTTTAATGTATCTACAAAAAATTTAAATACATTTTTAGATTCTGCTTTTCCTGTATAATCATGTATGCATCCATCACAACTATTATTAATAATACTTTTTCTATATTCAATATTCTCATCATCGAAAAATATTTTCTCACCTTTTTCTTTTCGTAAACTTCCTAACTTATTACTTGCAACAGCACAGTAGTAAAGTTCTCCTCTTGCATCAAGAGTTACACCTTCATCTTTCCATGTACAACCTAATATTCTTTTTGGCTTTTCACTATTTAACCAAGAGAAAATTGCATAATATTTAAATCTATTAGCAAAGTCTTTTGTTTGTGACATTTGATAATGAAAAAATTCTTTTGCACTTTGTTTTAAAGGACTATATATAACTGAATATTGATCTTTTAACTTATCACTTTCAATTCTTTTATTTTCAATTCCCAATCTAAATTTAAGATTATAATTTTTCATTTTTGCATATGTATCTAATTCTATCAAGTGATTTATATTTTGTTTTACTATAGTACAACCAAGTTCTAAACTATCACAATATTTATTTTGATTTCTCATAATTTCATCTATCGTAGAAGACGTCTTCTCAAAAACATTTTTACCTCTAACTGTATTGTGTATGTCACCTACACCATCTAAAGAAATAGAGACATGAAAATTTATTTTCTTTTCACAACACATTTTATATATTGCTTCCAAAGATTTCAAAAGAGGTTTTTGACTAAACCCATGAGAAATAATATTTAAAGATTTTAGTTTTGGTAAGTTTAATACTTCTCTTATATATTCTGGTAAATTAGGTACCAACGATGGCTCACCACCATTTATCCCAACTGATTCAACTTCTTTGAAAATATCATCTTTCATGAAATTGCCAAATTCGTCAACTGTCATTTCATTTGAATGATCCATTTTCCAAATATTACACATAACACACTTACTATTACAATTATACGTAATTGGAAGTTGTATTACTTTTGGATATTTCTTCTCACTTCCATCAATTTTAGTTAATGAAGAAGTTTGAAAGAATCTTATTGCTTTCGCTATTAAAAAAAGTTTTTTATTTTTTTTAATAAGCTGAATTAGTTGTTGTTTTACTGCCATAGTTAGCCAAAATCCTTCCTAGTTTATTTATTGCTCTTAAGGGTATAGACTTTTTCTTAGGTTTAACATATGGATTATTGTAATACTTTGCTAAAAATTCAGGACTTCCACCTCTCATCACTATAGGTGATTGTCTTGGTGTAAATATTTTTTTCTCCATAGACTGATAAGAACATCTAAATACTCTTCTAGGTCTATCCGTATGTATTTCATCACTACCATGTAAGACTAACATATTAAAAAGTAATACATCACCAGCTTCTAATTCAGCATAAATAATTTTATCTTTCTTCTTTTCCACATATTCAATATTAACTCTATCATGGTGAGTTTCCCCATCAACTCTATGCCAGGGAAGATGTCCTTCTTTATGACTTCCAGGAATTACTTGGACAGTACCATTTTCCTTTGTTACATCATCTAGGGCCATCCAAACAATTATTTTCTGAGGTTCTTCCGGTCTTGAAATAAAATCTTGATGCCAGGGAACACCATTTCGTTTACCCTTGGGTTTATACACCATTGAGTTATCATATAAATAAATATTTTCACCTAAAACTGATTCTAAACAATCTAAAATTTTTTTATTTTTTGCCATTTCCTGAAACTCTGGATGTCTTTGATATAAATCAAACAGTACCCCTTGATCATTTCTATGTTCTAATGACCAAGGTAAAAAAGGATCTTCAAAGTTCATATCAGAATAAGTTACAATTTTTTCTTGTAAAATTCTTACTTCTTCAAGTTTTTCTTTTGAAAAGACTTTTTTTAGTATCACAAAACCTTGTTCTTCAAATTGTTTTTTGTAATCTTGATTCATTTAAGTATTCTCCTTATAACTTTATTAAATAAGTTATTTTTCTTCTCAAATATAGTATAAAAATCACTCATTTGTATAATATAGCTTGGATGATTTAAGTTAATATTATTATATTCAACTTTCTGTAATTTTTCATAAGGATTATTACCAAAGGTATGAGTTGCATCATCACCAAAGCCTATATTTTCAATTAAATTTTTAGAAGGAACTATTGAATAAGAATTATTAATTAACCTAGCATATGACCATTGATAGTCCCACGTATTCATTGAATTATTAAAAACACTTTCAAAATTTGCTATTTGTTGTTTTTTATTTGCATTAAAATAATTTTCATATAAATCTATTTTTTTTGCTTCTATATGATTTTCCATAGTAATATCATAATGTTTCCAAGCTCTTTTCCATGAAGCCCAACCCCAAATAAAACCATATTTTGAAAAAAAGTAATCATATGTTAAATCTTTATTTTTATATCCATAGTTAAAACCACTAATCATTCCAACCCTCATATCATTCTTATACTTCTCTAATAACTCCTCACAAAACCAAAAAAAACTCTGGCTTGGGAGACAGTCATCTTCTAAGATAATTCCCATCTCTTCATTTTCAAAAAACCAGTCGATAGCTCCACTTACAGCCATCTTACAACCTAAGTTTTGTTCTCTAAAAAGTGTTTTTATTTCACATTCCCAATCTATATTTGACAAAATATACTCTCTTACTTCTTGAGCTTTTTGGCTTTCTCCCTCTTTTGTTTCTCTTGGTCCATCTGCAGCTATATAAAGCCTTGGTGGTTTTGCTTTTCTGATAGAGTCAAACACTTGTTTAGTTGTATCAAGACGATTAAATACTAAAAATAAAACTGCTGTCTTTAATGGTTGTGGAGGTATAAATTTTGCTATTTTTTTCATATCTTATTCTTTCCAATCATTTTTTCTACCTTCTTCTATATAATCAGCCAATTTTCTTTTAGGTTCCCACCCAAGTGCTTTCGTTTTATCACTTATCACTTCTGCAGTCATACGGTTTCCTCTTCGTTCTGGTAACATTTCTATCTTTCCATCATACATCTGGGCTACTTCTAAGATACTAAATGCTTCTTCACTTCCTATACCAAACTCATCGCCATAGCCATTTTCACCAACTAGAACAAGACCATCTATGATATCATCAATATGAGTGAAATTTCTTTTTTGAGTTCCTGGACTTACGATAGTTAAAGTTTCATCATTCTTCATCTTTTCTTTAAAAAGAGCAATAAGTGTTGCATATTTTCCAGTTTGTATTTCACGAGATCCATATACATTATAAAAGTATGTAATAGCATAAGGTATATTAAACCAAGCTCCGTAATTTTCTACTAGTTCTGTGTTTGATGCTTTTGTCCATGCGTAAGGAGATGCACTTCTTCCTAATCCCCCATCACCAAACTTTGTAGAGCTTCCGGCATAAAGGATTTTACATCCAGATTTTCGTACAAACTCCAACACCGCAAAAATTCCATTTTTATTGTATTCCCATACTTTTTCTATGTCATCAAAGCTTTGTTCAACTCTACTATATTCACCAAGATGATATACCATATCAGGATTAAATATAATGAGTTCTGATATATCTGAAGTATTCCCTTTTATGTAAGTTACATTTGGAACATGATTATCTTTGCTTCCTGTAAAATAATTATCTAAACTATATACTTCATAGTTTGAATTTTGAGAAAGTCTTTCACATAGATGACTACCGACAAAGCCTGCTCCACCTGTTACTAGTATTTTCTTTTTCATTACTTATCACTCCCAAATATATCTCTTGTATAAACTTTTGCTTTTACATCTAAAATGTTATTTTCTAGTCTATTTGCAACTATTACATCTGATATTTTTTTAAATTCATTAATATCTTTTATTACAGTTATCCCATCAAAGTTATCTTCTTCTAGTACTGGTTCATATATAATAACGTGAACGTTTTTTGCTTGAAGTTTTTCTATTATTCCTTGAACAGCACTACTTCTAAAGTTATCACTGTCACTTTTCATAATAAGTCTATAAATTCCAACAGTTTTTGGATTCGATTTTAATATTTGATTTGTTATGAACTTTTTTCGTGTTTCATTTGAATCTACTATTGCACCTATTAAATTATTAGGAACATTATTAAAGTTAGCTCTTAGTTGTTTAGTATCTTTTGGGAAACAGTATCCGCCATAACCAAAAGATGGATTATTATAATGTGTACCTATTCTTTGATCTAGTCCTACACCATCTATGATATCATTTGTATTTAGACCATGTATCTCAGAATAAGAATCTAACTCGTTAAAGTATGCTACTCTCATAGCAAGATATGTATTTGAAAATAATTTTATAGCCTCAGCTTCTGTACTATCTGTATATAAAACTGAAACATTTTTTTTAATAGCACCTCTTTCTAAAAGTCCTGCAAACATAACTGCACGGTCTGATTTTTCACCAACTATTATTCTACTTGGATATAAATTATCATGAAGAGCATTACCCTCTCTTAAAAACTCAGGACTAAAGATAATATTTTGAGTATTAAACTTTTTTCTAACACTTTTTGTGTAGCCCACAGGTACAGTTGATTTTATAACCATAGTTGCATCTGGATTTATATTTAATACATCTGATATAACATACTCAATAGATTTAGTATTAAAGTAGTTCGTTTCTGGATCATAATCAGTAGGTGTAGAAATTATAATAAAATCAGCATTTGCATACGCTTCTTTTTTATCTAATGTTGCTCTAAAGTTTAAATCATCTTTTTGTAGATACTCACTTATTTCTTTGTCTTCTATAGGACTTATTTTATTTTGAAGCATCTCTACTTTTTCTGGAATTATGTCTAGCGCTACAACTTCATTGTGTTGAGATAATAAAATACCATTTGATAGTCCTACATATCCTGTTCCAGCTATAGCTATTTTCATTTTACTTATATCCTTTTAAAATATGTATTGGAAAAAATGATTTTGTTTTCATTTTTAGTTGTTGATGTAAATCTTTATCAAAAAAATCATATATATAATTTGCCGTAATTTGTGCTAATAATGTAGCAACGGCTGCACCATTAATACCATGTGTAGGTATTAGAATATAATTCAAAATTATATTAAGTGCAGCACCAAGTAATGTTCTATAAAATGACTTCTTTGTCAAATTCTCAGCTGTTAAGAACCTACCAAAAGCAACCCCTAAAAATACAAATACTGCAGTCCAAATATGTATCATTAGCACAGGCCCAGATTGATTGTACTGCTCCCCATATAGTACTTCTACAACCCAATCAGAGAGAAATGTCATAGGAAGAGCTATAGCTATTGCCATCCATACCATCATGTCGTAAAGTTTTTGGAGTCTTGAGTAGTAGAGTTCTTTACTTTGTTTTTTAGCGTTTAGAATCGCAGGAAAAAGTGAAGATGCTATTACCATAGGTATGAAGTACCATAGTTCACTTATTCTTACTGCTGCTGCATATTGTCCTACTGCTTCAGTATTCATCATCTCTTTTATCATAACTTGATCGATTTTCATATATATGGAGATAACTATTCCACTAAGAATAAGAGGCCAAGAGTCTTTTAAAAGTGAAACTGCCATTTCTCTTTTGAATTTTAAATTTTGAATTTTGAATTCTGAATTATTTTTTATATAAAAATAAATAAAACCACACGCCAAAATAAAACTATCAAATAGTATTACCCATGCAAAAGCGATAAGTGGTGCTTCATTGAGGATAAGTATTACTTTTACGATACTAGTTAGCAAAAGTGAAAACACATTTGTATATACTACATATTTACTTAAAACTTTTGATTGGAAATACAAATCGACTACGTTAAAAGACTGAAATATCGTAGCAGATGCAATGATAAATACTAAAGCATTAGTATAAATGTCATTTGAAGTAAAGTTTATAGCAATAGCAAGTATAAGTAACACTACAATAGCTCCTATAACTTTGAGCCAAAAAGCAGTACCTATAAGCTCATCTGTTCTACTCTCATTTTTTACAAGCTCACGGACTACGATTCCATCAAGACCGAGAGTAGCAATAGCAGTAAATAAGCCAACAAAACTTTGAGCATAAGAGAAAAGTCCAAACTGTTCAGGTCCTAAATACCTAGCTACCCAAACACCCACAAAAAGTCCTACTACCATTCGAAGTATTTTCTCACCAAAAAGCCATGAAGTATTTTTGAAGTACTTCATGAATCCTTGGTTGTTTTGTAGGGATTTTATTTTTGTTATCAATTATTTATTCCACCTTTCTACATTATAACATTTTGTGCAAATAGCATCAAAAATTATTTCTTCTTTTTTCAAGTAATCTTTATACTCTTCAATCTTATCCTTTTGACCTTGAAGTTCTGGTGATACTAGACAAAATTGAAAGCCATTTTCTTTTAGTAATTTGTAATTTTCTTTGTTTATTGGTAGTTTTGAGAAACAATCTACCCATATCCAATCTACTTTATCTTTCATATTTAAAATAGTATCTGTTCCCTCAAATTCTGAAAATCTAAGAGCAATATTCTTCTCACCACTTTTTGAGAGTAAATATGTCATAGGAAAGGAGCTATCTAAAAAGAAGTATTTTTTGATGTTATACTTTTGGATAAGTTCTAAGACTTTATGTTCTATTCTTTCACTTTTAATGTTTAGTATCATAGTACCATGCTCATAGTATTTTAGATACTCTTCAAAATCTTCTCCATCTGTAAATGGATCGTGTTGCAATACAAGTCTATCTGAATAGTCTCTTAAATCAAGTTCTACACCATACTCTTTTGGTATTTGTTTCAATTCTTCAATGGTGTTGATTCTATGTGCTATATATTCCATATTTATAATTCCTTTTTAAGTTTAAAACTAAAAGCAAGTGTTCGTTTGATAAATTTCCACTTTGAAGCAAAACCATCATTCCAACTTGATTCGCCATGAAGTCTTTCAGGGAAAACTACATTAAATCGGATAACATCAAGTCCATCTATTTGAGCTTTATATAGAAAGTATAAGTCAAGTGAAAAGTCTTTTGGACAACTTAGTTTTACAGAGTCAAAAAAACTTTTGTGAAAAATATTTGGTTGAGCATTTATATCCCAAAGTTTTTTACCTAAATATATACTCTCAAATGCACTCATCCCCATAGTAAAAATCTGATCAAAAAGAGGTCTGCCTTTTCTGTCACCTTTTACATAGCAGTGTATAGGATTGTCTTGTTTTTCTATGATTCCAAGAGATTTAAGTACATCGGATGGGTCTGTTTGCATATCAGCATGTGTGTAACTTATAAACTCTCCAGTTGCTTTATTTAGTCCAGATGTTATACCAAAACCATAACCTTGATTTTCATCTATATTTACAACCCTAGCAAAAGTGTATTTTGGGACAAGTTCATCAAAAACCGTTTGACTGTTGTCTGTTGATCCGTTATTCACTAAAAGGACCTCTACATCATTTCTATTAATTACGCTTTGGAATTTTTCTAAAATCAAAGGTATATTTTTTTCTTCGTTGTAGCAAGGTACTACTATTGATAATTTCATTTTCTTCTCCATACATAAAAGTATTCATTTTCAGCGTATTTTTCATAACCTAAATTTCCACCTTGATTGAAATTATATATGATTTGTTCAGCTTTTAGAAAGCCTTCTTTATCAACCATTTTAGATAGTTTTTGCTCATCAAAATATATATCTTCTTTAGATAAAACAATAAAATCTTTTTCTACAAACTTTGATGGATCTTTAGAATTTGATTTTTCTAAATATGCATCTAGTTTTATACTATGAAGTGCTATAGGTCCATATATCCCATGAATATTTTTATAGTTTAATCCTAAGATTCTAAAATCAAAAGGCTGATACGAACTTATCAAGATATTCGTATCTTTATCAACTACAGGACTCAATATTGCTATCAAACTATGGCTTATATCATCTTGTTTTGATTTACTGATCTCTTTTGAGTGAAATCCTTTTGTAAAGACATATTTATATTCATCAATGTGGGTAGATACTTGAACAACCAATACACCTATTAGAAAAAAGTATTTATACTTTGGAAATTTATCTCTTAGATATATCAAAAGTAAAGGAGTAAGTGTAAAAATAGTCAAATAGTAGTGTTGCCAATCTTTATTTACCATTAAAAACAAATAACCAATATTTAAAACAATGTAAAGAGCTATCAAAGGCAAAATAGATTTACTTTTGTTTTTATAAAAAATAGAAAATAAGACTACAAGAGAAATTAGAATTAAAATAATAAATAAAAAACTTTCAAGGTAGTAAAAATTAATAGCATTTGAAAGCTTTTCTCCAATAGTCACAGTTCCAACTTTACCATGGTTTGTTGCATTTGACTCCATATTCGCAAGAAACATAGCAACAAATACTTTTAGGCCACTTGGATGTATTAAATAAGGATTAGTAATTACAAAAATAGCTACTAAAGATACAAATGATTTAGCAAATAGTTTTAAGCCTATCTTGATATTTATAAAAGACTTTTTCTGAAAACTTTCATAAAATATATAGACAAAAACAAAAGGTAAAAATGTTATAGCTTGTATCTTTGTAGATATAGCAAAACCTAAAGTCACTACTGCCCACCAAAAAAACTTTTTGTATTTAAAATTATCTTTAACAAAAAGATATACAGATAATACAACAAAAAAAGTCATCATCCAATCTGGATGAAACCATAATGCATTTCTATAAAAACCTGGCATGGTAAAAATAAGTAAGGCTATTAGTACAGAACTATATCTATCTACATACACTCTCGCTATTTTATAAACAAACCATACAGAACCAACTGCAAAAAGTGATGTTATAATCCTTGGCATATATATGGTCATCTCTATGTTGTCTGTAGCAAAAAATGGAACTGTAGCTAAAAGATTTAAAAAGAAAAAGCCAAATCCATAGCTATAAAATCCAAAAGAAAAAAGCTTTTTGATATCTAAGGAAACTAAGCCATCGTACATGTTGAGCAAACTACCATGAAAAGCGTATTCGTCTATGCTATAAAGAGATAAAAAACCTATATTTAAGTGCCTGTAGTTTAAATACACTAGTGCAATTAGGACTATTACTGAGATTATTTTCATTTTACCATTCCTATATATTCAAATTTATCACTTGTTTTCATTAATATTTTTGAAATTACAATTGGCAATAAAATACTTAAAACAGTACTTATTAATAAAAATAAAAAGTTAGTATAATTACTATCAAATTTTATTAAATTAGGTAGTTTGTACAAGATTATTAAATGTAATAAAAAAATAGGAAATGAATAATTTCCAATAAACTCTAATATTTGATTTGATTTGATTTTAATAAAAAATATAAAAATAGATATATTTAAAATAAAAAATGAAATATATCCTATTACTGTAGTTGCAACTGAAAATTGTGCCAAATCTATAATTTTATACCATTGTGAATGAGTTTTAATAGGTTCAAAATTAAATAACAACAGTGATGAAATAATTAATAATCCTAAAATTTGATACATATTAATTTTTATAAATCTTTCTTTATTTTCATAAATGTATTTAATTGTCAAAACCAATAAAAACAAATATATAGCAACATCAAAACCAAAAGGTATTTGATAATGAAGCATTGCAATTTCACTTGCATAAATAAATGAAGCAAGTGATATTATTAAAAATAGCACTTGTATTTTCTTATTTGATTTTTTGAATAAAAAGAAAAGTAAATTTAATGTAAATAAAGCAGGTAAAAACCATAATATTGAATTGAGTGTACTCCAATTACCCATGAGTACCCCCCCCATGAACTCAATTGGATTTTCTAATAACATTCGTTTATGTCCATAAAAAAACCAAAATAAGTATGGAATTAATACTAAACTTGCTCTTTTAAATAGCCATTGATAATCAGTTTTAATAAATAATACGCTAACAGCAAAGAACAAAGGCATATGAAAAATATAAAACCATTGACCAAAATATTTTATTATAGATATTCTTTCTATGTTAAAACTGCCAAATGGTATATGACCAATTACTACAAGAACAATTAAAAATCCTTTTAATGAGTCCAATTTCAAATCTCTAGTCATCTAAAAACCCACCATTTCTGTCCAATAAAATTAAGTACCGTACTAACTCCCGTAGCTACTAAAAATGCTACAAATACTAAACTTGTATATTCTAAAAACAAGTTATTCGTCACTACATTCGCTCCTAGTGTTACACTATAAAGTAGTGCAAATTTTAATATTTCTTTATATGATCTTTCGTATTTCTCAAAAGTCCAATATTTGTTGATAATAAAAGCAACTACAGTTCCTAAAAGAAAAGAGATCGCTTTTGCAATATCATGAGGTAAAAAGTTTAATAACATATAGTATGTAACTAAGTCAGTTCCAACTGCACTTAACCCTGCTACTAAAAACCTCTTTAACTCTTTTTTAATCTTACTCATCTATTCTCTTGATTAAATGCTCTATATTTTTTATTTAGTATTTCTATTTTATCTTGATTAACAGTTATGTCTTTTTCTAAGCTATATGGATGCCAATCTACTTTATGAAAAAAACTTTGCCAATAAACAAATGTTTCATAATCATCAGGTGTTCCCCAACAGATATAATCATCTACTTCAAATACTTTAACATTAAGTCCTAGTTCTATTAGCTCACCCATTAAGCTATCTACATAATACTCACCATTTACTCTTATATCTTTGGCTAATAATTTTTCTAAAGCTTTGTTAAAATACTCAACTTTTTTAAACCAAAATGTTCCAACTATCGCATGGTCTTCAAATGGATTATCAGAAATAGGGACTTTTACAGATACACCAGTTGCATTGTCTTTATCATCCGTTTTTACCCATCCGTACATTTGAGGGTTATTTTTACTACTTACATGATGTCGGAATGTAAAAATAATTGCATCTGCATTTTTATCTTCTACTAAACTTTGATATTTTTCATGATTATATATCATTCCATTATCTGTAGCTGCTACAAGAAGTGAAGCATTTGTATCTACATCTTTTAATCCTAAACTACAAGTGATAGCTTGTCCTTCTGTTACTTCATCTATTGGGATTATTTTAGAGTTTGGATATTCATTTTTTAAAGTATCTTCTAGAGGATATTTAGATAAATGCTCTTGTAGTGTGACAAAGATATGTTTTTTGCTATTTGGTAAAGAGTTTGCAGCTTGTATTATCATCGGCTTACCACTAATATCAATAAGAGGTTTTGGATCTTTATATCCAACTTTGGCAAATCTACTTCCGCGACCAGCAAGTGGAATAAGGGTAATACTGTTTTTTTGTGCTTTAGGTTTCTCTTTTTCCTCAATAACATCTCTAAAATATTTTGACCAAGTATTGTACTCTTCAACATCTTGAGGTGTTCCCCACTGAAGCATATGTTGAACATCATAAATAGAAACTTTCAATACATCATCAACCAATAGATTATAAATAAGAGATACATAAAACTCACCTTTAAGATTTATATCTTTATCCATTAGCTCTTTAAAATATTTTTTTACATAAGAGCCTTTTTTGAAGTAATAAGTTCCATTTGAAGCGTATTCGTTCATACGATTGTCTGTAAATGGTTCTTTCTCTTTTATCTCAAGCATCCATTGATTTTCATCTCTCATAAATGCATAGTTTGTACTTCCTAACATATGAGGATGAAATCCTTTATAAGATGGAACCGCTCCATCTGCATCTCTATCTCTAGTGTGTTTTA
Source organism: Poseidonibacter ostreae (assembly GCF_009208075.1). Taxonomy (GTDB): domain Bacteria; phylum Campylobacterota; class Campylobacteria; order Campylobacterales; family Arcobacteraceae; genus Poseidonibacter; species Poseidonibacter ostreae. The sequence continues at coordinate 108,441 of NZ_WFKJ01000003.1, read as the reverse complement.
AAAAGTCAGCATAGTCCCAATATGTACCAAAGTCACAATAATTTACTATCACTTCTTCATCATCTTCTATAAAATCTTCTACAAGTGATACTGCATAAACTGGACCTTTTTTATGGTTAGGTATCTCTACAATATTTGCATTTGGTTTTATGCTTAGCAGCACCTCTCTCATATTTGTCTCTGCTAAATGCTTTGAGTTACAGATAAATGTAAATTTAGTTTCATTTGGAAATAAATTACAAACATGTTCTATTATTGGTTTACCATCTATTACTATCAATGGTTTTGGATCTTTATATCCTGCGTCTATAAATCTTTTTCCTATTCCTGACATTGGTACTATTATGTGCATTATTTTATCTCCTATACTTTCTGTCTATATTTTTCAGCTTCCCAATTACTGAGGTATGCTAATTCTTTCATCTCTAAAAAACTATTATCTCTTTTCCTATTTTTCTCTAAAACCATTATATGAAATTTAAAAACCTCTTCTATTTCTTTTGCCTTTTTTATATTTTGAGCTATGAAGAACAGATTGTGCTTATAACTTATTACTTTTGGTAGTTCAAAGTATCTTTCTTTATAGTTTTGTAAACTTTCGATATCAAATAGATTTTCTATTTCACAACAACTTATCCCACAGTAAACTAAACTATCTGGACAAAATGGTGTATTAAAAAATAGTTCTTTATTTGTGTTTAATTTATTATTTAAATAAATATCTTCGCTTAAATATGAGATGTTTGAATTTTTTTCTATAGCATTTAAAAGATATGTGATACTATTTGTCATTTTATATCTATCCATTTCTATATTTAGATATTTAGATATTTTTGTTATTACATTTTCTGTAATCTGTTTTATCTCATTTTTATGATTTGATGTAACTATCAAACCATGATTTTGTAAAAATATGATGTTTGGAATTGTTTCAATGTTAGATAACTCTGTATCAAGAGCTAAAGCTAGTTCTATTCCTGGAGTTTTATACTCAACTATTGCTATGCTTTTATCTTTAAAAATACTTTTTAGTATATTTTTGTAATCTTTTTGAATCACTATCATATTGACTACAATAGGATGAGTATGAAGAGTATATTTATGTAAAAATGAGTGTAAAAGTGTCTCTATTGATGGACGATTCTCTTTGTCTAGTGTAAAATCTTTTACAAGTTGTGAAGTTAAAGACTCTCTTTCTCTTTTATCTTTGCTATTTATTATAGTTTGATCTTTTACAATAGATGCTATTTTAGACGTTACAACTTTAGAGTATCCATTATTTTCACCTAGCTCACTAAGCAGAAAACCAGATGCTTTGATAATCATTTCATCATTGTCATATTTGACAGAACTATTTCCACCACCAGCTTGAACTAGATCAAATCTCTCACCTGCATACTTTGATATCTCAACCAAATCTTTTATTTCACTCATACCAACTCCAATATTTCATTAAATGTTTTTACTTCTTGAACTAAAGTATTATCATAGTTTTCTATTTTTTTATCACTATTTAACCAAATTGATTTTATGTTTAAACTAGATGCTCCAACAATATCCTTCTTTAAGCTATCTCCTATCATGCAGACATCTTTTGCTTTTAAGTCAAGCTTTCCTAATGCAGACATAAACATATAAGGATGTGGTTTTTCTCGACCAGACTCTTCACTTGTCACTATTTTTGTACAATATCTATCTAATTCTAACTTTTGCACTTTTCTATGCTGTATATGTGCAGTAAGGTCTGTAACTAAACAAATTTTACCTTTGTACATCTCTAATAATTCATACACTCCATCAAATGGTTTCATATTTTCTAAAAAAGTATCCCAGTAAATGTTATAAATATCTAGAGTATGTTCAAGTGGATTGATATTTAGATGTTCTAACATCTTTTGAATATATAAAAGTCGATTGTGTGAAGATGCAGTTTCACTTAGCTCTATATGTACTTTTTTTCTAGCTATATCATAAGCTTCTTCAATACTTGTGTTTGTAAGATTAAATTTACTATTACAATAATCTAGAACACTATTTTTTGCAATTTTGTGTGTTGAATCATACCCATATAGAGTATTGTCTATATCTAATAATAATCCTTTATATCTCATCTATTTTCCTCTTTTAGTTTTTCACTTATCATTTTTAAAGATATAAGCTCTAGTAATCCATCATATCCACTACTCCAGATTATTCCTGATGGTATAATCTCTGTTATATTTTCAATAGTATCTATAGCTATATCCTCAAAACCTACTTTTGGTATATCTTTTAAAATTAAATATTGAGATTGTAAATCTTCATTATAGTCCCAATCAGCTTTTACATCTAATCTTTCTAATACATCTTCTATATGAATATTTGCATCTAGAGTTATCTTTAAGCCAAGGTTTATAATTTCAGATTTATCACCCAGTTTAAATTCTTCTAGTGAAAAATATTTGATAACTAAGTCTGCAAACTCTTTTTGTGGATAGATATATTTCCTAGCATCTTCAACACGAGTCTCAATTTGCTCTATAATTTTTTCTACTGAATAACCTCTTTTTTTAGTATCACGGATGATTTTCCAATGTCTTCTTAGTGTTTCATCAGTGTCTATATATACTTTAAGATCTATGTTCTTTCGTAGTTTTGGCAGGTAGAATGGATGAAGTCCCGCTATAACTATAAACTCTTTTGGTGTAATTTTAAAAGCTTCTGTAAACTTACCAGTTGAATGATCGTACTCATTTCTATAAGTTTCTTGATTGTTTTTGAGTCTTAGTATCGATTCTGCTTGTTTATGTATATGATTTGCTTTTGGATCAAGATGTGTAAAGTTTGACCAGTTTTCATCTCCTCTTTCCCATTTATGCTCACCATCTCCTTCTAATTGAATCAGTTTATCACCCAATATATTTTCAAGATTTTTAATAAGTGTTGATTTACCAACTCCACTATCTCCACCAATACCAATAGTTAGGTTCGTTTGTTTTTTATAAATAGAATTACTTTTGATACCATGCTTATAAAATGCATACATAATCGCTAATAGCGTGACTTCTAATAATGTAAATGATAGGTTTTGCAAATTTTCATTATGAATTTTAAAGTCTATTACCTTACCTAAAAATAACATATCTTGATATTCACTTTTATAAAAGAATATAAAAAATAAAAGATATGTAAAAGAAAAAGCACCATATAAAATGAGCGTTTTACTTTGATTTTGATTTTGTATAAAATAGATAGTTACAAATGGAATCATCCACACATACCAAGCAGGACCAGGATAGATGAAGAATATAGTAGCAGTAAAGAGAAGCCCAAAGTAAAAGAACAATAAATCATCATTGACTTTATTTTGATTAAAAAAGTGAAAATAAACCATACAAATAGCAGCTACAGGAAGTAGTATCTTTACTGAACCTATAAGATAAAAAGTATCAAAAAGTAGTGATTGTTTAGGATTAAAAAGTACCATATGAATAAAACCATCACTAAAAATAAAGGGTAAATCAAAAGTGATAAAAACTAAAATAGAAATTATTAAATATGTTAAAATACTCTTAAAATAAAATTTTCTATAAAGATAAAACAAAATTAATGGCAAAGCAATGATAACATGAAATTTTGTAGCAAGTGCAAAGCCTAGAAATAATGCAGATATTTTTAGTCTTTGTAGAGCCAAAAAATAAACACTTGCAAAAAGCAAAGCTGTGGGAATTATATCTAATTGAGAGTGAATATATGTAGAATAAAGTATTATAGGGTTTAAAAAATAATACATGTAAATATTTTTTTCTTTATGAGGGAAAAGCTTTAAAAGAACAAATAAAATTCCTACGTCAGATATAAGTAAAGGAATTTTTATCAGTATTTCGCCCATCCCAATAATCTCTCCTAGTAAAGCAAAAGGTGCAAGTAAAAAAAGCATCAACCCATGGTATGGGAATGATTCTAGATTCATACTATTCTCAATATAATATTGCCAAGGATTAAGGTTTTCAAATGATATTGAGGTTAAAAATGAATAAAAAAGTAAATCATTATATTCAGATGAAAATAATATTAATATTATTAATTTAATACAAATTGCATAAATCAAAATATTCTTTCTATATTTATTTTCCACTATCATATCTATAGTTTTCCAACTAAATACCATTTATACATAGCTCGAACCCCATCTTTAAGTTCAACCTTATGCTTCCAACCTAAACCATGAAGCTTAGAAGGATCAGTTAATTTAACCATAGTACCATCAGGCTTAGTGTCATTAAAAGTAAACACACCTTTAAATCCAACAACTTCTTGAATTAACAGTGCAAGTTCTTTGATAGATATATCTACACCAGTACCAATATTGATATGAGTATTTATAACTTCTTTTGAATCTTTTTCATAAGTATCTTTAAAATCTCTATTTTCTAAAAGAAACACACAAGCATCAGCCATATCTTCAGAGTATAAAAACTCTCGTCTTGGTTTTCCTGATCCCCATATTTCTACAGAGTTTTCATTTACACCAAAGCTTTCTAGATATGTTTTTGCAACTTCAATAGAATTTACATTTAAATCTTTTATAACTTCATCATATTTTTTTTCATTTAGAAGTTTTGCACAATGTATCTTTCTAATTAAAGCAGGAAGAACATGAGACTTTTCTAAATCAAAGTTATCATTTGGTCCATAAAGATTTGTAGGCATTACAGATATAAAGTTTGTACCATATTGTAAGTTATATGATTCACACATTTTTATACCAGCTATTTTAGAAATAGCATAGGGTTCATTTGTATATTCTAAAGGGCTAGTTAATAAACAATCTTCTGGCATTGGTTGTTGTGCCATTTTAGGATAGATACAAGTTGATCCTAAAAATAGAAGTTTTTTAACTTCATATTTATAAGCATTATGAATTACATTATTTTGAATTTGAAGGTTTTCATATATGAAATCAGCTCTATAGGTATTGTTTGCAACAATACCACCAACTTTAGCAGCTGCTAGTATTACATATTCTGGCTGTTCTGTTTTAAAGAAATTCTCTACATCAACTTGAGATAATAAATCCAGTTCTTTATGTGTTCTGTAAACTAGATTGGTATAACCTTTTGTTGTAAGATTCTTCACTATTGCAGAACCTACTAAACCTCTATGTCCTGCTATATATATTTTAGAATTTTTATTCATTATCCCTCCAATTATGCCTTTGGCATATAATTTCCAGTTCCAAGTCTATAAAAGTGAAGCAGTTCACTTTTTCTTAACGCCTTTCACCTATTCAAAGTAACTTAATGTTTTATATCCACCATCTTGAAGGTAAACATCTTTTGTCATTAGTTTAAGATCTGATTGCATCATATCATTTACTAATGTTTTTAAATCATATTCTCTATTCCAACCAAGTTTTGTTTCAGCTTTTGTAGGGTCACCTAAAAGTAAATCAACTTCTGTAGGTCTAAAGTATTTTGGATCAACAGATACTACATTTGTTCCTACTTTGATTTGATAATCAGGATTTGAACAAGATACAACATATGCTTTTTCATCAACACCAGTTCCTTTGAATTCTAATTCAATACCAGCGTGTTTAAATGCCATTGTTACGAAGTCTCTTACTGTTGTAGTTTGTCCAGTTGCAATAACCCAATCTTCTGGCTCATCAGCTTGTAAAATCATCCACATCATTCGAACATAATCTTTTGCATGTCCCCAGTCTCTTTTTGCATCTAAGTTTCCAAGGTAAAGTTTATCTTGTAATCCTAGTGCGATTTTTGAAGCAGCACGAGTAATTTTTCTAGTTACGAAAGTTTCACCACGAACTGGCGATTCGTGATTAAACAATATACCATTACAAGCAAACATTCCATATGCTTCTCTATAATTTACAGTAATCCAGTATGCGTACATTTTTGCAACTGCATATGGAGATCTTGGATAAAAAGGAGTAGTTTCACTTTGTGGAGTTTCTTGTACTTTTCCATAAAGTTCAGAAGTAGATGCTTGATATATTCTAGTTTTATTAGTCAAACCTAATAATTTAACAGCTTCAAGGATTCTAAGTGTTCCTGTTCCATCAGCATTAGCAACATATTCAGGAGTTTCAAAAGATACAGCAACATGAGACATAGCTGCAAGGTTATAGATTTCATCAGGTTGAGTTTCTTGGATAATTCTAGTTAAGTTCATAGAATCAGTCATATCACCAAAATGTAAAATAAGGTTTCGGTTTTCAACATGTGGATCTTGGTAAAGGTGATCAATTCTGTCTGTATTAAACATTGACGATCTTCTTTTTAATCCATGTACTATATAACCTTTTTTTAGTAGAAATTCTGCAAGATATGATCCATCTTGTCCTGTGATTCCTGTTATTAGTGCTACTTTCTGTTCTGCCATTTTTTTATTCCTTATTATTTAATATTACAATTACTATTTGTAAAGTAATTTTTAACGTATTGATGAACTTCTTCTGAATTAAGAAGCTCATCTAAACTTAACCATACATAATCATTGTGTTGATTCTTTGGTAAGTTTTGCATATAAGATATATCTATCTCATATGCAAAGTTTACATAATGTGTTGATATATTATCATCACAAAAGCTATCTTTATAAAAATGTGCAAATATTCCAATAAACTTTGGATTTAAATCTTTAAACTCTAAGTTTAACTCATCATTTAATATTCTTGTCTTTGCATTCTCTATTTTCTCATTTTTGTATATTCTTCCACCTATAGTAAATAAAAAATCTTTTGCTGGTTTATTTATTCTTCTTCCCAGTAATATTTTATTTTTACTATTTCTTACTATAAAATCTATAGATATTAGTGGAGCTAAATTAACAACTGTTTCAAACTGCTGCATTGAAAGAATACTACTCACTAATTAATTCCAACAATACATTTTGATAAAGTAAAGCATTCTCTTTTGTATCAGCTTCAAACCTAGTAACTAATTTAGGAGTAGTATTAGAAGCTCTTACTAATCCCCAACCATTTTCAAATACTACTCTTACTCCATCTACTGTTATTATCTCTTTTATTAAAGGAAAATCTTTTGGTGGATTTGAAAGTTTTTCTTTTAAATCATCTATTATTTTAAACTTTTTTTCTTCTGTTGTATTTATATTTATTTCATCTGTTGAAAAAAGTTGTGGTAGTTTTTCATACTCTTCATCATAGTTAAAACCATTATGTAAAAGTTCTAAAGCTCGGAGTGTTGAGTAAATAGCATCATCATAACCAAAGTATCTATCATTAAAAAACAGATGTCCTGATACTTCTGCTGCAAATGACGCGTTTGTTTCTTTGATTTTTACTTTTAGATTTGAATGTCCTGTTTTATACATAATAGCAGTACCGTATGTATTTATAATATCATACATAACTTGTGAACATTTTACTTCACCAATTACTGTAGGATTATCTATAAATCTAGAAAAGAAAATAGCTAACACATCACCTTTAAAGTTATACTTAGGAGATAGTACTGCTATTCTATCTGCATCACCATCATAAGCAAATCCTAAAGCATATTCTTTAGTATCTAGTTCTTTTTTAATATCGATTAGATTATGTGCATCACTTGGATCTGGATGATGATTTGGGAAAGTACCATCTGGTGTTTCAAATATAATTTTATGATTTAACTTAAGTCCATCTAATATTTCTCGAAGAACTGAACCAGCAGCTCCATTTCCACAATCAAAGATAAACTTTTTATCTTGAAGTTGTAAGTGTGAGAAGTTTTCAATCATATAAGAAATATATTGTTCTTTTGCATTGATATCAATTGATTTTATATTATCTTCTATTGTAATATCACTTTGTATTACTGTATCACCTAAAGCATAAATATCTTCACCAAAAAATGGTTGTTTATCTATAGTAATTTTAAAACCATTATATTCAGGAGGATTATGAGATCCAGTAATCATGATAGATGCAGATGTTTTTTTATCTTCAAAGTTAGTGAAATTTGAGAAGTAGTTTACAGGAGTAGCAACCAGTCCCATAGTTAGAACTTTTAAACCTGCTTTATTAATACCACTTATTAACCATTCACATAATTGCTCTGAGTGAGTTCTTGCATCATATCCTACCGAAATATATCCAGCATCTGGTGTTTTTGCTTTTACTTCTTGTGCAAAATAGTATGCTATTTTTTTTACTGTTGTTTCATTTAACTCTTTTTGATATATTCCTCTTATATCATACTCTCTAAATATACTTTTAGGCATTAGTATTCCTTTTAAAATCATCGTCAATACGAACAATATCATCTTCACCAGTATATTCACCAACTTGAGCTTCTATTAAAATCACAGGAATCTTTCCTTCATTTTCTAATCTATGAAGTTCTCCCATTTTGATATATGTAGATTCATTTGGTCTTACATATCTAGTTTCACTTCCAACTGTTACTGTTGCAGTTCCTGATACTACTATCCAGTGTTCATTTCTATGGTAGTGTTTTTGCAAGCTTAGTCTTTTACCTGGTTTTACTTCTATTCTTTTTACTTTATAGCCTTCTTGTTCTGTTAGAACTGTATATGTTCCCCAAGGTCTATGTCCTGTAAGATGAATATTATGAAGTTGTGTAGTTTTTCTGATCTGGGCTACTACTTGTTTTACTTTTTGAGAACTTCCTTTTTTAGATATTAGTAGTGCATCTCCAGTATCAACTATAATAGTATCTTCGATATCTACTGTTGCTATTTTTCTTTCATTTCCATAGATTAAATTATTTTTTGAATCAATTGAAATATGATTTGGGTTTAAAGTATTATTATCTTTATCTTTTGGTAGTTCTTCAAATAGTGCATCAAAGCTTCCAACATCGCTCCAGTTAATATCAGAAGGTATAACTTTTACTTTTTTAGATTTTTCCATAACAGCATAATCTATACTATCTTCTGGAATATTACTCATATCTTCATGCGTAATTCTAACAATGCCTTCATTTTTTGCATTTTCATAGGCAGTTTTTGAAGTTTCATATATTTTTGGAGAGTATGTTTTTAATTCATCTAAAAATACTCCTGCTTTAAAACAGAACATACCTGAGTTCCAGTAGTAGTTTCCTGCTTTTACGTATTGTTCTGCTGTTTCTTTATTTGGTTTTTCATGAAAGGCTTTTACATCTCTGCCACTAAATGGCGATGCCCCCGATGCTAAAGCAGGAGTGGGGTAAATACTTTCTGCTTCAATATATCCAAATCCTGTTTCTGCAAATTGTGGAGTAATTCCAAAAGTAACAAGATTATCTTCAAGAGCAAGTTCTTTTGCTTGATCTAATACTTTTGCATATTCTATTTCATCTTTTATAAGATGATCAGAAGGAGTTACAAGAACTATTTCATCATAAGGAAGATCTAGACAAGCTAATGCAATTGCAGGTGCTGTGTTTCTTCCTACTGGTTCTAGTAGATATTTATTATTTGTTTTATTTAATTCTTCAAGTTGATCTAATGCTAAGAAGTATTGTTCTACATTTGAAACTATATATTGAGTATCACAGATTTTTGAGTTACGTTCTACTGTTAATTGGAATAATGACTCGTTATTAAATAGTTTTACGAATTGTTTTGGCATAAGTGTTCTACTGATTGGCCATAGTCTTGTTCCTGAGCCTCCGCATAGGATTATGTTTGTCATTTAATTAATTCCCTCTTTACTTTTAGCATACGAATATTGCGATTTATAACTTTCCATCTCACGTTGAAGCTCTTCATACTCTTCTTTTTTTCTTTTGATAAACTTATCTGTGATATCTATCTTTTCTTTTATACCATCTTCTGTTAGTAAGTATTTGTATTGGATTTTATTATTTGAGTTTAAAAATCTTTCTGATTTGATAAAACCTTTTTCTATCAAAGCTTTTAATACATAGTTTACTTTACCTACACTATGTCCTATTTCATTTGCAATAGATTTTTGATTTTTAGCATTTGTGATATTTTTAAGTATTTCTAGCTCAATTTCTTGATTCAATAAAATCTTCCTTTGATAAAAAAGTTGGGGGGTCTTGATAAATTTTGTGTAATTCTATCCTATTCAAACTTTGAACATACTAAAAATAGTTATTTTTAAATAATAAAAATACTTGAAAAAAGCTACAAATTTTGAATAATAAAATATTTTCTATCGGACCAGCATCGGACTTTTTTTATTTTTAAATTAAAATTCAGAGATAATTAAGTGTTTTATTTTATAAATTTAGATAAAATCACGACAATTTACAAAAGGATACCTAGCTATGAAGTTTTTAATATTAGTCTCTATATTCTGTTTGAGTTTATTTTCAGCAGAACCAACACCAGCTCAACTGCAATTGTTACAAAGTGCAGGATATACACAAGATGATGTAAAAAAAGCATTATCTTCTACTTCAAAAGAAGAACAGATTGTTAAAAAACAACAAATTATTAAAAATGAGATTGAAAATGATGAGATTGAAAATGATGAGATTATTCTGCAAAGATATGCTTCACAATTTTTTCAAAATAAAAACGACATAGATCCCTACTCTATACCTACACCAAAAAATTATCTATTAAACTATGGTGATAAACTATCTGTTACAATCTTTGGAGCAGTAAGCGAAAGTTTCAACTTAAATATAAACAAAGATGGAAATATTACTATACCGCAAGCAGGTGAATTTAAACTGATTGGATTATCATTTTATGAAGCAAAAAAACTAATAACTGATGAAATAAAAAAGGCTTATCCAAATTCTACAGATATACTTATAAATATATCTGAATTTACATCTATACAAGTTACAGTTTCTGGACTGGTAAAAGCACCAGGACTTTATAATCTTTCTTCTTTTTCTACTATAAAAGATGCACTGATAAATAGTGGAGGAATTTTACCTAGTGGTTCATATAGAAATATATCAATTAAAAGAGATGGTAAAATTATTAAAACATTTGATCTATATAATTTAGTAAGATATGGAAACAATAGTTCTGATATAGTACTTAAAAGTGGTGATATTATAATAGTTAATTCAGTAAAAAAAGAAATCACTATAAAAGGTGAAGTAAAAAATCAAGCAATTTATGAACTAAATAATGATGAATCTTTTAGAACACTTTTTAACTTTGCGTCAGGACTAAAAGCAAAAGCTAATAAAAACGCTATTAAATTAAAAAGATATAAAAACAATACAATTAAAGTATATACTCTTTCAGTAAATCAACTGTATTCAATGAAGCCAGAAAATGGTGATGAAATTGAAATATTTGCTTTAAGTGCACAAAATGCAAACCTAGTAAAAATTTCTGGAAATGTTTTAATTCCAGGAGAAAAAGAACTTCCAAAAGATAATAAACTTTCTACTTTATTAAATAATGAGCTAAAAATATTTGGTAAAAATGGTTTCTTCAAAGTAGATACAAACTATGAATATGCACTTGTTAAAAATCTAGACATTTCAAGAAGTTTTAATTTAAAAAATGTTCTTTCTATGAAGGAAGATATAGTTCTCAAAAGTGGTGATGAAATAATAATATACAACAAATCAGAATTTAAAGAAATCGCTTATATATATGCTAATGGTGAAATAGTAAGTGATGATAATCGTAAATATGATTTTTATGAAGGATTAAAGGCAAAAGATTTATTTAGTATAGTTAATTTTAAAACTGAAAAAGAAGTTGATGAAGAAAGAGTAGCATTAAATCCTGACAAAACAAAAGTGCAAGTTACAAGAATAGAAAACAATAAAAAGATTACACATTTTGTTGATATAAAAACAAATGGAAACTTTGAAATAAAACCATATGACGAAATTAATTTCTTTGATTTTGAGCAAACAAATGAAATAAAAAGAGCAACAATAAAAGGTGAGATTTTTATACCAGGTACTTACAATATTTCAAAAAGCACAACAATAAATGATCTTATCAAACTTTCAGGTGGATTAACAAAGAAAACATTGATGTCAAGATGTGAACTTGCAAGATATGAAGTAAAAGGTGATGAGCGAATCAGAACTATATTAAGTTTAGATCTTAAGAAAGCTATTGACTTAAAGCTTCCAATTTTTGAAGATGATGAGTGGACTATTTTTGCAATAGAAAATTGGAATGAAAAAAGATATGTAGAATTAAAAGGTGAAGTAAAATATCCAGGTAAATATAGTATTGCTGAAGGTGAAAAACTATCTAGCGTGTTAGCTCGTGCAGGTGGATTTACAAAATATGCATTTGTAGAAGGAAGTGTATTCACAAGAGATGAAGTAAGAAAACTTCAAATAAAAAGATTAGAGGAAAGTCTAGATAGATTAAAAACAAAAGCAATGCAAGCAAATGCTATGGCAAATGAAGCAGGTGAAGATAAAAAAAGTAAACAAAATATGCTTATTGCAGTAACACAATTAGAAAAAGAAGCAGATACAAAGAAGCCTATAGGAAGAGTATCTTTAGATTTATATCATGATTTAAATAGATTTGCTAACTCACCTCATAATTTAACATTAAAAAACCTAGATACTCTATTTATACCTGCAATAAATGACACTATATCTGTAGTAGGTGAAGTATTAAATCAAAATACTTTTGTTTATGATGGAAAAAGCGATGCAAAAGATTATCTAGAAAAAGCAGGTGGTGCTACAGAACTTGCAGATGAAGATTATATCTATATTGTAAAAGCAAATGGTGAAGCAAGAAAAATTGAAAATGACTATTTTTGGGGAAATTCAAATGATATATTTAAAGGCGATACAGTTGTAGTACCTTTAAGAATAGATACAATTTCAGATATTGCATTTGCTAAAGATGTAACATCTATACTTTACAACCTAGCAATTACTGCTGCATCACTTAAGACAGTAGGTGGAATATAATATGAATAACACCAATCAAGAATTCATAGAAGAAGATGAAATAGATTTAAGAGAACTTTTCAATACAATATTAAGATATAAATACAAAATTGCAGCTTTTTCTTTTATTGTAGTTCTTTTGACTTTATTTTATGTACTAAGTATTCCAAACTCATATAAATCAGAAATTATTCTAGCACCTCAAAGTGAAAGCAAATCAGCAAGTGGAGGACTAGCTGGTTTAGCTAGTCTTGCTGGTGTATCCTTAGGTGGAGGAAACTCAAAAGATCCATTTACTATGATGCAAACTACCTTGAAAGATTATGAATTTAATAAACTGTTAATTGAAAAATATAATCTAGCCGATAAACTTGCAAATCCTCAAAACTTAGTATTTGCAATGGGTATTGATAGTTTTTATTCAAAAAAAGAAAAGAATAATAAAATAATAAGTAAAGAAGAACTTATATTTTCAACAAATAAATCACTAAATAGTATATTATCATTAAGTAGTGACAAAAAATCTGGTCTTATAGTTCTAAGTGCAGAACACGTAGATAGATTTCTTGCAAAAGAGCTTGTAGATATTTATTTAGAAGAATTAATATCAAAAATAAAATTCCAAGATATGAAAGAAATAGACAAGCAAATAGATTATTATAAAAAAGAGTTAAGTAGCACATATGATGTTTCATTAAAAGAACAGCTTAGTAAATCTCTTTCAGCACTTATGCAAAAAAGAGTATTCTCTCTTGCTAATGATTACTACTTTGTTTCAAAACTTACAGATAGTAGAGTTGCTTATATCAAAGAAAAAACAAATCCTAAACGAGCGCTTATTTTAACTGTATCGTTTGTAACATCTATTATTTTAGGTATTTTTATGGCTTTTTTCTTAGAATTTATTAGAAGTAATAGAAATGATGAAAAAAAGTAAACCCTTAGGGACTATTTTATTTCCTCTTGTATTATCAGCACTTACATTAAGTGCAAAAAATGATACTGCAAACTATTCTGGAAATACAGGTATTTTTGAAACACCAAATACTAGAATTATGCCTGATTGGTCTATGAGACTTTTTTTAAATCAGGATAAACCATATACATATTATGGAGTAGCTATCACACCGCTACCTTTTTTAGAAATAAACTTTCATATGACTGAAATCGATGGAGTTGATGGCTTTGATGAAAATTCAGGTTATGGTGATTACAAAGATAAATCATTAAGTTTTAAATTAATATTGCAAGAAGAAAAAAAGTACTTACCAAGTGTAGTATTTGGCGGTGATGATATTTGGGGAACTGGACTTTATACATCAAAGTATGTCGCTTTAGGTAAAGAGATTGGATACTTTGATTTTACACTTGGATATGCAAAAGGAAGACTTGGTGGAGGTTCTGTAGAAGCTACAACTAGTTCAAATAGTGGAAGTTCTGATAACACAGCTTTTAACTTTATGAAAGATTTGAGTTGGGATGGTGGAAAACCTTTTGGAAGTGTAATTTTTAATGCAACACCAAATTTAAAGATTATGTCTGAATATTCACCTATTGATTATGAAAAAGCTAGAGCTAACCCTTTTACAAATGGAGGTAGCTATGATTTGCCAGACTCAAAAATAAATTTTGGTGCTAAATATGCTTTCAATGATAATTCAAATCTAAGCCTATCTTTTCAAAGAGGAAATCAAATCTCATTTGGATATGCTTATCAATTTGGTTTTTCAAGAAATGCAATGTTTCCTAGACTTCCTGATCCAAAATGGAAAGCTAATGAAAAGAAATTAGAAGAATATAAGAATTTAAATGAAGAACAATTAAGTGAAAAACTTGCAAATGAAGTCGCAGCTGAAAAAATGTCTAATGTAAGAGCCTCTGTAAATAAAAATAAAGTTTGGCTAGAATTTGACAATCCTAGATATAACAGTGACTTAAAAGCTGTAGGAAGAGCTATATCAACTGTTGACGAAGTTGCACCAAAAAATTATGATATTATTTATGCTACTTTAAAGGAAAAAAATACTCCTGTAAAAACTTTCAAAGTAAATAGAAAAGAATATGATGCTTTTGAAAATGAAAAAGTTAGTAATGAATATATGCAAAATGCCTTAATACTTACAAAAAGTGTTGATAAAATGTATAAAGAGTTTAGAGAAGAAAAGAAAACTGTTTACAGATCAAAAGAATACAACGAAAAAGTTTTCTCATATAATATTAGTCCTGTAATTAAAACATATTTAAATAATCAAGATAAACCTCTTGCAACAAAATTATCAGCAAGCCTAAAATTAAAATACAATCCATCTCCTGGAGTTTTTGCAGTAGGTATGATACAACATCCACTTTACAATGATATTGATGAAATATCAACAGATGAAGCTTTAGAAACAAATGACTTGTCTATTAGATCAAATATGATTGATTACTATAAATATAATGGAACACAACTAAGAAAGCTTACTCTTGGATATATGACAAATACCCCCTTAAATAGTTTAGCAAAAATCGAACTTGGATATATGGATTTTGCCTTTGCTGGATTAGATTTAGAATGGTATAAAACTTTTTATAATGAGAAATTTGGTGTTGGGCTTCAATATCAGTATATGTACAAACGACATGTAGATGATATGTTAGCAGTTTATGATGACCTAACTTATGATGCTAAGTTTTTGAATTTATATGCTTTAGTATCACCAAAATATGATCTTCATATGGGATTAAAAGTTGGAGAATTCTTAGCAGGTGATAAAGGTGTAAAAATAGATATATCAAGACATAGCAAAGAGTTTACTCTAGGAGTTTTTGCAACTATTACAAATAGTGATGAAGTTTTTGATAGTGAATCAAATAAAGGTTATATAGATAAAGGTATATATCTAAAAGTTCCATTAGAGGTATTCACGTATAAAAATATTAAATCTATATTAAATTATGGATTGAGTCCATGGACAAGAGACGTTGGTAAATACGCAAGTCCAAATTATAGTCTTTTTCCAATGAATAATGGTGAGAATAATAGTAGTATAATGAAAAAAAATATTCAAAGATTTAAAGAATAATTTAGAAAAGTAACAAGAAATATGATATAATTCAAATAATTTAAAAAAAGGAAAATGAATGAAAAAACTATCTATGATTTTATTATCGATTTCACTTGCACTAGCTTCTGCTAATGCAGCAGTAGCAACTACAGGTGCTGGAGCAGCTGGTGCTACAGGAACAACTGCAGGTACAACTGCAGCGGCGGGTGCAGGTGCAGCAGCAGGAACAGCAGCGGGTGTAGGAGCAGTAGCTGGTGTTAGTGTTGGTGTAGGTGTTGGTATCGCAGCAGCAGTAGTATCAGCAGTAGCAATAGGTGTTGCAGCTTCTAGTGATAGTTCAACTACTTCTCATCACTAAAAAAAAGGGAAGAAACTAAATTCTTCCCCTTTATTTTTTAACTTTTATTTAAACTACTAAATCAATTTTTCAACTATTTTGATTAAATAATTTGCAGAATTAACTGCACTTGATTTTAAAAACTCATCAAAATCAATATCAGCTCCACCATCAGCAGAATCTGAAATAGCACGTAAAATGAAAAATGGTACATTTAAAGCATCACATATTACAGCAACACTTGCACCTTCCATTTCTAAAGCATCAGCTTTAAAAGTTGATTCAATAAACTCTTTTCTCTCAGTAGAGTGAACGAACTGATCACCAGTTGCTATTGTTCCTTCAATTACTTTTAGGTCATTTTCTTTTGCTACTTCAATTGCAATTTCTCTTAATTCTTTTGAAGTTTCTACAAAAACACTTCCACCTGGAACAAAACCATTTGGATGTCCAAAAGCAGTAATATCTAAATCATGTTGACATAATTTATCTGCAATTATTAAATCACCAATTTTAAGCTTAGGATTAATCGCACCTGCAACTCCTGAAAAAAGTAAAGTATCACAGCCAAATTTTTCAATCATTGTTGTTGCTGTTAAACTTGCGAAAACTTTTCCAATTTTTGAATAAGCTATTACAATATCTAAACCATTGTGTGAAACTTCATAATATTTATTATTTGCAAACTCTACTACGTTTACATTTGTAAAGTGGGCTAAAAGAGGTTCTATTTCCTCTTCCATTGCTCCCATAATTGCTAATTTAGTCATTTAATGCCTCGATTGTTTTTTCTAATGATGCAAAATCACTTACATTTAATGTAGGGATTTGCTTACAAATTTTTCTATTTAAACCTTTTAATACAGCACCATTTCCAAACTCAATAAATGCATCTACGTTTGTATTTGCCAAGATTGATTGTTTGTATTTTACAGGTGAAGTAAGTTGTGATGATAATAATTCT
Organism: Poseidonibacter ostreae; assembly: GCF_009208075.1. Classification (GTDB taxonomy): domain Bacteria; phylum Campylobacterota; class Campylobacteria; order Campylobacterales; family Arcobacteraceae; genus Poseidonibacter; species Poseidonibacter ostreae. Next base: position 91,263 of record NZ_WFKJ01000003.1, on the reverse strand, counting down.
ATTGCTTCATCTTTCATTGTATAAGCTTCTGCTGTTACATTTGAAATAACTGCTGAGAATTCATCTTTTAAATACTCTTCTAAATATGGTTTTAAGTTCTCAACAGCAGCTGTTAATAACTCACAATGAGATGCAACAGACATATCTAAAACAATAGCTCTTTTAGCCCCTGCTTCTTTAAATGTGTCAACTAATGATTCTAAATCAGCTTTGATTCCTGCAAGTACTAGTTGTCCATCCATATTGTAATTTGCTGGCCAAACTTGTTTTCCAGCTTCTCTTTGCTCTTCACAAATATTTTCAACTGCTTTATCATCCATTCCAACAAGTGCCATCATTCCAGCACCACCGTTTGAACAAGCATCAAGCATAAATAAACCACGTTTATGTACTAATTCTATTGCATCTAAATAATCAAGAGCGCCAGCAGCAACTAATGCTGAAAATTCACCTAGTGAATGTCCTAAAACAAATTCAGCTTGGATATCGTACTTATCTTTAAAAATTGCATTTGCAATTGAACTTACAAGTAAAATTGCTGGTTGAGTAAATTCAGTTTTACCTAAGTTGTCATTTTCAGTAAATAGTAATTCTTCAAAATTAATTCCTAAACGCTCACTAGCTTTTGAAATCATTTCTTTTGCAATATCACTATTTTCAAAAAAATCTTTCCCCATTCCAACAGTTTGTGAACCTTGTCCTGGAAAAATAAAAGCAACTTTTTTCATTATAATACCTCGTATAATTAAATTTTTAAATTTGTAGTTTATTTCAAAACTATTTGTTAAAGTTAAATTTCATAACCCTAAAAAATAGTTTTGCCCAAGTGTATAAATACACTCGGGCAAAAAAGGGGTAATTGTTTGTAATCAATTAAATATTTTGCTAACCTAGCAACTATTAATTACAACCACAACCACCAGATTGTGCAGGTGCAGCTTCAGATGAACCACCACCACAACATCCGCTACTCATTGCAGCCATTCCACCAACAACACCAGTTTGAACTTCTTCTTCACTAGCATCTCTTAAAGATAGAATTGTAACAGAGAACATTAAAGTTTTACCAGCCATTGGGTGGTTATAATCAATAGTAACTTCTTTGTCATCAAATGATTTAACTAAAACTTGAACAGTTTCACCTTGTTCTCCTGTTCCGTATAATGACATACCTTCAGCTAATTCAATACCAGCAAATTGCTCTTTTGGTAAAACTTGAACAGCTTCTTCATTGTACTCACCGTAACCGTCTTTTGGTTCAACTAAAACATCCGCAGATTCGTTAGCAGTCATTGTTTCAACTTTTGCTTCTAAACCTGGAATAATTTGACCTTTTCCTGTAATGAATTCTAAAGGTGCTTGACCTAAATTAGTGTCTAACTGATCACCAGTTTTAGCATCTTTAAGATTATATTCTATACCTATAACTTTATTTGACATAAATGTTCCTTTTTATAATTTTTTATAATTTTGATAAATTTTTCTTGGCTATTTTAGACTCAGATGAATCTGGATAAAGATCTATTAAAGTACTGTAAAAGCTTTTAGCATTTTCTTTATCTTTTGTTTTTTCAAATGAGATAGCACTGTGCAATAATAATGTAGGCATATAAGCTGCTTGATCATAAAGAATAGCAGATTTTTTGAAATGATTTATTGCAAGATCATATTTCTTTCTTACATACCACATTTCAGCTAGATAATAATTACCTTCAGCTGGCTTATAATTTGATTCGACAAGCGCTTCAAATTTTGGAATTGCTTTTGTAAAATATCTATTTTTAAAATCTTCTTTTGCACTTTCAGATAAACTAGATTTATCAGAAAGATCAATTTCATCAGATTTCTTTTCTACATTAACAGTAGAAGTTGTTGCTGAAGTTGAAGTTGATTTAACTCCAACAGCTTTTTTTAATGCTTCAAATTCAGCTCTTGTAACAAACTGATTCATATTAGTTTTTAATTCATCTTCTGAAATATATTGAGAATTGATTTTATTAACTAATTTAGATAGTTTTGAAACTGCACGTTTTAAAGTAGAAATACTTTTTTTAACTTCTTTGTCAGTCTCTTCTTTCATATTTAAAAGTTGTTCTGAAACATTTTTGATTTCTTCTGTGTCTGTACTATTTTTAGTAGCCATATCAGATGATAAATCAACTTTTTTAATAATTTCATTCATTTTTAAAACTGTTGAATTTAACTTTGAAGAGTCACCTTCATAAATTGATTCTAAGCCTTCAATTCTTTTATTTAATGAATCAATCAATAACTTAACATCACTTACTTTAGAAGTTAGTGTGTTTAATTTCTTTTGATTCTTAAGAATATATTTTTCAGAAGAGTTCAATCCATAAGGGTTTTTAGCATTTAAATCACCAGCTCCAAAAACTGAAACCTCTTCGGCTCCAGCTAATGTGCTAATGATTAAAAAAGATAAAATATATTTATTCATAGAATTATTTAGTAAGAGCGTGCTCTACTCTTCTATTCTTTTGCCAACAAGCAGAAGTTTTCTCAGTACAAGTTGGGTTGCTTTCACCTAATGTAACTAATCTAACGTTAGCATTTACACCATTGTTAATTAGAACGTCTTTTACAACTTTTGCTCTTTTTAAACCTAAAGCGTAGTTATATTCATCAGTTCCCCATTCATCAGTGTTACCTGTAACTTTAATAGTAGAAGCAGTGTTAACAGCAGATAATTTATTAGCATTATTCATAACTACATCTTTCATAGATGTTGTTAAGTCATACTTGTTAAATCCAAAGTATACATTTTCAATTAATACTTTTTTACCATTAATTATATAGTAAACACCGTTATCAGCTTCACCAGCCATTGAGAAAGAACCATCAGTAATTTCATTGATTGTTGTTTCTGGAATCGTGTTTAAAGCTGATTCTGAATTATCAACAACTTGCTTTGGAGTATTGTCAACAGTCATGTCAACATTTTTTTCACTACAACCTGTTGTAAAAAGAACAGATGCAACTAAGAAAGAGTAAATACTAATTTTTTTCATAAATTTATCCTTAAATTAAAAATTACACTTATTTTACAAAATCATAACTTAATTACCAATCAATTGATTGAATTCTACCATTATTAGAAGGGAATAAGTAAGACTTATTAAAATTCAATCTAATGATACCAACTGAACTAATACCGTTAAATGACTTAATAAATAAAAGTGATTCTCCATCTGGCGAAAACTTTGGAAATTGATTTATTCCACTTGATGTTAATCTTTTTAAATCATCTGATTTTGTTGACATAAGATAAAGGTTGAATGATTTTGCAGATAATTCATTATCACTATCTTTACTTGCATACACAATATTATCTTTATAAGAAGTTGCAGAAGAGTTGTTTCTACTATGATAAACTAGCTTTTCAACACCTCTTGAGTTAATACTTTTAGCAAAAATATTTGGACTTCCTAAACGATCAGAAACAAAAACAATTCTACTATCATCTTCAATAAATTGTCCACTAACATCAATACCACTATATGTTGTAACTCTAGTTTTTTTACCAGTGTTAGTATCATAAGAATAAATATCAGGTTGACCAGAAGGTGAAGCAGTAATTAATAGCTTGGAAGCATCATCACTTACATCAGAACAAGCTATCATTCCATCTGAACTCATAATAACTTTTTTATCTCTAGTAAAAATATTTAATTTAACCAATGTAGGTCTATCATAGTTATATGATGTATAATAAATACTTTTTTGATCTTTACTTGCCCATTTAGGGAAGATATTTAAACCACCTTGTACAATTGTTTTTTCATACGTTAAAGTATAATCACCAATCATAATATTAGCTTTTCCAGCACCATTATATACAGAATAAATCACAAACTTATCCATCCATTTAATACTTGGAGCTTTAAAATGGTCATTAATTGATATTGCAGTTCTATGTGCTAAAAATGGAAATCTATTTTCTCTAGAAGTTGTAAAACTTTTTTCTAAGATCATAGCTTGAGCATTAATATCATATAATTTTGTTAATAAACTATATCCTCCAGTTGCATTTTTAACTGCCGATAAATTTAAATATAAATCAACATTTTCATTTGATAATGTATTTAAATCTGGAAGTTCATTATAATTTCTATTATGTTGAATATTTAATACTTCAAAATGTCCACTAATTTCTAAATCTTTAGAAAGTAAATTTTTAATTTGACTTAGTGTAGAAATTTCTGCTGTGTCACTTGCAACTGAAATAAGAATCTTTGGTAGAGTATTTGCTTTTTTAACGATCTCTAGCTTTGCATCAACTGCTGCAAAAACTGAACTTATTAGAAATATTGTAATTAGTATTATTTTTTTCATATTTATCCTTTTGATTTAAAATCAACATTTATTTGAACTTTTTTTCTTTTTTTAGGTTTTGGGTATATTATACTTTTTTGTTCTTCTAAAAAAGCTTTTAAAGAAATGTCAAAGTCATTATTTCCTGAATATTTAGTAAACCTATAATCAAATCTTCCATTTGGATCAATTATTACAAGAACTGTTGCCATAAGTCCATCTTCTCTAATTAAGGGAACCCATACATCAAGTAAAGAAGAAACTTGTGAAAAGTATTCGTCACTTTCTTTACTTTTACTCTTACTTGAACTACTTACATTAGTAGTTGTTTTTTTATCATTTAGTAATTTATCAAGTTTTACATTTGAGGATTTTTTTTGTTTTTCAAATTTTGATTTAAATCTTTTAGGATCAATTGATTTAACAACTTTATTTACTTCTTTTTCTGCAACTTTTGCTGACTTTGTACTAACATTTGCAAATAAAGATTTTAAATCAGGTTTTTTCTCAGCAGCTACTGAAGCAGCCTTTTCAACAACTACTTCTTCTTTTTTTTCTATTTTTTTATCTTCTTTTTTTTCTATTCTTTTTTTATCGCTTTTTTCAACTATTACATCAAGTTCTAAAACTGTAACTTTTGTTTGAGTAGTGTATTTTTTTACAGGAGGTGAAGAAATGTAATAAATAACTAAAAAACATAGAAGAATGTAAAAAGAAAAAGATACTATTCCAGATATTAAAAATGATGATTTTTTTTGCATAGATTAGCCATCTGTAACTAAAGCAACTTTAAAAAATCCAGACTCTTTAACTGATTTTAAAACAAAAATAATATCATCATATTTCAATGACTTATCTGCTCTAATATGTACAGGGGTATTTTTATCTTTACCATTAACAAATAGTAAAAAACTATCCGGGAAGTTTGCAATATCGTATTTTTTCTTATTTATAATAACTACTCTATTTTTATCAATTTGAATATCAATTTTTTTGAAATCTGAAACTTGTTTTGATTTACTTCCTTGAGGAAGATTTATTGATTCTTCATAATTAATTACAGGTGCAGTTACCATTAAAATTGCTAGTAGAACTAGCATAACATCAACTAAAGGGGTTATATTTAAATCTGGTTTTTGATTGAAATCATACACGTGTATTAACCCTTAGCAATTAATATTTGAGATTGAGCCTTAATATAAGTATTTAATTCATAAACTTTTCTTACAATAATCTGATGAAAAGTATATGCAAAAATTGCTACAAAAATACCTGCAGCTGTAGCTATTAGTGCTTCTGAGATTGCAGGAGCAATAATTGAAAAAGCAACTTTAGAATGTGTTGAAAATTTTGCAAAAGATTCTAATATTCCTACAACGGTACCAAATAAACCAATAAAAGGTGCTGTAGATGAGATAATAGCTAACCAAGATACACCAACACTAGCTTCTTTAATAATATTAAGTTCGCATGCATATAGCAGTTCTTTTGAATTCGTATTATTTGCACATTTATTTAGTGCAGATAATGGTGAAAATGCAGCTTCTCGTGAAGTTAGAGATTCTAATGATTTTTCTTCATTTCTAATTAATGCATTAAGTGCAAAATATCTATATAAGAAAATCCATATTGTAATAATGAGGTAGACTGACAATAGTGCTAAAACTATATAAGTTATAGCACTACTATTAGTCAAATAATTTAGTATTGTATTTGTCATAAGCTATTATGCGAATGAGTTAATTTTTGCTTCAACTGATGCAACAGAGATATTAGAATCTTTAACAGAGTTAACTAATTCTTTTGCAGCTTCAATATTTTTAGCAATCTTCGAATCTTGTCCTGAAGTTAATGCAATTGCACCATCTGCTAGAACGTCAACTGAATATTCATCAACTTTAACATGTCCCCAATTTATGGCAACAGCTTCAGTTGAATCAGCTTTTTCAATAATAATTACACCAACTGTTAGTGAAGAAACTAACGATGAATGTCCTGGTAAAACTCCGAACTCTCCCTCTTTTCCAGGAAGAGTCACGGTTTTTACATCATCGTTAAAAATTTCTCCATTAGGTGTAACTATTGATAATTTAATTGTATCCATGTTATGCCTTAATGGTTAATTATTTTAAACTTTCAGCTTTAGCTAAAGCTTCGTCCATTCCACCAACCATGTAGAATGCCATTTCTGGAAGGTCATCATATTTACCTTCTAAGATTCCTTGGAATCCAGCAATAGTATCTTTTAATTCTACGTATTTACCAGGAGATCCTGTGAATACTTCTGCAACGAAGAATGGTTGAGATAAGAATCTCTCAATTTTTCTAGCTCTAGAAACAACAAGTTTGTCAGCTTCAGATAATTCATCCATACCAAGAATTGCAATAATATCTTGTAAATCTTTATATTTTTGAAGAACTGATTGAACACCTCTTGCAGTATCGTAATGCTCTTGACCTAATACATCTGCACTTAAAATTCTAGAAGTAGAATCTAATGGATCAACTGCTGGGTAAATACCTTTTTCAGCAATTTTTCTGTTAAGTACTGTAGTAGCATCTAAGTGAGCAAATACAGAAGCAGGAGCTGGATCTGTTAAGTCATCCGCAGGAACATATACAGCTTGTACAGATGTAATTGAACCTTTATTAGTAGATGTAATTCTTTCTTGTAACTTACCCATTTCTGAAGCAAGTGTTGGTTGGTAACCAACTGCTGAAGGAATTCTACCTAATAATGCAGACATTTCAGAACCTGATTGTGCAAATCTGAAGATATTATCAACAAACATTAATACATCAAGACCTTTTTCATCTCTGAAGTACTCAGCCATAGTAAGACCTGTTAAGGCAATTCTATTTCTAGCACCTGGAGGCTCAGACATTTGACCATAACATAATGCAACTTTGTCCAGTACGTTAGAATCTTTCATTTCGAAATAAAGGTCATTACCTTCTCTTGTTCTTTCACCAACACCTGCGAATACAGAGTATCCTGAATGTTTGAAAGCAACATTATGGATTAATTCCATAATAATAACTGTTTTACCAACACCAGCACCACCGAATAATCCTACTTTTCCACCTTTTGAGTATGGAGCAAGTAAATCTACAACTTTGATACCTGTTTCAAACATTTCTGTTTTAGTTGATTGCTCTTCAAAAGAAGGAGCAGATCTATGAATAGACCATTTTGGAGTGTCTTCAGCAATAGCTTCACCTTCATCTACAGGTTCACCAATTACATTGAAAATTCTTCCTAATACAGCATCTCCAACAGGAACCTTAATAGGACCTCCTGTAGCGTTACATTCTTGACCTCTAGTTAAACCCTCAGTCATATCCATTGCAATAGTTCTTACTCTACTATCACCAATGTGTGCAGCAACTTCTAATACTAATCTGTCAGCGTTAGCGTCTGCTAATACTACGTCAATAGCTTCATTTATTTCTGGTAGGTAGCCGTCGAATTCAACATCAACAACTGGACCCATTACCTGAATAACTTTACCTTTCATACGCGATGCTCCTTTATATTATTTTAATGATTCTACACCAGAGATAATTTCGATTAACTCTGTTGTAATTGCAGCTTGTCTAGCTTTGTTATATTCTACTGTTAATGAGTCAACTTTCTCTTTTGCATTTTTAGTTGCAGCTTCCATTGCTTGCATTCTTGCAGAATGTTCAGCAGCTAAAGAGTCAATTAGAGCGTAATACATATTGAAATCAATATATTTACCTGTTAATTCATTTAACACTTCTTCATCATCATCTGGTTCAATATTTAACATAGAACTTGCTTCTTTTACTTCCACAGTTTCTAAGCTAATTGGTAACAATTCTCTAACTCTAATTTCTTGAGCTAGCATGTTTAAGAATCCATTATAAACAACAACTACTTTATCAGTAGTTCCATTATTAAAGTCTTCTACAACATCATTAATAAAATCAGCAGCTCTATCGTACTCAGGTGCTGAAGATAAATCACTAACTGCTTGGTGTAAACTTATACCTTGGAAGTTAAAGTAATCAACACCTTTTCTTCCCGCAGCTCTTAATCTAACTGTTGCACCTTTTGCACTATAGTCTTCCATCATTTTACTAACAGTTTTAATTGTTGCCATATTAAAACCACCGCAAAGTCCCTTATCAGCAGTTACAAAAACAATATCAACTGTTTTTGGGTTATCATTTATTTCAAATGCTCTACCGATGTTTCCTTCGTCTTGAACTTTGCTAACTCTAGTAGCGATATCAGAAAGTACATCATTTATCTTACCTGCATAACTTCTCGCTTGATCAGACAGTTGTCTAGTTCGCGTTAATTTTGCAGAAGATACAAGCTTCATAGCTTTAGTTGTCTTCTGAGTGTTTTTCACACTACCAATTTGTAATTTAATCTCTTTTAAGTTAGCCATTAACTAATCCTTAGTTTGCACTAAATACAGTTTTAAACTCTTCTAATGCAGCTTTTAATTCTGCTTCAGTTTCATCATCTATCTTTTTCTTAGATCTAATTGCATCTAAAATATTAGTATATTTTTGTTCAAAGAAAGTATGTAACTCTGCTTCGAATTTTACTACGTCTTCAACAGCAACATCATTTAAATAACCTTTTGTACCAGCGTAAAGAATAACAATTTGTTTTTCAATTACTAAAGGAGCGTTAACACCTTGTTTAAGTACTTCAACCATTCTTTGACCAAGTTCAAGTTCTTTTCTTGTAGCTTCATCAAGATCAGATGCAAATTGTGCGAATGCTTCTAATTCTCTAAATTGTGCTAAAGATAATTTTAAAGTACCAGCAACTTGCTTAGTAGCTTTAATTTGTGCAGCTCCACCAACTCTTGAAACTGATAAACCAACATTAATTGCAGGTCTAATCCCTGAGTTAAATAGGTTTGTTTCTAAGAAGATTTGTCCATCAGTAATTGAAATTACGTTTGTTGGAATATATGCAGCAACATCCCCTGCTTGTGTTTCAATGATTGGTAATGCAGTCATAGAACCAGCACCATTTTCATCTGACATTTTTGCAGCTCTCTCAAGTAATCTTGAGTGTAGGTAGAATACATCCCCTGGGAATGCTTCTCGACCTGGAGGTCTTCTTAATAATAATGACATTTCTCTATATGCAACGGCATGTTTAGTTAAATCATCATATACAATTAATGCATGTTGTGCGTTATCTCTAAAGTATTCACCAATTGTAACACCTGTATATGGTGCTAAGAATTGTAATGCAGAAGAATCAGCAGCGCCAGCGTTAACAATAACAGTATAGTCCATTGCTCCAGCTTCTTCTAAAGTTCTTACAACAGTAGCAACTGTAGATGCTTTTTGTCCAATTGCAACATAAATACAAGTAACACCTTGATCTTTTTGATTAAGGATTGTATCAATAGCAACTGTAGATTTACCAGTTTGTCTATCACCAATAATAAGCTCTCTTTGACCTCTTCCGATTGGAACAAGCGCATCAATTGCTTTAATACCAGTTTGTAATGGTTCATGAACTGATTTTCTAGCCATGATTCCAGGAGCTTTTTCTTCAACTAATCTTGATTCAGTTGATTCAATTGCACCTTTACCATCAATTGGTTCACCAAGAGCATTTACAACTCTTCCTTTCATTGCGTCACCTACAGGAGTAGATAATAAAGAACCAAGTCTCTTACAAGAACTTCCTTCTCTTAATCCATCACCTTTACCAAGTACAACTACACCAACAGAAGCTTCTTCTAAGTTAAGAGTAAGTCCTCTATCTCCATTGTCAAACTCAACAATTTCACCAGCCATAACGTTCTTTAGACCGTAAACTTGAGCAACACCATCTGCGTAAGAGATGATTTTACCAGTTTCATTTACATCTACATTTAATTCAAAGTTATCAATTCTTTCTTTTATGATCGAACTGATTTCATCAGCTTGAATTTTTGTACCCATTCAATTTCTCCTTTGTTAAGTTCTAAACTGCTTGTAAAATATGATCAATCATTTGCGTCTTTAATCTTTCTTTTGAGAAAGAAATTTCAACACCTAATCCATCAATATCTACTTTTATACCATCAAAATCACAAACATTTTGTGATAAAGATAATTTAACATCAAATTTTTTACTAAATTGTTTTTCAATTGAAGAAACGTAATCTTTCGATAACTCTTCATTTGTATAAACAACTCCAACATAAGTATTATTCATTTTTGCAATTTGAACGTTAAGTTCTGATGCAATAAATGGTAATATCTCTAATCTTCTTTTTTCACCAAGTAATTTAACAAAATTTGTTAAAGTCTTATCAGCTTTTTTCACTAATGAAATAACTAATTCAACTTTTTTGCTATCACTTACTTCAGGAGAAGATATAATAGAGTTAAACTTATCATCAGCAAATGCTGAAGAAATATTATTAAGGTCTTTACTTACAGAAGTAATACTCTTAACATCTCTTCCATCAACTAATGCTTTAACATATTTTTTTGCTATTAAATCATTCATATTAAGCTACCTTTTTTAAAACAATATTAACTAACTCATCTTGAGATAATTTGATATTGTCAGATTTTAATAGCTCTTCAAGAACTTCTGCAACAACTTCTCTTTTAGCTTTTGAAGTTTCTACTTTTATCATTTCCTCTAGATTTTTTTCTAGATTGTTAATATCAGCAGTAACCGCTAAAGATACCTTTTCTTTTACAGAATCAATATCAGCTTTTGCATTTTCAACTATTTCAGCTGCAATTTTACTTGCATCTTCAAGTTGTTTTTTAGCTTCATTTACTTTATCTTCAGAAGCTTTTAAAGTATCTTGTACTTTGTCAAGTTCTGCTTGAATAGATAAAGATCTTTCAGCAAAGTATGCTTTAATTTTATCGGCAAGTAAATACCATAAAATTCCAGCAAAAATTATAAAGTTAACGGTTCTTTGAACAATATCTGTTTCAACCGCACCTTCGCTACTTGCAAATAATGCAACAGGAGCTAAAGCTAATCCAAGTAATAAAATTCTGTTCATATTTTCTAATCCCTTTTAAATTGAGCTAAGCTTAGCTTTTAGGCTCTCATTAAATTGAGGCATAGAAGATACTAAAGAATCTCTTAGAGCTTTAGTTTCATCTTGTAAGTTTTTAGCAAACTCCGAAGATTTTGCGTCTAAATTAGATTTAGCACTTGCAAGTTTTGCATCAGCACTCTCTTTGGCTTCCTTATAGGCTTGTTCTCTAATAGCAGCCGCTTCTTTTTTTGCTTCAGCAATCACATTGTTTGCTTCTGCAATCATTCCATCAACGTTCGCACCGTTTGATTTCGCGTCTTCTAAATCTTTAGAAATAGAAGCTGCTCTATCATCCATATGCTTAAGTAATGGCTTGAATAGACAACTGTTTAGTCTAGCAAGAACTAAAAGAAAGATAACACCAGAGCTAAGCAATAATACAGGACTTATGTCTAACATTCATTCCTCCATATTTTTTACAGTTTAGTTTAACTAAAACTCATATATTTTAGCAAAGTTAACTATAAAATTATATTAAAAGAAAAAATTAGATTGTAAATTTTTAGATTTTGTTACTATTGTAACTTAAAGTAAGAGGAAATCTTTTCTATATCTTCTTGTGAGTTAATTTGGATTTTAAGATAATTCTTTTCAGCTTTGATTTTTAGGCCGTTTGCTTCAAGTTTTGATACAACATTTGAAAGTGGTTTAAAATCAAATTCTGAAGCTTTAGCTTGCTTCTTTGTACTTGGATTAATTCTATTTTTTAAGTCTTTTACAAGCTTCTCTGTTTCTCTAACTGACAGTTTTTGTCCAATAACAGAGTCACAAACCATTTTTTGTTCATTATCACTAAGTCCAAGCATAATTTTAGCATGACCTGCACTAATTTTGCTACTTGCTAAAAGTTGTTGGGCATATGAGCTTAATTGTAACAATCTTAATGTATTTGTAATCGAAGTTCTACTTTTGAAAACTTTTTTTGATAATTCTTCATGAGTAATATTATGTTCATTTATTAATTGTGCATAAGAATATGCTAATTCAACAATATTTAAATCATCTCTTTGAATATTTTCAATTAAAGCTAATTCTCTTAATTTTAAAGTGTCAATATCTAATACAATAGATTTTATTGTTTCTACATTTGCTAATTTATGTGCTCTTAGTCTTCTCTCACCTGAAACTAATGTAAAAGTATTGTCATCATTTTGTATTACAGTAATTGGTTGTAATAATCCATGCTCAACAATAGATGAACTTAATTCTTCAAGTTTTTCTTCATCAAAGATTTTTCTTGGCTGGTTTGGATTTGCTTTTATTAATGAAATATCTAAATCTACTACTTTTGAAGCATAATCATGACTATTGTTACTTTCATATGCTGATTCAACTTCACCTAATAATTCACCTAATCCTCTACCTAATGCCATTGTTTATCCTAAGTTTAATATTTAATTGTAAGTTATGCAGTTATTGCACGTGCTAGATTTGTATATGCTTTAGTACCACTTGCACTTGCATCATATAACATAATTGGTTTTCCAAAACTTGGACTTTCTGCTAATTTTATATTTCGTGGAATTACTACATACGAGCTTTCATCAATTTTAAACAATTTATTTTCAAAGTGTTGTGCTAAATCTGCAAATACTTGCTTTGATAAATTGTTTTGTGAAGAGTACATAGTAGGAAGAAAACCTCTAATTTGTAAAGATTTATTTATTGTTTGTTTTACTAGTTTTATTGTACTTAATAGTTGTGCTAGTCCCTCAAGTGCAAAAAATTCACATTGTATTGGAATAAGCACAGAGTTTGATGCACTTAATGTATTAATAGTAATTGGTCCTAATGCAGGAGGTGAATCAATTATAATATAATCAAAATCTTTCTTTATTGGATCGATTTTTCTTTTTAATACTAATTCCCGCTCTTTTGTATTTTTATAAAACTCTTTTTCAATTCCTACAAGTCCAATATTTGAAGGAGCTACTTTTAAATTCTCAATTTCAGAATCTAAAATGATTTCATTTAATTCTTTTGTACCTAACATTACATGGTAAATATTATACTCATATGTATCTCTATGAAAGCCTAAAGATGTTGTTGCATTAGCTTGTGGGTCAGCATCTATTAATAATACTTTTTTACCCTCTAATGCTAAGGCTGCACTTAAATTTACAGCAGTAGTAGTTTTACCTACTCCACCTTTTTGATTAGCTATTGCTATAATTTCTGTCATCTTAAACTAAATACCTTTTTATTATTTACTTCTATTGAACCATCAATATTTAATATTGCATTTTCTAATGATATTTTCTCATTATCAACGGTTGCTTGGAATTTTCGACTATGTTGGAATTCTATCTTAAAATAGTTGAAAATCTGCTTCCATGAATCTTTTCTTTCTAATTTATCAAAATAAGATTTTAATATATCATTTGAATTAATTTGAATATCTAATTTTCCATAATCTTCATTTACAGATTTTAAATTTAAACCTATTCCACAATATATTAAATCTTTAGATATAGTTGTAATTGTTCCACCAATTTTTTTATCATTTATATAAAAATCATTTGGCCATTTTAACCATACACTTGATTTGTTTTGATTTAAAACTTCTTTTAATATATATGAAAAGTATATTGATGCACTTTGTATTGGTAAATCTTCAGGTAAATCTTTTTTTAGTAGAACAAAAGAGAAAAAAAGATTACCTTTTACTCCACTCCAAGAGTTTCCACGACTACCTATTCCATTTGTTTGATAATCTGTACATATACAAATATTTTCACTGTATGCATTGTTTTGAATATACTCTTTTAGATATGTATGTGTAGAAGATACTTCATTTAGTTTAATTATTTTCATAATAAAAGTATACATAATAACTTTACAAGAGTATATTAATTATAATGTTTCAAAAAAGGTTACTATGTTAGATCCAGTTTTACCAATAGCAATGTATCTTATTCTTGGATATTTATTTAAAATCATTTACCATGATAACTCTAAACAATTAATAGAGTTTATTATATATTTCTCACTTCCTGCAATTGTATTTTCTAAAATCTATCCTTTAGTTTTAGATGAAAAGATACTTGGTCTTATATTAATGTTTATAGGTTTTATTCTATTTAATTTAACACTTGCTTACTTTATTGGTAAGATGATGAAACTAAATAGATTACTTCTTGCAACATTTATGATAATGTCAACATTTGGTAATACTTCATTTATTGGTTTTTCATATATTGATGCTTTTTATGGTCAGGATTATATTGTATATGGTTTAATTTATGATTTATTTGGTTCTTTTCTTCTTTTAGTATCTATTGGAATGTTTATAATTACTTGGGGAAGTGGAAGAAAAAATGACACTAAATCGATATTTAAAAGTGTTTTATTATTTCCACCAAGTTTGATGTTTTTTATAACTATTCTTGCTAAAAACTTTGAAATACCAAACTTTATAATGCTTACAACTGAAACATTAGGAGCAACACTAGTTCCTATTGCTATGATTGCTATTGGAATGAAACTTGAACTTAAACATATTTTTGTTAAATTTCATATAGTTTCAATGGCTATGTTATTAAAAATGGTAATTGTTCCAATAATTGTATTAATTGGGTTTCAAATTTTCTATGGCATTGATGAAACATGGGTAAAAGTAACAATTATTGAAGTTGCTATGCCACCTATGACAATGGCAACAGTTTTAGCAATAAAAGGTGGTTTAGATGAGAAAGTTGCAATTAACTCTTTAGTTTTAGGAGTTTTATTAAGTTTACTTACAATTACAGCCTATACAACCTATCTAGCATGATTATCCTGCTAGATTAATTGTAAACTCTGCTCCTTTATAATCTATACCTTCATATTTATATTCAATATTTTCAACAGCTAAGGTACCTTGCATATGTTTTTGAATAATAAGTTTAGTTAAAAATAGGCCTATTTGACAAGAGTCTTTATCCTCTTTTTTACTATGACTTTGCTCAAAAATATCTTCTAAGATTAAAGGGTCTATGCCTTTAGCATTATCTTTTATGCTTAAAGAAATTATATTGTTTTCCTCTTGTAAATTAATAAAAACATACCTTTTTTCAGTCATTTCAATATTAGCTACAAGTGCTTCTTTTGCATTAGTTAATAAGTTTAAAATACATTGTGTAAACTCATTTTTAAGACCATAAGTATATAAAGAAGTATTAAGATCTAATACAATGATAATATCATTTATAATTAATTCTGTTTCTGCAATTTCCAAACTCTTTTTAATTGCATGAGCAATATTAAAGTTTTCATCCATTGTATTAACGTTATAGAATTCTCTAAAATCATCAATTGTCTTAGATAAAATTTGTGTTGTTTGCACAATTTGTTTTAATTGTGCTTTATTATCTTCAACATCATTATTACCTATTTCTAAATTAAGACATACTCCACTTGCAAGTGTAGAAATTGTACTTAAAGGTTGTCTCCATTGATGAGCAATATTTCCTATCATTTCACCCATTGAGGCCATTTTTGATTGATGGAAAATAATTGCAGATTTATTTTGGTCTTCTAAAATTTTATCTTTAATCTTTGTTTCTAAATCTTCATTTGATTTAATAAGCTGATTATTCAATTCTTGTAGTTTTAAAACATCATCTTGCGCTTTAGAGACAGAAAGAGAGACAAAGGAACTTATCATAGAAACGATATCTTTATCTTTTTTTGTAAATACTAAATACTTATCATCTTCTTTTTTATTTAATAATTGAATAACACCTAGTACTTTATTATCAATTGGATGAACTAAAGGAACAGATATTGTTGAGTGTGTTTTATAGTTGAATTTTTTGTCAAACTCTTTTGCACCTAAAAATTCATAATCTTCAGATGAATAAATATCATCAATTATTATAATCTTTTTTCTCAAAAAAGAGTCAACTGCTAAATATTTATCTTTAGTATCAAGTGGTAGCTTATATTCGTGTGAAGCGTGATAAAATCTGTAAATATCTTCATAAGATAATACATCATTTTGAAAAACATGAAACTTTAAATAATCTTCTTGTTTTATGTAAATAGTTCCAGCTTCTGCATTTAATAATTCTCGAGTATATTTTAATATTTCATGAAGCAAAACATCTAAGTCGCTAATATTAAATAAACTTACGTCATATATATGTTTTAAATCATCTGAAGCCATATTCCTACTTAATAAATAATTTTTACTATAATAACACAAGTTATTTTAAAACATCACCTATTTCTAATCTTTGTCCTCTAATATAGTCAATTGAGCTTAATGCTTTTTTTGAAGGAGCTTGTATAGTTTTTATTTTTATACTACCTTTTTCACATCCAACTAAAATATAATCAGTTTCAATTGCTAAAATAGAACCTGAAATATTTAAAGATTTATTTTCTATTAATTCAATGTTTTTTAACTTTAAACCAGAAGTTAAGAAAACTCCTGGCCAATATGAGTATGCTTTGTACTTTAAAAAAAGTTTTTTTGCTGATTTAAAGTCTACTAAACCATCATCTTTTTTTATTTTTTTACAAAAAGAAACTTCTGCTTCATTTTGTTTTAGTGGTTTTATATTATCAAAATTATCTAAAGTGGTAATAGTTAAAGCGGCAGCGATATCTGAAAGCTTATCAAATGCTACATCAACTTCCATAGTAGGTGTTATTTTTAAATATTGTAAGGCTAAGATATCACCTGAATCTAAACCCTCTTCCATAAACATAGAAGTAACACCTGTAAAATAATCATCATTTAAAAGTGATTCTTGAATTGGGCTTGCACCTCTATATTTTGGTAATAAAGAAGCATGAAGATTGATACAAGGAGCAATATCTAAAATCTCTTTTGGTAAGATTTGTCCATAAGCTGCAACTATTATAAAATCTGGATTTAAATTTTTAATCTCTTCTGCAGCTTCAATATTTCCTCTTAACTTTTCTGGCTGAAAAATAGGAATATTTAAATTTTCATCAATACAAAACTGTTTAATATGAGGTGCTGTTAAAACTTGTTTTCTTCCAACAGGTTTATCAGGTTGAGTAAAAAGACCAATTACTTCATAAGAACTTTTGATTAATTCTTTAAAAATCCTAGTTGCATAATCTGGTGTTCCCATAAAAAGTATTTTTTTACTCATTAATTTTCCTTAAATTTAATTTTCTTTTTGAAAAATAGTTCCACTATTATGATTGTCATATAATAAATAATCATAGGCATTTTTCAAATCAAAACCTGATGTTAAATACATCTTTTTATTTCTCTTCATTAAAAAGTTTGCAGCTTTAAGTTTTGTAACAATCCCACCTGTAGCAAACTCTGAGTTTGGAGTATGTTTCATTTGTAACTCTTCATCATCAATAGAATTAACAATTTTTAAAATTTTAGCATCTTTATTTTCATGTGGATTTGAATCATAGAAACCATCAATATCACTTAAAATTGCTAGCATATCAGCATCAAAAAAATAAGCAGCATGAGCTCCAAGTTGATCATTATCACCAAATAAAAGTTCTTCATTTGCAATAACATCATTTTCATTTATAATAGGAACAATATCATTTTCTAATAATATTTCCATAACAGCTTTCGCATTCTCTGATCTTTTTCTTGAATCAAAGTCTTCTGCAACTAAAAGCATTTGTGCACATTTTATATCATGTTGCGCAAATCTTTTTTTATAATATTTCATAAGTAGTGGCTGACCAATAGCTGCTAAGGCTTGTCTATTTAAAATCTTTTTTCTATCTAAATTTAATTTTGTATTTCCAGCTGCAACTGCACCTGAAGATACTAAAATCACTTGAAGATTTTTTTCTTCTTTCAATTTAGCTATAAAATCGACTAAATTATTTAATCTATTAATAGCTAAGGTTGTATCTTCTCTTAATACAGCGCTACCAACTTTTATAACTAAACGTTTCATTTGTTTTGTTCTAATAAATTATAAAGTGCAAAAGTAATTGATTTTGTATTTTTTCTAGTAACTGATGAAATTGGTAATACAAAAAATGGCTTACTATTGTCAAATCTTGAGTAAGTTAAATCTTGAACATAATATGGATAATCTTTATCAAATCCAAACTCATTTGAAGTAGTACACTCTAAACCAATATCAGAAATAAATTGTTTAATGTCTGCTTCTAAATCTTCTCCATAATATCCATCAATTTTACTTAATGCAATTGCATAATTTCTTCCTGATAATTCAGTAGAGAATTTTGCAACTTCTTCTTTTAATACATTATATTGATCAATCATTGTTCTATAATTTGCAACATCTACCATAAATAGTAAAGTTTTTGTTCTTTCAATATGTTTTAAGAACTCTAATCCTAAACCTCTACCATCAGCAGCTCCATCAATAATTCCTGGAATATCTGCCATTACAAATGAGTTATAATCTCCAACTTCAACAACACCTAATTTAGGAGTTAAAGTTGTAAATTCATAATTTGCAATCTCTGGATTTGCATTTGATGTAGTTGAAATTAGCGTTGATTTACCAACATTTGGGTATCCAACTAATCCAACATCGGCAATAAGTTTTAATTCTAATCTAATATTTTGACTAAGACCTGGAAGACCTGGTTGAAAATAAGTTGGTCTTTGATTTCTAGAGTTTTTAAAGTGAACATTTCCAAGCCCACCTTTTCCACCTTCTAAAATTCTTACCTTTTCACCCTCAGTTACTAAGTCAAATAAAATTTCCCCTGAGTCATCGTCTATAACTTGTGTTCCAGGAGGGACAATTAAAACTAAATGATCTGCAGATTTTCCAGTCATTCTTGATGCCATTCCTTGCTTTCCATTATCAGCTTTAAATACTTTTCTACCTTTATAGTTTGATAACGTATCAGTATTAGAATCTACTAAAAAGTAAACATCACCACCTTTTCCACCATCTCCACCATCTGGTCCACCTTTAACAACAAACTTTTCTCTTCTAAAAGAGGCACAACCTTGTCCACCTTTTCCTGATGAAACATTAAATCTAGCACTATCTATAAACATTTTAACCTCACTTTTGTGAAAAATAAAAAACCAATACTATATTAACTTTTTATTTTCCATTTTTGTATAAATAAAAAAAGGGTGCCAGCATATGCTAACACCCTTTTTAAAGACATAAATAAAGTTCAGAATTACGAAGCGTAAACTGAAACTTTCTTTCTTTTTTTATCTTTAACTTCGAATTTAACAACACCGTCAATTAAAGCATAGATTGTATGATCTTTTCCGATACCAACATTTTGTCCAACATGAACTTTAGTACCTCTTTGTCTAATAATAATATTACCAGATCTTACAACTTCACCACCATATTTTTTCACACCAAGTCTTTTTCCAGCTGAATCTCTATTATTCTGTGTACTTCCTTGACCTTTCTTATGTGCCATAGTTTATCTCCTTAACTTGATTGTGCTTATGCAGCGATTTTTGTAATTCTAATTTTAGTGAAGCTTTTTCTAAAACCTCTTTTTAACTTAGAATCTTTTCTTCTTCTTTTTTTGTAAATGATAACTTTTCTGTCTCTATTTACACCTGTACCATCTAATACTACTTCTGCTTCAACTTTAGCACTTGATACAGCATCACCTGTAACTAATTCACCGTTGTTTACAGCTAATACATCAGTAATTTCTAATGTTTCTTTTGCAGCTTTACCAGTATAATCAATGTCTAAGATATCACCTTCAGAAACTTTATACTGTTTTCCACCACATTTGATAATTGCGTACATTTTTATTCCTCTAAATTAACTTCTCTTGTGTTAACTTCATTTTATTAATGCTAACTTTATTTTGAACGGGAATATTATCTAAAGTTAGTTTAAACTTTCTTTAAGACAATTATTTTTATCTATAATCTGCTGCAGTTGCAATACAATCAATCATAATCATTGCACCAATTGGCAATCCATTAGTTGAAATTGTACTTCTTGCTGGCTTGTGTTCCCCGAATGCTTCGGCAAATAAAACATTTACAACACCAAAATCATCAATATTTTCTAAATATACAGATACTTTTATAACTTGTTCCATTCCACTTTCTGCATCTTCTAATAATGTTCTTAAGTTTGATAATACTTGTCTAGTTTGAATTTTTATGTCTTTTTCAACCATTGTACCATCAAGAGTTATTGGAACTTGTGCCGATGTGTAAACTAAACCATTAACTTTAACCGCAGGAGAATAAGGACCAATTGCTGCTGGTAAATTATCACTTTGTATTAATTTCATATTTTTTCCTTAATGTATTGTATAAAACTTTTTTTGTATTCTACAAAAAATAATCTAGAATAAAAATTAAACATTTATATTAATTTTCAATTATAAATTATAACTGACTAACTTTCCTTGCTTTAGCTGCCTTAAGGCATCTTGTATTTTTCTAAGTTTTAAACTTTTTTCTTTTAATGAAAGTTTTTCATCAAATTTTGTTAATGTTAATTTATTTGTATAAAACTTATAAAGTAATGTAAGAAGTTCTTGGTTTAACCTATCATCATCATAATTTTCTAATTTTTCATTTAGCGTAATAGAATTTAATGAAATATTTGAGATATCACTTAAAAGTAATTCAAACTCATTTTTATGAGCTTCAAACATTGAGGCATCAACTATATCTAAAACAGAATCTAATCTTGAAGGTTTTTCTAAAATTGATTTTATAATACATAATTCTGCAATATCAATTTTAGAAAGATTAGAATCAACTGGTCTTTGAGTTATATTACTATTAGTTTGAACTAGATTTTCTCTAATATTTAATTTTTGAGCAATATATCTTTTATACTCATCTTGATAAATTACGCCTAAGGATTTAAGATAATCATTTGCTTCAAGTAAGGCTTTTTGTTTTTGTGCAGGATTATTAATTTCATATTTTTCAATAATATAATCAATAACATATGGAATAAAAGCTTGTGGATTTGAAAATATTTTATTTAATTCTTCAACTTTCCCTTCTTTTACCATATCAGCAGGATCTACTCCCTCGCCAAAAATCACAACCCCACCTTCAAACTCACCTTGGCTTAACATAACTGAAGCTTTATATGCAGCTGCTAATCCTGCTTTATCTCCATCATAAGCTAAAATTATTTTAGGTTCACCTCTTCTTATTAGTGGTAAGTGATCTTTTGTAAGAGCAGTTCCAAGAGTTGCAACTGCAGTATTAAAACCTGCTTGATGAAGCATAATTACATCTAAGTAACCTTCACAAACTATTAATTGATTCTTTTTATAAATGTGCTCTTTTGCTAAGTGATATCCATAAAGCAGTTTTGATTTATTAAAAACTTTTGTTTGTGGAGAGTTTACATACTTTGCATTATGTCCTGTGATTGTTCGCCCACCAAAACCAACCATTTTTCCATTTATACCATATATAGGGAAAGTAATTCTTTCAATAAATCTTGAATATAAACCATTCGTACCTGTATCAATTACACCTAAATCAATTGCATCTGTTAAGTTATAATGATTTGATTTTAAATAATTAATAGTATCACCAGATACTGGAGCATAACCTATTTCAAATTTTTCAATTGAAAACTCAGAGATAGCTCGTGAATTTATATATTTTTTTGCAGTATTATTATTGACAAATAGTTTTTGATAATACTTATTTATATCTTCTAATATTTTTATATCTTGTTTTTTTGTATTTACATTGTCATACTCTAAATTTACATTATTCATTGAAGCTAATTTTTCAATAGCTTCTGGATATGAAAGTTTTTCATACTCCATCATAAACTTAATAGCATCACCACCAACACCACATCCAAAACAGTGATATATTTGTTTTGCAGGACTTACTACAAAAGATGGTGTTGATTCTCCATGAAAAGGACAACAAGCTTTAAAGTTTGCGCCAGATTTCTTAACTTCCAAAAATTGAGAAATTACATCAACAATATCAAGATTATTTTTTAAGTTTTCAATTGACTCTTTTTTTATCATTTGCGATTATAGCACTTTATTTTTTTATATGTACTTTTATGATAAAGTACTTGTCTATTTAAGATATAAAACAAGGCATAAAGTGGATAATATAGTTTTAGAATATAGAGACCCATTGTTCGGTGTAATAATACTAGTTGCACTTGTATTTATAATTTCATTTCTTGCATACTCTTATGGAATTTATAGAGAAAGAATTGCACGAAAAGATTATAGAAAACTATCACGTAGATTTGAATTAGGAAAACTAAAAGAAGATGACTACGTACACTTATATAAAACATATAATTTACCCTTTGATTCAATACTATTATTAGCCTCTTCTTTTTTACATAAAGGGGATTATAATAAGGCAATAAATGTATATTTAACACTACTTGAACATGTAAATGAAAGAGTGAAAAAAGAAGAACTTTTACAACTACTTGGAACTACATACTTTAAAGGTGGTTTTTTACAAAGATCAAAAGATGTATTTTTAAGAATCCTTAAATTTTCTCCAAGAAATAAAGAAGCCTTAACACATCTACTTATACTTCATGAAAAATTAAAAGATTTTAAAAAAGCAAAGGAAATAACTTCTTGCTTAGAAGAATTAAATAAAAATGTAGCAAAAGATCAAACATATTTAGATGCGCTAATAATTTTATACGACCCAATATATTCGTATGAAAAAAGAACAAAACTTTTACATGAAATTTATAAAAAAGACAAAAACATTCAAAGACTATTTGTGCAATTTTTACTACAGTTTAATAAAGAGTATTTTTGGAATCATGTCGAAGAGTTTGATGCTAAATCTTTTATTGATTTAATGTGGTATTTAAATTTTGATGATATAGATTTTCAAAAAGTTTCTAAAAATGAATTTTTAGTTGAACTATACAATGCCAAGGGTTACTTAGATGATTTAGAGCATAGTAAAGATTTCATTTTTAATATTTTAATATTACTTCACAAATATTCAAAAGAAGTAACTGCTACTTTAGATTTTGAGTTTATTTGTACATCGTGTAAACACTCACATCCAATTTATGAAAATAGATGTCCTCATTGCCATAATATTTTGACTTTTAATGTAAATCATACATTAAGTAAATCTTTAGACCAAGCTACTCAATCACTTCAATAATAAAATAAAAGAAAGATGTGATATAATCTTGACTTTATTAATAATAAAACAATAAAAAATTTAAGGAATATAGGAAAATGAGCGATTATTCAAAGTTAGAAAAGTGTTTGGGTTATCAGTTTAACGATAAAAATCTGATAATCGAAGCACTTACACATAAAAGTTTTAAAAAACCATATAATAATGAAAGATTAGAATTTTTAGGAGATGCAGTTTTAAACTTGATTGTTGGAGAGTTTTTATTTTTAAAATTTCCAAAATCTAATGAGGGTGAGTTATCAAAGATTAGAGCATCTTTAGTAAATGAGACTGGCTTTACAAGACTTGCAAATGATATTAAATTAGGTGAATATATTTTTATATCAAGTGCAGAAGAGAGAAATAAAGGTAGAACAAAAGCTTCAATTCTTTCAGATGCATTTGAAGCAATTATGGGTGCTATTTATTTAGAATCTGGATTAAGTGCTTTAAAACCAATTGTATTAAAACTACTAGATGAATCTTATGACAAAATTAATTTGGATGTTTTATTTTCAGATTATAAAACAGCTTTACAAGAAATAACACAAGCAAGATTTGGTTCAATTCCAGAATATAAAATTGAAGCTTCTTTTGGTCCAGATCATAAAAAAGAGTTTGAAGTATCAATTTGGATTGATGAGCAAACTTATGGAAAAGCAAAAGGTAAAAGTAAAAAACTAGCACAACAAGCAGTTGCAAAAATAGCAATTGATATTTTAAAAGGAAGTGAATAATGAATACCTTTGGACATAGATTTAGGTTCACAACTTTTGGAGAAAGCCATGGGAAAGCACTTGGTTGTGTTGTTGATGGAGTTCCTGCTGGTATTAAAATAGATGAAGAGTTTATTCAAAGTGAAATGGATAGAAGAAAACCAGGTCAAAATAAATATGCAACTTCTAGAAAAGAAGGTGATAAAGTAGAGATTCTTTCAGGTGTATTTGAAGGAATTACAACTGGTACTTCAATTTCAATGATAATTTTTAATGAAAACCAAAAAAGTAAAGATTATACAAATGTAAAAGATTTATTTAGACCAGGTCATGCAGATTTTACATACTTTAACAAATATGGTACTAGAGATTATAGAGGTGGTGGAAGAAGTAGTGCTAGAGAAACAGCTGCTAGAGTTGCTGCTGGTGCAATAGCAAAACTAATGCTTAAAGAACTTGATATTAAAGTTCAAAGTGGAATTTGTGCAATTGATGGAGTGGAAGCTAATGAGTATGACTTTTCTTCAGTAAATGATTCTGAAATATTCGCATTAGATAAAAATGTTGAGCAGAAACAAAAAGATGCAATTCTTGCAGCAAAAAATAAGCATAACTCGGTTGGTGGAGTTGCACTTATAAATGTAAAAAATGCACCTATTGGTTTAGGTGAGCCACTTTATTTTAAATTAGATTCACAAATTGCAAATGCAATGATGAGTATAAATGCTGTTAAAGCTGTTGAAATTGGAGATGGAACACTTTCTTCAAAAGTAAAAGGTTATGATAATAATGACCAAATTAGAAAAGATGGCTTTAAAACAAACCATAGTGGAGGAATTCTAGGTGGAATTTCAAATGGCGATGATATAAATATAAAAGTATATTTTAAATCAACGCCATCTATATTTATTAAACAAGAAACAGTTGATATTAATAATAATGAAGTAGATTGTGAGCTAAAAGGTAGACATGATCCTTGTGTAGCTGTTCGAGGTTCAGTTGTTGCTGAATCAATGATGGCTTTAGTATTAGCAGATATGGCACTTCTAAATATGTCATCAAAAATTGAAAATGTTAAGAAAGTATATTCTAAATAAAGATTAGTTTAAACTTTCTTTATATATAATCAAATTCTTAAAGCAACTCTTTGGTCAAGGGTTGCTTTTTTTATGTCTAAAGACTTGTATTTAAACTTTTAAAGCTCCCTTTTTAATTCTTCTAATCTTGCAATTCTATCTTCTGTAGTTGGATGAGTTCTAAATAAACCTCCAAAAGTTGATTTAAGACCTGAAAATGGATTGATTATAAACATATGTGCAGTTTGCTCTGTTGCATTATGTATTTGATGTCCATTTCTTGCATAATTTTCTAACTTTGATAAAGCACTTTGTAATCCCTCTGCATTTCCTGTCATTCTTGCAGCTCCCTCATCAGCCATAAACTCTCTACTACGACTTACAGTCATTTGTATAATTGAAGCAGCAAGAGGCAATAGTATAGCCATTAAAATCATCATAATAGGATTTGAGTTTTGTCTATTACTTCCAAATATCGCACCAAACTGCATCATATTTGCAATCATTGCAATAGCACCTGCAAAAACAGCAGCAATAGTTCCTACTAAAATGTCATAATGCTTTACATGAGATAATTCATGAGCAATAACACCTTCTAATTCTTTTTCATTTAACATTTCATATAAACCAATAGTTACTGCAACTGCAGCATTTTCATGATTTCTTCCTGTAGCAAATGCATTTGGTGTATGATCTGGAATTAAATATACTTTTGGCATAGGAAGCCCTGCTTTTTTAACTAATCTTTGTGTAATTTGATAAACAGGATGTCTAGTATCTTCTAAAGGTGTAGCATCATAGTGTTTTAACACTTGTGTATCTGAATAATAGTAAGCATAAAAATTCATTCCACCAGCTAATAAAAATGCAATAAGCATTCCAGTAGGTCCTCCAAAAGAGTAACCTATAAAAACAAATAGTACAGTTAGTGATGTTAATAAAAATATTGTTTTTGCTTGTTCCATAATATTCCTTTTATAATTTTAGCAATTATAATAAAGAAAAGTTAATAAATATTAAACTAGATTCTATTTAATATTGACTCTTCTTTATATAATACTTTTGCACTTGGAGTTTGCTTTGAAGTACTTTCTAAATGCACATCTTGATCATCAAAGAAAATATCAGCACCAAAAGCTTTTACCACTTCATATTTATCAACACCACCTAAGAAAAAAGCTTCATCTAATCGTACATTCCAATCAGATAAAGTTCTAATAACTCTTTCATGTGCTGGAGAGTTTCTAGCTGTTATAAGTGCTGTTCTAATTGGTGTTTTTTCTTGTGGATATTTTGCTTGAATATTTGAGATAACTCTTAATAATTGAGCAAAAGGGCCATCTTTCATTGCATTTGAAACATTCATTTTTTCATGTTCTAAAAATGCTTCTAAACCTTGAGTTTTATAAATAACCTCAGACTCTTCAGAAAATAAAACAGCATCACCATCAAAAGCAATTTTTACTTGTTCTGAAAAATCATTATCTAAATTTTCATAAGGTAAAATCCTAGCAGATGCAATTCCTTCATTTATAGCATTTTGAACATCTTCTTCATTTGCTGATAAAAACAAATCAACTTTAAAAGGTTTTAAATATTTTGCAATATCATTTCCACCTGTCCAAGCTGAACGTTGAATATCTAAATTATATTTTTCAATTGATTTTGTAATTCGTAAAGAAGTTGCAGAATTATTTCTAGACATGATTATTACTTCAACTTGTTTATCTTCTGGAAAATCTTCATTTATTTTTAATAAATTATTTACAAGTCTAAATCCAGTTCCTTGTGCAATTTGTTTATCTTCATTTTCTATTTGATATTTATAATAGTCATCTAAACCTTTTTCTTCAAATATTTTATTTTCATCTTCTAAATTAAATAATGCTCTAGAAGAGATTGCAATAACTAATTTTTTGTTTAAATCATATCCCACTTTTATTAACCTTAATTTTTTTTCTATTATACAAATATTAAACTATAAAATATATATTTTATATAAAATATGTAGAAGAAAGAAATTAATCTAATGTTATTAATTATTATGTTATTCGACATATTTATTATTTATATTTTATAAAGCCCTTAAAAAAAATATAAAAAACATTATTTGTAAATAATAAAATAATAATCGTATTTATCAAGAAAAACTTGTAAAAATTACACACTAGTATTGATTATTTACAATAGTCATTAAATTTTATTATATAAAAAGGATATTTCTTTTAAAATCATAATTACTAATTATAAAGAGTTAAAATATGAAAAAGTTATATATTGTAAGACATACACACAAAGCATTAGAAAAACCTGGTCAAGATGATTATGATAGAGAGTTAAGCCAAGAAGGTTTAGAAGAAGCTAAATTAATAGCGCAAAAACTCAGCAATACTTCTATTAAAACAGATTTAATTGTTTCAAGTCCAGCGGTTCGAACAAGACAAACAGCAGAAATTTTTGCAGATATATTAGAGTATGATAAATCAATTATGTATAATGAAGTTTTATATCTAGCTTTTGTAAATGAACTTCTAGAAACAATTTCTTACACATTTGATACAGTTGATACAATGATTTTAATTGGTCATAATCCATCTTTAACAGCCTTAGCTATTACGCTTATTGACTTTAAAGAGAAGTTTGAAATTGGCGGAGTAATGGAAATTGAGTTTGATTGTAATTCATGGATTGATATAAGTAAAGAGAATGCTAAATTAGTTTCATATATTTTACCTGATAAATAAAAGTAGCTAATATACAATCTACTTTTATTTATACTATTTTATTTACGTAGTCTTACTTTCCTAAACAGAACTCACCAAACATTACATCTAACATTTGATCATTATCATATGGTCTTGTAATATTTGAAATATTTTCTAAAGCCTCAGTTATATGATGAGCAAAAAATTCTAATTCACCACTATCTAAAGGCATAATAGATTGTTCTATATGAGATAAAGTATCTTCTACTGAAATTACTTGTCTTTTAGAGATTAAAGTCATTTCATCACTATGAGTATTTGAATCTAAAATTGTTTCAATCTCTTTAACAAGAGGATTTATATCTTCTTTAGTTGATAATTGAATAAACTCATTTAAAAGTGATTTATCGAACATACTTTCTAAATCAGATTTATTTATTACTTTTATAATCTGCTTATTTTCATTTTGATTTAATAATTCAAGTATCTTTTCATCTTCACTATCGCAAACTTTACTATTATCAAATAATGCAATTACAATATCTGCTTCACTTATTGCTTCAATAGATTTTTCAATACCTATTTGCTCAATAACATCAGATGCATTTCTAATACCAGCAGTATCAACTATTTTAATTATATGCGTTCCAATTTTAACAGATTCTTCAATTGTATCTCTAGTAGTTCCTGCAATATCTGAAATAATCGCTCTATCATAATTTAAAAGTTTGTTAAGTAATGATGATTTTCCAACATTTGGTTTTCCAATGATTGCCACTTTAAAGCCCTCAATCATTCCCTCACGTCTTTTACTTGCATCTAAAGTATTAGATAATTTAACAATAATCTTATCCATTTTAGATTTTATTTGTTCAAAAATATCAGTGGGTAAATCATCTTCTGCATAATCAATTGAAACTTCTGTATAAGCTAGCATAAATAGTAAATCTTCTCTAATATCGTTTACAAAAGAAGTTAGCTCACCTTTTAATTGTCTTGCTAATAATTTAACAGCATCTTCACTTCTAGCTTCAATAATTTTTGAAATTGCTTCTGCTTTTGATAAATCTATTTTATTGTTTAAAAAAGCTCTTTTTGAAAATTCACCAGGATTTGCTAATCTAGCACCTCTTTTTAAAGCTTCATTTACTATCATATTAGCAATAGCAACTCCACCATGACATTGAAATTCAACTACATCTTCACCTGTGAAAGAAAATGGTGCTTTAAAATATAAAACTAAAGCTTCATCAATTAATTCATCTTCAATACTATATAAAGAACTTAAAGTAGCAAGTCTTGGTTGAAATTGTGTTTTTTTTGAGATTTTAGAAGCTATATCAAGAGCTGAAGCTCCTGATAATCTAACTATAGAGATTGATCCAATACCATTTGCTGTTGCAATGGCTACAATTGTACTATCATCAAACAATTTATTGTTCTTTACTTTTATACTCGTTTACAAGTACGTATTTGTCGCCTCTTACATTTGTTTTTACAGCAACATATTTATTTGGGAACTCTTCTCTTAATTTTTTTAAAGCAATATGAACTAAAATACCATCTAAAGGTTTAGTTTTAAAAGTACCTTTTTCTTTTATTACTTCAATAACTGGCTCTAAATATGCATAGATTGAAGCTTCTTGATTTTTTAAAAACTCAGCAACTTCTAATCTTAACATTAATCCATACTTTTCATTAATCCAGTTAAATAAGATATATGATAAAGCTTTATATCTATATCCCTCTTTACCAATTAATAAAGCACAGTCATCTCCTGTGAACTCTACATATAATGTTTCATCATCATAAAAATCAATTTTAATATTATCGATTTTATAACAAGTATCTTTAAATAATAAATCCATAGAAGTTCTAACTTCATTAATGATTTCTTCTTTATTCTTTTTTACAACAAGTGTTGATATATCTGATTGAGATTCATCTTCATTGTAAAAGTTATCAAAAATTTTATTTTTTGAATTATCTTTTGGAACTTCATTCAGTACTGGCTCTTCTTTAGCTTCAAAATTTTTCTTAGCTAATTCATCACTTTTATTTGAGTCATCTATTCTTTTTGAGACATCATCAATTTGTACATCTTTTTTTCTAAATGTTTGTGTTGCAGATTCTTTTTCATACTTTTTACAGTTATCTTTAAAACAAACTTCAATTATTGCAGTCTTTTTCCCAAAGCCAAGAAATCCTTTACTTGGCTGTTGGATTACATCAATTTCTAACTCAGTGATTGAACACTTAAAGTCAGCAGCTGCTAATTCATAAACTTCTTCTAAACATTTAGCTTCAAATTTTTTCATAGTAAATTCCTATTGTTTTTCGGCTCTTTTTCTTTCAAAAATTTTATTAATATAATATTGTTGTGAAATTGTAAATACGTTATTTACGAACCAATATAATGTAAGTCCTGCTGGGAACCATAAGAAGAAGAATGTGAAAATAACAGGTAACATTTGGAATATTTTCTTTTGCATTTCATCTTGCATTGTATTTGGCGTAATTTTTTGTTGTAAGAACATTGACGCACCCATTAAAATAGGTAAAACAAAGTATGGATCCATTTCAGCTAAATCATGTACCCACCAAATCCACTCAGCACCTTTTAACTCAATTGAGTTAAGTAATACTCTATAGATTGCAAAGAATACTGGAATTTGTAAAATTAATGGTAAACAACCACCCATTGGGTTAGCACCATGTTTTTTATATAATTCCATCATATGCATAGATTGTTTTTGCTTGTCATCTTTATATTTAGCTTGAATATCTTTCATTTTTGGTGCTAAATCTTTTAATTTTTGCATTGATACCATACCTTTGTATGATAAAGGATAAAGTACTAATTTAATTAAAATAGTTAAAGCAACAATTGTCCAACCCCAGTTTCCTATATAACTTTGTAAGAACTGTAAAAGTAAGAACATTGGTTTTGCAATAAATGTAAACCAACCATAATCAATAACATGAGTTAATTCTTTATTAAGTGCAGCCAAATCTTTAAAGTTTTTTGGCCCTGCGTATCCTGAGAATGTAATATTATCTTTTGCATGAATAAATGCTTGTGCATTTGCTTCTGCATCTGGCATTAATGATATTGCTAAAGTTTTTTCAAAATTGTAAATAACAGTTGCATAATATCTATCAAAGTTTGAAATAAATTTTATTCCATTTAAATTTTCAATTTTATCTAAATCACCATCTTCAATTGTTTGTAAAGTACCATCTGCTAATTGAGCCATTAATCCATGTACAGCATACATATCAGCTAAAACATTTGGTCTAAATCCATTAGTAATAAAGAAATTCTTATTATTTGTAGATGTAACATTTAAATCATAATGACCATCTGGGTAAATAGTAAACTTTTTAGTTAATACAGTTTCACCTAAGTTTTGAGTAATAATTAATTCTTGTTTTGAAGAGCTTGCATTTAATGTAGCCGCACTTGAACTTGCTGCAACTTTAAAAGCTTTTTCATTTACATTTTTATCTTCAAATCTAACTTCTAAAGGTCTTAATTGATTAGCTTCAAAAAGTTTTATTTTATTTCCATCTTCATCTTTGTACTTAGCTTCAAGTAGAGTAATTTGTGCAATTCTACCAAGATTATCTATTTCAATAATATTTCTAGCTGTTGTAATAACAGAGATTATTTCTGATGATGCAATTGCTTTTGATGATAAAGCTTCAACAGATTTTGACATATCAATTGGATTACCAGATACATCAGTCGCCACCATATTTGCTTCAGGTGTTGCTTTTTGTGTAGTAGTTTGCTCTTGTTTAGCTTGAGCAGCTTTTGCTTCTTGCTGTGGTTTTAATACTAAAAACTCATAAGCTATGAAAAATACAAAAACGACTACTGTCATTATTAACATTCGTTTTTGCATACCATTATTTTGATTCATATTATTCCTTCTCCTGTTTCCATTCCCGATTTTTAACTACAAAATACTTACCATTTTCTACTGGAATATACCAATATTTTATTTTGATTTTCTCAAAATTAATATTTTGTAATTTTTTTAACTTTATAACTGGATAATCTATTCCACCAGCAAAAAGTTGATTACATTTTAATACGCGTGATATTGTAAAATAAATCGCCTTAAAAAATGTATTATTATCTAGTTGCCACAAGGCATATTGCGAACAAGTTGGATAATATCTACACGATCCGTATGAAATAACACTTAAATACCTTTGATAAAATTTAACTAAGTATTTAAAAATTGTTTTCATCGTAATAATTCTAGTCGTTTAAGTGCGAAATCAAAATCTTTTTTTAGCTGCAAGAAGCTTTTTTCATGTATATTATTTTTAACAACAAAAATATATTTACCTGATTTTATTTGATTTTCGTAAGTAGCAAATAAAGCTCTCATTCTTCGTCTTGCTTTATTTCTTAGTACTGCATTGCCAACTTTTTTAGAAGTAACAAATCCAGCTTTTAATGTGTCATTAGAACCAAAAAAAGCGATAAAAGATGACGTATGCCATCTTTTATCGCTTTTATATAGTTTGTTAAAATCTTTAGAACTATTAAGTCGATGTCGCTTATTTAAACAGCTAATCTTTTTCTACCTTTAGCTCTTCTTGCTTTAATAACTTTTCTACCGTTTTTAGTAGCCATTCTGATTCTGAAACCATGCGTTCTCTTTCTTGGAGTGTTATGCGGTTGGTATGTTCTTTTCATGATTGTTATTCCTCTGTATTCACTAATTAAGTTGGGGATTATAGTTAAACAAAGCTTAAATGTTCTTTAGTTTTGTTTTAATTTTATTTTTTAATCAAAGGTAATTTAATTTTAAAGGATGCACCTTTAAAACTTTCACCTTTATATTTATATCTAACATTTGCAACTTTTATTGAACCTTTTAAATGCTTAATAATTATTTGTTGACTCATAAACAACCCTATACCAGTACCTTGAGCTTTATTTTTAGTTGTAAAATATGGTTCAAATATTTTAGCTATTATTGCTTCATCTATCCCTATTCCATTATCTTTAATTTCAATAACAATCTCTTCATCTTTAATTTTTGTACTTATAAAAATATATTTTTTATTTTCAACTTTATCTAAAGCATCGCTTGCATTAGTTAGTATATTGATTAATACCTGTAATAGCTCGTTTTCCAAAGTAAAAACTTCTATACTTTCTATTTCTTTTATAAAAGTAATATTTTTTTTAGCATTTTGAACTTCAATCAAATCGAAAGCTTTTTTAAATAATTCATCTATTTTAAACTTATTAGCTTCCTTATTTGGTTCAAAAAAGTTTCTAAAATCATCAATAGTTTCAGATAAATATTGTACATGCTTATTAATTCTTTCCATTGCATTGTTTTCTAATTCTGTATTAACTATTCCCATATCTCTTTGGAATTTAATGCCTGTAGTGATTGTTGATATTGTAGAAAGGGGTTGACGCCATTGATGTGCAATATTTCCAATCATCTCACCCATTGCTACCATTTTTGATTGATAGGCTAAGATTCTATCTTTTTTAATATTTTCATCAATTTGTTTTTCAATCTTTTTTGTATACTTAATAAATTTTGATTCTAAAACTTTTGAAATATAAATAAGAATAATAAATAAAAAAACTGTTAAACAAAAACTTATAAACAGTAGTTTTTGTAACTCTTCTTTATTTGTTTTAGATAAGTTTTCTTTTTTCTTTTCTATTTCAGTATAGAAATCATCCATATAAAAGCCTGTTCCAATAACCCACTTCCAATCTTTTATCCCATCAATATAAGTGATTTTTTCAATGCTTCCTATTTTTTCTGGTTTATTCAAGTGTTTATATTGTATGAAATCTGCTTTACTTTTTACTATACTTATCATATTTTCTCTAACTTTATCAACATCTTCACTTATTGGAAAATCTTTTAAATTCATTCCTATATAGTTTTTATCATAATAAGCAAGAAAGTTTCCATCATAATCTAAGGTAAAAATATATCCATTTTTTTTATATCTATATTCACTAATTCTATTAGCTAATTTTTCTTTTAACTCTGCCTCAAAATCTTTTAGATATTCTCCTGTTCCTATAAACCAATTAAAAGGTTCAAACAGCTTGAAATATCCAAGCTTTTCTAACTCTTCATTATCTCCTTTTGGTTTTGTCCAATACCATGTATAATATGTTGAGTTAGTTTTTTTTAATATTTCATTCATCTCTTGAATTAAGTAAGTACCTTTTTTATCTTGATACTTCCATAAATCATTATCTTCTAAATTAGGCTCAATAGGATGTAATATATTTTTTCCATTCCTAGAAAATATGAATAAATAACCTCTATCATCATTAAAACGTATCTGTCTTAAAGCATCTTTTATAAGTTTTTTTATTTCTTCTTTACTTTTATCCAAATTATTTTCATAAATAGAAAAAGCAATTTTATAGCCATTTTCTACTTGTTCTTTTAACTTCTCTTTTAATTTAATATTTTGATTGTTTTTTTCATTTATAATATTTTCTTTTGTTCTTTCAATTTGAAATTTTATTAATTCTTTATTGATATTTATATATTTGTTCTCTAAGTTTTTTGACTCTTTTTCAAATTTATTTATATTCTCAAAATATAAATAAAACGTCAGAATTCCTGAGATTAGGAGAGTAAGTAATACTGGTAAATATTTAATTATATTAAGTATTTCTTTTTCATTTGTTTTCATATTTACTCTTTAATTAAAGCATAGGGTTAAACTTAATTATATCATTTTAAATATATTTATTCCTTAATCCTAGCTTTAATAATTATGACAAGTTAACTATTACCTCATCATTTATTACATCAAATTCTACTTTTGACCCCTCACTTATTTTATCTTCTAAAATCAAGTCAGCAAGTCTATCTTCAACTATTTCATAAATTGCTCGTTTAAGTGGTCTTGCACCATATACTGGGTCAAAACCAGCTTTTGCTATATAAGCTTTTGCATTTTGTGTTAATGAAATACTTATATCTTTTTGCTCTACTTTTACTTTAATAGTATTAAACATAATATCAACAATATTTGTAATAGCATCAAGTCTTAATTGTTCAAAAATAATGATATCATCAAGTCTATTTAAAAACTCAGGTTTAAAGTATGCTTTTAAATCATTTAACACTTCTTTTCTTCTATTTTCTTTATCATCTATTTCAATAATCTTAGCACTACCTATATTTGAAGTTAAGATAATAATAGTATTTTTAAAATCAACTGTAACACCTTTATTATCAGTTAATCTTCCATCATCTAAAACTTGAAGTAATATATTAAATACATCAGGATGTGCTTTTTCTATTTCATCAAAGAGTATTACAGAATAAGGTTTTCTTCTAACTGCTTCAGTTAACTGTCCACCCTCATCATATCCCACATATCCTGGAGCTGCACCAATTAGTCTAGAAACTGCATGTTTCTCCATATACTCACTCATATCAAATCTAATTAGTGATTTTGCATCATCAAACAAAAATTTTGCTAATGTTTTTGCAGCTTCTGTTTTACCAACACCAGTAGGTCCTAAAAACATAAAAGAGCCAATAGGACGAGAGTCTTCACTTAATCCTGCTTTATTTCTTTTAATTGCTCTAGATATTGCTTTTAGTGCTTCATCTTGCCCTATTACATCTTCTTTCAATACAGATTCAACTTTTAAGACTTTTTGTTTTTCAGAATCCATCATCTTATTAACTGGAATTCCTGTCCATCTAGAAACAATATTTGCAATAGCATCTTCATCAACAGAGTTTCTTAAAAGTGTTCCTTGCTCTTGCATTCTATTCCATTTAGCTTCATTCTCTTTGATTTTTTCTTCTAAGCTTGGTATTTCACCATACTCAATAGAAGCTGCTTCTTCAAATTTTGATTCTCTTTTAGCTCTCTCTGCTTTTGTTTTAAGTTCATCAATTTTCGTTTTTAATGTACTTGTAGCATTAAAAGTCTCTTTTTCATTTTGAAATCTTGTTTCTAAGTTTTGTTTCTCTTCACTAAAATTTGCAAGCTCTTTTTCTATCTCTTCTAATCTTTGATCATTTTTCTTTGATTTTTCCATTTTAAGAGCTTCTTTCTCTACATTAATAGTTTGAATCTCTCTTTTTAATGTTGAAAGAACTGTTGGCTCTGACTCTATTTGCATTTTAAGTTCAGCTGCTGCTTCATCAATTAAATCAATTGCTTTATCAGGTAAAAATCTATCTGTTATATATCTATGTGATAATTTTGCAGCTGATATTAGTGCTGAGTCATTAATAGTTACATTATGATGAGTTTCAAGTTTCTCTTTTATACCTCTTAATATTTGTAAAGCTTCATTTACACTTGGTTCATCTACATTTACAGGTTGAAATCTTCTTTGCATTGCTGTATCTTTTTCAAAATACTTTCTATACTCTTTTAATGTCGTTGCACCAATAGTATGAAGTTCACCTCGAGCTAAACTTGGTTTTAAAATATTTGCTGCATCCATAGACCCCTCAGATGCACCTGCACCTATAATTGTATGAATTTCATCAATAAATAGAATTATATTTCCTGCTTTTTTTACTTCATCAATTACAGATTTTAATCTATCTTCAAATTCACCTCTATATTTTGCACCAGCTATTAATGCACTCATATCAAGAGTAATTACTTTTTTATTTAATAAAGAAGTAGGAACATCTTTGTTTACTATTCTTTGTGCTAAACCTTCTGCAATTGCAGTTTTACCAGTTCCAGGCTCCCCTAATAGTATTGGATTATTTTTTGTTTTTCTAATAAGAATTTGCATCATTCTATTAATTTGCTCATCTCTTCCAATTACTGGATCAAGTTCTCCATCAATAGCCATTTTATTTAAATCAATTCCATATTTACCTAAAGCTTCTAAGTTTTCATCAGCACTTGCAGAATCAATTGTACTTCCAGCTCTCATGGCTTCAAGCTCTTTTGCTGCTTCTCTTAAATCTATATACTTTCCTAATACTTCTTTTAACTCTATTGAGTCAAAATTTGCAATAAGCCAAGAATCAATTGCAATAAACTTATCTCCTAGTTTTGCTGCAACACCTTCTGCTTTTTCTAAACTTTGAGCTAAGTTTCTTGATAATTTTATATTCTCTTTTGTTACAGATGATACTGCTGGAAGTTTTTGAGCATATGACTTTGCTTCTAAAACTATAGCTGCTTTATCTATATTCATTTTATTTAATAGTTGGTTTAATACTGAATTTGTATTTGTTAATAAAGCCCATAAAAGATGTATAACTTCTACTTCTTGATTTTTATTATGTAATGATAATGCAACAGACGAATCTATTGTCTCACTTAGTTGATTTGTTAATTTTTCAAAAATTTTATTCATTTAGCACTCCTTATATTTAACTGCTAATAAAATTATAGCACCTTGAGTGGATGTTTGTCAAGTACTTTTTATATAAATTCAAATGTTATAATAAAAAAAATCAAAAGGCATTGTATGTTATGTGGTATAGATGAAGCTGGAAGAGGTCCAATTGCAGGTCCTTTAGTAGTTGCTGGAGTTGTAATTAAAAATGAAATTAAAGGCTTGAATGACTCAAAAGTTTTAAGTGAAAAGAAAAGAGAAGCTTTATTTCCAGAAATTATTGAGAATTCTTCTTATCACATAGTCTTTACAGATGCAAAAACTATAGATGAAAAAGGATTAAGTACTTGTTTGAAAGATTCAATTAATGAAATTATGTCCAAACTTAAAAAAGAAGCAGACGAATTTTTAATGGATGGAAACACTTCTTTTGGAATACAAACACTAAATCATAAAATAAAAGCAGATGCAACCGTTCAAGAAGTAAGTGCTGCTTCAATACTTGCAAAAGTTAGCCGAGATAAATATATGTGTGAAATAGCAGCAAACTATCCTTTATACAATTTTCATAAACATAAAGGATATGGAACAAAAGCTCATGTTGAACTTATAAAAGAGCATGGAAGATGTGATGAACATAGACACACTTTTAGATTAAAAGCTTTAGGTGAAGATATTGAAGTTATAAAAAAAGGTACTCAAAAAAGTTTATTTTAAATCTAAACTTTTAAGGAATACTCTTTGGTAAAACAAGCTTAAAGCATGCACCTTTTGAGATTTCTCCTAAATACTTAAACTTTACATTACGTACTTCAATTTGTCCAAGTAGATGTTTTGTAATGATTTCATGACTCATATATAAACCAATACCCGTACCTTGAGCTTTATGCTTAGTAGTAAAATAAGGCTCAAATATTTTTAATAAGTTTTCTTCTTTTATTCCTAAAGCATTATCTTTAATAGAAATTATACACTTATCATTTTCTTCATACACATCTATTATTATGCATTTCTTCCTATTATCAAAAGTACTTAAAGCATCTACACTATTGCTTACTATATTAAGTAAACATTGTAGAAGTTCATTTTCATAACTATCAATATTACAATTATCAATATTTAATACTAAGTTTATATCTTCTTTTTTTATTTGTGCTTGATAAAAATAAATTGCATTTTCAAGTACTTTTTTAATATTTACCTTTGCTCTGACTTTATCTTTTGATAAAAAGCCACTAAAGTCATCAATTGTTTGAGATAAATACATCCCACTTTTTATAATATTGTCCATTGCATAATCTATATCTTCATCTTTAATAGGCACAATATTTTTTGAAACTTTTAAACCACTTGCAACTGTTGTTATAATAGATAAAGGCTGTCGCCATTGATGTGCAATATTTTCTAACATTTCACCCATTGCAGCTTGTCTTGATTGTTGAATAAATAAATCTTTTTGTTTTAAAACTTCTAGCTCTAGTAATTTACGCTCATTTATATCTTGATGAATTCCAACTATCAAAGATGGATTTCCCTCTTTATCTCTTGATACAATAGCTCCATTACTATAAATCCATTTATAAGTGCCATCTTTAGTGAGCATTCTAAATTCAGTCTCATATCTAATACTTTCATCTTTATTATGTTTTTGTAATGCTTCATTTATTAAGATGATATCTTCTTCATGTATTAATGTAAAAATATCTGATATTTGGTTTATTTCTTCTTTTGTATATCCAATTATTGAAGCCCAAACATCATTTATACTATTTTTATTAGTTTTAGGATTCCAACTCCAAACTCCTACATTTGCACTTGAAATAGTAAGATTTAAAAGATTTTCAGCCTCTTTTCTTCTTTTTATCTCCATGCTTAGTTTCTTGTTTATTAAAAGTATTATCAAAATAACTAATATTGAAACTGTCAAAACACCTATTAAAGAATCAAAATAGCTTTTTTCATATTTTATTGAAAGCCATTTATTTAAAATAGTTTGCTTTCTATCTTTTGGAATTGAGAGTATTGCTTTATTAAAAATAGACTTTAATAAAGGTTCATCATTTCTACTTGCAATTCCAAGTTGCCACTTTTCATCAAATTTTCCTGCAATTTTAAGTTTCCCTGCAAAATCTCTTTGTATTTGATAATCCATAATATATAAAGTACCTATAAAACCAAAATACTTACCATCTTCTAAATTTTTAAGTCCATTTACTATATTGTCTTCATGAAAAAGATTTATTTTTGGATACTTTTTTTTAATTATTTCAGCATAAGCATAATCTTTTACAATACCAATCTTTTTACCATTAAGAAAGTTAATATCTTCAATAAATAATTCTTGAATTTGTGTAGTTAAGACTAAAGGAATATCAAAATAAGGTTTTGTAAAATCTAAATATTCAAGTCTTGAGGCTGTTGGCATTATTAAAGAGAAAATATCACATTTTCTTTGTTTTCCAAACTCTAAAGATTCACTCCAAGAATCAGTTTTAACCAATTTTATTTCTGTTTTTATATACTCTTCTAAAAGTTTGATATAGTCAGCTGTCATTCCTATATGCTTTCCATCTTCAATTTTTTCATAAGGCATCCAAGAAGGGTCAATACAAAGATTTAATGATTTTTTATTTATTAAATACTCTTTTTCTACTTGTGTTAATGAAATATTATCTGAAAATAAAAAAGCAGGAAAAATAAAAAGCAGCAAAAAGAAAGTTTTAATCATTATTCTCCAAAATCATATTATTAGTTTTATTCTTATTTTATCAATAGTTATATAAAAAAGTGTATATATTATATTCTATACATTCAACTATTTCTTAAAAAAAATTTGATAAAATCAATTATCAATAAAAAAGGAAAAAAAATGCAAATTAATGTATCACCTGAAGTAATATTATCTCAACTTGGTTATTCAAAAAGTGATTCTTCATTACAACAAGCAGAAAAAATGATTTCATCTACAAACAATTTTGATAAATTTTCAAAACACATTTTTTCACTAAATGATCATTTAAAAAAAATGAACGCATATGTAGGATTATCAAATAAAACAGACTATTTAAAAATTAAATGTGATGAAAATGATGCTGATGAAGTATTAGAAGGATTTCATGATGAAGTATCACACTGGGCTGATAAGTACAATGTAAAACTTCAACAATTAGATAAAAAACCTATTTACTATATTTTAGGAACTGTTTAAAATATTTTTTTATAACTATGACAATAAGGCACCTTTTGGTGTCTTTCATAGTAATCTTGATGGTAATCTTCGGCTTCATAAAAAGGAACCATCTCATATAGAGATGTAGCTACTTTATATCCTTTAGTTTTTAACTCTTCAACAATTTTTTCACACTCTTGTTTTTCACTATTATTTCCATAAAAAACTGCAGATAAATATTGACTTCCAATATCTGGACCTTGACCATTTACTTGTGTAAAATCATGTATTTCAAAGAAAAGTTTTAAAAGTGTTTCATAAGAAACAATTGACTCATCATACTCGATTTTTACTACTTCTAAATGACCTGTTTGTCCTGTACATATTTGCTCGTAACTAGGATTTAAAGTCTCACCTCCCATATAACCAGAAATTGCTGAAATAACACCTTTTAATTTCTCAAAGTGGTATTCCACACCCCAAAAACATCCTGCTGCAAAATATGCTTGTTTAATTGCCATAAATTCGACCTTTATTAACTTTCTAATTTGGAAAAGATTGTTTTTATTAAAAAATATAAACCCCTTAATATAGGAATTTAAAAAATTTAAAACTAGTGTTGTGACCCAATCTGTGACCCATTTTATTCTTGAAATCATTATAGGATATATACACTTAACATTCTAATACATAATATTTCTTAACAGTTTTTCTATTTAGATTACAAACTCTACTTATAGATGCAATTGTAACTTTCACATTTCGGTTTTTCAATTCAATAATTGTATCTAACACTTTTCTTTGATTATCTTCTTGAATTTTAATTTGATAGATTTTTTTTGCTTCTAATAATTGATTCTTGTTTTTTTCTTTATCCCTATTTTCTACTGTTCTAAAAGCTGATTGTCTTTGTCTTAATTTAGTTTCATTATCATAATTTTCTTTTGACAAATTTTTCATCTTTGGAAAATTCATAATACCCTCATCAATATCTTTTTTGTTAATCTTTGTACCAAATCTAATTTTCCCACTTTGCCAGTATTTAAATACAGACTTTGATATTTGATTAATCTCACTATTTTCTAATCCGACTTCATGTGTTTGATTTATATCATTTAAATATCTAACAATGTCAATTTGTGTTAATGCTTTCTGACCTTTAGCAAATCTCATTCCATATTCAAATAGTTTAAAATTTCTTTGCCCTTGAATTAGGTCTTCTTCTTTTACTTTAACAGTAGTTCTAGAAACTTTATTTCTATACTCAATTTTTGGAATAAGCTCCTTAAAATCTGATAACTCATAGTTTATTTGTTTTGAATAATAGTAAGGATGTAAAAGTGGATTTCTCCAAACACCATGAAGTCTATGTGATGCTATTTCATCGCACTTTAAAAGCTTAGTTATAGCTCTTTTTATATCAAGTAGATATTTTAAAGCTTTTGCTTGATGTGTGTATATATGATTCTTTAAATGATATCCAAAATGAAAACCTTTTTGAGTTTCCAAAATATAGGTTGGTTCTAATCCTATCTTTTCTGATATAAATTCAAAGAAGCCATCAATATTTTTAAAATATTCCTTTGCAGTTTTATCTTTCATATTATCGATATCGAAAATCATTAATGAGATTCTTTCGCTTGTATTAAAATTAATAAACTTACATTTATCAAGTGCTATAACTGTTTGATACTCAAAAACATTTGATAAATGCTTTTCATTACCACCTTTTATTTTTGGAGGTAAGTTCTTAATTAAAAGCTCTTTTAGCTCTTCTCGTTCAGTTTTATGTTGTTGTAGTGTTGTCATTTTGGTTACTCCTTGTGACTTTGGAGTAACCCTTGAAGGATTAGAAAAGATTTATTTCATATATTGTTTATATGTAATAAGAACAAGATTTCAAAAAAGTTTAATTATGAAAAAGAATTTTGAAATTTGTCCATTGTAGATGGTCTAACTGTATTACTTCCTCCTAACCTTTTAATATTGAAGAAAATATTAGTAATACATGAGATATTTATAGATATAAATAGAAATTGTGAATTTTGGATATAAAATCCAAAAAAAGGAATATTGAATTGATAAATCAATAATTAAAAATTCTTCTTAACTTTTTAAATTTATATTTCATAACAGAAGAAAAACTTTTATATCTTTCTCTTTTCAAGTTACCTTTCTCATTAGTTCAGCTTTTTTTCTCACTTCATTTTATTAGATTGATTTCCTGACACAAAAATAAAATATTCATACTTCTCATTTCTATTTTTTTCTAAGTAAAAACCTAAACATTACAATCTATAAAAAGCCCGATGAACTAACGAGAGTGAAAAATTTTTGAAAAGAAAAAGAGATAAGTTTTTTAACTTCTTCAAATTAAAAAAAGAAGAAAAAAGACAAACCCTCAAAATCTTCAAAAATGAAATTATTTTTTAAAGGATACAAGATGACAAGAGAAGAGATTTTAAATGAGTTTAAAAATGTAGAGGGGATTAATGAAGCTAAAAAGATTTATAAATCATTAGCTAAAAGATTACACCCTGATATGGTTGGAGGAGATACAGAGAGTTTTAAAATATTAAATTCTGTTTATACAGATTTAATTGAACATAAAATTTATTTTTCTAGTGATATTAAAATTGATATAGAGCTTGAAAAGATTATAAGTTTAATATTACATTTTGAAAATATTGTTATTGAGCTTGTGGGGTCTTGGATATGGGTTTCAGGAGATACTAAAGAAATAAAAGAAAAATTAAAAGAGCTTGGTTTCAAATGGGCTTCTAAAAAAAAGATGTGGTACTTTGGAGAAATGAAAGGTAGAAATCATAAAGAAAAAAGTTTAGATGAAATTAAGTCTAAGTACGGCTGTGAAACTTTGAAGAAAAATCAAAAAAGAAATATAGCTAGTTAATTACTAGCTATTTAATAAAGGGGATAAAATGGAATTAGTAATTGTATTTATAGTAGTATTTTTTTTAATAGCATTTATGCTAAGTTTTTTGATAAGTATAAATAGTTCTGATGACGATTTATACTTTTGGTTGGTTTGGTTATTATTTTTTGATGATGACGATGACAAGTAGCTAATTATTGCTACTTGAAAAAACATCTTTATTTAAAATATAGAAAAAGTCAT
Source organism: Poseidonibacter ostreae (assembly GCF_009208075.1). GTDB lineage: Bacteria > Campylobacterota > Campylobacteria > Campylobacterales > Arcobacteraceae > Poseidonibacter > Poseidonibacter ostreae. The sequence continues at coordinate 47,637 of NZ_WFKJ01000003.1, read as the reverse complement.
TTCTTTTAGTAAGTAGTTTTTTACTATTTTGAAGAGATAAAATAGATTTAGTTAAACCATTCCTACTTATATCTAAATTTTCAGCAATGACTTCTCTTTCATTATTGTTAAAGAAAATATTATTCTCTTGGTCACTTATTTTTAATAGTTCTAATAATACATTTAGTTCATTTTTTGTTAAATTTTTTAGTTTATCTAAGTCTTTAATTTGTGTCATAATTTACTCCTTTTTTGTTGATTTAAATTATTATACTTATATATAAAAATTAATCTACTGCTTTTTTAATAATCTTGAATTCTTTTTTAATTTGTACGACTTAAATAATAATCAGTTATCGATTCTCTTTTGTGATTTAGTTCTGAACTAACTTGAAGTTTTGCTTCTTTTTCTGATATACCGTTTCTAATTTTTTCTTCAAACTTGTCACGAGCCGAAGTAAAACGGAAGTCATGTGAACTAATACTATATTTCTGTAAATCTTTATAATAGGTACTTTTATCAATTAAATTTTCACTATTATTTAAAATTTTTTGTTCAAGCTCAAAACTTATATGCTTAGCTTCATATATATGATTACCTTTTCCAACTAAATTACTAACAATTCCATCATCTATATATGAAGATGGATTTTTAAGTAATTCATAGGCTTCTGCTTGACGAATACTAAGTTCATATTGGGTTTGTGCAAGTAGTCCTGATATTTGTCTATCTTCATATAAATTTGATATTACAGAATCTACATTATCTATATATCTATTTTCAATTATAATTTCTACTTGGTCTTTGATAATAGATACTCTATTATCAAAGTAGTTTTTATCTTCTAGATTTAAAGGAATATGTATATTTTTTTGCTCTAAGCCTTTTAACATACTTGAAAAACCACGAAGATAATTCTCTTGTGTTTTTATAGCTAAGTCTTCAAGTCTGTTTTCAAAGAACTTATCTAAATTATCTTTTGTGAATAAATTATTTAATTTTCCATCAAGATTTTCAGATTCAAAATAATTGCTTACATCTTTTAAATACATTTCTCTTTTCTCAGCAAGCTTATCACTATGGGTAAGGTTATCATTTTTACCAATTCTTCCAACACCAAATGCTTCCAATCTATGAAAGCCATCTTTACATTGTTTGGCAAAATTTCCACCCTTTAAATTAGCCATCATTTAAGTCCATTTTGTTTATAAAATTTTTCAATTGTTCCTCTTGAAACTTTTACTCTATGATTTGTATAGAGATAATTAACAATTGATAAACTTCCTGAACCATTTTTTTTTAATTCTAAAATAGTATTAGCATACTTTTTGATATGTTGGTTTTTGATATTTTCAAAATTGATAAGACTTTTATTTTTTAGTGATTCTTTTTGTATCTCTACTAAAATAAAAAATCCATTCATAATTTGATTTTTTGACAATGTTTGATTTTCTAAATATTTCAAATATCTTTTTGCAAAGTTTTCAAAATCATCTATATTTTTAAATCCTAATATTTTTGAATAATAAGCTTTTTTCTTTTGACTAAACATTTTATAACTCCTGTACTGGTTTAAATATGAAACCCTTAAAGAGTATGTGTTTTTTATTTTATTTCTTAACTGAGGTTTAGACCTGTAATTTATTTAAGAGACAATATTACGAAATGTCGAAAAGCAATGACGAGTGTCATAAGGCAAGTAATGAGTAGAAATAAGTGAACTTGATATTAACTGTAGCAGTAAGTTTGGCAAGTAGTTAAATTTTCAAGTGTTGTCAGTTTTTAGAGTGTTTTTATACAAAATTTATCAAAAATAGACACCGCTAAGTGCCTATTCATTGATATATCTTTTCATATATGCGATTTCCGCATCGCTTCCTATCTCTATTGTCAAAAATAGACAATAGAGATAAGGAAGCTCCCTCTCGTGTTAATCATAAAAACAAAAAATATAGTGCCACCTATATTTCTTTTAATAATGTGTTAGCTTAACATTAGTAAAAAGCTTTTTGTATTTATGATTGCAGTAGTAATCGAATCTACTATCACAATAATTGTAAGTATGATTGATTTTTTATCCATTGTAGCTCCTAGTAAAAATAATTATAGCCCTTAAGGCTTATACTATTGTTATAGGATTACACATCATTAGCTATAAGTTTTCTTAGCTAAGATGCTTTAATTAATGACATATTTTAATATTTCATAATAATTTAACTTAATTCTTATTGTAATTACTTTTTAGTTCTAATAAATGAATTATTGATTCTATTTTTGGCAGGATCAATTCCATTTATGGAATTGTTAGTGCAAAAAATAGTTAATCAAGTATTTTATTGTCGATACATATCAATTTGTTTCATTGAGCCATCTAAGTTACATCTATATTTACTCAAGTATTTTATTTTTACTCCAAAATCATTTTCAACAGAAAAACTAATTTGTTCAACTATTGTATTATCATCAATCATAATAGTTTTATTATCTCCAAAACTATTAAAACTATAAGAACTTTTATTTAAAGCATACTCCCTATTTATTAATGTACCTTTATCAAAACATTCTGATGAAAGCTTTTCTAAATCATTATACTTTTTATAATTTTCTTTATATTCAATATTTTCTTTATAATATTTTGATAAAGCTTTATAAGCTTTATAATTCTTATATATATCATTTTTAGGGATAGTCATAATCGATTCTTCAATTTCTAAAATTTTTTTATCTTCATTATTACTTGTTAAAAGTAAAAGTATGAATACTAGGACAACTGATAATATTGAAGATATAACTATTGTTCTCTTAAAAGTCATTCCAACTTTATTCTCATCTACTTCTAAATTTATCTGATTAATTTCTTGTTCTTTAATAACACCATCATTAATGATTTTATTGTTACCTAAACAATCATCACAGATTTGTTTGTCCTTAATTAAATGAGTTGTTTTAACTACATTACATTTACTACATAATCCCACATTTACTCCTTTATTTACAGATTTTGTAATTGAATTTATTACATTAATTAAAACAAGGTTTTAAAATCTGTTTGCAAATGACTATTCTTATCATTCAGATGGAATATATTATTATCTAACTACTAATATTTTCATCATCTTTTTTAATTATTACCTTAAATAAATTATGCCAATGAGTTGCTTGTCCCATCATATTTGAATACATAAAACTATCTTTTTTAATACCTTCACCACTTGTATTATTGAAAAAATCTATTTCAAATAAAGGATTAGTTGTATTATTAACAACTATTCGCAGTGATATTCTTTTCATATTTTCAAATTCACTCCTATCTGCAGTAAATCCTCCAATTACTGCTCCAACACCACCTAAAAGAAGGCCTCCTAATAATGCTCGACCTGCAACACTACTTTTTGACATTTTAGATATGCTTACACCATTTTCTATTATTTCTGACTCGAGAATATCTGAATATGTATATATATTTGTTAAATATTTCCCTTTAGTTAGAGAATCTTCATGTAGTAAACATATTTTGTGATTTTTTTCATCTAATGCAATATATTTCATTGTGTTATTATCTAGATATTCTTGTGTTATCTGAAAATCTTTATTTTTCAATACTTCTTCTCTTAATATTATTAAACTACCTGAGGCTGAAGAATCATTTGCATTCATTGAAACAATGAAGAAAAGAACACCTATCCCTATAAATATCGCTATTAATTCCATAAAATTCCTTTTTTCTTAAAATCTAAAAAATCTAATAATCTACATCTTCATTAACATACTTCTTAAATAATATTTATAATGATTAGATATAATATCTAGTTATTATTTAAACAATACTTTTATTATTTTAATATAAACTAATATTTCAGAAGGCAAAAGGAATTTTATGGAAATAGAAAATATTACTAATAAAAAAAAATGTAAAATATGTGGTAGGGAGAAGCCTTTTAAAGATTTTTATCCTATAAAAAGCGGAAAATATGGGATTGATTCAAAATGTAAAAAGTGTGATAATTTAAGAGGACAAGATAGAAGACAAAGTGTAGATGGCTTAATAAAAGAAATATATAAAAGTCAAAGAAACTATGCTGAAAAAAACAATACTGCATTATCTTATTCTCGAGAAGACTTTATTGAATGGATTGAAAAGCAAGAAGAGTTTGAATTTCTTTATAAAGATTGGCAAAATAATAACTATGAGAAAATGTTTACCCCCTCTTGTTATCGAATTGATTCAGAAATTAAAAATTCTTATTCCTTAGAAAATCTTGGTATAGCAATATGGAAAGACATTCAAATAAAAAGAGGTCAAGATATTAAAGAGGGTAGAGATAATCGTATCAATAAGTCAGTTCTTCAATATACAAAAGAGGGGAAATTTATAAAAAGGTATCATTCTTCGGCAGAAGCAGAACGGTATTTACAAGAGCAAAATAATGATTCAAAAAGATATAGTATAGGAATAATAAATTGTAAGAATGGTAAAGCAAAATCTGCATATGGTTTTAAATGGAGAGAAGACTCAATACCAACAAAAAAAATACTCTATGGAAAAAAAATTAAGTTAAAGCACTTAAATAATTATTTAATTAAAGATATTGAAAATATTTTAAGTAAAGAGATTCCTATATCTACAGAAAAAGAAGAAACAATTAAATGTAGAATAGGACAAGGTAAATTTAGAGATGAATTAATTAAATATTGGGGTGCTTGTGCGGTTTCCTTATTTGATAAAATTGAATTATTAATGGCTTCTCATATCAAACCGTGGAGAGATTCTACAAATAAAGAAAGATTAGATATTTATAACGGATTACTATTAACTCCTAATTTAGATAAAGTTTTTGATAAAGGACTTATTTCCTTTGATATTAAGGGAAATATACTTATTTCAGAAAGTTTTAAAAATTATAACTTATTTGGAATAAATGAAAATATGAAAATTAAAATAGAAGAAGAACACAAGAAATATTTAAAATATCATCAAAAAAATATTTTTAAATAGAATTCAGAGCACAATTTATTGCACTCTAGGATTCCATTTAAAGAATTATATTTATATCTAAATCTAGATTTGGCTCACCATATTTTTCTGTATACAATCTTTTAATTTCCTCAAAACCCTCTTCTATATGAAAATCAATTTCATTTATTCTTCTTTTTGCATTTAATAGTTCTAAATCTTCTTTAAAGTATGTATTAACCGTTATATCGTCTTTGAATTTTTTGGCTGTATGACCTATTAGTTTTTTTAGATAAATAAGTTCTTTCAATGATGCTTTTTCTTCCATTTCATCATCACTCTCTACTATAATAGATTTAATAAATTTTGCTATAAAATGGCTTCGTAATCCATGAAAACTGAATCTATAATTAGGCAAGTCTTTATAGTTTTCTTTTATATACTCTTTTATTTCATCATTAAAGGACCTTTGAAAATCTTTCCGCTTAGAGTCTTTATTCCTATTTAAATCAAATAAATCATCGGTATTTATACTTTTTCTATTTTTTACATAAGTTAAAAATCCGAGTTCAATTAAATTATTATGAATTGGAGTTCGTCTTATTGATGATGAGTTTTTAATAGATTGGTTCTCATAGTCTGTAATACAGAAATCAATAAAATAAACTGATTCATCTTTTATAATCTTTTTTTGAATATCTTTTATTTGTAGTTGTGCAAGTTCTTCTGCTCTTGCTCCTGTATATATTCCAAGAAGAACAGACCAATAAATATGAGGACGAGAATTTGTATGTTTTGTAAAGTTTCTCGAAGCTGTACCAGTCCTAATTCCTTTTTTATCCTTGTATCTATTAAGTAAAAATCCATTTATATATTCAGACTGTAAAGGTATCAATACTTGTTTATCATTAAAAGATAAATCATCTGAATTTAAATTTGATTTTGTAATAGTTAATATTTTACTCCATCTCTCACAATTTAAATCTTTATATTTATCTTCTGAAATTTTTAAGAACTTTAAAAAATCTTTAATAACATCTGCTTTAGAATTTATGCCTGAAAGTAAATTTTTCTCTACTCCTAATTTTTTAGCTGTAAAAATAGTATAAATAACACCTTGAACTCTCCATTTTTTCATAAAAGGATAATCTTTAGTAAGTGTCATTTTTGGTAAATCAATAAGTAAAGCCTTAACAGCTTTAATATCACTTACGGATGCAGTTAATATTGTTTTTTCTGTTAGATAATGTTTTTTATCATTAATTTCTACATAAAAAGCTTTATCTCCTAACATCATCTGTTTAAATTGTATTAGAGCAATCTCTTTGCTTCTATATGTACTTGGATTATTAATATAGTCAGATAAAAAAGTTTCAATTAGATAATCCCAATTATCAGTTTTATCTTCATTTTGATGTTTTATATTATCAATTAAAGTTTTTAGTTGAGGATGATTACTTAATAAATCTAAGATATTATCTTCGGATTTAGAATTAGAAATTTTAGTATCTTCAAATTTGTTAAGATAATTTCTTTTATCTTGAAGTAGAATTTCTCTTTCTTTTTTTATTAGTGCTTCTTCAAAATCACTCTTCTCTTTTATATCAAGATAATCTATTTTTAATATTTCTTCTTTTGTAATAATATTTTGCCTATTCAATATCTCTCTTGCCTTTTGGGAAATTAAAGGTTTATTATTAGAATCATAAGCATCTTTTAAAATGTTAATCTCTCTATCTAATGCTTCAACAGTATGACCTGCCCATGTTCTACTATTTTCATCAACATAACTAAGAGCATTAAATCTCATATCTTCAACTTCTCTAATTCTTGTATTTAATTGATTTGAATAATCGTTAGATATATTATTAGCTTCATTTTCATATCTACTGATAAGTTCACTTGTAAATTGTATTAATTCTTTCAAAGTTAGATTTTCCTTGTTAAAACAATAAATTTCTAAATTGTTATTTATGTAGTTAGTAATAGTAAAAAGATTACTTTGTAGTATAGTATTATAGTAAACTTGTTTTCCAAGTAATTTTTTCAATGATATTTTAAAGTAAATATCCTTATTGTTCTTAGTGTATTGAGCATTTATCCTTTTTCTAAAGTACCAAGAGTTACCTCTTTTAAAACAATAACTTATTATATCTTGCATTTTTTATCCTAATTATAAATTAGAATAAAATGAGAAGTTGTAACCCAATCTGTGACCCAAAAAAGAATACCTTTTTCAAAAAGGTTGTTTTTATTTAATTAAAAAAAGCCTAAGTTATGGGCTTTAATGCTTTAAAGGTTGAAAGCACCCCAAAAACATCCTGCTGCAAAATATGCATTTTTTATATTATTTGTCATTTTCTTCCTTTAATAAAATATTATATATTTAATATTCTATTATAGGAGAATCTATTTAAATTTAACTTTTACCATCGAACTCTTTTGCGTTTACATTTGCAACAATAATATTCGAAATCTCTTTTGTTTTTTGTGCAATTCTATCCGCACTTGATGCATTTTGAGCATTTTGTTGAGTAATTTGATCTAGATTATTAATAGCATCATTAATTTGTACAATACCTGTAGTTTGCTCTTTACTTGAAGCGTTAACATCGTTAATTAACTCTAAAGTATATGTAATATTTTCATTTAGTTGTTTATATCCATCTATCATTTTATCAGCTATATTTTTTCCATCATTTGCTTTTTCTTGAGCATTTTCAACTAATTGTTTAATCTCTTTAGCAGCTTCAGCAGATCTTCTTGCAAGATTTCTTACTTCTTGTGCAACAACTGCGAAACCTTTTCCAGCTTCCCCTGCAGTTGCAGCTTCAACTGCTGCATTAAGTGATAAAATATTTGTTTGGAATGCTATTTGGTCTATTACTGTAATTGCGTCACTAATTGATGTAGTTTCATTATTTATGGCAATCATAGAAGATGATGTATTATTTGCAAGCTCTTCTCCTAAACCTACAGATTCTTTAACTCTCTTTCCATACTCTGCCATTTTTTGAACTGTTTGTGTACTATTTGTCATATTTGAAGTAATCTCTTCAAGTGATGCTGCTGTCTCTTCAAGTGATGCTGCTTGTGTATTTGCAGCATTTGAAATATCTCTCATATTCGTACTTAAAATTTCTGAGTTCTCATTTAAAACAAGACCATCATTTTTATTTTCTACTAACATTTTCGTAATAGAGTCTCTTAAAATATTTACATTGCTTTCAAGTTTTTTTATTGTTCCCTCAAAATTAGAAGTTTCAAGTTTTGCTCTATAATCTAAGTTTGAATAAGAATCAAGTACTTTGATAATATTGTTTAAATTTATATTTAAAGTTGATATCATTTGATTGATAATTTCTTTTAATTCATTTAAAGCTGGATTATTTGAATTTACTGAAATCTTATTATCAAGATTTCCTTTATTTATCTCATTAGTAACTGACATTGTATTTAAAATTAGCTCTTTATCCAAAGCAAAATTCTCTTTTGTTTTAATTATATTTTTATCAATTTGTTTAGCCATTAACCCTAATTCATCATTTGAATCAATATTAATCTCTTTAATATCAGTTTTTTCAAAATTTATAAAAGAGAAGAAATTATCTAAACCAACTTTTAAAGACTCTACATCTTTTATAATCTTATTTAAAATTACTCTTGCAAATAAAATTGTAATAAATATTCCTAAAAGTCCCATACTTCCAAAAATAATCATATTAGTTTTTGCGCTATTGTATTGTTTAGTTATTGTTTTAATTAAACTATCAGAAAGAAAGTTTTCTACTTTTTTTAATAGGTTAATTTTTGAAGTAATTTGAGAAAACCAATAAGAAGCATCTATTCCAAAAGTATCATTTTTTTCAGCCGCTATTCTTCTCATTTTACTTACTTCTATAACAGCTTCACCTTGTAAAGTCTTTTTATAAAATGAAGCAGCATTATCTCTTGCAACCTTTAAAAAAGAGTCCATATAAGCATTTTGCTGAGCAACTAAGGTAAAAAACTTCTCTTTCATTCCATTAGAAAAGTTATCTCTTGCAAATGTATTTGTTAAAACAGCTCTCTCAACTCCAGCTCGCTCTTTTGATAATAAAAAATTCATATATGAAACTAAGTCTTGTGAAACTTCTGCATCATTTGATAATTTTGTAATACTACTTATTGCATTTAAAGATAAGGCATTAAAGTTTGTATAAAAGGCAATTGCATCAGAACCTTTTATATCTAAACTAGATACTTTATTTCTTAAAGCATCAAGTTTATCCAACTTATTTATCATCAAATCCATATTAGAAGCAAACTCTTTAGAATAACTATTTATATCAACAATTTTTAATTCATTAAAAAAATCTTTTCTTTTTGAATCTACTAGTTTTCTCTGTTTTGGTAATTTTTCTACAAATTTTTTACCCTTACTTCCAACAAAACCAGCAGTCATTCCACGCTCTTTTTGTGTTTCATGAACTAATGCACCGATTTTAGTTGATAAAATAACAATTTTATCTAATGCATTAAGTTCAGTAACTCTAGAATAAGAACTATGTAGTAATTTTGCTGTTGATAATACTACAATTATTAAAGGAATAATTACTAAAAGCATAAGCTTATTTTTAATTGACAAATTAGATATCATATGATAATCCTTTTATGAAATTTGAATATTGTATCAAATAACAATTATTAAATGTTTGATTATTATCAAGTCTATCTATAATCTAGTAAGTTATAGTAATTATTTTTTAAAAGATAAAGAAACCGAATTTACACAATGTCTTGTATTTTTTGAAGTAAATCCCTCTCCTTGGAATACATGTCCTAAATGACCTCCACAGTTTGAACAAACGATTTCAATTCTTCTTCCATCTGCATCAGGTACTCTTTTTACAGCATCTTCTAAGTTATCATCAAAACTTGGCCAACCACATCCTGATGAAAATTTACTTTTTGAAGTATATAAAGGAGTGTTACATTTTTTACATATAAAAGTCCCCTCTTCATAAAAATCATTATATTCTCCAGAAAAAGGTCTTTCTGTACCCTTATTTTCAATTACTCTTTTTTCTTCATCCGTTAATTTATTAAAATCCATTATTTAGCCTTTTTATGAAACTATAAACTCTTTTTGAATTAATACTTCATTTTTATATAAAATTTTTCCTAGAAATTTATCTCCAACAACAAATTCACCTACACCTTTTGGAGTTCCAGACATTAAGACATCACCATTTTCAAAACTTAAAAAAGTATTTGCTTCTTTAATAATTTCATATGGTTTATTTATCATCATTGAAACATTTCCATCTTGTTTTAATTCATCATTTATAAATAATTGTATTGAAAGCTCATTTATATCACCATCAAAAGATTTAAACTCTGAAAAAACTGATGCTTTATCAAAAGACTTTGCTCTCTCCCATGGTAAACCTTTTGCTTTTAATTTAGATTGAACTTCTCTTAATGTTAAATCAAGACCAAAGCCAACTGCAGTAATTTTATTGTCATTGATTACAAAAGAGATTTCAGCTTCATAATGACAAGATTCATTTCCTTTTGGAAAAACTAAAGAATCAGAAATTGATGAATTTGGTTTTATAAAAAACACCATTTCATCTGGAGTTTCATTATTTAACTCAGCTATATGTTCTGTATAATTTCTACCAATACAAAAAACTTTTGATGGATATATCTCTTTATTGTCTATTAATATTTTATTCATTTATTTTATTAACCTTTTTTTTCTCATTAATTCAAGTCTACTCTTTGAGTAATCACTTCCTGATTTTTCATATAAAGCTTTTGCTTTTGCATAATTTTTATCTAAGCCATATCCCATTTCATACTGATAACCAAGCCAAGACATAGCATATTTACTACCTTTTAATGCAGATTTTTTGAACCATTTAAAAGATTCTTTATAGTTTTTTTCTACGCCATATCCTTTTGCATTAAAGTAACCCATTTTATCTAGACCATAAATATTCTCATTTTTTGCTGTTTTTATATACCATTGCAATGCTTCTTTATAATTTTGTTTAACAGCCCAGCCTTTTTCATAATAATATCCAACTTCATTTTGAGCTATCATATCTCCTTGAAGTCCTGCTTTTCTAAATAATTCAAAAGCTTTTTTCTTATCTTTTTTTACTGCAAAACCTTGATCATAAAGATATGCAAGCTCTCTTGTAGAAACCATATCATTCTTACTTGATAACTTTTCTAACCAAGGTAAGGCATTTTTATAATCTTTTTTTTCTATATAATCGTATGCTAATTCTTTTTGAGACAGAATATCCCCACTATTTGCTTTTTTTGTATAACAAGCTAGTTTTTCTTTTTCATTTTTTAATACTTTACATTCAATAACTTTATTTTCTTTTTGTAAAGATTTGGCTTTTTCATTTGAAATATGTTGAGAACAACCTGTAAAAACAAGTGACGAGAGAAGTAATATATTTAGAAGTTTCAAGTTTAACCCTTTTATTAATATTTTAACTATTTTATCAAAATTGTTATAATTAATAAGAGTTAAACTCAAAAATAAGTTTATTTTTTAGAAAAATAATTGTCTAGTGAAAATTTTCCTGCTCCAAATGAAGCAAAAATTCCTAAGAATAGTAAGAAATATAATGGAATTTCAAAACCATTATCACCTGAACTAAAACCGTTTCCTATATGTACTGTTAAAATTGCAACTATCATTGTACCAATTAGAGGTAAGCTAATTACTCTTGTAAATAAACCAAGAGTTAATAGAACTACTCCAAGAGATTCTACTGAAGCAGAAATATATACATTTAATAAAGGAAAAGGTATTCCTAAGCTTTCAAACCATGCAGCAGTATCATTTATACTGTTCCATTTGTTTAAAGCTGGATCTAAAAAGCCATAAGCAATTGTTAATCTTGTAAGTAGCAAGAAAAGACTTTGGAAATTTTGAAGAATTTTTTCTGAGAAATTATTGATTTTATTAATCATAATATGTCCTTTGTGTTTTTTAATTATTATGAAGTATAGAAGAACAATATTTAGTTATTGTGTAGTTTATAATAATAGTAAATGAAATATTAATATTTTTCTAATAAATCATTAATAATAACAGATGTAATCCCCCAAATAATCTCATTTTCATATTTATAAACCCAGATTTTATGTCTTTTATTTCCCCAAGGTTTTTTATACATATCAGGTAAATCTAATTCTTCGACAGGAAATAAAATCTCTTTTTCACCTTTTTCATTTATTCTATAAGGTTGTATTTCATGTGCAAGAGTATATTCAAGAGGTTTTGTATTTTTAAAAAATGAAACAGGAATCAAAAGAGTTTTTTCAACTTCATCTTTATCAATAACCATTGTCTTTAAAACACTTTTTTTTATTTTTCCTACAAAAGGCTCAATAATAGCACCTATTGGAGCAACATACGTATCAAGTTGTCCAATTATTTTTATATCTTCAGCTTTAATTCCTAATTCTTCATATGTTTCTCTTAAAGCTGTATCTTTAAAATCTTTATCAATTCCCTCTTCAAAACCACCACCTGGAAAACAAATATCTCCACCTTGTCTTATTGTTGCAGCTCTTTTTTGAAAAAGAAGAAAATATTCACCCTTTATTTTAATAAGAGGTATTAACACAGCTGAGTTAAAAAACCTTCCTCTTCCTAATACACCTGGAATATCTGGTAAATTTTTTGATAGTTTTTTTAAATTTTCTTTTTTCATTATCTTGTCTCTATTGATTTAATTGCGTCAATCATTGTTTTTATAATTCTTCGTAAGTCTTCATCTTTTATTGTGTATGCAACAATTGAATAAATAAGTTTACCAAAAGGTCTAATCCAAACACCATGTTCAACACAATAGTCTTGGATTTCTTGAGCTTTTGATTCATCTTTTAGCTCAATTACACCAATTGCTCCAATATTTCTTATATCTTTTACTATATTTAACTCTTTTGCATAAGATAATTCTTCTTTAAATATTTTTTCAATATTTAAAACATTTTTTTGCCATGACCCCTCTTCTAATAAATTTAAACTCTCAATAGCAACACTACAAGCTAAAGGATTCCCCATGAAAGTTGGTCCATGCATTAAAATTCCAAGATTTGAATTAGATATAGTATCTGAGACTTCTTTTGATGTAATCATAGCAGCCATTGTCATATAACCACCAGTTAAACCTTTTCCAAGTGTCATAATATCAGGTTTTATATCAGCCCAATCACATGCAAACATTTTACCTGTATGTCCAAAACCAGTTGCAATTTCATCTGCAATTAATAAAATATCATATTTACTACAAAGTTCTCTAGCTTTTCTTAAAAACTCTGGGTTATAAATCCTCATACCTCCAGCACCTTGAACAACAGGCTCTAAAATAAATCCAGCAACTTCTTTTTCATGTTTTAAAAATGTATCTTCTAAGGCTTTTATTGAAGAAGAACAATCAGCAGTAAATCCTAATTCAGGAGCTTGTGTAAAAATATGCTTTGGCAAATAAGAACCATAAATACTATGCATAGAATTATTAGGATCACATACACTCATGGCTGCAAGTGTATCACCATGGTAAGCATGCTCTAAAGAGATAAATTTATATTTTTTTAAACCTTTTGCTTCTTGATATTGAATTGCTGTTTTTAAAGCAACTTCAACTGAAACAGAGCCTGAATCACACAAAAACACACTATTTAAACCTGTTAATTTTGCAAGCTTTGAAGCTAAAATAGAAGCTTTTTCATGTGCAATTCCACCAAACATAATATGTGGCATAATATCAGCTTGGTCTTTAATTGCTTTAATCAATCTTGGATGATTATACCCATGAATACAACTCCACCAAGAACTCATACCATCAATTAATTCTCTACCGTCTTCTAAAAATATTGATGTTTTATCTGTACTTTTAACACTTAATAAATCACTTTTTGAAGGTAAAGAGTTGTATGGGTGCCAAACGTGTTGTCTATCTAATTCAATCCAATTCAAAGATATTCCTATGTATTTAAATATACATAATTATATCTAAAATTGGTTTTACAAAACTTTTAATTTTCAGGATATAAAGTAATTGTTGTTTCTAAACCTTTATATTCAATATCATCATAAATATATTTTTTATTTATTGACTCTATTTTACCATTCATATGTTTTGTAATAATTTTTTCACACATATAAAGACCTATTCCTGTTCCATTAGATCTATGTTTTGTTGTAAAATATGGCTCATATATTTTTTCTAAAAGCTCTTTTTTAACTCCACCGGCATTATCTTTGATTTTAATTATAATATCTTTTTCATCAATTGAAACATCAATAAAGATTAATCGTTCTTGATTTTTTACAGTATTAAATGCATCTCTAGAGTTATTTAATACACTCATTATTACTTGAATTAACTCGCTCTCATATGCTTCAATTTCAATACTCTCAATATTCTTAATAACTCTAATATTTTTATTTTTTAATTTTGAATGTAATAGGTCTAAAGTTTTATTACAACACTCAGATAAAGAAAATTTACTTTGCTCTCTTGTTGGCTTAAAGAAGTCTCTAAAATCATCAATTGTAGTTGATAGATTAGTTGCTGATGCAATAATTGAATCTAAAGTATCTATTAAAAACTTGTCTTCTAAAATACCTAGTTCTTTTTTGATTTTCAAACCACTAGAACCTGTAGTAATTAAAGATAAAGGTTGTCTCCATTGGTGTGCAATATTTTCCATCATTTCACCAATAGCTGCCATTTTAGATTGCTGAGACATTATTCTATCTTTTTTTAGATTTTCATCAACAGCTACTTTTATTCTATTTTCTAATCCTTCATTAATCTCTATTAATTCTTTTGTTTTCTCTTCTACTTTTAAACTTAGTGACTTATTCATTTTCTTTAAAAGTTTTTGTCTATATAAAACTCCTAATAAAAGAACAAGAACAACTAATAAAATTTTCCATAAAATTGTATAGTCAAACTCTTTTTTATGTTGTATAAATAGCCATTTATTTAAAATATTTTGTTTTATGTCTTCATCAATATTTATAACTACCTTATTTAAAATATTTAATAAATTGACATCTTCTTTTTCTATTCCCATATGAACACTTGTGACTTCGTCAATCTTACCAGATATTTTTAAGTCATTAATAAATTCACTTTGTAATTTAAACCAAACAGTAGCATTTGTTCCTATAAAAGCAAAAACTTCTTTATTCTTAACTTTTAAAAGTCCTTCATCTAAATTTTTAACTTCTACAAAATCAATATTTCTATACCTATTTTTTAGTATGCTTGAAATTGTGTGACCTTGTGTAACTGCAATTTTTTTGTTTTTTATTTCTTTCATATTAGAGATAAAAGGAACATCATTTTGAGTAACAATTACATAATTCATTTCATTGTAAGCTTGTGTAAAGTTTAAAAGTTTTTCTCTTTCATTACTATGTGATAAAGATGGAATCAAATTACATTTTTTTTCTTTTATATATTGTAAACTCTGAGAAAAAGAGTCTGTTTCAACAGGAAAAATTGCTACAGCTAATTTTTTTTCAACCATATTAATAAAGTCTGCAATTGCTCCAACAAATTTACCATCTTTAATATCACTAAAAGGCATGTAATTATTAACAATACAAACTTTTATCTCTTTTTTATTTTTTAAATACTCTTTTTCTTTTTTTGTGAATTTTAAATTTTCTATTTTTCTGTCATAGTAGATAAAATCATCAATATTAACCTTTTCACTTGTTAAACCCATAACATTATATAAATCATAGATTCTTTGCATTTTATCTTTTTTTATTTCACCTAATTTACTTGTTTTAAAATATGATAGTTCTTTTAACTCATTTGCTTCATAAATAAGAGCTTCTTTTGATAATTTTGAACTATTATATTTTTCAATGATTAAAGCAGCTGTTTCTTCAATATTTGAATAAGCATATTCCCAACCTTCTAAAGAAGCTTTTTTAAATGCATCAACTGTTTTAATATCACTATTTATTAATTTTTCACTAGTAAATAAGAAATCACTATACATATCAAAGCCATACATCTTAGGGTCAAAAACATTATATTCAACACCTTTTTGCTGTAATTTAAATGGTGATTTTGATAAATATGCAGAGATTACATCTGTTTTTTTATCAAGTAAATCATTAATATTATGTGTATGTTTTATAAATTTTAAATCTTTTGTTTTTATATTATGTGAGCTTATCATTGATTTTAAAGAGACTTCACTAGCATCATCAATTGTAGTCATTATAGTTTTACCTATAAAGTCATTTATTTTACTAATTCCTGATTCTTTTGTTGTTAATAAAACTAAAGGTGTAGCTTGAAATAAAGCATAAAGCGCAACAATTTTTTGTTCTTTTGTTCTTTGAAGAAGAAGTGTTTCTCTTCCAACTGCAAAGTCTAAATTTCCAAGACTTACTTCTTTTGGAATATCAATTCCAAATTCAAAAGGTTTTATAGTTACATCTAAACCATATGCTTCATATAAACCTTTTTCTTTTGCTATATAATATCCAGCAAATTGAAATTGATCAAACCAAGATAATTGAATAGTTACAGGCTTTAGCTCTTTTGAATATAAAGAAGATGAAAAAAATATTAGAATAAAAAATAAAGATTTAAGATGCGCAGAAAACAAAGAGGTCCTTTTAAAATAATAATTATATCAAATATAATACTTTATCATTTATTTGATTATATTAAATTAAAACTTTTGTATTAATTTTATAATTTTTTATAAAAAGATAATTTATAGAAAAACTATAAATTATCTTTTAAATTAGATAGTTTTAGTGTAAAAAATGTCTTTTTCCTGAGAAGTATAATGCCATACCAAACTCATTAGCAGCTTCAATAATCTCATCATCTCTAATACTTCCACCTGGTTCAATTACACACTTAACACCAGCTTCTTGTGCAGCATCAATTGAGTCTCTAAAGGGGAAGAATGCTTCAGATGCTAAAACAGAACCTGATACATCAATACCTAAATCTTCTGCTTTTCTTAAAGCTGCTTTTGCAGCATCAACTCTTGAAGTCATCCCCATACCAACAGCAACCATCGCAGAATCTTTTACATAAACAACACAGTTTGATTTAGTTAAAGATGCAACTTTGTAAGCAATTTCCATATCTTTTACTTCTTGTTCTGATGCAGCTCTGTCAGATTTAAGCTCTGAGTTTTTAACCTCATCATCTTCAACTTTATCTGCATCTTGGTATACAAAACCACCATCAACAATTTTAAAGTTAAATGCATCATTTGCCATTTCTAATTTTGCTGTACCTTGCTTGAATAATTTAATTCTTTTTTTCTTATTTAATTCCTCTTCAGCTTCTTTTGTAAAGTCAGCCGCAAATACAACTTCTAAGAAAATTTCATTCATTTTAATAGCTAAGGGTAAATCAACTACACCATTTACAGCAACAACTCCACCAAAAGCAGAAATTGGATCACATCTTAATGCTTGCTCGTAAGATTCTAATAATGTATCTTTAATAGCAAAACCACATGGATTACCATGTTTTACAATACAAACAGCATTATCATCACCAAAAGCAGATGCAATTTTAGCAGCTCCACTAATATCACCCATATTGTTAAATGACGCTTCACCTTTAAGCGTGATAAATTTATTTGATAAGTGATTATCAAATTCGTATAAAGCACCTTTTTGATGTGGGTTTTCACCATATCTAGTGTCAAATACTTTAACACCCGTGATAAATTGTTTAGCACCCATACCGTTATTAAATCTTTTGTTCATATAGTTTGCAATCATTGAATCATATGCAGCAGTATGCTCATATGCTTTAATCATCATATCACGTCTGAATTCAAAAGTATTAGTATCATTTTTAAGATTGTTTAAAACTAAATCATAATCAACAACATCTGTTACAATAATTACAGAATCATGATTCTTAGCAGCTGATCTAACCATTGCTGGACCACCAATATCAATGTTTTCAATAATCACTTCATAATCATCAGTAGATTCAATAGCAGCTTTAAATGGATATAGATTTACACATACTAAATCAATACCCTCAACACCTAATTCTTTTGCTTGGTCTAAGTGTGATTGCTTATCACGTCTGTGTAAAATTCCACCATGAATATATGGATTTAAAGTTTTAACTCTTCCTTCAAAACACTCAGGAAACTTTGTAACTTCATTCGCTTCAATTACAGCAATTCCTGCTTCTTGTAACTTTTTGTATGTTCCACCAGTAGAAATGATCTCATAACCTAAACTAACTAACTCTTTTGCAAAGTTTTCAACACCGCTTTTATCACTTACGCTAATTAATGCTCTCATATACATTATCCCTTTGATATTCTTTATTGATGGGATTATATAAAATAATTAGTTAGTACTAGCTTTTACAATAAACTATTACTATTGATATATGTCAACATTATTAAATAATGTTCTATGTTAAAATTCATTTTAATAAAAAAGGTCATTATGAAAAATTTAACACTAATTGCATATTTAGATTTAAAAGAGTCCTTACGAGCTAAATGGTTTGTTGTTTATTCACTTGTTTTTGGTGGAATGATTGCACTATTTTTTATTGCAGGAGTTACGCAATCTCAAGTTATGGGGTTTTCGGGATTAAGTAGATTATTACTTATGTATATACAAGTTACGATTGTAATACTACCAATATTTATACTTATTACTACTGTTCGTTCCATTTCAGGAGATAGAGATAATCATATTTTAGAATATATGTTATCTTTTCCAATATCTTTAAAACAATATTATTGGGGAAAGATTTTAGGTAGATTTATAACTGTATTTTTGCCAGTATTCTTTGCTATGCTTATTGCTATTATTTACGGTGCGTTAATAGGTGCTTCAATTCCTTGGGAAATATTCTTTTTATATACAGGATTGTTATTTGCTCTTTGTTCAGCATTTTTAGGAATAGCATTTTTTATCTCATCATTTGTAAAATCAAGTGAAGTAGCTCTTGGTATTTCATTTTTTATCTGGATATTTTTATTAGCTTTTATTGATATTGCTTTAATATCTTTAATGATGCAAAATAGATTTGAAGAATCAATGATAATAGCAATTGCACTAGCAAATCCTATGGAAATATTTAGAGTTGCAGCAATTTCACTTTTTGATCCAGAACTTACTGTTATGGGACCTGTTGCTTTTTATATATTAGATACATTTAAGCAATCAACATTTGTTTTATTCTCAATTATATACCCTATAATACTTGGTATTGTTTTTGCAATGTTAGGCTTTAGAATATTTTCAAAAAAAGATTTAGTTTAAAAGGAACACATAAAAATGCTAAAAAAATTACTTAATACACTTATAATTACAAGTACACTATTTACTGTTTCAGTTACTGCAAACAGTGATAAAAAAATAATGGACTTCAATAAAGAAACTGTAACGGAACTACGAAAACTTAAAGTATATAAAAATCCTGCATGGGCTACAAAAGTTGAGTTTTCAAATAAAAAGTCTGCATACTTTTCATCACCAAAATCTATGTTTGAATTTTATTTTACTCCTTTTAAGTGGAAAGCATTTGATGCTAAAACTGTTGATGATTTAGAAAACATTTATGTTACTGATTTTAAAACACATAAAATTATTGATGCAAAAAAAGCATATTATGTTTATGGTTCTCGTAAAATTTCACCAGCAGGTGATGACTTACCCTCTTTTGAGACAAAAGAAGATGCATTAAACTTTAAAAACAATGAAAATGGAAAAAGAATATTTAGATTCTCAGAAGTAAGTAATGGACTAATTAAATTACTTAATGGCAGAATGTAATAAATAAAAGGGAATTTGAAACTCTTCAAATCCCCTTTATTTAGGCAGTGTAACTTTTATACACAAAATAATTCTATAAAATACTCTTAAGTTAATTAGATTTAACACTAAATTAACACTTTCTTGATATGTGTCATTTTTATGCATACTCCTTACTAGTAAAATTAGAGATTGTTTTTAATAAATACATTATTAAAAAAAACTAATACACAAGGAAAGGAGTTTTAAGATGAAACCAGTACTTAGTAAAATCTCTTCTTTACTTTTAGGAACTACTCTAGCTGTAACTGCAATTCATGCAGCAGATGGTGAATTATCAAAAGTAATGAAAGAAAGAGGTTTGTCTGAAATTGATGTAATTCGAGCTGCAAAAACATATAATCCTACAGGGGTTAAAGATAAATATGTTGTTTTCTCTTCAGGTGGACAATCTGGACAAGTAATTGTTTATGGTGTTCCTTCAATGAGAATATTAAAATATATTGCTGTATTTACACCAGAGCCATGGCAAGGATATGGTTATGATAAAGATTCATTAGCTATTTTAAGACAAGGTAATGTAAGAGGAAAAGAGATAAACTGGGGAGATACACATCACCCTGCACTTTCTGAGATTGATGGTAAATATGATGGTAAATGGTTAGCAATTAATGACAAAGCTAATCCAAGAATTGCTGTTCTTGATTTAGAAGATTTTGAAACTAAACAAATTGTTCCAAACCCAGTATTTAAATCAAATCATGGTGGAGCTTTCTTCACACCAAACTCAGAGTATATTATTGAAGCATCTCAATATGCAGCACCATATGATAATAACTATCACTCAATAGATGATTATAAAGAGTCTTATAGAGGTGGAGTTACAATGTGGAAATTTGATCATAAAATTGGTCGAATTAAGCCAAAAGATTCTTATACAATAGAAATGCCTCCATATCATCAAGATTTATCAGATGCTGGTAAAGGTGCAAGTTATGGTTGGGGATTTACAAACTCATTTAATACAGAGATGTATACAGGTGGGATTGAAATTGGTAATCCACCAAATGAAGCAGGAATGTCTAGAAATGATACTGACTTTTTACATGTATATAACTGGAAAAAACTTGCAGAAGTTGCAAAAGATCCAAAGAATGTAAAAATTGTAAATGGTCACCCTATTATTCCAATGGAAGTTGCTGTTAAAAATAACGCTTTATTCTTAATTCCTGAACCAAAATCACCTCATGGTGTTGATGTTTCTCCTGATGGAAAATATATGATTGTTTGTGGTAAATTAGATACGCATGCATCTGTTTACTCTTTTGAAAAAATAAAAAAACAAATTGATAATAAAGAATTTATTGGGAAAGATCCATACGGTATTCCAATTTTAGATATGAAAAAATCTTTACATGGTCAAGCTGAATTAGGACTTGGGCCTTTACATACTCAATATTCAAATGTAGATGGAGAAGTTTATACTTCTTTATACGTTGATTCACAAGTTGTAAAATGGAACTATAAAGACTTAAAAGTTTTAGATAAAGAGAATGTTCACTATAACATTGGTCACTTAGCTGGTATGGAAGGTAAAACTTCAGATCCTCAAGGTGATTATATTATTGCTTTAAATAAATTAGCAATTGATAGATTCCAAAATGTTGGTCCTTTACATCCACAAAATCACCAGTTAATTGATATTTCTGGTAAAACAATGGATTTACTTGTTGATATGCCTTTACCTTTAGGTGAACCACATCAAGCAGTTGCAATTAGAGCTGAAAAATTACACCCACATGTAAGATATAAAATGGGGACAAACTCTAAAACTGGTAAACAACATATTGGTAAAACACTTGCTGGTCAAGAAAGAATTGAAAGAGATGGAAATCATGTAACTATTTATGCTACATTTGTAAGATCTCATATTAATCCTGAAAGAATCACAGTTAATAAAGGTGATTTAGTAACTATGCATATGACAAACTTAGAGCGTGCTCAAGATGAAACACATGGATTTACTATTGGTGGATTTGATCAACATGCTTCATTAGAACCAGGTGAAACTACTACTATGGAATTTGTTGCTGATATCGAGGGTGTTTTCCCTTACTATTGTACAGAATTCTGTTCAGCTCTTCACCTAGAGATGATGGGATATATGATGGTAAAAGATCCTAATAAGAAATATGTTTCTGCTACAAAAATGAAAATGAAAACAATGAGTCCTGAAGAGTTAAAAGCTGAATATGACAAAGCAGTTGCAGTTAATGCAGCTACAGATTCTGTTATTCAATCAGTTGTTGCCTTCTTAAAAGCTAATGGTTTTGATAAACATGAAACAGTTGCTAACTTAGTTACTGATGCTTTTGACCAATATGGACAAATCCCAGCTGAAAAGAAAAAAGCTGATGAAGCACTTAAAAGTGGTGATGTTGAAAAAGCTATTCTTCACGAAGGTATGATTTGGCAATTAATGGTTAAAACAGCTGATGTTGGAATTAGAGCAAAAGATACATTAGTTACAAAAATTGCTACTAAACAAAGTCCAGCTGCAGCACGAGGTGCTACTGCATTTGCTGAGGGTGGTTGTAATGGTTGTCACGTAATAGGAAAAGTTTCATCAGGTCCTGATTTAACAGGTGTATTACAAAGACATGAAAATGGTGAGAAATGGGTAAGTAAATTTATTATGCATCCAGAAACTATGTATGATGATGCTTATGTTAAAGGTATGATTGATTACTTTAACTTAAAAATGCCTGATCAAAACATGAGTGAAAAAGAGACTAAAGATATTATTGAATATTTAAAATGGATTGACGAAAACGCCAACCTATTCTAAAATAAATATTATTATGAATTAAAAAAATAAAAAGGAAGAAGTAAAACTCTTCCTTTTTTTATTGACAAGTATCAACACTAAAATCTAAGCTTTTAGATAAGCTATCTTTATAATTAGTATTAAGCTATTAGTTATAAGTTTAACTTATAACTTAGTACTTTAAAATAGAAAGGATAATCAAATGCATCCAAGTTTTATCAAAGCAAAGATATTTGCATCACTTGCATTAATTATTATGACACTGGCATTTACTTTCCCAATGATTAGTTTTCATGGGACATTAAATAAAATACATGATGAGAAGATAGATGAAATCTCACCAATGGCTGTTACAGTTTGGAATCTTTATAATCAAGGAAGATACAAAAGTACAACAACACCAAAAGAAGCACACAATGATTTAATGCAAATGATTGAAACATCTTCAGAAATTGGTGTGGCATCACTTCCAATTTGGTCTTGTTCATTAGAAGCTCCAAACTATCCTAAAGAAGCATTTCCTGAAGGGATTCCTGTGTATTTTCACTTTGATGGATTTTCAGGTGAAGTTCATGAGATGAATACTATTAACCACTATGTTGGAATGGATCCAATGTGGAGAGGTGGACAACTTGAAAGAGAAATTGGTATTTATGCACTATTAGGTTTATCACTATTTATGATATTTTTTATTATATATGATAAAAAGATATTAACAAAAGTTATGATAATACCAGCATCATTACCACTATTATTTATAGCAGATTACTCTTATTGGTTATATTGGTTTGGACATAATTTACATGACTGGGGTGCCTTTAAAATTAAACCTTTTATGCCAACAGTTTTTGGTGATGGAAAGATTGCACAGTTTACAACACACTCTTATCCAACAATTGGTTTTTATGCTTTATTAGCAATTGGACTATTTAGTCTTCTAGCAATATTAGCAAAAAACAAAGCTATGAAAGAATCAGGACAATAAGGTAATAAATGTTTAAAATAATCCTTACACTTTCTTTTATCTTTTTTAATGTTTTATCTGCAAACTTATTGCAAGATGCAATAGATAAAGCACCAAGTGGATCTATACTAAAACTTCCAAAAGGAGTTTATAAAGGTTCTATAAAAATAGATAAACCAATAACTATTATTGGAAAAGAAGATGGTGTTATTATTGATGGGGAACAAACTGGAACTGTAATTACAATTACAGGTCCTTATGTAACTCTTAGAAACCTTACAATTGTAGGAAGTGGAAATAGGCACGATAGTTTAGATGCTGCTATTAAAATATCAAACTCTAAACAATCTGAAATATCAGACTGTATTATCAAAGACTCTTTATTTGGAATTGATATTGCAATGACAAATAACTCACTTTTTTCAAATAACTATATTACTTCAAAAGATTTAGAATTAGGTCTTAGAGGTGATGGACTTAGACTTTGGTATTCAAATGACAATATTGTAAAAAACAATAAACTTATTAAATCAAGAGATATGGTTGTTTGGTATTCACATGGAAATCAAATTTTAAGTAATTATGGGGAACAAAATAGATACTCACTTCATTTTATGTATGCAGGTAAAAATATAGTTAAAGACAATAATTATAAATTAAATTCTGTAGGAATTTTCTTTATGTATAGTAAAGATACAATTGCTACAGGTAATACTATTACTAGCTCACAAGGAGCAACTGGAATGGGTATTGGATTAAAAGATGTTTCAAACTTTACACTTGAGGATAATACAATAATTTATTGTGCACAAGGAATTTATATAGATAGATCTCCTTTTGAACCTGATACAAAAAACTGGATAAATAATAATAAGATTTTATATAACTCAGAAGCATTACATTTTCATTCGCTTAGTGAAAATAATGTAATCAAAAAAAATACAATTCTAGGAAATATTGAAGATATTGTAAATGATAGTAGAGGTGCTAAAACAAATGAGAATGAAATTCTTGGAAATTACTGGGATAATTATGAAGGATTTGATAAAGATGGTGACAATATTGGAGATACTTCGCATAAAGTATTCCAATACGCTGACCAATTATGGATGTACAATAAAGATGTAAAATTCTTTTATGGTTCACCTGTAATTTCACTTCTTAATTTTCTTTCAAAATTAGCACCTTTTTCACAACCTGTATTTCTTTTAGAAGATACAGAACCAAAATTAAAGATGTAAAGGCTTTATAATGGAAAAAATAAAAAATGAGAGAAGAAACTTTATAAAATTCTCAACTTTAGGAATGCTTGCTGTTGCACTTGGAGGAGGAATTGCTCTTAGTCCACATGCTTTAAAAGCACAAATGAAATTAAGACCACCAGGGGCAGTTAATGAAAAAGAGTTTCTTGCACTTTGTATTAAATGTGGACAATGTTTACAAGTTTGTCCATACCACTCTATAAAACTTGCAGACTTTGCAAAAGGTCATGGAATAGGAACTCCTTATATAGATGCAAGGGAGCGTGGATGTTATGCTTGTTCTGCAGTTCCTTGTGTGTTAGCCTGTCCAACAGGTGCACTTGATCACTCATGCGAAAAACCTGAAGATATAAAAATGGGAATAGCTGTATTAGAATTTCCAAATAAATGCCTTGCAATGACAAATACACTAGTTCCTAAAGGACATAGTAAAAGAATTCATGATTTCACAAATGATCAAAGAAATATTACTCAATTAGAAAGAGATGTTTTAGAAAAACTAGATACATTTGAAGAAAAACAATGTACGATTTGTGCAGATATGTGTCCAATTCCTAACTCTAATGGTGCAATTGCCATGGTTTCTAATGGAAATGGTGGTATGAAACCTGAAGTTTATGAGGGATGTATTGGTTGTGGTGTTTGTGAAGAGTTATGTCCCGCAAACCAAGCTGCAATTGTTGTAAAACCTAAATTATCATTTAAACAATATTATGAAGAAGGAATTAGATTATGATTAAAAAAATTATATTAAGTACAGCAATTATTATATCAATTATTGGATGTTCAGATAAAAAAGAAGAGAAAACTGAGGTAAAACAAAAAGTTGAAGTAGCATCTAAACAAGAAGCACTTGTAATTGAAGTTGAAAAAAATGAAAATGCACAAGAAGTAAAAGTTGCAGAAAAAGATATTAAAAACAATAAAAATGAGACTTATTATTTCAATTATAATGGTGTAAAAACACAATATGATCCAAATACTGAACCTGCTAATAAAGATGCAAAAATAAGAGTTGCTCAAAGAAGTGCTATTGATGCAAATATGCATATAAGAAGTCCATATGAAAAAGTTAAGATTTCAATGCTTGTAAAAAAACTTAGTAAAGATTTTATTGTTAAGTGTTCAGCTTGTCATAATGATTATGCAAATGGAATAATTGGTCCTTCATTATTAGACAAAAATTCTGATTTTATTTTTAATAAAATAAAAACATTTAAAGAAGATCCAAAAGCAAATGTTTTAATGACAGAATTAGTAAAACAAATGAGCGATGAAGAGATTAGAAAAATAGCAAATGAAATTTTTGAATTTAATAAAGAGATTAAGGAGTTATAATGAAAAATATAATTGCATTAGTATCAACAATCGTAGTTTTAGGACTTATGGCATTAACTTTTATAACTGGACGTGCTTTCCAAGGTGGAGAAGCAGGAAAAGTTATTGAAGATATGAAATATATTGATACACCTAAAACACAAATTACAAAAGTTGAAGAAAAAAATATAGAAGAAGATAAGTTAAGAGCATTAAGAGATAAAGCTGGTAATACAGCATCGTTTAAAGTAAGTAACGAATATAAAAGTAAATGTTCATCTTGTCATGGTGGAAATGGGTCTGGTATGCAAAATGGTAAAAAACTTATGGGTCCAAAATTAATTGGGCAAAGTGAAGAAAAACTATTAAAAGATTTAATTGACTTTAAAGCTGGTAGAAAAGAGAACCTTATTATGAAAGGTTTACTAATTAATACAAGCGAAGAACAATTAAAAGCCTTTGCAAAAGAGATTGGTCAATTTCAAGCAAAAAAAGATGCCTTAGCAAAATAAGACAAAAAAGCTTTAGGAAAATATTATGGATAAATGGAATACAAGAGCGACAATAAAAAATACAAGTTTTTTATCAACATTTTTTGATAAAACTAAAGAAGGTAAATCATTCTTTTCATATAGAATGAAAAGATGGATTGTAGTTATTTCAATTCATTTACTTTTCTTTTTATCATTTGCAATAGATATACAAACACTAGAGGGAACTCTTAATGGTTCAAGAATATTGGGCTTTCATTTAATTGATCCTTTTACAACAATACAAGTTTTTTTAGCAACTTATCATCTTCCAATAAATGTAATAATTGGAACTTCAACAATTATAATATTTTATTTATTTGTTGGAGGAAAGAGTTATTGTTCGTGGGTTTGTCCTTACGGAATTATTAGCGAGATTGGAGAAAAACTTCATAATACATTAGTAACTAAGAAGATAATAAAAGAGAGGAAATTTGATCATAGAGTTAGACATATATTTTGGTTTATGTTTATAATCATGGCATTTACAAGTGGCTATTTAGTTTTTGAAACTTTTAATGTTGTAGGAATATTAAGTAGATTTATTGCTTATGGTTGGTCTTTAGCACTTGGATGGGTTTTAATCGTCTTTTTACTTGAAGTATTCTTTTCAAGACGAGCTTGGTGTACATACCTTTGTCCAATTGGAACAACTTATGGGTATATTGGAAAAGTAAGTGCTTTAAGAGTTCAGTGGAATGATAATTGTGACCATTGTATGGTTTGTCATGATGTATGTTTTGAAAATCAAGTATTAGATTTAACAAAAGCAAAATATGATAAACAAAGAGAAGAAAAAGGGATAAAAACTCAGTATGTAACAGGTGCAGATTGTACTCTTTGTGGTAGATGTATTGATGTATGCCATGCTGATGCATTAAAATTTGACTTTAGATTAAAAGGTTTAGTATAAAATGATACAGGTTTCAAATTTAACAAAAAAATTCGGCTCACATGTTTCTTTAGATAATGTAAGTGTGCAGTTTGAAAAAAACAATTATATAGCTTTAATGGGACCAAATGGTGCTGGAAAGACTACTTTAATTAGGTCT
Organism: Poseidonibacter ostreae; assembly: GCF_009208075.1. Taxonomy (GTDB): domain Bacteria; phylum Campylobacterota; class Campylobacteria; order Campylobacterales; family Arcobacteraceae; genus Poseidonibacter; species Poseidonibacter ostreae. The sequence continues at coordinate 19,936 of NZ_WFKJ01000003.1, read as the reverse complement.
ATCTTAGGATACTATCATCCAAATTCTGGAAATGTATTAATAAATGGGAAAGACCCAATTAAACAAAGAGTTGAAGTATTAGATAGTATCTCTTTTGTACCACAACTTCCACCTCCTATTAAATTAAATTTAGACGAGCTTATTCAATATATTGAAGCTAGTTCAAATGTAGATAGTGAGCTTATAATGCATTATGCAAATGAGATGAAACTTGATTTAAAAGCAAATTTAAATAAATCTTTTTTTAAACTCTCTGGTGGAATGAAACAAAAAATGCTTATTGCTATTTCACTTGCTAAAAAAAGTGATATCATAATATATGATGAACCAACAGCAAATCTAGATCCTGTTGCACGTGATGATTTCTATAGACTTTTAAAACAAAATGAAGATGATAAAATTCTTTTATTTGTTACACATAGACTTGATGAAGTAAAAGAAATAGTTAATAGGCAAATATATATGGATTTAGGGAAAATTGTCTCTGATGAGTTAGTATAGGATTTTATATGTATAAAAAATTAACTTCTTTAATATTAATTATATCACTTAGCTTTTTATTCACAGCTTGTGAAAAAAAAGTTAAAACAGGTGCACATGATATTCACTGGGATAGAGATATGTGTAAAAGATGTATTATGGTTGTAAGCGATAGAAATCAAACAGTACAAGTTATTAATCCAAAAGATGGAGAGAAATATGTATTTGATGATATTGGTTGTACTATTTTATGGTTTAAAGACCAAGATATTAAATGGAAAGATGATGCAATAATTTGGATAAATGACTTTAACACTGCAAAATGGATAGATGCAAGAACCGCATTTTATGATACTATGAATGTAACACCAATGGCTTATGGTTTTGGGGCACATAAGAAAAAAGATTCAATTCAAGCTGGATTAGAAATAATAGATTTTAAAGAAGTAAGTAAACGAATTTTAGAAATAGGAAGATAGTAAAAAGGAAGCAGTAGATTTTATCTACTACTTCTGAAGATTCTTATAAATCTTGTTCAATAACACTTTTGAATTTATTAAAGTAAACATCAGATGCAGCATCTAACTCTTTATAAATATCATTAATAGAAATTTTATCACCTTGTACTAAACCTAATTTAGAACAATGAATATCTTTACTATCAGCTAACTTTTCAAAAGCAGCACAATTTTCAGGTTTAACTTCTACAATTGCTCTACTTAATGATTCAGAGAAGATATCTCTAGATTCATTTAATGAAATACCAGCTTCAACTCCAATCTTACCAACAACTGCCATTTTTGCTAATGCTATTGCAATACCACCAACATTAACATCTTTAGCAGCTTCTAATAATGAAGATTTATTTGCTTCAATTACTGTATCCCATAATTTTAATTCATTAGAATAATTTACTTCAGGATGAGAACCAGCAACTACAGAATACATTTTTTTCATATATAAAGATCCACCAAATTCACTTTGAGTGTCTCCTAAAATATATAATACATTCCCCTCTTTTTGAACGCATGATGGTAAAACTTTATTTGCATCATCATTAATACCAACCATTGCAATTGAAGGAGTTGGGAAAACACCAACACCATTTGTTTCATTATATAAAGAAACATTTCCACCAATTACAGGAGTATCTAACTCTTTACAAGCAGTTTTAATTCCCTCACATGATTGTGCAAATTGCCACATTACTTCTGGATTCTCTGGATTACCAAAGTTTAAACAATCAGTAATTGCTTTTGGTCTTGCACCACTCATTGCTACATTTCTTCCTGATTCCATAACAGCTGCGGCAGCTCCTAGTTCTGGATTAATATAACAAAGTCTTGTGTTACAATCAGCAGACATAGATAAAGCTTTTCCTGTCTCTTTAATTCTAATTGAAGAACCATCTAGCGAACCTGGTCCTTTAATTGTATTTGTTTGTACCATTGAGTCATATTGAGAATAAACCCAAGACTTGTCAACTACTTCCATATCAGAGAATAAATCATCAAATGCTGATTGGTTTGAAATTTCTTTATCTAAGATAATATCTTCTAAACCATCTAAATATGTAGGTTTTGCAACTGGTCTATCTAAAATAGGAGCTTGCTCTGATACTGGTTGAACAGGAACTTCAGCACATTTTTCACCATGCCAGAATAATTCCATATTTCCAGTATCAGTTACTTCACCAATAACAGCTACATCTAATTCCCATTTTTCAAAAATATCAATAATTTTTTGCTCATGTCCTTTTTTAGCACAAATAAGCATTCTTTCTTGAGACTCTGAAAGCATAAAGTCATAAGGAGTCATTCCCTCTTCACGTGCAGGAACTTTATCTAAGTGCATAATCATTCCAGATTCACTTCTTCCTGCCATTTCAAATGAAGATGATGTAAGTCCAGCAGCACCCATATCTTGAATACCAATAATTGCATCTTCTTTAAATAATTCTAAACAAGCTTCTAAAAGTAATTTTTCAGTAAAAGGATCTCCAACTTGAACAGTTGGTCTTTTTGATTCATTATCTTCTGTAAATGAAGCAGATGACATAACAGCACCACCTAATCCATCTCGTCCTGTTTTAGAACCAACATACATTACTGGATTTCCAACACCCTCAGCAAGTCCTAAGAAAATCTCATCAGACTTAGCAAGTCCAAGTGTAAATGCATTTACAAGATTATTTCCAGCATAACACTCTTCAAAAGTAGTTTCTCCACCAATAGTAGGAACACCCATACAGTTACCGTATCCACCAATACCTGCAACAACACCTCGTAAAAGGAATCTATGCTTTTGAGCAGTTTCACTATTACCTTCAATACCAGCAAATCTAATTGAATTCATATTTGCAATTGGTCTTGCACCCATTGTAAATACATCTCTTAAGATTCCACCAACACCAGTAGCAGCACCTTGGTAAGGTTCAATAAATGAAGGGTGGTTATGAGATTCCATTTTAAATACAGCAGCATATCCATCACCAATGTCAATAACACCAGCATTTTCACCTGGACCTTGGATTACCCAAGGAGCTTTTGTAGGGAAACCATTTAAGTATTTTTTACTTGATTTGTACGAACAGTGCTCGCTCCACATAGCAGAGAAGATACCAATTTCTACATAGTTTGGTTCTCTTCCTAAAATTTCTTTAATATTATCTAATTCTTCAAGTGTTAAAGAGTGAGCAAGTGCTAACTCTTCTAAGTTCATGTCTTTTTTTTGCATCTTTAGCCTTAAATATGGTTGTTATAGTTAAGGCGATTATATCTAAAAAAGAGTTAAATTTACTTTTAATCTTCAGTTAAAATTTTAACTTCATTATTAGCTATTTCTAAAAATAGTTCTTTTTTACCTTTAAAATCTACTGCTGGACTCTTATATTTTTGATCCATTATAACTTTAAACATTCTTTTATTTAGTGAGTTTGGATAAGGTGTTATATTAATATTTGAAAAATGTATTCTTTTTCTCTCTTTTTTTCTAAATATTCTTTTTTTATATTTAGAAAACTTTTCAAAATTGCTTCCATCAGATTTTTTAAAATCATTTGAATAATATGTTAAATACTTCTTGATATCTGATTTCTTCCAAGAATCTTTCCATTCAAAAATAGAAGAAAGAATTAAAGATATCTCTTCTTTTTTTGCTTTTTCAAACTCATCATTACTTGTTAATAAAATTGCATTCTCTAAATCTATTTTTTCTTCAAGCTTTTCTAATTCTGGATTATCTAAAGCAATACATCCTCTTGTATATTTTTCTCGCTCTTCATTTTCTAAAGGCATACCATGAATCCAAATTCCATGACCTTTTTTATCTAAAGCCTTATCAAATGTATTAGGATAAGAAGTTACTAATGCAAAAGGTCCATAAAACTGATCAAGTTCTGTCTTTTTTCCTGTTAACTCATAAACACCCTCAGGAGTTTTTTTATCACCCTCTAAATATTTATCACCCTCTTTTTCACCAACAATTACACTATTTCGTGCAATAAGATTTGTTTGATTATTATTGATTTCATATAAAGCTAATTCTGATTTCATTTTATGAGTTAATATTACAAATTTTTTTGTTTCGTAATATCCTAAGTCAACATTCTTATTTTCGTAAGTAATTATTCCAATACTCTTTATCTTTTAAACTCTCTTCAAGTTTTTTCTCTACTGCATTAAGTCCTTGAAGTCTATATAAATCTACTAAATCATTTGCAAATATATTTATGACCATGGCTAATAAAATTATGATTTTATTCAATTGCCTCTCCATATTATTTTTTAAGTTGCGCAATTGTATAATAGTTGTTCTAATTTTTTAATAAAAAGTGAATTTAACAGTGAAAAAAATCATCCTAAGTATTATTATATTTTTAAATCTTTTGCATTCAGCAGAAGTACAAGAACTCCCATGGCCTAAAGGTATGAGCTTTCTAACATTTTTAGAAAAGTATTCTATTCCTCAAAAATTATATTTCGATCTTGAAAAAGAAGATAAAGAACTATGTTCAGAAATTGTTGCGGATAAAAGGTTTTTCCTTTATACAGAAGATAATGGAGATTTTAATCAAGTTTTAATTCCAGTATCAGAAGATATACAAATTCATATGTATAAAGATAGTGATGGAACAGTTAAATTTCAGACACTACCTATAAATTATCAAGAGTATACTGAAGCAATTGCAATTCCTATTACCGTTTCTGTTTCACATGATATACAAAAAGCAACAGGGGATGTGACTTTAGCAATTCAATTAAAATCATTGTTCAAAGGCGTAGTTGATTTTAGAAAAATGCAAAAAGGCGATTTTATTGCATTAAAATATACAAAGAAGAGCTTACTTGGTCGTCCACATGGATTGCCTGAATTAAGTGCTGCAATGGTTGAAATTGCAGGAAAAGAATATTATAGAATTAAAAATAGTAAAGATGATAAATATTATGATGAAAAAGGAAAAGGTTTTTCAAAAACTTTTTTCTTTAAAATACCACTTACTTATAAAAGAATTTCAAGTAAATTTACAAAAAAAAGATGGCATCCTGTATTAAAAAGATATAGAGCACACCTAGGAACAGATTTTGCAGCTCCAAGAGGAAGAAAAATTTATGCAGCAGGTGATGGAAGAGTTGAATTTAAAGGTCGTAGAGGTGGTTATGGTAATACAATTATCATAAATCACCAAAATGGCTATAAAACATTATATGCTCACCAAAATGGTTTTAGAAAAGGTCTAAAAAGAGGTGCTAGAGTTAAAAAAGGTCAACATATTGGTTATGTTGGAAGTACAGGACTTAGCTCAGGTCCACATTTACACTTAGGACTTTATAAAAATGGAAAAGCAGTAGATCCATTAAAAGTTATTAGACGTCCAAAAACTTCAGGATTAGCAGGAAAGCATAAAGCAACTTTTTTAGCTAATTCAAAAAGTATTATAAAAACATTTGAAAATGAAATGAAAAGTGAAAATAGAACACAAGCTACAAAATTAGATAGACTTACATATAAAAGTGAAGTAAAAAAATTATAAGGAACATATCACATGCCTCAAGATGAAATTATAAAAGAACCTAATAAACTTTTAGAAGAACTTGAGAATTTACATCCAAGTGATATTGCAAATAGCCTTAAAAAAATAGAAAAAAAAAGTGAAGAAGATTTCTTCACTGTACTTAAAAAATTACCTGATGATATTTTAGGTGAAGTCTTACTTGAACTTCCTGAAAACCTAAGAGAAGATGCCTATTCAGAACTTACTATTAAACAATTAACTCATGCCGTTGATGAACTAGAATCAGATGATCAAACAGATATAATTCAAGAACTTGAAGAACATGATGAATTAAAAGCAAAAGAAGTTTATGATGGTTTAGAAGTTGAAGATCAAAAAGAGATTGATTGGCTTAAAACGTATGAAGAAGACCAAGCTGGCTCATATATGCAAACTGAGCTCTTTTCAGCAAACTTAAAAGAAACAATTAAACAATCGCTTGATAGATTAACTGAAGGTAAAGCATCTCATGAATTAGAAAATATTCATCAAGTTTTTATTGTAAATGATGATAAAAAATTAATTGCTTCTATTTTATTAGAAGATTTAATTATTATTGATTTTAAAAAAACTTATCAAGAAGTTTTAAATGAATATGAAAAAAATAGATTTGAACCTTTTGTTGTTCAAGATAAAGATGATATTGATGATGTAGCAAAGAAGTTTGAAAAATATGATTTAAATGTTGTAGCAGTTGTAGGCTATCAAGATATGCTTATGGGAAGAATTACATCTGATGATATTTTAGATGTAATTGAAGAGAATGCAACAGAACAGATGTATCAATTAGCTGGGGTTAATGATGACTTTGAGCATGAAGATAATCTATTTGCAACTGCAAAAAAAAGAGCTATGTGGTTGTTTTTAAATTTAGGAACTGCAATACTTGCTTCTTTAGTTATTGGAATTTTTGATGAAACTATTCAAGCTTATGTTGCACTTGCAATTTTAATGCCAATTGTAGCTTCAATGGGTGGAAATGCAGGAACTCAAACGCTAGCAGTAATGGTTAGACAGCTTGCACTTGGAGATATTGAGTTAGAGCACTCTAAGGATGCAGTTAAGAAAGAAGTTATAGTCTCATTATTTAATGGCTTCTTATTTGCTGTAATTATGGGAGTAATAGCATGGCTTTGGTTTGATGAAAAGCTTTTAGGTCTTGTAATTGGCTTATCAATGATTCTAAATTTATTTGCTGCTGGTTTCTTTGGAGCATCTATTCCATTACTACTTAAAAAGTTTGATATAGATCCTGCAATTGGAAGTACTGTATTATTAACAACAGTAACTGATATTGTAGGGTTCTTTAGTTTTTTAATGCTTGCAAAAGTTATACTTTTATAAAAAAAGATAAAAACTAAGAATAAATCTTAGTTTTTATTTATGTAAAGAAGAAGAAACTATTGATAAAAATTCATCTTTAGTTTTTTTGTTTGATTTAAATAAACCTCTAAGTGCTGAAGTCACTGTAGTTGAACAAATTTTTTGAACCCCTCTCATTTCCATACACATATGTCTTGCATCAATCATAACAGCAACACCTTTTGGTTGTAAATGCTCATTTAACGCATCACATATTTGCTCTGTTAATTGCTCTTGAATTTGTAAACGTCTTGCAAATACATCAATTACTCTAGGTATTTTAGAAAGTCCAACTACTTTTCCATTTGGAATATATGCAACATGAACTTTACCAATTATTGGTAGCATATGATGTTCACATTGTGAATAAAATTCTATATCTTTTACTACAACCATCTCATCATTAGTTGAAGTAAATAATGCTTTTTGTAAAATCTCTTTAGGGTCTTGATTATAACCACTACACATAAACTCAAATGCTTTTCTTACACGACTTGGAGTATCAACTAAACCTTCTCTATTTGAGTCTTCACCTACATGCTCAAGCATCTTTTTAATAGAATTTTCAAACTCTACATTCTTATCCATTAAGTATTTCCTTTAAACTTTTATGATATTTCCCATATCCCAAATTGGCATAAATACAGCAAGTACAATCCAAAGAATTAAACTCATAATACCAATTAAAAAAAATGGCTCTATTAAGGCTGTTAATAAATTAATTTTATCATTAAATCTATTTTTATATATTTTCTTTATTTCACTAACTGTTACATCTAATGAATTTGATACCTCACCTGTATTAATCAGATTTAATGTAATATCATCAAATATTTTTGCTTGTGAAAAAGAAGAACTAATACCCTTACCATTTTGTAGTAAATTATCAATAATTGACATTTTATCTAAAAGGTATTTATTTTTAATTAAAACTTTTGAACAGACTAGTGACTTATGAAATTCATATTTAGATTTAAGCATTATATCTAAGAATAAAAACAGCTTATAAAGCTGCATATTTAAATAAATATCTCTAATCAAATATATATTATTGATAGAAACTTTATGAATAAAGTATTGGAATTTTTCATCTTTTTTATAAAAAAATATAAAACAAGAAAATAATAATAGTAAAAAAATTAGAATTATTACTAAATAATTTTCAAATAAATATTGTACATTCAAAAGGATTTTTGTTGCAAGTGGAAGTTCTGCATCTGTTTGTTCAAAAATAGTTTTAAACTTTGGTATTACAAAGTAAAAAATTGAAATAAGAGAAAGAAAAAAACTAATAAATAGTATTATAGGATAGCTTATTGATTTTATAAAACTCTTTTTTATTTCATGAGATTCAATTAATAGTTCAGATAAAGCTTTTACATTTGCAACAATGTTTCCAGAATCTTGAGAAATATCTAAAAAAGAACCTACAAGATAATTAATTTTAAATATAGCTAATTCTTCTGATACTTTTTTTGAAGTAGAAAATGCATATTTTAAAGTTTCTAAAAACTCTAAAACTATTTTATTTTTTCTATTTTTAATCAAGATATTTAAAGCATCACTTAGTGTAACATTTGATTCTAGCATTAAGTTTAGTTCATAAAAAATATTAATTAAAACTTTCTCTTTTATAACTTTCTTTTGTTGAAATAAACTTGTGGTATCAAACTTTTTAATTTCTTTTATATTTGTAATATTTGAAGGTAAATTCTCTTTTGAAATATCATTTGTTTCAAGTAAAATAGTTTTAGTTCCATTATTGCTTTGGAACTTTATTTTATATTTTTTCATTAGAAGTTTACTACTTTTAAAACTTCTTTAATAGATGTAACTTTTAAAGCTACTTTCTCTTTCCCATCATCAAGTATTGTCTTAAAATTAGTACTTTTTAAATATTTTTTAACTTCATTAATATCTTCTTTTTTAAATATCATAGAAGATATTTTTTCATCTATATTCATAGCTTCTGCTATACATGATCTATCATAATATTTTGTATAGTTACACTTTTCACATCCCTTTGCTTCACAAAACTTACAATAATTTAAAATAAGTCTTTGAGAAAGAATCAATTTTAAACTTGAGGAGATTAAAAAAGGATCAGCATCTAAATCCATAAGCCTAGAAATAGTCTCAACACTATTATTTGAGTGAATGCTAGCAAGAACTAAATGTCCTGTAAGTGATGCTTGAAGTGCAATATCTAAAGAGAGTTTATCTCTAATTTCACCTATAAATATGATATCAGGGTCTTGTCTTAAAATATTTCTTAAAATTACTTCAAAACTCAAACCTATTTTATTGTTTACAGCAATTTGTGAAATTGAATCTATTTTATATTCAACTGGATCTTCAACTGTAACAATCTTCTTTTCACTTGAATTTAACTCCTTTAAAATAGAGTATAAAGTTGTCGTTTTTCCAGCACCTGTTGGTCCTGTAACTAAAATCAAACCTTGAGTTAAAGTTAAGGCTTTTTTTAAAATTGTATATATATCTAAAGATAAACCCAAATCTTCAATACTTTTGTTTATATTCTTTTTATCTAATATTCTAATTACTATAGATTCAGACTCAATTGTTGGCATTGTTGAAACTCTAAAATCATAAGTTTCGCTATTTATTAAAACTGAGAATCTCGAATCTTGTGGAATTCGCGTCTGCGTGATATCTATATTTGAAATAAGCTTTATATATGAAGAAAGAATTTTTAGTAACTTATTAGAAAAAGAAAAAAACGTCTTTAATTTTCCATCAACTCTAAATCTAAATAAAACTTGACTATTATATTGTTCAATATGAATATCACTAGTTCTTGTAAGAATTGAAAAACTTATTAGTTTATACAAAAAGTTTTCTACAGATTTCTCTTCATCTTTTTCTTCAAAAACTATAGATTTGGCTATATTAAACAACTCTATTTTTATATCTAGAAAACTCAAATAAAAAAGTAATTCATTTGTATCAACTTGCGTGAATTTTAATACTTTTGTAAAATCATTATTTACACTATTTAAGTTTGAATCTTTACAAACTAATAAATCTAAAGAGATATCATCTTCTTTAATTGGAACAATTTTATTTTTAAAAAAATACTCTTTTTCATAAAGAGAAAACAAATCATAATCTACATGTATACTATTCATTTTTATTAAGCCTTATTTTTATATTCTTCTGTTTATAATTTAAAACTACAAGGTTTTTTTCTATTTTAAGAACTTTATATTTGCCTATGAAATCATTCTTTGTATACCATTTATTATTTAATAAAATATGATTTGAAATAATAGCTTTTAGATGAAAATTGTCTAAGTTTTGTTTTGCTACTTTTAGTTTTTCTTCTACTTTTTGGATTTTTTCTTTTATATAATACTTTTTAAACTCACTATTTATTTCAAAGTTATATAGATTATGCTTTGCTGTTTTTTCAAGATTTAAAGAAGTGATTTTAGAAAAGTTATTAATATATTCTATTTTTACAATTAGTTTATTTATTTTATTTAGGGAAGTTCTTCCTTTTATTAACAGATTATTTTTATTATAATCAATTGCATTTATATTTATCTTTTTTGATAAACAAAAGGTTTCTATATCTTTATTTAGTTCTAAATAAGAACCTGTAAACTTTTTACTTATTAAACTATTTAGATTAGTACTTTTAAAAACTAAAGAGTCTTTTTTATAATCAAAAAAATAGAAATAAAAATAGATACATAAAAGAGGTAAAATAAAAAGTTGAATTTTTACTTTTATTTCACTTTTTAAAAAGCTATTTTCAATTTGGCTTAACATTTACTGTACTTATAAAAATATTTTTTGAAGCCAATCTTACAATACTATTACCTACTACACTATTTTTATACTCATTTAAAAAAGAGTATATATTTTCTTTGTTCTTAGAACTAAATTTTATTTTCATTATCTTTGGATTATAATCAAAGGAAAGAATCTTTAACTTATATTTATCTGCTGTATTTACAAGTTTTATATATTCATTTTTAAAAGGTTTAAACTTTAGCATTTTAGATATTTTTAAATACTCTTCTTTATGAGTATTTATTTTCTCTAATCTCTTATCTTTTAGTATATTACTTTCATGATTTTTGTATATTAATATAAAAAAGACACAAACAACTAAATATAAAAGATATAAAAGAAAACTTTTATTACTTTTTTTATTAAGATTGCAAAAAGAGGAGATTATTATTTGATTATGCTTATTTTCAATAATTTTGTTTAAACTAGATTCAGATATTTCATAGCTTTTTGAAATAGTGATATTAAAGCTTTTATTTATAAATGCTAATAGTTCATCATTTTTGTATTTATGATTTAAAACTTGATATACATAAAGTTCATCATTCTTATATATTACAAAAAAACTCTTCGTTATATATAGTTTAAAAACAAGTGAACTCATTAAGCTTTTTGTATCTTTAGTTTCATCATTATAATAATTTAGTAATTCAATTAGCATATATTTAAAAGTACTAGAAAAAACAAAAATCTGATATTGTTTTGAGTATTCTAAAAACTTACAATATATAATGTCATTTGAAGAGTATTTTATATTATTTATATCTAAAGAAGTTTGAGTAAAGTTTAAAAGATTTTTTTGATTAATCTCTTCAGAAACATCAACAATCAAATTTTGGATATCTGAAATATTTGCAATATCGCTCATAATAAACTACTTTAAATAATATTTTATATTACTTTATAATAATTATTTAAGATATTTATTAAGTTTTTATATTAGTTTTATTTTTTAAGTATTAAGACTAAAGAGAAAGTTCTCTTTAGAATGTTACATCATAACCAAGCTCTTTAAGACCTTGTTTATCTTTTGTCCAACCTTTTTTAATTGAAACAAAAAGTTCTAGAAAACATTTTCTTCCAGTAAGTTTTTCTATTTTAAGTCTTGCATCTCTACCAATTCTTTTAATAGCATCTGCATTTTTACCAATAATCATACCCTTTTGTGTTCCTTTTTGAACAATAATAGTAGCTTTAATTACATCAATTTTTGGTTTTTCTTCTACTTTATTTATTAAAACATCTGTTTCATAAGGAATCTCATCTGAAATATTTTCAAAAATTGATTCTCTAATAAACTCTTTAAAGATATCTCTCATATGCTCAGTTGTCATAATCTCAGGGTCAAATAAATAAGGATGCTCAGGTAAATGCTTAACAACACTATCTAAAATATCTGCATGAGTTGTAGCTTTTTTAATAGATACAGGAATAACTGACTCATACTTATCTGAATAAACTTCATACTCTTTCATTTTTGCTAAAACTTCTTCATTTGAAACATTATCAATTTTTGTAAGTAATAAAATATGATTTACATTTTTTTTATTTTTTACTAAAAAATCTTCATAATGTGTTAGTTTATCAGTAATAGGTGCTAAGAATAAAATTAAATCACAATCACCCATTGCTTTTAATGCTTCATCTAACATAAACTTATTTATAAGTTTTTCTGTTTCATGAATTCCTGGAGTATCGACAAATACAATTTGATCATCTTCATGCATTACAATTATATTTGATCTTTTTCTTGTAGCATTAGCTTTGTGTGAAACCATTGCAATCTTTTCACCAACTAACCAGTTTAATAACGAACTTTTTCCAGCATTAGGTCGTCCTACTACTGATACATAACCACATTTAGTCATTAATTCTCCTCAAGCTTTAAAGCTTATTTAATTATTTGGATAATAGCATGATTGTGATTATAAAGGGTTAAATTGAATTTACCTACGTCTAAAACTCAAACTTTTTAATAAATCATTTTTTGTAATTGATTTATTATCATTTAAATCAGCAATAGTTCGTGCAACTTTTAAAACTTTGTTTATACTTCTAAAAGATAATTGATAATTTATTTTTGCACTTTCAAATAAAGCTTTTGCATCTTCATCTAAAAGACAATATTTTTTTATATCTGCATCTGATAATTTTCCATTTAACTCCTCTTGCCCTCTTTGCATTTGTTTTACAAATGCTTTAATTACATTTTCATGTAACTCTTTTGAACTTACAATATTTTTTGAGTCATTTAAAGTATCATTCATAACTACATATAAATCAATTCTGTCTAAAAATGGCTCTGATAATCTATTTTTATATCTTTGTATTTCAGCTTCATTACATCTACATTGCTTGATACTTGAAAGAAGATTTCCACAAGGACAAGGATTCATAGAAGAGATAAAAATAAATTTTGTTTCATATTCTGTTTTACTATTTACTCTTGAAATCAATATCTTATTATCTTCCAAAGGCTCTCGTAAAGCTTCAAGTATGGATTTTGAGAAGTGTGGCAATTCATCAAAAAATAAAATGCCAGGAGTTTTATATTGTAGTAATTAATATGTAATTAATATAAAAGGCCATTTAATGGTAGTTTTATTAATCACATATTCTAAAAATATGTAACTAATAATATGTAATTAATGATTTTGTATATTAAATTGCAGTAAAAGAATAAAAAGCGCCTCTCTACTTTTTTCTTATCTCTCTAAAATTTGAGTTTATTTAAAAGATAACAGACTTACTAGATATTTTAATCAAAGACTATCGATAAGTACTTTATAATTAGTTATAATAGGTATAGGAAAAAGGAATAAATGTAATTACTTAAATTTCATCAACTTAAATAATTCATAATATCGTATAAGGCATCTTGTTCTCCGCGACTTTTAGTTTTCCAATTTTTGTAAACTTTTAGATGATTATACAATTCAATATTTGTTAATCTATTTTTTCTTTTCTTCAAACTATTTGTTAATTTTTTACCATAGAGATAGCCACCATATAATCCACGATAGTATATTATTTCATTCTTATCTTCATTATGATGTTCAATAACAATCCTAACACATTTATTTTTACAGTAGATTTCAAGGTCTGTTAGGTGATAAGATTCAAGGTAATTCATAGAATATTATATAACGTATTGACATAAAATCTTATAAACATTACATAATGGAATTAAAGTTTGCAATAATCATAATTTTTCATTAATGTTTTCTATGTATAATGTTTTCAATTATTAAAGGAAAAGTATGAAAACTGTTGAACTTGATTTATCAAAACAAGTAGATGATAAACTTACTTTAAATCTTAAGAGAGAAAAGCTAACACTTCCCCAATACCTACAGCAATTAATAGAATATGACTTAAGCTCACGAGTAGATTTAGGAGAGGGTTTTTATTATCATAGATATTTAGAGAAGCTATAAGATAAAGATAAAAAAGAAATTCATCTAAGAAAATTAGAAAGAGAAATTATAATGACACTTCTTGAGTATAAAGGAAAAGTTGTACCTGTTGATGTACTCACATTAAGAGCATGGGGAAAAGATAATGTATCAATTTTTACCTTTCGAAATATGATTAATCAAATACGAGTAAAGACCTATTATGGAATAATTACCAATCATTCAAATTTGGGATACACAATAAATATCAATAATATGGAAATAGATTAGAGCATGAAAAGAATACTACTTGTAATTTTAATACTTATAAATTTACTACACGCAGAAAAAAACTATGGAAGTGTGTCAATAGATGAAGTTACAAGCATCTATGATGGAGATACATTCAGAGTTAATATAAAGAGCTACCCAGAGATTATAGGCCATAAGATGGCTATACGATTAGCTAATGTTGATACTCCTGAAATTAGAGCTAAATGTACGCAAGAAAAAGTACTTGCACGTAAAGCAAAACAATTTACAGTTAACTTCATTAGAAAAGCTAAAAGCTTGGAGCTGCGTAACATGAAGAAAGATAAATACTTTAGAATTGTTGCTGATCTATTTAATGAACAAAATAGAAGTTTATCTGTAGAACTAATCAATAATAGTCTTGCAGTTTCATATCATGGTGGGAAGAAAGCTAAAGATTGGTGTAAATAAATACTCTTTTGTATAACAAAGTCTTATTTTTGTAACAGTTTTTACGAATGGAAAGATTGTTCCAAAAAAAGTTGAAATCTGGAGTATGTTAAATAAGGTACAGAAAATATTTAGAACAGCGATATATTAACAATCCCATTATGAGATATTGAAGAGAAAAAGAAAAAAGTGTCAAATTTGAAGTATAAAGTATGTTGTTCATCTTAAGGTTACTGGAGTTAGTGGGTGAATCCCCGAAGGGAGACAACCGTTTTGAAACTTATTTTTGTAACAATTTTTTTACTCATACTGAATTTTCTAATATATTTAACATTTTCATGTTTATCCCGATACTCATTAATATACATAGTCTATGTATCATCTAAATATTAATGTTAAACACATATAATAAGTTTATATTTTCATTAATTAAGGTTTTTATCGTTGTTTCAATAGGTAACATTTTTTGGTATGTTATCTGTTGCTTTTCAGGCTATCTTGTATATAATAATAAATAAATTTAAGGAAAACTTAAATATGATTAAAAATATAGTAATAAATAAACTGAAACAACTACTTTTCTATTTTGAAAATAAAGAGAAAAAAGAGCAACTTAAAGTATATAATAGTCTAATTCCTAGAGACGATATAAAGAATAAAGTATATTTTAATTCTTTATATAAAGTTCTAAATACTAAAGGTGTAAATAATATTGCACTCTCCGGTTCTTATGGTTCAGGTAAAAGTACTATAATTAAATCTTTTGAGAAAGAGAATAATTGGAGAAGTGACTATAAGTTTTTAAATATTTCACTTGCTACATTTAAAAGTAAAGAAAAAAAGTCTAATGATGATGAAAAAAAGATTCCTGACGATAAGCAAATTCCTAAGAAAAATAATACAAAAGATGATGAAAATGATTTATTAAATGTTGATATAAAAGAGATTGAAAAAGGTATTCTTCAACAAATGTTTTACAAAGTTGATTATGATGATATCCCAAATTCAAGATTTAAACGCATATTAACAATTAAGTACATGAAAATAAAAACATTAGGAGTCTTTTTATGGCTTCTTACAACTGTTAAGTTATTTAAATCAGATGAATTTAAAAAAATCTTTTCTTTCGTAGATATAAAAGAATTTGAAAATGAATTCTATTTAAATGAAGTATGTACAATTATATTTGTAGTCGGTATGTTATATTTTATTTTTTCTTTAATGAAGTTATCTCCAAGAATAAAGCTTCAAAAACTTAGTTTACAATCACCTGAGATAAATTTAGTTGATGAAAGTTCAAAGCATTCAATTATGAATAAACACTTAGATGAAATTATCTACTTTTTTGAATCAACAAAATACAATATTGTAGTAATTGAAGATTTGGATAGATTTGAAAACCCAGAAATTTTTATTAAGTTAAGAGAAATTAATGAGCTTCTTAATAAGTCTAAGCAAATTAATAAAGAAAGAGAAATTAAATTTATATATGCAATAAGAGATAATATATTTGAGGATAAAGAAAGAACAAAGTTTTTTGACTCTTTTATTCCAGTCATTCCCGTTATTAATTCATCTAATTCTTATACAAAAATAAAGGATTTAATTAGTGAAGTAGGTATTAATGTATTTAATGATGAAGAATTAAAAAAAGAAGAGAATAAATCAAAAGTATATCTATCTAAAAGATTTATACAAGATATTTCTATTTTTATTCATGATATGAGACTATTACAAAATATTTTCAATGAGTTTATAATATATAAAAACCTTCTTTGTAATTCTGATGATAAAAATAAAAAAATCAATTTAAATTATGACAAACTTTTTGCAATGTCTATTTATAAAAACTATAACCCTTCTGATTTTGCAGAACTTCTTGAAGACAATGGGCTAGTGTATAAAGTATTCAATAAAGATGATTTGAAAGTACGATTAAAAGAGGTTATAGATAAAACTGAACAAGAAATTACTGATTGCAAAAAGGATATAAAAGATTACGAAAAAAGAGTAAAAACTGAAATGCAATTAGATGTTAAAGAATTAAGAGCAGTTTATGTACAGCAATTTTTTAAATGTATAGATAACAATAATTATGGTATATCATATATATATGATAATGAAAATGGAAAGATTTATTTAAATGAATCTTTGGAAGATGATAGTTTTAATAAATTTAAAGAATTATCAAATATTAAATATTACAACTATAATCAAGGTCTGGTAAATAGTAGAAAATCATTCAAAGACTTGGAAAAAGAAGTAAATCCAGAACGGTCATATAATCAAAGAATTAATATTATTGAAAATAAATATAAAGATGAAATTGAAGCATGTAAGGTAAAAATAAGCGAATTAAAAGAAACTATTAATAATATTAATCAAAATACTTTACAGAAGTTAGTTTTAAAATATAATGAAAAATTAGTATTAGGTGAGAAGTTATACAATGATAAAGTTCTTTCATATCTTATAAGATATGGATATTTAGATGAAACTTATCATAACTATATTTCTTTTTATTATGAAGGTGGTAAATCTATTAATGATATAAACTTTATTGAAAATCTTAAAAGTATTAAACCTGCACTTTCATATAGTTTAAAATTAAAAGAGATTGAAGAAGTGATAGAGTATTTAAATGAAGAAGAGTTTAAAAAAGAGAGTATTTTAAACTTTGATTTATGTGCTGAACTTTTATCTAAAAAGACAGACTTAAATAAAAGATATTTAGATATTAAATTAGAATTCATAATAGATGAGTTTAGGTTTGATTTTATTGACAGCTTTATAGAGTACCTAAATACGAAATCAGATACCAACTTAGTAAAAGAATTCCTAAATAAAGTATGTGACATAAATACATCTTTTTGGAAGATAATCAATGATAAACTTGATGAAAAAAAGAAAGAACAATATTTTATATATCTTGTTAATAATATAGAATTTCAAAAAATAATAAATTTAAATATAGACAATTCCTTAACTACTTATCTTAATGAAAGAAAAGAACTGTCAAATATACTTGAGGGATTAACAATTGAGATAAGTATTTTTCATGAACTACTAAAAAGTCTTAATATTAAGTTTTCTGAGCTCAAGGATATTTCTAAAAATAAACATAGCGGAACTTTTAACACTATTGGAGTTTTTTGTCTTTACAAAATAAATATGTTCTGGATGCAAAATTTATTAGATGTTTCAGAAGATGCATTCTATGAACAAAACTATACATTAATAAAAAAACGTTCTCCCAATGTATTATCTACCTATATATTTAAAAATATAAATGAATATGTTCAGAATGTATATTCACATATACATAATGCCAATGAAGATGAAAAAGCTGTACTACACCTACTTGGTAATGAACAAATAACGTATGAAAGTATTCAAATATTTCTAAATGCAAATAGCACATTAATTTCAGACCTCAAACAAGTACATTGTAATTATTGGAGTCTTTTAACAGAAAAAAAGAGAATAACTCCTAACATAAGTAATTTAAACCTACTATTTATTGAAAAAGATTATATCAAGAGAGAAGCTTTTATAAAATTTTTAAAGGCTAATGATAATGTTGAAAAAATATTTTTTCAACATTATCCAAAAGGTTTTACAAAATTAGTTCAATTTTTAATCAACTCAAACGATATTGAATTTAAAGAATTTAAGCAAATAATAGATAATAGTTTAGAAGAATTTAGCTGTAAAGATTTAGGAGATATATCAGATGAGAGATTAGATTATATAATTAGGCATAAAATTAATGTTAACTCTGAAAACTACTCATATTTAATTGATGAAAGAACGCAGAAGCAGACTTTATTGTTATTGGAACAAGATACTGAAAATATATATTCAAATATAAAAGATTTTGAAATAGCAGATGATTATATATATCAAATAGTTAAAAACATAAAGTATAAAAAAGAAGATAGGTTTGAAATAGTAAATAATTATTGTAGTGATAAGTTTCCTAAAGATAAAGAATTCTTAGAGGTTGTAATGGATTTAATTAATGTAAATATTTTAGATTCTAATATAGAGGTATTAAGACTTATATTTAAAAATGAAGACATCGAATTAAATAAGAGATTAGAACTGCTAATAAGATACTTGCATTTAGAGTATTCTAAAAATGAAAAGAAAGAGAATTTTGGTGAGCAAATCACAGAGACATTAAATAATCTGATGTTTTTTAATGATATGACTGTTAAGGAAATTTTAAAAGACAAAATTTTTGATAATGCTGTTTTGGTTGATTTTATCAATATGGTGTTAGAACCTACATATTTTGGGGATATTGATGATTTTGAAGATAATTTATACGAAGTTATAAAGCACAATCCATATAATATAAATACAGATGCTTTAATTCCATTATTACAAAGTGATATAAGCTTATCTAAAAAAGTAACTCTTTTATTAAAATATTTAGATAGCTTTTTTATTAAACGCAAAGAAGAAGAAAAAGTTTTAACTAGTGAACTCATAATTAATGAAATAAGTGTTACATTAGATATAAATGATATTACATTAATTAAAGAGCTTATAAAGTTCGAAGAAATGAATAATTATGAAGTTGAGCTTATTAATCATTATGTTGATGAAACATATTTAAAAAATGATGATAGTTTTACAAAGAACATTGCAGAAAAAATTAAAAATAATATATCAAGAATTGAATATGAAAAATATTTATTGGTAATGGAATCAAGTATTGTAAAAAGTAAAAAAATTGAACTATTCTTATTATATAAATTTACAAATAGAGATGAATTATATGAAGTTTTAAATGCAATTGATAATCATAGCTTTAAAAATATCAATAATTTAAATAAAAAAAGATATATTAATATAAAAAATAGTCCTGAATATTTACGTATTTTAGAAAAACTTGAAAGTATTCAATATATATCTACTGTTACAAATAAGGAAAAATCTATGTTAAAATGTAACTTTAGTAAATCAGAAAAAACTATAATAGATAGGTATCTCTAATCTAATTCTTTTTGGTCCTTATGAATTTCGTTTCACAATTTCTTACTTTTGGAACAGTTTTTACTAATGGAAATCTTGTTCTAAAAAGAGTTGAATTGTTGAACATACTCCAAAAAGTACA
>NZ_WFKJ01000029.1 GCF_009208075.1 Poseidonibacter ostreae | reverse complement strand
AATAATTACAAAAATATAAACAAAATTTAATTTTATCACATATATATTTTGCTAATATGCTAGTATAAATAAAAAAGGATATATATGCAATATTTAATAATCGCTTATGATAATGATGGAGCAATTGATAAAAGAATGGAAGCTAGACCTGCACATGTTGAGGGAACTCAAAAGCTAATGGCTGAGGGTAAAATAATTAGTGCTTGTGCAATGATTGAAGAAGATGAAATGGTTGGTTCTTCAGTATTAACAAATTTTGACACTGAAGATGAACTAAATACTTGGTTAGAAAATGAACCTTATGTAAAAGGTGGAGTTTGGAATATGGATGAACTTCAAGTTGTACCTGTAAAAGTTATGCCAAAGTCTTAATGTGATTGAATTAAGAAAAGGAAGACTTATTGATATTCCTGCAGTTTTAGATTTACATTTTAAATATCAAATTGACTCAATAAAAGAAGAAGATAAAAAAGATGGTTTTGTTACTACTGCTTTTACAAAAGAAGAGTTAACTTCTTTAATAGAAAATGAAGATGGACTTTTCTTATGTTTTGTAGATGATAAATTAGTAGCATATGTTATGTGTGCATCTTGGTCATTTTGGTCTGTATGGCCAATATTTAAATATATGTTAAAAAATCTTTCAAAATTATCGTATAAAGGACTTGAGCTTTCGGAGTTTAATTCATATCAATATGGACCGATTTGTATTGATAAGTCACAACGAGGAACAGATGTTTTATCTTTACTTTTTGATTTTGCTAGAGAAGAGATGAATTCAAAATATCCAATCTTAGTTACCTTTATTAATAAGAATAATCCAAGGTCTTTTCAAGCACATACGAGAAAATTAGGTCTTGAAGTTATTACAGAGTTTGAATTTAACAATAATAATTATTATGAACTAGTTTATGATACATCTGTAAAACTTGTCCCTTAGTAATATCTTCTTTAGGTATTACTAATATTTTGATATAAAATCTATTTATTAAAGATATTATCTAAAGGAGTTTTTTATGGGAAATATTATTTATCATTACTGCAATGTTGAATCTTTTAAAGCAATTATCGAAAATAAAACTTTATGGCTAAGCTCAGTTTATAATTTAAATGACTATAAAGAAATTCACTGGATAAAAGATAAAATATTTAAAAAGATTAAAACATCCTCTACAAAAGATAATTTCTTAAAATATAAATGTTTTGAAGAATTATATTCTAAACAACTTCCTAATGTATATATTGCATCTTTTTCTGAAGGTTCTGATTTATTAAGTCAATGGCGTGCTTATGCAAATGATGGTTATGGAGTTGCTATTGGATTTAATAGCGATTATTTCAAAGAAAATAATATGGTTCAAACATCTTCTGTTTTATATGATGAAGAAAGTCAAGAAAAACAAATTGATTTAATATTAAAACCTTTAGAGCAATTAGATAATGAAATTGATACACAGTCAATACAATTCAATGAAATTTGTAAAGCAATTATTACAGATATAAATAACTTATCTGCAAAATCAAAAAATGAACTTTTTAAAGAGGAACAAGAAGTAAGATTAATTCATAACCCAAAAATAACTGATGATAAAAAGAATAAAAGATTTATTTTTGAAGATAACTTATCTCAAATGATGTTTCGTTCTGTTTGTGGTAATTTGATTCCATATTTTGAATTAAAATTTGATGAAGAAAAACAAACTCCTGCAATATTAGAAATTATAAAAGGTCCGAAAAATAAGTTTATTGAAGAAGAGGTAAAAATATTTCTTTCTAATAATGGTTTTTATTGCGTTGATATAAAAAGTTCTAAATCATCTTATAGATAAAAAATATTTAATTTAGATATAATCACATTTATAAAACAAAATAGGATAAATATGAGATTTAATGATTTAGATTTAAATGCAAAAAAAGAGCTTAATATAAAAATAAATGAATATGCAAATAGTATTGGTGGAATAAACTTTTTTCTTCAAATGATTGAAGATGTAAGAGCTGAGAAACCAAATGCTTTATTAAATAAGACTGCAATCTTTCATTACACTAAAGGTAAAATTACTTGGAGTAAATCTATTTATAAAGATACTTTAACTCAACTATTTAATGCAATGAGAAAAGAAGATAAAGATGGAGATATTTTAAATGGTTTAAACCCAAAAGTTTATAAAGAAACAATGAATATGATGAGAGCTTTAAAGCCTGTTTCAATTTCTATTAGAAATGAAGATAATAGTTCTGGTTTTGCTGTAGATATTTTAGATGCAAGTGAAGTTAAAAAAACAAAAGTTGATTTAATGTTTAAAATCATATTCTTTTATAATATTGAATTTGCAAAAGATGCATTAACTTTCAAAGCTTAGGATATAAATTATGGATGGAAAAAAAAGAAGCAATATAAAACCTGGACTAACTGTTAATATTGTACTAAAAGAAGATCAAAGAACAGGAAGACTTACTAAAGGTGTTGTACAAGATATTTTAACAAAATCTCCTACACATCCTCATGGAATAAAAGTAAGAACTACTTTTGGAGAAGTAGGACGAGTACAAGAAATTATATAAAAACAATCTATAAACACTAATAAAAACTTACCTAAAGAAATATTAAGAAAGACTTCAGTATAATCCATCTACTTTTTAGAAAACCTATATTGTTTCTCTAGAATGGAAGTATCGTTTCAACCTTATGTTGAAGAAAACGAGAAGCATGAGCATTGCTTTAATTGCTCTAACCAAATAAAATAGAGAGTCTTACATATAACTATATTACAGATTACTCTACAACTATATAAAGGGAAAGAATGCCAACTATCAATCAACTTGTTAGAAAAGAGCGAAAAAAAGTGATTAAGAAATCTAAATCACCAGCACTTGACAAATGTCCACAAAGAAGAGGAGTTTGTACTAGAGTATATACTACAACTCCAAAGAAACCTAACTCGGCTTTAAGAAAAGTTGCAAAAGTTAGATTAACTACTGGTTTTGAAGTTATTTCATATATCGGTGGAGAAGGTCATAACCTTCAAGAGCACTCGATTGTGTTAGTAAGAGGGGGTAGAGTTAAAGATTTACCTGGTGTTAAATATCACGTTGTTAGAGGTGCTTTAGATACTGCTGGTGTTGCAAACAGAACTGTTGCAAGATCTAAATACGGTACTAAAAAGCCAAAAAAATAAGTAGAAGGATAAGAGAATGAGAAGAAGAAAAGCTCCCGTAAGAGAAGTAATGGCTGATCCTATCTACAATAGTAAAGTGATCACTAAATTTATTAATACAGTAATGTTAGATGGTAGAAAATCTACTGCGCAAAAAATCATGTATGGTGCAATTGCAAACTTAGATGCTAGAGGTGAAGAATCTGGTATTGAATTATTTGAAAAAGCAATTGAAAATGTTAAACCACTTTTAGAAGTTAAATCTAGAAGAGTTGGTGGAGCTACATACCAAGTACCTGTTGAAGTTAGACCTGTAAGAAGACAAACTTTAGCATTAAGATGGTTAGTTGACGCTGCTAGAAAAAGAAACGAAAGAACTATGGTAGAAAGATTAGCAAACGAATTATTCGAATGTGCTAACGACAGAGGTGCATCATTCAAGAAGAAAGAAGATATGCATAGAATGGCTGAAGCAAATAAAGCATTTGCTCACTATAGATGGTAATCTGAAATGGCAAGAAAAACTCCCCTAAACAGATTAAGAAATATTGGTATTGCTGCTCATATTGATGCAGGTAAAACTACAACAACTGAAAGAATTTTATTCTATACAGGTGTTGAGCATAAAATCGGTGAAGTTCATGATGGTGCTGCTACTATGGACTGGATGGAACAAGAGCAAGAAAGAGGTATTACAATTACTTCTGCTGCTACAACTTGTCACTGGAAACACCCAAAGACTAACGATGATTTAATGATTAATATTATTGATACTCCAGGTCACGTTGACTTTACTATTGAAGTTGAAAGATCTATGAGAGTACTTGATGGTGCTGTTGCAGTATTCTGTTCAGTTGGTGGGGTTCAACCACAATCTGAAACAGTTTGGAGACAAGCTAACAAGTATAGAGTTCCAAGAATGATTTTTGTTAATAAAATGGATAGAACAGGTGCAGATTTCTTCAATGTTGAAGAGCAAGTTAATACAAGACTTAAATCTAATGCTATTCCTATTCAAATTCCTATTGGAGCTGAAGAAAACTTCCAAGGTGTTGTTGATTTAGTTACAATGAAAGCTATCGTTTGGGATCAAGATGCTGCAATGGGTTCTAACTATCATGTTGAAGAAATTCCAGCTGATTTATTAGATACTGCTACAACTTATAGAGAACAAATGGTTGAAGCTGCTGCTGAAGCTGATGATGATTTAATGAATAAATACCTTGATGGTGAAGAATTAACTGAAGATGAAATTGTTGCTGGTCTTAAAAAAGGTTGTCTTAATATGACAATTACTCCAATGACTTGTGGTACTGCATTTAAAAACAAAGGTGTTCAAACTTTACTTGACGCAGTTGCAATGTACTTACCATCTCCATTAGAAGTTGAAGATATTAAAGGTGAAACTCAAGAAGGTGAACCTGTGATTGTTCCATCTACTGATGATGGTGAAGTTGCTGGTCTTGCATTTAAGATTATGACAGATCCTTTTGTTGGACAATTAACTTTCACAAGAATCTATAGAGGTGTTCTTAAGTCTGGTACTTATGTAATGAATTCAACTAAGATGAAAAAAGAAAGAATCGGAAGACTTCTTAAGATGCATGCAATCAAAAGAGAAGAAGTTAACGAATTATATGCTGGAGAAATCGGTGCAGTTGTTGGTTTAAAAACTACAATTACTGGTGATACATTAGCATCTTCTGAAGATCCAGTTATCTTAGAAAGAATGGATTTCCCAGAACCAGTTATTTCTGTTGCAGTTGAGCCAAAAACTAAAGCTGACCAAGAAAAAATGGGTATTGCTTTAGGAAAATTAGCTCAAGAAGATCCATCATTTAGAGTTGCAACTGATGAAGAATCTGGACAAACTATTATTTCAGGAATGGGTGAATTACACCTTGAAATTCTTGTTGATAGAATGAAAAGAGAATTCTCTGTTGAAGCTGAAGTTGGTGCTCCTCAAGTTGCATATAGAGAAACTATTAAAAATGCAGTTCAACAAGAGTACAAATACGCTAAACAATCTGGTGGTAAAGGTCAATATGGTCATGTATATTTAACTATTACACCAATGGCTGCTGATTCTGAAGAAAACTACATCTTTACATCATCTATCAAAGGTGGATCTGTTCCAAAAGAATACGTTCCTGCAGTTGATAAAGGTTGTCAAGAAGCTATGGCTGGTGGTATTTTAGCTGGTTATCCATTAGTTAACATTGCAGTTGATTTATATGATGGTTCTTACCATGATGTTGATTCATCTGAAATGGCATTTAAACTTGCTGCTTCTATGGGATTCAAAAAAGGTTGTAGATCAGACGCTGCTCAACCTGTAATTTTAGAACCTATTATGAAAGTAGAAATTGAAACTCCTGAAGATTATATGGGAGATGTTATCGGTGACGTTAACAAAAGAAGAGGACAAGTACAATCTATGGATGATAGAGCTGGTGTTAAACTAGTTGTAGCAATGATTCCATTAGCTGAAATGTTCGGTTACTCTACAGACTTAAGATCTATGTCTCAAGGTAGAGCAACTTATTCTATGATTTTTGATAACTACATGGACGTTCCTAAGAATGTTTCTGAAGAAATCATTAAAAAGAGAAATGGTTAATATCTAAATATTAACTAAGTAAAAAAGCCTTATCTTCGGATAAGGCTTTTTTTTTGCTCAATTTTTTATAAATATAGAGCTAATAGTATGATTTAAAAGTATTTATTATATAATATTTATTAAAACTGTTTAAAAATAGTCCCCCAAATCCATTAAACGAAAGATAGAGTTATTACATTGAAATTAAATAAAAACTTAGAACTATTATCATCAACAAACAAAGCTGGAATAATATTAAGACCTTCAAGTCCAGAACTTGAAGAAGTATTTGATAATATAAAATCAATATTTGAAAAGAATAATATTGAAGTATTTTTAGAAGATAATTCTGCAAATATGATTAATCAAAAAGGCTTGTCTTTAGATGAGCTTTGTAGTAAAGTAGATTTTTTAGTTTCAGTTGGCGGTGATGGTACTTTATTATCAGTAGTTAGAAAATCTTTTAATTATAATAAGCCAGTTTTAGGTATAAACTTAGGAACTCTTGGGTTTTTAACTGATATCTCAATGGATGAATTAGAAAACTTTTTACATGATTTTAAAAATGACAATTACAAAATTGATAATCGTATGATGATAAAAGGTGCAATTAACTTAAATACATTTGTTGCTTTTAATGATATTGTAATTTCAAGAAAATCTATTTCTTCAATGATTAAAATTGATGCAAAGATTGATAATAAACATTTTAATTCTTATTATGGTGATGGAGTAATAATCTCAACGCCAACAGGTTCTACTGCATATAATTTGTCAGTAGGGGGTCCTATAGTTTATCCTTTAACTGAAGCTTTTATTATTACTCCTATTGCACCTCATTCATTAACTCAAAGACCTTTAGTAATGCCAGCAGATTTTGAAATTGAATTCACTATTACTGATGCACAAGGTGCAGTTGTAATTGTAGATGGACAAGATATTTATGAAGTAGAAGAGAATGAGACTATAAAAATTAAGATTTCAAATCAAAATGCAAAAATGATACATCGATGTCAAAGAAACTATTTTGAAGTTTTAAATGAAAAACTAAGATGGGGAAATTAATTATATGATTAATAGAATTTATTTAAAAGATTGTTTATCTTTCAAAGAAATTGATTTAGAATTCAATAAAGGGCTTAATGTATTTACCGGACCTAGTGGTGCTGGAAAGTCTATATTAATGCAAGCTATTTTATCTTTATTTGCGCAAAGTGATGTAAGAGCC
The DNA here is from genome assembly GCF_009208075.1 of Poseidonibacter ostreae. GTDB lineage: Bacteria > Campylobacterota > Campylobacteria > Campylobacterales > Arcobacteraceae > Poseidonibacter > Poseidonibacter ostreae. The sequence goes on along the minus strand of NZ_WFKJ01000029.1, from coordinate 32,645 downwards.
AATTTAGGAGAAGTTTTACTTAGTGATTCTAAAATTATAGATGAATTATATGATTTAGATTTGAATGATGATATTATTATCAAAACTATAAAAAAAGAGAAAGTTAGATTCTTTATAAATAATCAAACAATTTCAAAGAAAAATTTAAATACTTTCTCTTCTAAATTAATTAAACATTTAAACCTAAGAGATACTTCAGATTTTGAGAGTTTTAAACTATTAAACTTTTTAGATAAATTATCTTCAATAAATGATAGAAAGTTTATAGAAATAAAATCAAATTTTGATTTAGTATACAAAGAGCTTGTTGTTCTTAAAAAAGAGCTAGAAAAAATCAAAAATGATGAATTGAAAATTGAAGACCTAAAAGAGTTTGCTAAATTTGAAATTGAAAAAATTGAAGCAATAAATCCAACACTAGATGAATATGAAGAGTTAAACTTATTAAAAAGAAAACTTTCTAAAAAAGATAAAATTGAAGATGCTATAAAAGATGCTAGTGAAATTTTAAATTATAGACATAGTGTTTCAAATACATTAGAACTACTAGAAGAGGATTCTAGTTTTTTTGATGAAACAATGAATGAGCTAAATAATATATTTGAAAAATTTAATGATTCATTATTTGAGTTAGAAGATATTGATATTGAAACAGTATTAACAAGAATTGAAAAACTTGCATCTTTACAAAAAAGATTTGGTTCAATAGAATCAGCATTAGAGTATAAAGAAGAAAAGAAAAAAGAGCTTCTTTCTTATGATAATATTACTTTTGAAAAATCAGTTTTAGAAAAAAAGATTGATAAGTTAACAAATGAAGTAAACAAATTATCTTTAGAAATCTCAGTATATAGAAAAAATAGTGTAGTAATACTAGAAGATAAAATAAATGAGTATTTAAAATTTTTATACCTTTCAAATGCAAAAATTACAATTCAAGAAAAAAATTTAGATTCATTCGGTATTGATGAAGTTTATTTTGAATTAAACGGTGTTAGTTTAAATACTATAAGTTCTGGAGAATATAATAGGTTACGTTTAGCACTTTTAACTTCAATGAGTGAATTTGATATTATTGAAAATGGTGTTTTATTCTTAGATGAAATTGATGCTAACTTAAGTGGTAAAGAAAGTGATGCAATTGCAAATGTTTTATCAACTTTATCAAACTCTTATCAAATATTTGCAATTTCACATCAACCCCAGCTAACATCTGTATCTTCTCAGCACTTTTTAGTTGATAAAAAAGATGGTATTTCTACTATTAAGTTACTAAGTAAAGATGAAAGAATAAATGAAATAGCAAGAATGATAAGTGGTGAAAAAATTACAAAAAATGCAATTGAATTTGCAAAAAATCTTTTAATAAAAAAATAAAATTAATTTGGTAAAAATATTTTTACCAAATTGAAATAAAAAATAATAAAAAAACTCTAAAATTAAAAACTCCTATAAAATAGTATCTCTTGTTCATTTATAGTATTAATATAAGTAAAATATAACTTATAAATAAGTAAATACTATATTAGTTTTTATTATAAATATTTCCAAAAAGCAAAACTCTTAAATAAGTATTATTAATACTTCATATTTTAGTTTTAATTAAGATATTAAAACTATAATTGTATGTTTTAGTTGGTATTTTTGTATACCAAGTTAAATGAGGAGGGAAAATGACGAAAATTAGTAAAAATTCTGATAAGAGTTTGGAGTCAAATTCTGTAGAGCAATCTAGTAGAAGAGACTTTTTTAAAAAGACAGCTATTTATTCAGCTAGTGCTTTAACTGCAGCTACAGTTCTTGCACCAATTAAATTAAAAGCTGATGATGAAAATATAACTCATCATGTTGAGTGGGGAACTAAACTTGGTGATAAAGTTGATAAGTACCCATATGGTGTGCCTTCACCTTATGAACACAATAATGTAAGACGTGTACATGATTTATTATCTTCAGGTGATAGATATGCAACTGTTTCAATGTCTCCATTACATCAACAAGAAGGTATTATTACACCAAATGGTTTATTCTTTACAAGAAATCATGGTGGAACAGCTCATATTGATCCAAATAAATTTAGATTAATGATTCATGGTTTAGTAAAAAAACCAATTGTTTTAACTTTAGAACAATTAAAAAGATATCCATCTGAATCACGAATTCACTTTATCGAGTGTCCTGCAAACGGATCTACTGGATGGAGAGGACCTCAATTTAATAACTTACAATTTGTTAAAGGAATGATGAGTTCTGCAGAATGGACTGGGGTAAAACTTAGTGTATTATTAGAAGACTTAGGTCTTAAACCTGAAGCACAATGGGCTTTAGTTGAAGGTAGTGATAACTCTGAAATGGGAAGAACTATTCCAATTGAAAAAATCTTAGATGATGCTATGCTTGTTTGGGGACAAAATGGGGAACCATTAAGACCAGAGCAAGGTTATCCAGTTAGATTACTAGTTCCAGGTTGGGAAGGTAATTTAAATGTTAAATGGGTTAAAAGAATAGAATTCTCTGATAAACCATGGCATGCAAAAGAAGAAACTTCAAAATATACAATGTTACAACCAAGTGGTAAGGCGATTAATTTCTTCTGGCCTATGGAAGTAAACTCAATTATTACTTCACCATGTCCTGAAGTTCCATGGACTGACCTTAAAAAAGGTGATATGGTTGAAATTTCTGGTATTGCTTGGTCTGGTAGAGGTACAATCAAAACTGTTGATATCTCATTAGATGGTGGTAAAAACTGGGTTGAAGCAGAACTTAAAGGTTTAGTACTTCCTAAATCTTGGACAAGATTCTTTTATATTATTAAATGGGATGGAAAGAAAAAAGTTCTATTATCTCGTGCAATTGATGATACAGGACATATTCAACCTTCAATTGATAAATTAATTGGAAATGTTGGTGTTGAAGGTATTTATCATAGAAACCCAATCGTTGGATGGGAAGTAACATCAAAAGGAGTTGTAAATAATGTTCATGTTAGATCTTAAAAAATCATTATTAGCTGTTGGTGTTATATCTTCACTTTTAATAACAAGTGCAGCAGCTACTGAGAAGAAAAATATTGATGGTGCGGTTATATATCCAGTTAAAGATGGAATGTATACAGCTTATGCTGTTAGTGAACAAAAGAAAAAAGGTTTCAGTGCACATGGTAGAATGCCAACTGCAAATGAAATTAAAGCTTGGGATACAGATGTAATGCCTGATGGCCATGGTTTGCCTGTTGGTGAAGGTTCTGTAGAATTTGGTGATGAATTATACGAAGCACAATGTGCTATGTGTCATGGAGATTTTGGAGCTGGTGGAGTAGGTGGTTATCCTACATTAGCTGGTGGTCAAGGTTCTTTAAAAAATCAATTAGGTTTAGAAGGTACTGAAGGTCCTAGAAAAACTATTGGTTCATATTGGCCTTATGCAAGTACTCTTTTTTGGTACATAAAAACTGCAATGCCTTTCCCTAATCCAAAATCTTTATCTGACAATGAAGTTTATGCACTTACAGCATATTTATTATCTGTAAATGGTATTAAAGCTAATGGTGAAGAAATTGATGATGAATTTGTTTTAAGTAATGAAAACTTTATGGATGTTAAAATGAATAATCCAGATGGTTTCTACCCAGTTCATCCAGATAGAAATGATCTTAAAGAGCAAAGAGGTCCTTTAGCACAAGGAACTAGATGTATGAAAGATTGTGAACAACCAGAACCAATGAGTATTAATGCTGAAATTGATGTAGGGTTTGATCCTGCTATTAGTACAGTAAAAAGCTTGCCAAAAGTTGAAGAAACTGCTACAGTTTCAAAAGCTGCTATGGTTTATGAAGCTAGTTGTAGTGCATGTCATGCTAATGCAGCAATTGGAGCACCTGTTCTTGGAGATAAAGAAGCTTGGGCTGAAGTTGTTAAAAAAGGTATTGACAAAGTTTATGCAAATGGAATTAATGGAATAAATGCAATGCCACCTAAAGGTGGAGCAGATTTATCTGATGAAGAATTTAATGAAGTAGTTGATTATATGATTAACTCAAGTAAATAAAAGAGGAGAACTAATGAAATTAGCAAAAAGTTTACTAATAGCATCAGCTATTAGTGGTTTAATGGCAATAAGTAGTTTCGCAGGAGATGATTTAGTTAAGCAAGGTGAGAAAATTTTTATGACTAAAAATTTAGGTAACTGTTTAGCATGTCATGCTGCAAATGGAAAGAATGTAGATGGACCAGGAAGTATGGGACCAAAATTACAAGCTTTACAATATTGGCCGGATGAAGCCTTATATCAAAAAATATATGACCCATACACTACTAATCCAATTTCAGCAATGCCAGCATTTGGTAAAAATGGTTGGTTAAGTGATTCACAAATTAAAGCAGTAGTTGCTTATTTAAAAACAATTAAATAATATTATAAAAGGAAATAAAATGAACAGAAGAAATTTTTTAAGCTTAGGACTAGGTGCACTAGCAGTTTCAATGGCGCCATCAACTTTAAGTGCTATTAACTTTAGAGAAACAAAACCAAAAGCATGGACAGCAACAAAAGTTGATGCATCTATTAAAGAAATTTTTGGTGATGCTGCTAAAGGTGAAGGTAAGATTAAATTAAAAGCTCCAGATATTGCAGAAAATGGTGCAGTTATTCCTGTAACAGTTTCTACAAAATTGAATGCTAAAACAGTAGCAATTTTCCAAGATGCAAATCCAGAAAGTACAGTTGCAGTATTTACTGTTCCTGAAAATGGAATTGTTGACTATTCAGTAAGAATTAAAATGGCTAAAACAGGTACTGTTACAGTAGTAGCAGAAGTTGATGGAAAATTAATCCAAGCTTCAAAACTTGTAAAAGTTACAATTGGTGGATGTGGAGGTTGATTTAATTCAACACCTGTATAAATATTAATAAAATAAATAATGAATAGAAAATAAAAGGAAAAATATTATGGCAAAAAAAACTAGAATTAAAGCAAAATTAAAAAAAGGTATAGTAACTGTTAAAGCATTAGCTTCACATGCAATGTTAAGTTACCAAGAAGCTGAGAAAGCTAAAAAAGAAGTTAACTTTATTACTTATTTAGTAGCAAAAGTTAATGATAAAATTGTTTATGAAGTATCAACAAGCCAATTTTTATCTAAAAACCCATACATGAAATTTCAATTTAGAGGTGCTGAAAAAGGTGATAAAATTGAAATCACTTGGACAGATTTAAAAGGCGAAACTCAAACGAGTTCAGCAAAAATTAAATAGTTACTTAAGTGTAATTAACAAAATCTAAGGAGAGAGATCATGTTATTTAAAATTGTAAGAGCTACAGCTTTAGCAGCATTAGTTACAAGTGCTGCTGTTGCTGGAGACTTTAATCAACAAGCAGAAAAAGATAGAGAGGGTATTGTTAAATATTTTGAAGCAAAATTTGCAGATCCTGAAAAAAGTAAAAATACATTTTTCCCATATTCAACAGATGATGAATTAAAGAATAATTTTATTAAAAATGTTAAAGGTGACGAATTTTCTAAAGGTGGTTATGCCTTTTCTAAAAATGGTAGATTATCTTATGATGAAATTAAAGAATTCCCACCAACTGAAGAGTTTGTAGAAAAAGGTGAAGAATTATTCAATAAACCTTTTGCTAATGGAAAGTCATTTAAAGATTGTTTCCCTAAAACTGATATTTCAGGTGACTACCCATTTTATGATGAAAAAAGAGCACAACTTGTATCTTTAACTCAAGCTGTTAATGAGTGTCTAACTTCAAATGGTGAAAAGAAGTGGAACGAGAAAAAAGGTAAAATGACTCATTTACAAGCATTTTTAGCTCAAGAAAGTGCTGATGCTGAAAAAAGAATTGATATTAAAATTGAAAGTAAAGCAGCAGCTGAAGCTTATGAAAGAGGAAAAGAATACTACTTTTCACAAAGAGGATATTTAAATCTTTCTTGTGCAACTTGTCATATCCAAGGTGCAGGTCAAAGAGTTAGAAATGAATCTTTATCTCAAGGATTAGGTCAAACTACTCATTTCCCTGTTTATAGATTAAAATGGGCAGCTGGTAAAGCTGATAATGATGGTTTAGGTACTTTAGAAAGAAGAATGTCTGGATGTATTAAAGATCAAGGTCAAGTTCCACCAAAAAATACTTCGGACACAATGAAAGAATTATTATATTTCATGGCATATATATCAAATGGTTTACCAGTTGATGGCCCAGATATTAGAAAGTAAAAGGTGAAAATTATGAAAAAATTAACATTAAAAGTACTTACATCTATTGCACTTTTAACTTCTGGATTTATTAGTGCTAATGCTAGTGATTATTCAAAAATTGATGTAGAAAAAGAGTGTAGTGTTAAAACTAATGGAATTTCTAAAGTTATTGAAACTGCAAAGAAATATAATGACATTGCAAAAAAAGAGGGTTTAGAATTCAGAAGATTAGGTGTTAATAATTCTGGATTAATAGCATCTGTTGAAGAAGCAATTAAAACAAAAGCAAAAGAAGTTAATCCTAAAGATTTTAAAGGAAAAGCTTCTAAAACTAAGTTAGAAACTAATTTTGCAGCTCATAGATCTTGTAAATTTGCTATTAGAGCATTACAACAAGCAGATGAAGCAAAATCTACTTGGAGATTAGCTATTCCTGGTGACGGTTATAAATACTAAATTTTAGTATCTATAAATTTAAAATTTAAAAACAAAAAAGTCAAGAATAACGTCTTGGCTTTTTTTTTACAAAAATAAAAGGAATTAATATGAAATTATTAAATAAATTACTTGTTTCAGCAGCATTTGCTGGTTTATTTGCAACTTCAAATTTTGCAGCAGAAGAGACGTCAAAGTTTGTAGCAATTTCAAAAGGTGTTAAATCTATTGATATGAATTTAAATGGTGAGAAATTTACTATTATGAGAAATCAAACAGCTGGAAATAAAATTTCTTCACTATATGATACAACATTTAGAGGAGCTCCTCAACCAATTTCTTTAGCTAAAGGTTTAGAAACTTTAGGAGAGTTAGAGTTTATTGAGTATATGAAAAAAGCGCAAACAGATGAAAATATTGCAATTATTGATTCAAGAAAGCCAGGTTGGTTTGATAGATTAAGAATTCCAGGTGCAGTAAATGTACCATTTACTAATTTTGATGAAAAAGATACTGCAATTGAAATGATGGAAGATGAAATGGGTGTTGTTCAAAATGATGATGGTACTTTAGACTTCTCAAATGCAAAAACTTTAGCATTATATTGTAATGGTTACTGGTGTGGACAAACTCCAGGTATGGTTAAAAATGCAAAATTTGCATTATTAAAAATGGGATATCCAGTTGAAAAAATTAAATACTACAGAGGTGGTATGCAAGCTTGGACTTCTTTAGGTTTTACTGTAGTAGGATCTGGGAAATAAAAAAACTATAAAATAGGAATAAACATGAGTAAATTAAGTAGAAGAGAGTTTATATACATGATGTCAGTACTTGGTGCTGCTCCTGTATTTGCAAACTCTCATACTAGAATGGCAGATACTAATAAGTTAGAAGATTATTATAAATTACAAAACTTTGGAAATGTAAGACTTCTTCATATGACAGATTCTCATGCTCAATTAATGCCTGTATATTTTAGAGAGCCAAGTGTAAACTTAGGTTTTCATGGTAACTATGGTAAGCCACCTCATATTGTAGGTGAGAAAATGTTAGATTACTATGGTATTAAAGGTAATAAAAGATTAGAATATGCATTTTCATCTGTAAACTTTGAAAAACATGCAAAAGTTATGGGTCGAGTTGGTGGTTTTGCACAACTTAAAACTGTAATTGATCATTTAAGAAATAACTTTGGTGCTGAAAAAACACTTATGATGGATGGTGGAGATACATGGCAAGGAAGTGCAACAGCTCTTTACACACGTGGTAAAGATATGGTTGGTGCAATGAACTTACTTGGTGTTGATGTTGCTGTTGGTCACTGGGAATTTACATATAAAGCTGAAGAAGTTTTAGCAAATGTAAAAGAACTTAATGCAGAATTTTTAGCACAAAATGTAAAAGTAAAAGATGATGCTTTATTTGATGGTGCTGAAGCTTATGATGAAGATACAGGTCATGCTTTTAAACCATATACAATTAAGAAAATGGGTAATGCAAGAGTTGCTATTATTGGACAAGCTTTCCCTTATACAACTATTGCAAACCCACAAAGATTTATTCCAGATTGGACTTTTGGAATTAAAGATGAAGATATGCAAGACTTAGTTGATACTATTAGGGAAGAAGAAAAACCAGATGCGGTTATTGTTTTATCTCATAATGGTTTTGATGTTGATCAAAAAATGGCAGAAGTTTGTACTGGTATTGACTTTATTATGGGTGGACATACTCATGATGGTGTTCCTGAAGCAGTTCCTGTTAAAAATGAAGAAGGTACTACTTATGTATGTAATGCTGGTTCAAATGGTAAATTCTTAAATGTTCTTGATTTAGATATTCAAAATGGAAAAATTGTAGATCACAAATTCACGCTTCTTCCAATTTTCTCTGATTTAGTTCCTGAAGATAAAGATATGAAAGCATATATTGAAAAAGTTAGATTACCTTATATAAAAGAGTTAAATAGAACAATTGCAACTACTGAAGAAACTCTATTTAGACGTGGTAACTTTAATGGTTCATGGGATCAGATTATTTGTGATGCTTTAATTGATGTTAAAGGTGCAGATATATCACTTTCTCCTGGATTTAGATGGGGAACAACAGTTATGCCTGGACAAGATATAACATTTGATGATTTAATGACTCAAACTGCTATGACTTATCCAGAAACTTATGCAAGAGATATTACAGGTCAAGGAATCAAAGATATTTTAGAAGATGTTGCTGATAACTTATTTAATGCAGATCCTTTCTACCAACAAGGTGGGGATATGGTTAGAACTGGTGGTATTTCTTATACAATTGATCCAAAAGCTAAGATGGGGAGTAGAATTACAAATCTTCAACTTACAAAAAATGGTAAAAAACTTGAAGCTAGTAAATCTTATAAAGTTGCAGGTTGGTCAACAGTTGGTGCTAAATCGCCAGGTGAACCTGTATGGGAAACAGTTGAAACTTACTTAGGAAATGTAAAACATATTGCAAACTTAAGAGTTGATACTCCTGATATTATTGGTGTTAAGAATAACCCAGGAATTGTTATTTAGTATTCAAAATGAAAAAGTATAAAGATTAAATCTTTATACTTCTTTCAATTTAATAAGTAGTTTGAAATTTTGTACTATTTACTAAATTGAAAAAAGGAATACTTATTGATTAAAAAAGGAATTTTACTAATATCTATTATTTTTATTAGTACTTTAAATGCAAATTATGAAAAAGGTCAAGAGATCTTTTTAAAAAAATGTTCATCATGTCATGGAAAATTTATTGATATGAAAACATTAAAAACAAACTTCTTTGAAAAGAAAAATAAACTTTTAAATCTTGCAACTCCAACTGTAAATATGTTAGCTTACGCAATTATGGATAGTCCAAAGCATATAGGTGATAAAGAAGACCCTGAAATGCAACAAGTTGAAATAGAAGAGTTTTTAAATAGTTATCTTACAAATCCAGATATTAATAATAGTATTTGTGAGCCATCAATAATTAAATATTATGATAAAAAAGAGTCTGTTGATTATAAATTAAGTGATGAAGATATATCAAACTTAGCAATTTATTTTATGGAATATAAAAAACAAAGGTTAAAGAAAAATCCTAAAAAAGTAAGAATTTTATCAAATAATTTTGATGAAGAAGAGCTATTAACTGAGGCAAGAGAATCTAATAAAAAAGTTCTTGTTTATGCAACTTCTAAAACTTGTCATTTTTGTAAAAAAATGGATAAAGAAGTACTTAGTTTAAATGATGTAGAAGATGAGATTCAAAAGGATTTTATTTTCTTAAAAGTTGATATTGAAGATGTGGCTTTACCTTTTAATCTTAAAAAAGGCTACAGAGGAATGACTCCGACTTTTTTTGCACTAAATAATAATGGCGAATTAGAAAATAAATATCCAGGTTCATGGAATAAAAAAGACTTTTTGTTGATACTAAAGGAAAATAAGAATAAATGAAAAATATTGGGAAAGTTATAGAAGTTTTTAGTGCTACAAAAGATTCATCAGGACTTCCAAGACCTATAGTTAAGTACTTAGATATATTAAAAGGTCATGGAATAAAAAACGATAAGTTTGCAGGAAAAGATGAAGATAAATCAGTTATGGTTGTTGGAAAAAAAGCTTATGATATTTCAAAAGAGAATGGAATAAATTTAGAATTTGGAAGTTTTGGAGAAAATATATTATTTGATTTTGATCCACATGATTTTAAAATAGGAACAGTTTTTAAAGTAGGGGATGTTGAATTAGAAATTACACAAGCTTGTACAATCTGTAACCACTTGGCAGTTTTTGGGAAAGAATTACCATTTTTAGTAAAACATCATAGAGGTTTATATTGTAGAGTTTTAAATAATGGTAAAATAGTAAAAGATATTCAAGTTACAACAAAGGACAATTAATGAAAAAAATAATCTTAATTTTATTACTTACTATTTTCTCATATGCAGAGTCAACATTTTCAGATCCACAGCCAACATTTGATGATCCCAGAAAATTAGTTGTTAGATTGTATGATGCCGATGTTGAAAAAACAAATCATATAATAGGAACTATTTATAATATTTTAAAAGAGTACCCAGCTGAAACTTTAAAAGTTGCAGTAATTACTTATGGTCCAGGAATGAGACATATCAAAAAAGATGGGGATGCTAATACTATAAAAAGAATTCAATCTTTAATGGAATATGATGTAGAGTTTTATGGATGTAAAAATACTATGGAAAGTATGAAATGGACTGAAGAAGACTTTATAGAAGATATTATATATGTTCAAGCTGGTATTGTTGAAGCTATTGAAAAACAAATAGATGGTTTTATTGGAATTACACCTTATTAACTCTTTTTACTAAAAATTATAAATCCGAAAAGGATTTATAATTTTACTCTTCAAACTCCATCATTTCATAAAGCCTTGAAGCATTTTGTCTAGCTAACTCTTTAAATGTATCTAAATGTGCATACGGTGATTGATCAACTTCATAAGCTTCTTTTCCTTCATCTAAAGCTTCAGCTACTTTTTCTCTTAAGTATTCAAGATAAGCTTTTGTATATTTTGTAACTGTTGGCATATCTGTAACATCACCATGACCTGGAACTACTATTTGTGCATTTAATAATGCAAGTTTTTCCCAAGCTTCAAGCCATTTTCTAGTATCTGTGATTTTAAAAATTGGTAGCATTCTTTGATGAAAAGCTAAATCTCCTGCAAATAAAATTTTCTCTTTTTCTAACCAAATTGAAATATCGCTATGTTCATGTGCATATCCAAAATATTTTGCTTCAACAATTCTATTTCCTAAATCAAAACTCATACTATCTTTAAACGTTTCATCTGGAATTACTATTTTAGTTCCAAGTGCTTTGTCTCTATAAGTTCTTTTATGTCTTGTTAAGATATTCTCACCTTTTTGCATAATCTCTTTTTTAGCAATTTCATGTGAAATAATTGTTGCACCTTGCTCTTTCCAATATGAAGAACCAAGCATTGCATGACCTTGTGAGTTTTCTAAAACTACATATTTAATTGGTTTATTAGAAATTTTTTTAATCTCTTCATGAAAACTTTTTGCAAGAAGATAATTAGCACCTGCATTCCAAACTAAGATAGAATCATCACCAATAACAAAACCTAAGTTATTGTTATGTCCAGAGTTTTCATAAGTTGCTGGTTGTGTTGCACCTATTGAAGTATATACACCTTTTGCAACTTCTTTTACTGGATTGTATAAAAAAGAATTTAGAACAAAATCTTTTGAAGAAATTGGCAAATTCTTCTCTTTCCATATTTTAAAACTATCTTGATAATAAAGTACATTTTTGTAGCCTAAATCTTTTAATCTTTTAGCTGCAAAAAGTGATTTATTTCCATTAAAACAGTGAATAATAAAAGTTTCATCTTCTTTTACTTCTTCTTGAATTAAAAACTCTAAATTTGCTCTTGAAATATTTGTGACTTTATTGGCTTTTATATAACCACCTTGTTTTAATATCTCATCTTTTTCTCTTACATCAATAATTTTTGTATTAGGATTCTTTTTTAAAAGAGTTACTAATTCATCAGTATTAATGACTTTTACTTCTTTTAATGCATTATTTTTTAATTCATCTAAATTTAGTGCATAAACACTAGATAAAAAAATACAGTAAAAAAATATTACTTTTTGTAAAAATTTATTCTTTAACAAAACCTCTCCTTAAGTTATAATATTTTATTATAAGTGAATTATTCATATATTTAAATTAAATACTACTAGGAGTTAATTATGTTAAAGAATATTTTAGTTGCAGTAATGCTATTTTCTACAAGTTTTTTATTTTCACAAACTATTACAAAACAAGAGTGTGATGATAAAGATGAAGGCTATGTTTATGCTGGAGGTGAATGCATAAATTATGCTATGTTTGAAGGCGATGATAATGATAAGTTAATTATTGTTGTTCATGGTACATGGGATGAGGGTAGTAATGTTTTAGGTCGTTATGCTCCTTTTGCTGAGAATTTAAATATGTCAACTGATTTGACAACAATCGCAGTAGCACTTCCTGGATATTCTAATTCTTCTTTAAATAAATTAAAATCAATTGGAAGTAAAGAGTATAATCATCAAGCAGCTACAAAAGAGTATGTTGAGTTTTTAGAAAAATTAGTAATTGCCTTAAAAGACAAATATGAAAGTAAAGAGATTACAATTATTGGACATTCAGCAGGTGCAATGATGAGTGCTTCCTTAGCTGGCTTAAACCCAGAACTTTTAAAAAATATAGTATTAGTTGCAGGAAGATATGAAAGACCTGACTATGCAAATGATAAACACCTTTTAGCAATAGATGTTTTAGACAAAATGAATAAGTCTTCTAAATTTATTATGATTTATGGAACAAAAGATGAAATATCAAAACCAAGTGTAACAAAAGATTTTTATAATAAAATGAAAACAGAAGGTCTAGATGTAAAACTTGTAGAAGTTAAGGGTGCTGCTCATATAGATTTAGATATGACTGATAAAAGTGTAGAAGCTATTAGTTCATTATTTGAAGAAGAGTAAATAACTCTATAAAATTTAATATATACATAGGTGCATTTATAGTAATATAATGATATAAAAATCATTATAGGACTATAAATGGACAAGAAAAAACAATTAATATTTAATCTAAATAATTTCTTATTATCTACATCTCATACTTTAGATTTTGTAGAATCTCAATATAACAATACAACACCAAATCATTCAAAAAGAATTGCTTTTTTATCTTTAAAGATAGGACAAAAATTAAATCTTAATGATAAAGAGATGTTTGATTTATGTGCTTACAGTTTATGTCATGATATTGCACTAAATGAAGCAAAAATAAAAAATGAAGAATACTCTATCTTAAGTGAAATAAAAATAAAAGACTTTCCTTTTCTTTCTAATAATAACGATGTATTAAAGTATCAAAATGAAAATATAAATGGAAGTGGAATATTTGGATTAAAAGATGACGATATCCCTCTATTTTCTAAAATATTAAACTTTTCACACACTTTAGATGTTAACTTTGATTTATCAAAAAAAGATATACAAAATAGAAAAGATATTATTGCTTTTGTAAAGAGTAATACAAATACTTTATTTGATAAGGATATTGTAAATATATTTTTAGATATTTCTACAAAACTAGAATTTTGGATAGATATACAAAATGAAAACGATATTTTACAATTTATATTCAATAACTTACATGACTTTACAACAGCTTTAGATTTTGAAGAAATATTAAATATTACACAATCATTTTTAGATATTCTAGAAAAAGATTCTAAACTTATTTCTAATTGCGAGAAAATGTGCGAATTTTATGAGTTTGAACACAAAGATAAGTACACTTTTTTAATTTCTGCATCAATGAGTAAAATAGGAAAGCTATTAATACCTTTAAATATTTTGCAAAAAGAAGAAGAATTAACTAAAAATGAGCAAGAAGAGATAAAAGCTTATCCTTATTACAATAAAAAAATATTAAGTAATATAATGGGCTTTAACGACATTGCATTATTAAGCTGCAAAATTCAAGAGTTATTAGATGCAAATGGATATCCATACTCTTTAAGTGCAAAAGATATGAGTTTAAAAGATAGATTAATAGCTAGTGTAAATATTTATACTTCATTAACACAAGATAATAGTTATAGAAAAGCTTATTCTAAAGATGAAGCTATTGATATAATGTTGCAAATGGCAAAAGATAAAAAACTTGATATATCAATAGTTAATGATATTAATAAAATATTAGTAAAAGATTAAATTATTAAAGATAGTATCAAAAAGTAAATTTATTATAAAAAATAAAAAATAATATTAATTTAGCTTGAAAATTAAAGCACTTATAGATATTATATGAGTATAAAACAAAAAAATAATGGAGAATACCATGTTTGTAAATATCTCTATAAAGGTAAAATTATTAATATTAGCACTAGTTACAATAATATTAGTATCTTTATCAATTGCAATACAATCTATTTATTCTATTAACAAATTTTCTCATGAGAATGTTGATAAATATAAAAAAGATTCTTATGCTAAGAAAGAAGAAGAGCTAAAAAACTATATTTCATTAGCAATGAAAACTGTTGAAGCCTATCATAAAAGAACAGCTATCGATAAAATAAAAATAGAAATTCAAGATGATTTAAAGACTCAAACAAACTTTTTATTTTCTATTTTAGAAGGCGAGTACAATAAGTTAAAAGATATCTTATCTGAAGATGCTCTAAAATTTAGATTAAAAACTATAGTAGAAGAGAGTAGATATGGTAAAAGTGGTTATTTTTGGATTAATGATACCGATGCTGTAATTGTAATGCATCCAATTAAACCACAGTTAAATGGAAAAGATCTTGTTAATTATAAAGATAAAGGTGGAAAAAAAATCTTTAAAGAATTTGCTGCTGTTGCAAAAGCAAAAGGTGAAGGTTTTGTTGATTATGTTTGGCCAAAACCAGGATTTGAAACACCACAACCAAAAGTTTCTTTTGTAAAACTATTCAAAGAGTATAATTGGGTTATAGGTACAGGTGAATATGTAGCTGATGTTTCTTCAAAAATTAAAGAAGAAGCCTTAAATACAATTAGCAAAATGAGATATGGAAAAGATGGGTATTTTTGGATTAATGACTCATATCCTAAAATGATTATGCATTCTGTAAAACCTAGTTTAGATGGAAAGGATTTATCAAAAGTTCAAGATAAAGCAGGAAAATATTTATTTAAAGAGTTCTCTGTTGTTGCTAATAAAGAAGCTAAGGGTGGTTTAGTTAAGTATATGTGGCCAAAACCTAATTTTGATGCACCACAACAAAAATTTTCTTATGTTCAAAGATTTCCACATTGGGATTGGATAATTGGTACAGGCGTTTATGTTGATGATATTGAAGCAGATATCTCTTTAATGAGAAAACAAACATCTGATGAAATTGAAGATATTATCACTAGTATTGTAATCTTTTCGCTTATTGCTATATTATTAGTATATATAATTTACTCATTTTTAATTACTAGAACAATAATAAAACCACTTTCTAATTTAAGTGATACTATTTCGGATATGAATAATGCAGATTCAGAGATTAAAGAGATTGAAAAAAGATCTAATGATGAGGTAGGAAAACTAGTTGATAGTTTTAATGCTTACATTAGAAAATTAAAAGAGGGTGTTGAGTCTGATGCTAAAGTTATTGAAGAAGTTGATGAGGTAATTTCAAAGGTTAATAATGGCTTCTATGTTTATAAAATAGAAAAAAACTCAGTTAATCCTCAAATACAAGAATTAAAAAATTCAATTAATTCAATGATTGATAAAACAAATGAAAATTTAAGTATTTTAAATAATACTTTATTAAGATATGGAAGTTCTGATTTTACAGTTGATAAAAATACTAGTTCAAGTGAAGTTAGTGGAATTATTTCCTCAATTAATTCAAGTACTAGATTAATTGGTGTTACTGTTTCAGAATTCTTATCAATGATTGTATCAAGTGGTAAAAAATTAAATGAAGATACAAATATTTTATCAAGTTCTGCAAACAGTTTATCAAGTTCTGCAAATGAACAAGCTGCTTCATTAGAAGAAACAGCAGCAGCATTAGAAGAAGTTACTTGTATTGTTAAATCAAATGTTCAAAAAGTACAAGAAATGTCATCATTAGCAAGTGATTTACAAAGTTCATCTAGTGAAGGTGAAGCTTTAGCTTCTAAAACAACACAAGCAATGGATGATATTGATAAACAAGTTAATTCAATTAATGACGCAATTACAGTAATTGATCAAATTGCATTCCAAACAAATATTCTTTCATTAAACGCAGCTGTAGAAGCTGCAACTGCTGGTGAAGCTGGAAAAGGTTTTGCTGTTGTTGCACAAGAAGTAAGAAATCTTGCAAATAGGTCAGCAGAAGCTGCTAAAGAGATTAAAGGAATTGTTGAAACAGCAACTTCAAAAGCAAATGAAGGAAAACTTATTGCCAATGATATGATTGGTGGATATTCAAAATTAAATGATAATATTAATAAAACAATAGAGCTAATAGAAGATGTTTCAACTGCAAGTGTTGAAGAAGAGAGTGGAATAGTTCAAATTAATGACGCTATTAATTCCCTTGACCAAGCAACACAACTTAACGCAAGTTCAGCAACAACAATTAGTAATTTAGCAAATGAAGTTTCTGATTTATCTGAGAATTTATTAAAAATTGCAGATAGAGCAAAGTTTAATGAATCAAGTGGAAATGAAATTGCAGATATAGATTTAGTATTTAAAGTTTCTAAATTAAAAAATGACCATATCAAATTTAAAAATACAAACTTTGAGAAAATTGGTACAACAATAAATCCTTGGGCTGTAACAAAACCAACTGAGTGTGATTTAGGTAAATGGATAATAGAGCAAGAACAAAGTGGAAAAGAGTTTACAAGAAATACAAACTGGAAAGATTTAAAACAAAATCATGAAGATGTTCATAATAATGTACAATCTTATATAAATGAAACATGTAAAGAGAATGCTGATAATTCTACTTTAAATCAATTTTCAGGTGATCTAGATAAAGCTACTTTAGAAGTATTTAAAGCTCTTGACCAAATTAAAAGAGATAATGTTATTCCTATTAAAAAAGTAGTACAAGTACAAACAGAAGAGATAGCAAGACGACCTAGTATTAAAAATGAAAATGAAGTATCTAAAAGAGATACTAGTAAAAATGTTGAAAGTAGAAGAGAAGTTACTTCTCCTGTACCTTCAAAAACTGCTACAAATAAAATAATTGAAGCAAAACCATCAAAAGATGATGATGAGTGGGAAAGCTTTTAAAAAGCTTTCTTACTAATTTGGTTTAATTACAGGAAGTCCTAAACTTAACCAAGATTGAATACCACCTCTATACCATTTAAGTTTTTCTTCTGGATAACCAATAGAGATTAAATTTTTCATAGATAAAGGTGACTGACCACACCACACACCATTACAAAAAAGTAATAATTCTTTTGCATTTGCAAAATCATAGCCATCTTTAGTAACTTCTACACCAATTGTTTCAAGTGCATCTAAAAAATCATCAGGATATTGACCTTTGTTTAAATAAATAAATGGAATATTTATAGCACTTGGAATAGTTGATTCTAAAAACCAATCAACAGTTCTAGAATCAACTAAAAGCATATTTTCATCATCTTTTGCTTTATCAATAAAATCTAAAACTTCAACTTCTCCATAAGTTTCAATATTTGGAGAAAACTTAATAGGTGAAATTTTTCCTAAATATGTAATAAAAGTTTTTTTACAATTTTGGGGAACTTTTTCATCAACTAAATTTCCACCTAAGATATTTTTAGGAGAAAATTTAACACTTTTACAATTATCAGGAGTTTCTCTTTTAATTACAATATTCTTTTCATCATCATTTGAATCTGTATATGTAACTTCAACACCAATACTTTGTAAATCAGAGGCACTTAAAAGTAAGCTTGTTAATAAACTTGTTAATATAATCTTTTTCATTTTAATCCTTTTTATAATTATATATTATTAATGTAAAAGTTGACTAAAATAGTTTGATATTAAAATTATATAAAATTTAGGTATAATTGCGAAATTTTAAAAATATAAATGATAAAGATTATTAAGGAAATATAATGAAAGATAACAAAGTAGAATTATTATCACCAGCAGGAAACTTAGAAAAATTAAAAATTGCTATAAATTATGGGGCTGATGCAGTATATGCTGGAGTTAGTCACTTTAGTTTAAGAATTAGAGCAGGAAAAGAGTTTACCTTTGAAACTTTTAAAGAGGGAATTGATTATGCACATGCAAGAGGTAAAAAAGTATATGCAACAATTAATGGTTTCCCTTTTAACTCACAAATTGATTTACTAAAAAAACATATTGAAAATATGGCAGCAATTAAACCAGATGGTTTTATTGTAGCAGCTCCTGGTGTTGTTAAATTATGTAGAGAGATTGCCCCTGATATTGATGTTCATTTATCAACTCAAGCAAATGTACTTAATTATTTAGATGCACAAGTTTTTTGGGATTTAGGTGTAAAAAGAATTGTTGTAGCACGTGAAATTTCACTAAAAGATGTTATGCAAATTAAAAAGCATTTACCTGAAATGGAGATTGAAATCTTTGTTCATGGTTCTATGTGTTTTGCATACTCAGGAAGATGTTTAATTTCAGCAGTTCAAAGTGGACGTGTTCCAAATAGAGGTTCATGTGCAAATGATTGTAGATTTGATTACACTTTATATGCAGAGAGTGAAAACCAAAATACACTATTTAGACTTGAAGAAGATCCTGGAGTTGGAACTTATATCTTTAATTCAAAAGATATGAACTTAGCTTCACATATTCAAGAGATTATGGATTCTGGTGCAGTTGACTCTTTAAAAATTGAAGGTAGAACAAAATCACCATATTATGCAGCAGTAACTGCAAATGCATATAGAGAAGCTATTGATGATTATTATGCAGGTACATTTGATGCGGATAAATACCAAAGAGAATTACATACAACAAAAAATAGAGGCTTTACAGATGCTTATTTAGTTCATAGACCATTTGACAAGCTAGATTCTCAAAATCATGATTACGCTATTTCTAAAGGTTCTTACGAAGTAACTGGACTTATAACAGAAGATGAAAAACATTTCATGTGTAAATATAAAGTTTATCCAAATCAAGATATTGAAATATTTGCACCAAGAGATACTCAAATTATTGAGTGTGATAATGAAATTGGAAAAATCTATAAAAAAGAAGATGGAGTTTATTATATAAACTTCAAAAAAATATTAACAGAAACAAATAAAGAGATGGAATCAGTGCATAGTGGTAATACAAATAAAATTCAATTACCTGGAACTTTACCTTATTTAACAATGTTAAGAACTGAAAATACTGAAATATAATTACCTGGTATTATATGATTTTTTTTAGAGTTTCCCAAAATATTAATATAAAAACAACTGATGGCACTTTAGTAAACTATTTCAAGTTTAAAATGCCATCAAACTTAGAAAATGATACTGTATATATTACATGTGAAAATGATTTTAATGATTTAAACAAAGTTTTTGAAAATGTAGATAAAGATAAATATACAACTAGACTTTTAAAAGAGAAGAAAGTAAGAGAGTTAGAATCTTTTCCTATTGAATTAGGAATTAGCAATAAAGATGAATATTTAAACTCTGTAGAATTCAAAAAAAATACAGCAAAAAATGTAATTAAAAATGAAGATGAAGTATTGTCATTATTTGACAAGTCTTCAAAAGTTGATATTTACAAGCAACTTGTGAAAAAAGATAAAGAAGAAATTTCTCTTGCAATAATTGGTGGTTTAGGTAAAAGTATTAGTCAAATAGTATCTTCTTGTACAGCTTTACGAATACTAAATACTAAGTTAAAAGAGCTTTATAAGAGTGTTAAAATCGATTTATATATTAATGCTTCAAATAATAGTCTTTATTCAAGAGATAGACAAGTTTATTTAAAACAAAAATTTATAAACAATGTAATGCCTTTAAGTATCACAAGTAAAAAACTTTGCACTTATGACTACTTTATTGATAATAGCTCTGTTATGCAAAAGCTTTCAGGTTTTAATAGTTTAAATATGGTTGATGCTTGGTTATATAAATTTGGAATAGATTATAAAAAGATAAGCTCTTATGAAAAACATAATGAATTAAATCTTGAAAATGTTGTAGCTTCAAAAAATTTAGAAGAAAAAATCAAAGCTATAAAAAAGAAAGGAAAAGTTCTTTTGTTTCATCCTTTTTCAGCTAGTGCAAACAAAACAATTCCTCAAAATATTGCTTCTTCAATATTAAAAGAATTAATATTAAAATTAGATGGTTATACAATTGTAAGTTGTTTAAATATTGATTCAAAACTAGTAGATGATAAGTTTATAAACTTATCAAAAGATTCTAAAACTATAAATGATTTTATATATATAATTTCTAATATGGATTCAATTATTACAACTGATACTTCAACTTTTCATATCTCTGATGCATTTATGATTCCTACAATTGTTTTATCAACAGATACAGAAATTGATAAGAAAACAAAATACTATGAGCATCTTAAAACTATTAAAATTGAAGATAAATCTAAATCATTATCAAAATTTATTTATGATAATGATTCATTAACTTTATACAAATATAAATCATGGCAAAGCCTTAAAACATCGAAGATTATAAAACTATTAGATACTTTTTGATATAATCGTGTTTTTATATAAAAACAAGGATTGAAAATGAATTTTGTATCAATTATTATGGGTAGTAAATCTGACTATGAAATTATGAAGCATTGTGCTGATACTTTTGAAAAGTTTAATGTTAGATATGAGCTTATTATATCTTCAGCTCATAGGTCTCCTGCTAGAACTAAAACTTATATCAAAGAAGCAGAAGAAAAAGGTGCAGTTGCCTTTATTGCTGCTGCTGGTATGGCTGCACACTTAGCTGGTGCTTTAGCTGCGTCTACAACTAAACCTGTTATTGGAGTACCAATGAAAGGTGGAGCAATGGATGGAATGGATGCAATGCTTTCTACTGTTCAAATGCCTGCTGGTATGCCTGTTGGTACAGTTGCACTTGGTAGATCTGGTGCTGTAAATGCTGCATATTTTGCTATGCAAATTCTTGCAATCTCTGATAGTGAATTAGCTATAAAATTAAAAGAAGATAGAATCGTACAAGCTAAAAAAGTTGAAACAGATTCACAAGAAATAGAAGTAATCTTATAGTAAACACTATAGATGAATATTTATAAGAAATAAAAAATTAGGAATTAAATAGATGGTTACATTTTCACAAATTCTATTAAAATTACAAGAGTTTTGGGCTAAGCAAGGATGTAATATTGTACAACCTTACGATATTCCAGCAGGTGCTGGTACTTTCCACCCTGCAACACTTTTAAGAAGTTTAGATTCAACTCCTTGGTCAACTGCTTATGTTGCTCCAAGTAGAAGACCAACTGATGGAAGATATGGAGAGAACCCAAATAGATTAGGAGCTTATTATCAGTTTCAAACTTTAATCAAACCAAGTCCAGATAATATTCAAGACTTGTATTTACAATCTTTAGAGTTTTTAGGTTTAGATTTATCTAAGCATGATATTAGATTTGTTGAAGATAACTGGGAATCTCCAACTCTTGGAGCTTGGGGACTTGGATGGGAAGTTTGGCTTGATGGTATGGAAGTAACTCAGTTTACTTACTTTCAACAAGTAGGAGGACTTCCTTGTGATCCTGTTGCTGTTGAGATTACTTATGGAACTGAAAGACTTGCAATGTATTTACAAGGTGTTGATTCTGTATTTGACATTGTTTGGAATGAAAATGCACATGGAATTACTACTTATGCAGATGTTCATAAAGAGAGTGAATATGAATTTTCAAAATATAATTTTGAAGTAGCTGATGTAGATATGTTATTTAGACATTTTGACGAAGCTTTTAATGAGTGTAAAGTTTGTTTAGAAAATGAATTACCTCTTCCTGCATATGATCAATGTATGATAGCATCTCATGCTTTTAATACATTAGATGCAAGAAAAGCAATTTCAGTAACAGAGAGACAAAACTATATTTTAAAAGTGAGAGAATTATCTCAAGGTTGTGCGGTTTTATATAAAAGTCAAGAACCTCAAAGATTAGCAAGAGTTAATTCTAAAGCATCTTTAGAAGCCTTAGAAAAATTAAAACTAAATAATCCTGAATTATTTGTTTAGGATTTACTTTGAAAGTTAAAGAAATATATGCTTTTTTAGATGAGTTATCACCATTTGAGTTACAAGAAAAATGGGACAATGCAGGTTTACTTGTAGGTTCTTTTGATGATGAAGTAAAAAAAGTATATATTAGTATTGATTTAGATGAACAATTACTTGATGAAGTTGAAGAAAATTCTTTAATTATTACCCATCATCCTTTAATTTTCAAAGGTTTAAAAAGAGTTAATTATGACTCATATAGTACGAAATTATTACAGAAATTAATTAAAAAAGATATATCTTTAATTTCAATGCATACAAATATAGATAAAACACATTTAAACAAATATGTGGTTAGTGAAGTTTTAGGTTTAAAACTTGAGAACACTGATGAGTTTATTTCTTATGCAAAAGTAAATATGAAGTTTAATGATTTAGTAAAACATATCTCAAAAAAATTAGATTTGAAAACTGTAAATACAGTTAGATGTAATGATTTTATAAAAGATGTAGCAATTGTTACGGGTTCAGGGATGTCTTTAATTGAAGAAGTAAAAGCTGATTGTTTCTTAACAGGTGATATAAAATATCATGATGCAATGGAAGCAAAGGCAAGAGGTATTTCTTTAATTGATATAAGACATTATGAGAGTGAAAGATACTTTAGTAAGCTACTAGAGGGACTTCTTTCAGAATATTTGAAAAAAAATGAATTAAAAGCTATAATAACAGCTTCAAAAAATCCATTTGAGTTTTTTATAGAAGGAGAAACGATTGAATAAGTATTTACAGGATTTAATTAAATTATCAAAATTTGATACAGCAATTAGCATGTTTGAACCAAAGATTGAAAATGAAAAGGCAAAACTTGCAACTTTTGTTGAAACAGCAGAAGAGATTAAAGCATCAATTAACACTTTATATTTAGAGGTTGATGATATTAAGTCTAAAAGAACTAAGAATAATATCCATTTATCAGAGTTAAAGTCTAAGTTAGAAGATATCTCAAAAAAGAATGATAATATTCATACAGAAAAAGAGTTAAAAGCATTACAATTAGAAGAAGAAATCGCTAAAGAACAAATCTCTTTTGCAAATGAAGAGATTACAAGATTAGATGCATTATCTGAATCTAAAGAAGAGACTTTAAAAGATTTACAAGAAAAATTAACTGAAGAAGAAGAATCAATTAAAGATATTCAAGTTGCAGTTGATAATAGTATTGAAGAAATCAACAAAGAAAGAAATGTTGTATATCAAGAAAGAAGTGAATTATTAGAAAAGTTTGATAATAAAATTTTAACATTCTATGAAAAAATCAAAAGATGGGCAAAAGATTCTGCTGTTGTTCCTGTAAAAAAACAAGCATGTTATGGTTGTTATATGAAAATTAATGACAAAACTTATGCTGAAGTTATTAAATCAGAAGAGATTGTAAATTGTCCACATTGTGGAAGAATACTTTATAAAGAAGATGAAACAGAAGAGGCTTAATTTTGAGCCTTTTTAGTATATTTTACTATTTACTTTTAGTCTTAGTTTATATACTAGCTCTTCCTTTTTTAGTTTTTAAAGCTAAGAACCCTAAATATAAACAAGCAATTCCCTCAAAATTTTTTTTAAGAAATAATCCTTCCTTTGAAGAAAATAGTATTTGGTTCCATTCTTGTTCAATGGGTGAAACAAAAGCTATTAAACCTTTACTTGATTATTATAAAAATGAGGCAAATGTTTCAGTTATCACAAACACTGGATTTGAAGAAGCTTTAAAGAGTACTTCAAATGTACGTTATTTACCTTTTGAGATATTTTTACCTTTTTGGATTAATAAACAAAAAGTTTTAGTTGTTATGGAAGCTGAATTATGGTTTATGCTATTTCTTTTTGCGAAGAAAAAAGGTGCAAAAACTTTTTTAATAAATGCAAGAATCTCTGATAAATCATATAATTCTTATAAAAGATTTTCTTTTTTTTATAAAAGAATTTTTAAGAATATTGATAAAGTTTTTGCACAAAGTGATATAGATAAAGAAAGACTAGAAGAGTTAGGTGCTACAAATGTGGAAGTGTTAGGGAATATTAAATTAGCACAAGAACCAAAAGTGAATAATATATTAAAAAAAGTTGATGATATCTTAATTACAGCAGCAAGTACTCATGAAAATGAAGAGAAGCTTATTCTTAATGCTTATGAAAGAGATCAAGGAAGATTAGTAATAGTTCCTAGACATCCTGAAAGATTTGATAGTGTTGATTTACTAATCAAAGAGTATATAAAAGATAAACCCTTGACTTATCATAGATACTCACAAGAAGAAAATTTTAATTCTGATATAATTTTAGTAGATAAAATGGGTATTTTAAATGATATCTTTACTATATCAGATGTAGTAATTTTAGGTGGTGCATTTGAAAAAATTGGTGGACATAATCCAATTGAACCTGCATTTTTTAAATGTAAGTTAATTAGTGGTAAACAGATATTTAATCAAAAACCACTTTTTGAATGTGTTAAAGATTTTTATTTAATTGAAAATGATGAATTAAATAAATACTTAAATAATATAAAAGATTTAAAAAAATCAGCCTTAATAAAAGCTGGTTCAATAGATCCAATAATAAAGGAAATAAATGCCTGTAAGAGATAAAGCATACAAACTATTAGCAATTCAAGAAGGAATTTCTAATTCTAAAGCAAAAGAGTTAATAGATAAAGGCTTAGTAAGAGTTGGTGGGAAAAAAGTAATGATTGCCCGTGGTGAAATAAAAGGTGATACACATTTTATTGTAAAAGAAATTGCTCCAATAAAAGTAATTTTCCAAGATAATGATATTTTAGTAGTAGACAAACCTGCATTTTTAACAGCTGATGAAGTTGCTAAAAAATATCCTGATGCTTTTTTACTTAATAGACTTGATAAAGAAACAAGTGGTGTTATGATGTTTGCTAAAAACGAATTATTCCAAAATAGAGCAATAAAAGAGTTTAAACAAAATAGAGTTTATAAAGAGTATGTTGCTATTGTTGAGGGAAAGGTTATTGATGAAATTGTTATTGATAAACCAATTCTTACAACAAAAGATAGAGGAAGTGCTAAATCTAAAATTGATGTTAAAAAAGGTAAACCAGCAAAATCAACTGTTTACCCTATGTTGGTTGAAGGTAATAAATCTAAAATCAAAGTTGTTATTGAATCTGGTCGTACTCATCAAATTAGAGTTCATTTAAACTCTGTTGGATTACCAATTATTGGTGATGGAGTTTATGGAAGAACGGCAACTAATGTTACAAGAGTTTTATTACATTCTAAAATCACTAAAATTTTTGATTATGAATTTGAAGCTAAAGAACCTAGAGAATTTAAAGTTTACGAGTTTAATTAAAATTTAAGTAAAAAAGCTTTCAAATAAAATATACAAAACCCTTATTTAAGGGTTTTGTATGTAAACTGCTAAAAATAAAAACTAAAACTAATCTTAAAAAGTACACAATTAATCTATCTTGAAGTATAAAAAACGTATAATCCACAAAATTTAAAAAATCTAGGAGTTGAGCTTTGTTTGATTCAATAACCGGTTCAATAAAAAATGCTGTTAACAAAATAAGACATAAAGATGATGTTGCTTCACTAAAGAAAGCTACCTTAGAGTTAAAGAAATCTTTATTAAAAGCTGATGTACATCATAAAACAACAAAAGAATTAGTAACAGCTATTGAGCTTGAAACTAAAAGAGTTGGAATTGGTCAAGATTCATTTATTAATGCATTAAAAAGTGAATTAACTAAAACATTAACAACAGAGGGAAATCAAGGTTTTGTTTTCTCTAATACTCCTCCTACAACGATTTTAATGACAGGACTTCAAGGTTCTGGTAAAACAACAACAACTGGTAAATTAGCTAGTTATTTAAAGCAAAGAAAGAAAAAAGTTTTAGTAGCAGCTGGCGATTTACAAAGATTAGCAGCAGTTGAGCAATTAAAACAAATTGCTGCACAAGTTGAAGTTGATGTATATTTTGATGATAATGAAACAAATCCTATTAAAATTGCACTCGCTGCAAAAGAGAAAGCTACTAAAGAGCATTACGATGTTTTACTAATTGATACGGCAGGTCGTCTTGCAATTGATGAAGAATTAATGACTCAATTAAAAGATGTAAGAGATGCTGTTAATCCAGATGAAATCTTTTATGTTGCAGATTCTTTAACAGGTCATGATGCTACTAAAACTGCATCTTCATTTAAAGAACAAATTGGAATTGATGGTGTAATTCTTTCTAAATATGATGGTGATACAAAAGGTGGAGTTGCTTTATCTATTGCTTCACAAGTTGGAGTTCCATTAAGATTTATAGGTACTGGTGAAAAAATGCCAGACCTTGAAGTATTTATTCCAGATAGAATTGTATCAAGATTATTAGGACTTGGAGATATTGAGGGACTTGCAGAAAAAACATCAGCTGTAATTGATGAAAAGAAAGCAAAAGAAGTAAGTAGAAAAATCAAAAAAGGTGAATTTAATTTCAATGACTTTTTAGACCAATTAGCAATGATGAGCAAATTAGGTTCTATGAAATCAATTATTGGAATGATTCCTGGTCTTTCACAAATGGCTGGACCTTTAAAAGATATGGATTTTGAAAACTCTGATGAGATTAAAAGGATTAAAGCTTTAATTGGTTCAATGACTGAAAAAGAAAGACTTCAACCATCTTTAATAAATCCAAGTAGAAAGAAAAGAATCGCAAAAGGTTCAGGACTTTCAGAAGTACAAATTAATAAAATATTAAAGCAATTTAAAAATGCTTCAAAAATGGCTAAGAAACTATCATCAAAAGGTGGAATGAAAGGCTTACAAAACATGATGTCTCAAATGGGACCTGGTGGAATGCCTAACTTACCAAGATAAAATAGGTTAAATATAAATAGTGTTGAGCTGTGAACTCACTTAAGTAATAGAGTTTAGATTTCAATACTATAATAAAAGTATAAAATAAAAGGAAAGAAAACATGACAGTAATTAGATTAACAAGAATGGGAAGAAACAAGAAACCATTTTACAGAATCGTTGTAACAGACTCAAGAAAAAGAAGAGATTCAGGTTGGATTGAATCAATTGGTTACTTTAACCCAGTTGCAGAGCCAAAAGTATTAAAAATTGACCAAGAAAGATATGATTACTGGTTAAGTGTTGGTGCTAAACCTTCTGAAAAAGTTGCAAAATTAGCAGCTAAATAATTAGTTGATTAATAGCTATGATTACTAATTTTATTGAAAACTATGCACGACTAATTGTTAGTGTACCAGAAGATGTAACTGTTACTAAAAAGTTAATAGATGAAACTTTTGCTGAGATTACAGTTGAAGCAAATAGTTCTGATATTGGTAAGCTTATTGGTAAAAATGGAAACATGATTAATGCATTAAAAACTATGGCAAATGGTTGTAAAGCAAAAGATGGTGTATCATATAAAATTCAAGTTATTGCTAAGTAGTTTAAATATATGAATAGTAATATATACGTAGCTAAATTAGGAAAAACTGTAGGTCTAAAAGGGCACTTAAAGCTTCATATAGACTCAGATTTTCCTGAGCAATTTAAAAAAGATGCAACTTTTATAACAAATAGAAAAATTAAATTAAAAGTTGTTGAATACAATGCAAATCGAGATGTAGTTTTATTTGAAAATTATGAAAATATTGATCTTGCTAAAAAACTTATAAATCAAGAACTTTTTTCAACACCTGAACAAACAAGAGAAAACTGTAATCTAGCAGAGAATGAATTCTTTTGGTTTGATTTAATCGGTTGTACAGTTTATGAAAATGATTTAAAACTAGGTTTAGTAAAAGATATTCATAGGTATCCTATAAGTGACTATTTAGAGATTGATACAGATGAGTCTTTAGTTACTAAAGAACTTCCAAAAACTTTTTTACTACCACATATATTTGATCAATTTATTTTAAATATTGATATTGAGAAAAAAGAAATAAATGTTAAAGATGCTTATTCTATTTTAGAAAACTCTTAGAGTTTTTTAATAATTACATCTTTTATCAAACTCTTCTTTCGTTAACTCAACTTCATACGAATTCTCTATTCCATTTTCTTGTAATTTCTTATATAAATCATTTCTAATACTATTATCTTCAAATGGACCATAATACAATTCAATTCGATTTAAATCGTCTCTACAAAGTTTCACATCACTATTAATAGAAGTAATCTTGTCTAAGTATGATTTGTACAAAGAACCTTTTATCTTAGCTATATTTATTAAGGATACAAATTTATTTTCACTCATAGGAGTCTTTTCTTTAATTTCTTCTTTTATCTCAATGATTTTTTCTTCAGCTTCTTCTTCTACTTTTACTTCAGCTACTTCAGCAATAGCCTCTTCTTTTTCCATCTCTAAGATTTTTTTACTATTAATCATCTCATTTCTTAGGTTGATAGCTTCATTTTTAAGTATTTCTAATTCTTCTTTTTGTTTTTCAAGTTCAATTTTTTTGTTTTCTAATAAAGCTTTTTCTTTCGATATTTTTTCTTCTTCAAGTGCTAAACTCTCTTTTCTTTTTTTCTCTTCTTCTTGCTTTATCTTTTTTTCTTGTTCTAGTTTTTCTCTTTTATTATTCTCTTCTTCTGCAATTATATTTTTATTTGTAAGTAGTAAAAGTTGTTGATTGAGTTTTTTAGAGTTTATATCTTTTATATTAAAGCTATTATCCTCATTAACTATTTTTTCTTGTTTTTGAACTTCTTCATTTTTTATCTCTTCTTTAGCATCAAAAAATCCCATAAAAAATAATACTGTTCCTATAATTAAAACTATTAGTAAAAAACCTACAAGTGCAAATAAAATTTTATTTAAAAATGGAACCTTTTTTTGAACAGCTTCTTTTTTCTCTTCTTCTTGAGTTTGTTTTATATCTTGTGAGTTTTCTTCTTCTTTTTGTCCTGCTTCTTCTGAAATAGTAGACTCTTCAATATTTGCAGAAGTAGTAGTTTCCTCTTCTATACTAGGAGTTTCTTCCTTTATCTCTTCTTTAATCTCTTCTTCTGCCATCATCTACTCTTTTTTTAGGATTTTCTTTTTTCTTTTTGTTTTGCTAATATTTTTTCTTTATTTTTTTGATA
Source organism: Poseidonibacter ostreae (assembly GCF_009208075.1). Lineage (GTDB taxonomy): Bacteria > Campylobacterota > Campylobacteria > Campylobacterales > Arcobacteraceae > Poseidonibacter > Poseidonibacter ostreae. The sequence continues at coordinate 3,059 of NZ_WFKJ01000029.1, read as the reverse complement.
ATAATCTCTTCTATATTTTTTTAGTTCTTCTTTCTTTTTTTCTCTATACTCTTTATCATACTCTAATCGTTTTTGTTTATTTTCTGAATAGTACTCTTTTTTTCTTTTTTTATATTCATTGATTTTTTTTACAATTAATTCTCTTCTATCATCTACGTGCGCTTTTTGAACTTTTGCAATCTCTTTTATTTTATCTGCAAAATTTATACTATTAAGCTCTTTAGAATAGTCAATTTCTTTTCTTGAAGGTTTTTTACTCTCTTTATTTTTTAGATAATACTCTTTTTTCTTTTTTTTATGCTCTAAAAAATTCTTTTCCCGAAGTTTTTTTAACTCTTCTAAATTCATAGATTTACGTATTTACCTAACTTTTTAATCTATTTACTGTATCTAACATACTATCTGTTGTTGTAATTGCTTTTGAGTTAGCTTCATATGCTCTTTGTGCAGTAATTAAATCAACCATTTCAGTTACTAATTTTACATTTGAAAGCTCAATCATTCCTTGTCTTACTCCACCAAATTGATCTGTTGTTGGATCTCCAGTTAGAACATCACCTGATGCTTCACTAACCATGTATAAAGATTCACCTAAAGGAGTAAGTCCTGATGGGTTTATAAAATCTGCAAGTTCAATTTGCCCTAATTCTTGAGAGTCTCCAGTTGATGAATTTGTAGCTGTTACAATTCCATCAGTTCCAAAGGTTACATCAGTAACATTATCAGGCACAACTATTTGAGGTGATAACTCATAACCATTACCGTTTACTATAGTTCCTTCAGAATTTAATTTAAAAGCACCGTTTCTTGTATAAGCTGTTTCTCCACTAGGAAGAGTTATTTGAAAAAATCCATTTCCTTCAATTGCTAAATCTAAAGTATTTGAAGTAAGTTGTAAGTCACCTTCACTAAAGTTTTTCTGAATACCAGAGATTCTTACTCCAAGACCTGTATCAATTCCAGTAGGATTTCTTGTTGTTTGTGTAGTTTGCCCTGCTGTATAGTTTAAAGTTTCATACATAAGGTCTTGAAATTCCGCTCTATCTTGTTTAAAACCGCTAGTATTTACATTTGCAATATTGTTTGATGTAACATCAATTTGATGTTGCATTGCATTCATACCCGTAGCTGCTGTGTAAAGTCCTCTAATCATAGTTTTTCCTTTAGAGTTTTATATAGTTATCATTATATTTTAACAAGAATTAAAATTAGATAAATCTAAAAAATTATTTTTTACATATTAAGTGAAAATTTAAAACAAATCATATATAATAAGTGATATTTTAAAATTATAATAAATAATAAAGGGTTAAGTAATGAAAATTCTTATAGTTGATGACAGTTCTACAATGCGAAGAATTATTGGAAATGTAGTCATGCAATTAGGTTTTAAAAAAGAAGAATTCGATGAAGCTGAAGATGGTGTTAAGGCGTGGAAACTTCTTGGAGAATCTCAATATGATGTAATTTTAACAGATTGGAATATGCCAAATATGAATGGTTTAGAACTAGTTCAAAAAACTAGAAGTGAAGGTGGACATATGAAGACACCTATTATTATGATTACTACTGAGGGTGGTAAGGGAGAAGTTATCACAGCTTTAAAAGCTGGCGTTAATAACTATATTGTTAAGCCTTTTAATGCAGAAATTTTAAAAGAAAAGCTTGATGGAGTATTAAAAAAATAACATAAGGTTTTTATTATGAGTATGAGTCAAGAAGAAATTGAAGCTTTAATGAATGGTTTAGATATCGTTGATGATGAAAGTTCAGCTGTTCAAGAAGAAACTCCAATAGTTCAAGAAGAAGCACCTGTTGTAAATACTGAAGAAATTGAAGAATTAATTTCTCAAAATGAAAAAGTTGGTGTTGAAGAAACATCTGAATTACTTGAAAACAATAATGAAGAAGTTGTAGAAAATATAGAAAATACAGATTCTGAAGTAGTGAATAATAATGATATTGATAACTTACTTAAAGATTTAGAGACAAGTGAAGCGAATGAATCAGAAAAAGAAGAAACTGCAAGTAATTTAGAAGAAATCAGTGAATTAGAAGTTGAAGAAATTGATACAAAAGAGATATCAGATATTACACCTAAAACTTTCGATGATGAAGCAGCTGATGAAGAAGGTATTGTTGAGTCAACTTCTTCAAAAGTTCAAGAAGAAAAAATTTCACAAGATAAGAATCATGATAATGATGAAATAGGAAAAGTTTGGGCAGATTCAAAAATAAATGAAGGTGTTTTCCCTTTTCCTGCTGATCATGATACGAAAGTTGTGAACCAATTAAGCCAAGTTGCAAATGATTCAGAAGAAAAAGGTTCTCAAATATTCGATGTTTTAAGTTTGTCTTTAGATAATAATAGTGAAACAAGAGATAAAGTGAAAAGTTTTGAAAGTTATATCGCTTCAGACCTCGAACTACTTAATTCTTTAAGTGCAAAATTTCCAAATATAGAGATTTTTAAAACTCAAATAAAAGCTGCTGAAGAAATGTCTACTAATTTGAATGATATTACAACTAGTTTAAATGCAGAAGATATGAAAATTTTTGAAGCAATGGAATTAATGCAATTTAATGATATTAATAGACAGAAAATAGAAAGAGTTATGTCTGTTATTAGAAAGCTATCTTTATACTTAAATAATTTATTTGAAGATGATGGCACTAGTCAGGAAATTGCAGTTGCTAAACATATTCATGGGGATTCAACTGATGACTTAATTGGTGAAGATTTAGATAAACTTATAGATGAATTTGCAAAATAAAAGGTAAATTATGAATCAAGGAACATATCCATTAGCTGCATCAATGATTAATCAAATTAATCGTTTAGATCAAATTAGTAATAACTTAGCAAATACTAATACACATGGTTTTAAACAAGATGGACTAACAGAAACTACTTTTAACCAATATTTACAAAGAGCGCAAGATGAAGGTTTTACACCTACAAAGATAAATACAGTTACTAATAATATACCTAAAATTGATGCAATGTATATAGATGGTGAAGTAGGAGCAATTGCAAGTACTGGAAATAAATTAGATTT
>NZ_WFKJ01000028.1 GCF_009208075.1 Poseidonibacter ostreae | reverse complement strand
TCAAGTTTTTTTATTTCAGCATCTTTTAGTTTAAGCTCTTTAGCTATTAATTTACAATATTGTGCAACTCTTATAGTATGTCCTGCTGTATATGTATCTCTTTGCTCAATAATATTAACAAAGGCTAAAATAGTCTCTTCATAATTAGCAATTTTGTCATTTTCCATTTTTAAAATAGTTTGCTTATGAACTTGTGCATTCATTGAAATACTTACATCATTTATAATTTGCTCAAGCATATTGATTTCTTCTTTTTTAAAACCATCTTTTGCATCTGTATAAATTGTCATAACACCCATTACTTTATTGTATGAGTATGGAATATTAATATTATAACTTGCTTCTATATCTTCACTTCTTCTATTAAATTCGATATTCTTTTTCTTTATTTTATGTATTATAGTTTTCTTCGTATTTATTGCTTCTAGTGCTACTTGTGATAGCTCATCATTTAAGAAAGCATTGCTGTTATGTGATTTATATACTTGCTCAAAATGATTTTCATAATAAAGACCTGTCCAAATAAATTTATATTGTTTATGCTGAGCCAATCTATCAATAGAGTTTTTAGCAATTGTTCTAAATGAGTCTGATTTAAGTAGCATTTCATTTACATTTGCAACTAGTTTTAGAACATCCTTTAAATATTTTTCATTTTCATACATATTATTTAATTGTGTTGTTCTATTTTTAACTTTATCTTCTAAGGTGTTATTTAAAATTTTAATTTCATTTTGCTTATTATAAATAGTATTTATAAAGTAAACAATAACTGCAATACTAAGTATTGAGAAAAAGATTACAATATATATAAATAAAGAACTATTTTCCTCAATTAAATCAATATTTTGATTATAAGAGCCTAAAGGAATAGAAATTCTTAAGCCTCCTCTTACTTCTCCTAGTTTATACCCTTGTTGTGCATGACATTTTAAACATGATTGATTTACAAGTAAAGAGCCCATAAAGTTGAATTTATCATCTTCAAATTTTGAATAGAATCTTTGTTCTTTATTTTTATCAAAAAACTTTAAAGCTTCTTCTTCAAAACTATCAGCTTTATTATCAGGATTAATTGGATTTAGACTTGTGATTTTATAAAAATAGTTACTATTTTTATTTGATAATATTGAGATTTGTTTAGTCATCCATGCAGGATTTATTTTTATTAGTAATTTATCATCTTTTGAATATAGATGATTGTCTTTAAGATATGGATTTGGTTTTAAATCTTTATTTGCAAGGACATATACTCCTCCATGATTTGAATTCCATAATCTAGTATTTATCATGTTGTCATAATGTGCACTAGCTTCTTTAAATAATATCTCTTCAGAAAGTGTAGTATATTGTTTTTTAAAGTTTGAAATACCAAACAGTACAAAAATTGCAGTTATTATTATAATTAATATAAATAAAAGTATTGTATTATTTTTTGTTAGATTTTTCAATTACTTACCTTATAATAGCTTGAAAATACTATTTATAATGATATCATAATTTTATTATTATTTGGAGTTTAATAATTAGTTTATATAGACTAATAGAAAATTTTCTTAATTAGTCTATATTATAATTCTATTTTCCTCTAAACTCTTTAGAAGAAGTTGCTTCAACTACATTTTTGGCTAAACTAGCTGTTTCTCCTGCAATATCATTAGTATGATTTGCAATATTTGCATTTACTTGTGTTTGTTTATCTAAGCTGTTAATTGCATCACTTATTTGTTCAATTCCATATTTTTGCTCTTTTGCAGAGTTTTCTACTTCATCAATTAAAGATAAAGTATTACTTATATTTTCATTTAAATTATGATAACCATTTATCATTAAATCTGCAATATTTTTTCCTTCTTTAGATTTAGAACTTGCATTTTCTACTAATGTTTTAATCTCATTTGCAGCTTCAGCAGATCTGCTTGCAAGATTTCTTACTTCTTGTGCAACAACAGCAAAACCTTTCCCAGCTTCACCAGCAGTTGCTGCTTCAACTGCAGCGTTTAATGAAAGTATATTCGTTTGGAATGCAATTTGATCAATTACAGAAATAGCTTCATTAATAGCACTAACTTGAGTATTAATATCATCCATTGATGAAACAGTTTCATTTGCTAGTTTTTCACCATCGTTTGCAGATACTGTTAATTCATTTGCATTTTTTGCCATTTGTGCAATATTTTCACTACTTGAGGCAATATTACTTGTAATCTCTTCAACTGCTGCTGCTGTTTCTTCAAGTCTAGCTGCTGCGTCATTTGAAGCTGTATTTAATTCATCAACATTTTTTAATAATTGATTTGAACCTTTTTGTAAAGTTTCCCCATTTACTTTATTTTCAACTAACATACTTGTAATTGATTCACCTAAACCATTAATTCCTTCAACCATTTGTAAAGATTCACCATTTAAATCTTTTGTATTAATTACACTTAAATAGTTATAGTTTGTATACTCATCTAAAACTTTTAAAATATCATTAATTACTTTTTGCTGATTATCTAACATTTTATTAATAGTATTTGCTAGTATCCTAACTTGAGGATTTGCTGCAATTGAGTTTACTCTACAGCCGTAATAACCTTTTTCAACTTTATCAAGTGTAATAGTAGCTTCTCCTACACATAATAAATCTTTCTCTAAATTACCATTCATTCTATCTATATTAGAGTTTATCATTTTTGCAAGATTACCTAAAGAACCTTTTGTTCCTAGTTTTATATACTCAATTTCATTAACTTCTTTATTTAAGTATTTAATAAAATCCTCAATACCATAATAAATTTTATCAATCCCTCTATTTATACTTCCAATAAAAAAGATTACAAATAAAAGAACAATTGTTATAATTACAATTGATAAAATAGCTATTAATAGCATTTTATTATATTCCTTCTCTTCTATTTCAGATATCTCTTTTATAATACTTTTAGAAAGATAATCATCCACTTCTTTTAAAATATTGATTTTTTTTGTAATAGTAGTAAACCAATAAGTAGGTTCTACATCAAAAACAATATCTCTATTTTCATCATAAGATAGTAAAATATCTCTCATTCTTTGAACTTCATCAACAATAGGATTTTTAAATTTTTCTCTTACATACTCTTCTTTTTCAGAATTATAAACATAAAATGATTTTATATAAGAATCTTGCTCATTGATTAAAGTTAAAAGTTTTAAAAATACACCAGGAGCAAAAGTACCTTCAGCAAAAACATTTGAAGCAACTGCTCTTTCAATTCCTGCTCTCTCTTTTGACATTAAAAAATTATAGTATGCAGTAATATCCTTAATGATTAATTCATCTTCAGCAATTAAAGAAGATTTTGCAATAAAATATAATAAATTAGCATTTAAATTTGTATAAAATCCTATTGCTTTTTTAGCTTTAATTTCTAAGGTATCAACACTATTTCTTAAATTTTGTATTTTAGATAATTCATCTAATACATTATTTATAGTCTCTTTTCCCTTATTAGGATAGTATGAGAAATTATTTAGATATGTTTTGAACTCTTCAATTCTTTCATTTGTAAGATTTCTTTGTTTTTCTAAAATATCTTTGAATTTTTTACCTTTACTTCCTAAATACCCAGCACTAGCGCCTCTTTCTTTTTGTGTTTCATGTAATAATAAAGAGATTTTTGTATTTAAAATAACTAAATCTTTTACATTCTCAAGTTTGACCTCTTTTTTATATGATGTGGTTGTTATAAATAATGATAAGCCAATGATAAAGATTAAAGGAAAGATTACAAGTAATCTCATTTTATTTTCTACAGATAGTCTTTTTAGTTTTAGTATCATAATAGCTCCTATTTCATAGTTTTATATATATTTTCATATTTATTGATTTCTTTTTCAGAAGCCATTCTTCTACAAGAGATATAACCCTTTGAACCATCACATGATGTAAAAGGAAATACAGTTGCAAAAACCCAATAATATTTTCCATGTTTAGTTTTATTTTTTACAAAACCTTTCCATGGAGTACCACTTTGAACTGTTTTCCATAAATCTTCAAATGCAGCTTTAGGCATATCTTGATGTCTAACCATATTATGTGGTTTGCCAATTAACTCTTCAAGTGTGTATTCTGCAAATTTACAGAAATCATCATTTGCATAGCGTATGATTCCTTTTTCATCAGTTTCTGATAATAAAAAGGAATCTTCTGTTAGTTTTAATTCTTCTTCTTTCATTAGAAATACCCTTTAAATGTTTTTATTAATATCTATATTTAAAATCGTTTTATAACGTTATTATTATTAATTTATTACTTATAATATTACTATACCTTTTACCTGACGTAATATATTATTGTTTTCATCAAAATCCGCTAACTCTTTTCCTGGTTCTAAACTTGTAATAGTTGCTTTACCCACTATATGTCTATATTTTTTGCCCCACTTATCTTTTAATCTAATGCTCCACATATTGTGCATTACAAGTGGTTCACCTCTTTTAATTCCAACATATAACATTATATGTCCTTTTAAATATACTAAAGTTGAGAAAGGTATGGCATTTTGTTTTATAAACTCTTTTTTCTCTTTTTTTGAAAAAGTAGAGATATCATGATATTCGCCATTTTTTGTTTGTGCTTTTGAGTTTCTTGAAATAAATTTTCCAAAAGGAATAAAAAAATCTTGAGTAAAACTAGAACAATCTCTATTATTTAGTAGTCCTCCCCATCCATAAGGTTCATCAAGCATTGCTTTTGCTATTTCAATTCTATTTTTGGCATTAAATTTTAAAGGCATACTTCCTACACTTGAGGAATCTATATTTATATAAGTGATAATTGCATTATTGTTAAAATCCTTTTTTGCAATAATATACTTATTTTGAAATTTTGGAAAGATAGTAGCAACCTTTACATATTCTCTAAAGCTGCTATCATAAATTGGAAATTTTTCTTTTATAGCAACTGCATAGTTATTTGTTTTAAACTTTTGTATAAAGTTTTCATCTACAAAGGCAATATCATTTACTTTTATCCAGCCACCAACACTATTTGATTGCATATAAACCCATGCTCTATCTTTTGAATAATGAGATACAAAAATAGGTGTGTTTATTTTAATTGCAGAGTTTTGATTATAATCAAAAGGAAAACCCTCACCAGCTTCTTTAGGATTATAAAACATAGGTGAAGATGTTGGAAAAACTCTAATATTAGTATTATTTAAAGTAATCGCTTTTTTTAAAAGTGTATTATAAGAATCAAAATTTGAATTTTTAATTTGTTGTTCAAACCATTTTTGTGAAGCTTGTATATGATTTTCTAAGTAAACGGTTTTATTTTTATATGAAAAACCCCATGTCGCATCTTCAATTTTGTAAGAAACTTTTTTTTGTTCCCAAGCTTTAAAATATCTTTTAATATATTCACTACTTTGTTTATTTTGATTCATAAAATTATCATTTGCATAAATTGTAGTATTTTTAAGAACATTTTTTTCAAGTTTTACAATAGGTTCTTTTGTAGAACAAGCAGTAAATAAAAGAGTTGTTGAAAGTAAAAGAATATTAGATATTTTTTTGATTTTTGTCATGTGATATAACCTCTAAATTTAAATTTAGAGATTGTATCATCTTATAATTTTTCTATTTATTAAAATAAGAATTTTTTCTTCAATTTAAAGAAATACATTACAGTTTTATATTGTACAAACATAAAAGGCAACATTAAAATAAAATAGATTAAAGAGTATTTACTAATTACCTCATTATATGTTAACCCAAAGTTTATAAAGAACATCCCAAACACCATAAAAGCAACACCTGGACAAATAAGTGCAAAAGAAACAGGAGATTTTATTTCACCTTCTATAAACTTTTCAAAGTAGCCAATTTGCTTCATTACTTTATATCCTAAAATACCAAATATGATTTGTAAAGATACGATTACAGAAGTTAAAGTAAATAATGATGATTTATCAATACTTGCATTAAAGTTATGATCTAAACCAAAAGATACTCTAACAAATGTAATTCCTAAAAGAGTTAAAATAGGAATTATAATCCATAGTGATGGTGAAGCCTCAACAGATACTCCATGTTCAAACATGTTTTTAAAACCAAGTGTTAGTTTTATAACTAATAGTAAAATAGATAAAGAAGCAAAAAATAGTGCTCCAAATATTCCTATTGCATTAATTCCAATATTATGACTCATAGCTCCAGGTGCTGCAAAACCAACTGCTACCATAGAAAAGGCAAAAATTGAAATCATTTGAGATAGATTATTATTTGATGTAAAATCAAAATCTCCTGTAATTAAAAGCCTAGAAAAATAGTTGAAAAATATTTTTAATGCATAAAATCCAGTAAGTAAAAAACCTATTAATGCAAAAGGAAATAAATACTCAACAATATCCCAAAGACCGGGAACAAAAACTGCACCTAAAACAAAGCATACATTTATACTCATTGTAAATGTCAAAGGAATAGTCATTAATGATATTTCTGCATTTGAATTAATCAAATTATGATAGTTTTGTGTTTTTTTGTATAAAATAAATTGTTTTGTATTCCAAAATAGAAGTTTAAAATGAAAATATGCAAAAGCTATAATAAATACAAGTGAAAAAGAGATAACAAGTGAAAGCCATGAGCCTTTCATTAATTCAATTATAATAAAATCGTATGTTGCCATTGGTGAACCCTCATGTGGTACTAAAAACATCAGATACATAAAAAATGATACAGATAAACCACCAGCACCTAATGCTGATAAAAAACACATTGGAGAGAACTTTTCTCTTAGAGTCATTTCTAATCCTTAAATTAATTTTTAGAATAATACTAGATATTATATTAAATACTTATAAATATTATATAAGTAAAACTTATTTAAATATTTTTTAATTGATTTTGAAATAGATAGCTAAGTAATTACTTGATATAGTTTCAATAGATTATTTTAGGAATTATACAATATGCAAAAAATTTCGCTTTCAAAAGAGTTATTTGAAAATATTTTATTAAAAAAAGTCACTATACTTACTAAAGAGAATAATAAATATTGGAAAAAAGTACTTTTAGAACCCAAAATTATTAATAATAGTATCGAATATTCTATAAAACAATTTGAAACCTTGAGTATTACAAATGGATTAGGAAAAGAGAGTCCATCTTTAGTAATTGAGTGTAAAAAAATCGATTATTCAAGTTCTAAAGATTGTTTTGAATTTACTTTAGGAAAAGTTGTTGAACAGAAAAATACAAATTTAGGGGAAGACTATAAAGATAACTTAATTGAACAGTTATTAAAAGAAAAAGAGATTTTAGAAGATAAAATGAATAGAGATCATTTAACAAATACATATAATAGAAGAAAAATGGAAGATGATTTAAAAATTTTATCAAGACAAAGTAATTCGGGATTTTTAAGTGCTATTTTTATTGATGCTGATAGATTTAAAGGAATAAATGATACTTTTGGTCACGAAGCAGGGGATAAGGTTTTAATATATTTAGGTGAAAAATTAATGAAGCATGCCAAAATATTAAACGGAGAAGTTTATAGATATGGAGGAGAAGAGTTTTTAATTCTTTGTTTTATTACAAAAAAACATATTGTTCAAAAACTTAATGATTTAAAAGAGGATATTAAATCAAAAAAAATATATCATCCACTAAGAGATATCTCCATTACTGTTAGTATGGGAGTTTCTTTTTTTAATGATTCTAAAGATGCAAATGAAATGATACGTAAAGCTGATTTTGGAGTTTATAGAGCTAAAAATAAAGGTAGAGATAGAATTGAGTTTGTATAGTATTTTAAAAAGATAGTATAAAAAATAATAGCTAGAAAGTCTAGCTATTATAAAGTTTTTTGTTAAAAATTATTTAGCAATCTTATCAGCAATTGCTTGCATAGTTGCTTCGTCCATACCTTTAACTTGACCTTTCATAAGACCCTTCATAGGACCTCCGTAAGAACCATCTTGGTAACCTTTTAATGAAGCAACAAAGTCAGCTTTTGTCATATCTTTAATAATCTTTGATTTACCTAATGCTGCTTTTTCTCCATTTGCTCCGTGACATCCTGCACATTTTGCATAAGGGTTTGCCATTGCAACACATGCTGTAATAAGTGATAACGCGATAATTTTTTTCATAGTTTTGATCCTTCTATTTTTTATATGAGGTAATTGTATAATATTTCTTTTTATAAGTAATTGATTTTAATCAATAAATTTAAATATATTGATAAATATAGCAAAAATGCTATATTTATATTATTTACTAGTAAGTTCTCTCTTTAATTCATCTATATTAATCTTATTTTTATCTGAGGGAATAAGAGGTAATGACTTTTTATATATGATTTTACTAGGAATCATATAAGATGCTAAGTGTTTTTTTAATTCAAATGTAATCTCTTTAGCACTTAATTCACTATTTGCAGTATATACTAAAACTATTTCTTCTTCAATCTCTTTATTTTCAATTGAGAATACTGCACATTGAGTAATATCTTGGATATTTTTAGAAACCACAGACTCTATTTCATAAGGACTTACTCTAAAGCCTCTAGTTTTAATCATATTATCTTGTCTTGAAACAAAGTATAAATAACCTTCTTCATCTTTATAAACATAATCTCCAGTAGCAACAACTATTTCGTCATTTAATTCTCCATCAAGATTAATGATGTTTTTTAAAATTTGAGCAGATTTAAATCTTTGAGCTGTTTGTTTTGGACCTTTCCAATAACCTTGATAAATATATCCACCTCTATGAACTAACTCTCCTACAACTCTAGGAGCACACTCATTACCATCTTCATCAATTACATATAATTCAACATCAGGAATAGCTTTTCCAATTGAATCAGGTCTTATTTTAAGTTGAGATGGATCTAAATAAGTTGATCTAAATGCTTCTGTTAATCCATGCATTGAATAAAACTTTGCATTACTAAAGTATTTTTCTACATCTGTAATCATTTTATTTGTAACATTACCACCTGAAGATGTGATAATTCTAACATTTTGTAATAATTCAGAACTTGGAAGTCTATTCTCTTCTTCATCAAACATATCTGTTAAATTAATAGGCATTAGAGGTAATACTGTTACTTTATCATTGATAATATGATTGAAAAAATCATTAGGTAAAACAAATCTATGTAGTGCTAATGTTGCTCTTTTGTATAGTGAGCAAAAGATTTGATTTAATCCATAATCAAGATTAAATAATAATGTTCCTGAAATTACATCTTCTTCTTTTAATTCTAAGTATTGAGAAACAACACGAGCAGAATCAATAAAGTTTCTATGTGAAATTACAATACCTTTAGGTTTTCCACTCATTCCAAATGAATAAGTAATTGCAGCATTTTGATGTCCAGAGATATTACATTCATAAGGTTTATTATAATATTTATATATTTCTTCAAAAGATGGTAGGTCTTTATGAGCTGTTTCATAAGAGATTACATTACCTTTAAAGTTGATTTCTTCAATAGATTCAAGTTTGATTTTATCAGTAATAATACATTCGATATTACAATCATTTATTATATATTCAACTTGTTCTTGTTTAAGTAATTTAGTTAAAGGAACTAAGATATAATCAGTTGATAAAATAGCAAGTATTGCAATAACTTGGTCTATTCCTTTATTTGAATAAATACCAATTCTACTTTTACTTGGCATATTTAATTCATTTAAATAATAAGCAATTTGATTAACTTTAGTAAATAATTCACTATATGTAATCTTTTCATGTCCAAGTGTTAAAGCAACTTTGTCTGGGTTTGAGATATTTGCTTCTTCTATTAGTGTTCTTATACAATTTATTGACATATTATTTCCTTTATTTTTGAGTTATTCCAAGAGTCCAAATATCATAATTTGAATCTAAAACAATTGCAGGATGAACATCACTAGTTAAAATTTTCTTGTAGAAAAATGCAATAATATCTTCTACTTCTTCAAAACTCAATACTTTTGTAATTCCACCTGTTAATACAACAGATTTTAATAAGTGTAATTTTAACTTGATATATAAAGGATGAACTTCTGATACTTTATATAAAACTAAGAAAATTGCAAGTTGCATTAGAATTCTTAAACTTTTATTACTATCTTCATTAAAGATATTTTCTGTAACTTTTAAATGAGCTAGTAGTTCATATACAAACTCATTGTTTTTAGCTGCAAAGATTAATGACTCACGTGATTTAAAAACACCAAGTTTTTTAAATACCAATCTATCATATTCATTCTCAGTTACTATATTATCATAAGATAAATCTTTAGAATAATGAATATCAGTTGTAGCTCCTCCAATATCAATTAAAATAAATGGATTAACTGCTGCAAATTTAGAATCAATTAAAGGCAATGTTTTATTTACAATATAAGGAGTTGAATAAATTTGATTTGATGTTAAGTCATAAAGATGTTTAATATCTTCCTTACCCATAATATCAGCTTGATAAAGATTAGTTAAATACTCTTTTAAAGGCTCTTCAACTACATGAAGTTTATTATCAATTACATTTTCAATTAAAACTAGATTTTCAATATTTGAACTTAAGTAATCTGCATCTTTAGATGAACCTGCAAATACAACATTTGAGTAGTTTACATTTTCTAAGTAATTAAATAAATCTTCTTTGAAGATATTATCAACACTATTAATTCCACCAACAATTATTACAACATCAATTAAATCACTTGGAACTGAAGCTTTTGCTATATCTTGATATAAAACAGTATCAATAATATTAATACCAGAGTTATATGCAATATTTGTAGCATATTTTAAAGAAAAAGAGTTTGTAACACCTATTACTAAAGTAGATAAACCACCATTTGCAGATGAACAAATAAATACTTCTTCTTTTTTAAATTTATCTAAAGTACTTGAACATTTACTAACTAAATCATCATAAATATCTTTATTAAAATCTCTAAAATATTGCTCAACATTACTAGAAGTTGCTACTTTAAAGTAAGTACTTCCTATATCGATTAAAAGTTTATTTTCTACCATTGCATAATTCCTATATCATGGATGATGTCATTTACTATTGATGAGGCATCTTTATTTAAATCACATTGTTTTTTTTCATACTCAAAACATCTATCACTTATTGGTAAATTACCTTTTTTGATAATTCTAATGTTTTTGTTTTTATCTCTTACTGTTACAACTTCATTATGATTGATTATATGTGGAGAGAAAGGAACATCAATAGTTCCATTTTTAATAGAGTTAAATACTTTTCTCCATAATGTATCAGCTGGGTCATTGAAAACAGCTTCCATAATACTCATAACTTCTTCTGTTAGAATTTCTTCTTCTTCTTTATCAACTACATTTGGAAGACCATTTAACATTCTAAGTGTATATTGCGTATTTGCAACTGTTTTAGCATTTGCTTCTTTTGTAGGAATTCCTGATGCTTCTTCTCTTGTTTTTGTAATAATTTTATCAGCACCAACCATAGCAGCAATTACAGTTGAAGTATTAATTAAACACTCTGCAAAGTTTTTATCAGTAGGGAAAGCTCCCATCCATTGATGATAAACTAAATGAACAGATGCATCACCACATCCAATTTCTTCTGCGTAGTACTTAGCCATTTTTCGTATAACTGCACCAGTTACAATATCTTGATTCATAGAACCAGTTTGTGAGAAAGATACAGAGAATGATTTAACACCTTCTTCAAGTGATAGTAGCATTTCAAGTAATTGAATTACAATTGTTACACAAGGAGGTACTAGTGTTGCAGTTAAAGGTCCAAATGATTCTCTATTAATTGGTTCATTAAGTTTTGAATAATTTGCACAAACTCGCTCAACATATTTCCAGTATAAAAATGCTTTATCTAATGGGAAGTTTTTAGAGTAGGGTAAAAGGTAAGTAATTGGACCACCTTCAATTTCAAATATTCCTGAAGCAATTGCTGTTTCTATTAGAAGTCTTGCATCTGGAGTTCCATGACGAAGTGATACTGGCTTATTAAAATGTGTAATCATTTTTCTAGTTGTTTTATAACCATGATTTACTAATGGATATCCATTTAACATATCAACTTCATTTTCTTCAGAAAGTTTAAGCATCTTAGCAGATGTTGCATAGTCATTAAGTCTTGTATTTGAATCAATAGTTAAAGGTAATATATCAACATCAGCATTTACAAAAAACTCATATAAATCATATTGTTTTTGATATGTTGGAAAACCACCACGAGGTTGAACTAGCATTTTATTTGCATTTTTAAATCTATGTGAGATAAACAAATCTTTAGAAGCATTTTTTACAAACTCTTCTATTTCTGCAAAATCAAAGTTATCTGCATATTTATTTTGAATAATAATATCTCGTTCTTCTTGAAGTAAACTCATTATTTCTTCTCCTTCAAGTACTCTTCTAATGCATCAAGCCCTGTATTTAAGTCAACTTGGTGAAATACTAAATCAAAACCATAGTCTTTAAATCTAGGAACGATTTCTTCACTACTTAGAGTTCCTACAACTAAGTTACCACCAATCATAAATACAACATCATCTAAAAGATTTTTATATTTTGATTTTAAAATTTTCACTTCTCTACACCAACCCTCAGCTTCGCCGTTTAGTGAAGAAATAAGTAAAACATCTGCATTTGTTTCTATAACTGCATCAAGAAATTCTTCTAAATAAGTATTAACACCTAAGTTAAATACTTCAAATCCTCGTGCTTGTAATGATATATCTATTAGCCTGTTTGCAACAACATGTATATCGTTACCTACAACTCCTGTAACTACTTTCATATATTTACTACCTAATTATTTTTAGTTTATTGTTTATTAAAAGTAGATATATTATCTAAAAAATGGTTAGTATTTAATTAGGAGAATTTGTAAGAAAGCTATTGAAGAAAAAATTCTTCAATAGTTTATAGTTCTGAGTTTATTAAATCTTTTAAGTTTTGTAATCCAAATACTTGTAAAGGTTTACCATTTACATAATAAGCAGGAGTTTTTGTAGCTTTTAGTGTTTTTGCATCTGCTAAATCTTGCTCTACGATTTTTATTAAATCTGGGTTTTTCATATCTGTTATTAATTTATCCATATCAAGAAGTTTTGATACTACTAGTACACCCCATAATTTGTTTAAATCTACTTGATGATTAACTGTCCAAATTTTTTGTGTATTAAATAATAATTCTAAAACTTCGATAAATTTATTTTGCTCTTTTGCAGCTTCAAGCATTATTACTACATTACTTGAACCTTTATGAAAGGGTGCATATCGTAAAACCAATTTGATATTGCCAGCATTGTTTTTCATAATCTCTTTTACATATGGATGCATTTGTGCACAAGTTTCACAAGCGGGATCAAAAAACTCAACAAGTTCAACTTTTGCATCTTTATTTCCAATAACTACTGAATGCTCTCTAACTAATGCTGAATAGTTTGCTTTTACATTTGATGCTAATTGCTCAGACTTGTTAGTTTTGTAAGCATATCCAGCTCCAAAAAACAATACTACTAACACTAATAGTGAGATAATTACAACTTTTTTATTTTGCATTTTTAACCTTTTATTTTATAAGTTCTTAATTTAAAAAAATTATATTATCATAATTTGTGTGTAATTTATGTGTATTTAAATCAAGGCAATTGTGATTTTGCTTTGATTTTTTCTTCTAAATTTCTCTGTGTTCTTTTTATACCACTATTTATTAAGGCTAAATCATCTAAGTCATTTACTAAATATTTAGCTTTTTTATATAATTTATTTGCTTCATATAAATTTGCTTTTGCTTCATAGATTAAAGCCATATTATAAATTACTTCATAACTTTTATTATCAAATTCTTGATTTAATTTATTTAATGCATCTAAAGACAAATCTAGATTTCTTTTTTCAAGTAACTCTACAATCTTTTCAAATCTATTGCTTTGCTCATCTGTAAAAATTAAATTATCCTCATTTAACTCTTCAATTATTTCAATATCCCAGTACTTATAATGAGGTGAAATATCATCTAAAAATTCGTTTGCGATTAATGAAGCAAGTTTTATATTTACTTCTCTTTTATCTCTAGGAATTGTATGATATGGATAATAGTGATATCTAAAGCATTGATGAATATTTCTTGATTTATTGTATGTTTTGGCAAAGAGTATTTCATTTGTACTTTGTTTTAAAAGTTTAAGATTTGTTTGTACATTATACTCTCTATTTTCACAAGGAATTACTCTAACATAATACTCAGCACACTTTCTTGTTTTCTTTTTATCTTCATGTCTATAGTATCTACATCTTCTATAATCAATCTCTTCTTGATAATATATAGAATAGTTTAAAGTTGAAGAAGTAGAGCCTTGAACTACTGCATCTACATTTTGAAAAGTATTTAAAACTTTAAAAACTTTTTTTCCTTCAATTGTTTTATTAGCTAATTTATTTTGAATTTTTAAACTTTGATAAATATCATCATTAACAAAATCTTCAACATATACTGAATAAATTTTTTCATTTGGAATTTTTGAGGGGTGAAGTGATTTTATACTTAATCTTTTTGAGCCACAACCTGTTAATAAAATTAAAAATAATAAAAATAAAATTGATTTATAAATATTTTTCATAGAGATTCCTTTTTCTTAAGAAATATTATAACTTTTTTGTGCAATTAAAGTGAAGAAATAAGAATAGATTAATAGTAAAATGAGATAATCTACTTTATTCAAAATTAAAAATAAAATTAATAAATAAGGATTAATATGGGATTTTTCACAGCAGATTTATGTGATGAGTTTAGTGATAAAACTGAAGTTTTAGGGCCTGATTTTAAATCATATGGTGGAAGTGTAAAATTTAGAGGTACAGCAATTACAGTTAAACTAGACAAAAATAATAAAGATTTAGCAGTACTTTTAAAAGATGAAGATGGTAAAGGAAAAGTTGTAATTGTTGATGTAGATAAAAAATACTATGCAGTTGTAGGTGATAACTTAATGAAGTTTGCAAGTGATAATAACTATGAAGGAATTATTGTAAATGGATATGTAAGAGATACTGTTACAACAAAAGAGTTTGAATTAGGATTACTTGCTCTTGGTACTTGTCCAAAAAAGTATATTCCAGTTCAAGAAGGACAAATCAATGTTCCTTTAAATATTGATGGTGTTGATATTAAAGAGGGTGATTATGTATATGTTGATCCTGATGGAATTGTTATTTCAAAAGAGAAGTTAGTTTAAAAATGTATCTTTTTGGTTATGGTTCTTTAATTAATATAACAAGTGCTCAAAAATCTTTTAAAAGAGTATTAAAACAAGAAGACTTAATTCCTGTTAGTATTAAAGGTTTTCAAAAAGTTTGGAATTCAATTGAGAATATCAAGTTTGAAGAAGAAAAAGTAAATGGTATTTTTTTAAATTTAAAAGAAAATCCAAATACATCAACTTGTGGAGTGGTTTTAAAAATTACAGATGAAGAGTTTGAACTTTTAAAATTAAGAGAAAAAAACTATTCTCAAATTACTATAAAAGCTTCAAAAGCTGATATTCCTTTGGACAGTGATATTGTAGCATTTATGACTACAAATGAAGAAAAATTAGCAAAAAAAGGTGATAAAAACTGTTTTATTCCTACAAAGTATATAGAAATTTTAACTTCTTCTTTTCCTTCATATTCTATTGATTTTGTAAATAAATATAAAGAGTGTTTACAAGAATATCCCTTTGCTTTAAAAGAGGGGACTTATGCCTTTAATGACCCAATTCAAAATAAGTTTGCTAAAGAAGGATTAGATAATAGTGAAACAAAATAGCTGTAATATTTATACTTCGAGTCTTTGCCAAACACAAAGAAAAAAGAAAAGTGAATCTATAATTTTGAAAAGAGATAATGAATTATATATAACTTTTTGTGAAGAAGATAGCTTTGAAACATTTGAAAGTGATTTAAGTAAGATAACTGGAAGCTCTTTTTTTTATTCGATTAAAAAGAAATTTTCTGCAACATTTATATCAGTTGTTTCAGTTATTGTACTTATGTTTGGATTTATTTCTGCTTCAATATATGAAGATTTATTTAAAAAAATCATTTTTGAACTACCTTTTCCATGGGAGTTTTCAGATACAGTTTCTTTAATATTTGTAATAGTATTTTTTATTGGTTTAGTAATGATGCCTTCATTATTAGATGGTGAGGGTGATGAGTTTAAAAATATTTTGTCTTCGTGGTTTAATAAAGATGTAAAAAAACTTAAAAGATTAAAATTAGCCTTTTCTTTATTTGATAAGAAAACACCAATAAACTTATATAATTTTGATGTAGTAAATAATGAACATTGGGTTTTTAATCTTCTTCTTAAGGTATTAATCTTAAGGTTTAATACTATTAATTTATATATTAGAAATGACCAAATACAAAGCTTTGAAAAAAAACTTAATACTTTAGGAGCTTTAAATATTGAAGTTTTTAAAGCTAAAGAGATATCCTCTACTTGTGATATAGAGTTTTTACTATCAAATAAAGAGCAGAAACTCTACTCTTTAATGCAACTTAGCTCTTCAAAACTTTTAAAATCAAAAGACAAAAAGACATTTATATCTTTTGAACTTTTTGAATACTGTGGTAAAAACTTTTTTGAAGAAGAAAAAAATTCAAAACATCAACTTATTTCAGGTTTTCAGAATTTTATAAATAGAAGTTTTGATGACTTTAAATTCATTGCTCAAGAAAAATCACAGCAAATTTATTTTACTTCAAATTCTAAATTTAAAGATTTGCAAGAGGAAGAAAAAAGATTAGCATATTACTTAAGAAATCATATTGAAGAATGTGTTTCATACTTTAATAATCCTATCTCTTTACTTATTTTATATTATTATGTGAAAGATATAGTATTAGATGAAAAAAGAACAATTTTAATTTTAGAAAAGTTTATTTTAACAGTTGAAAAACAACAACAATATGAACTAATTGATGACTTTTGGTTTGATATAGCAGGAGAGATGTTTGACTCAAGTTCAATAGAAACTTTTGAAACTACTACTAATTCTTTTTATAGAAAACTTTCAATTAAATCTTTAAATAAATTAATATTTTTATTTGAAAGAAATGGCTATTTTGAACAAGCAGTATTACTTGCAAAATATTTATATGAAATTAATCCAAATAAGTACTCAGTTTCAATATGCTCTTTACATGAAAGAATGGGACAGTTTGAAAAAGCTTATGAAAGTTTACCTTCAAATTTAAATCTAGGAAAAAATAAAAAGCCAAGTGAAATTGAAGTTAGATACTTTCAGCGAAAAGCATGGATTATTGTAAGTCAAAGAAAAGATACTTTAAAACAAGAGGGATTAGAGGCTTTGAGTAGTTTAAAAGAGTTGATTTTCTCTCATAATGAAGATAATGAACCTCTTTGGTTATGGCACTATTATAATATAAAAGCAAACTATGCAGAGTGGAATGAAGATTACTCTGCCTCAATTAAGAACTATAAAAAGTGTTTATCAATTCCAGCTTTAGGAGCTTTTGAATATGGTGCTACTTTTGTAAATATTGCAATTGCTTACAGGTTTAAATACTTAACATCTAATACACAAAAACTTGATATTATAAATAAATCTATTAAGTTAGGTAATTTAGGTGTCTATTTAAAACAAACTGTTGGAGATAGAGATGAAATGCCAGTAGTTTTACATAATCAAGCACTAAATCTATTATGTAAAATTTTAAATAGTAATAATAGTAAAGATAGTAATGAAAAACTATGTAAAGAAATTATAAATATAACAGATGATGCAATTTCTATTTTAGATAAAACATCTTCTATAAAAAGATTAGGAATGCTTTTAATAGAAAATTATATAGCAAAATCAATTTTAGAAAAAGAAACAAGTGAATTAAAGCAAAGATTAGAAAAGCATATTAATCTGTTGGATGAAAATGAGATTAAACAACTATTAGAACTATACAAAAAGTTTATAATATCTGATAAGATTTCTAACTTAGAGTTTTTAGATAAATTGTAAACATAATTAAGAATAAGATTATTAAGGAAAATTTTGAATTATATTAAAAATACTATAAATTTAAATGAGGGTACAGTTGAAGAAAAAAGAGAAGAGATAAAAAAATATTTTCTTCAAACTTATGAATTAGATGAAAAACTATTTGAATTATTAAAAGATGAAGAGTGTATATATAAACAACCAAATAGATTAAGACATCCCTTGATTTTTTATTTTGGTCACACAGCTACATTTTTTGTAAATAAATTAACACTAGCAAATATTTTAACTACAAGAGTAAATAAAGATTTTGAATCAAAATTTGCAATTGGTGTTGATGAAATGTCATGGGATGATTTAGAATCAAAACATTATGCTTGGCCAAGTGTGGAAGAGACAAAAGAGTATAGATTAGAGGTAAAGCAGATTGTATTAAACCTAATTGATACACTAGAGTTTACAATGCCAATTAATTGGGAAAGTTCTATGTGGATTATTCTAATGGGAATTGAACATGAAAATATTCATATTGAAACATCTTCAGTGTTACTTCGAGAACTTGATTTTAAAAGACTAATTGATGAAGAGATATTTGAATATGGAAATGAGCAAAGTGATACTTTCCCTCAAAATGAATTACTTGATGTAAAAGCAGGTGAGGTTGTACTAGAAAAAAATAGAGAAAATCCTATTTATTATGGTTGGGATAATGAATTTTCTTTTCACAAAGCATATATAAAAGATTTTAAAGCCTCAAAATACTTAGTATCAAATGGAGAGTTTTTGGAGTTTGTAAAAGAGGGTGGATATAATAAGCCTGAATTATTTACAAATGAGGGAAAAGAGTGGTTAGATTTCTCACAAGCAAAACATCCAGTGTTTTGGAGTAAAGTTGATGGTAACTATTTTTTAAGAGAAATTAATAGAGTTGTTCCACTACCTTTAAATTACCCAGTAGATATAAATGTATACGAAGCAGAAGCTTTTTGTAAATTTAAAAGTTCAAAATTAGGATATGAAGTAAGACTTCCAAGTGAAGATGAATATTATAGATTATATGATTATGTTAATGCAAATGAGAAAGAAGCAAATATAGGTTTAAAGCAGTTTAATCAATCTCCTGTTGATAAGTATAAGTTTGATGAGTTTTATGATGTAGTAGGAAATGTCTGGCAGTGGAGTATCACTCCAACGTATCCATTTGATAATTTTCAAACACATCCTATTTATGATGATTTTACAACACCAACATTTGATGATAGGCACGCTTTAATGAAAGGTGGATCTTTTATTTCTTTAGGAAATGAGATCTTAAGAGAAGCTAGATATGCTTTTAGAAAGCATTTCTTCCAACATGCAGGATTTAGATACGTGAAATCAGATAACGAATATAGAACAAAATTAAATGATAATGTTTATGAAACAGATGAGTCAATAGCTCAATATTGTGAGTTTCATTATGGTGAGGAAAACTTTGGTGTTAAAAACTTTTGTGTTAATTCAACTGAATTACTTAAGCCATATTTAGAAGATATTGAAACAAAAAAAGCCTTAGACTTAGGATGTTCAGTAGGACGAAGTACTTTTGAATTAGCTAGAACTTTTGATGAGGTTACAGGTATTGATTTTTCTGCAAACTTTATAAATGTTGGAGTTAAACTAAAAAAATATGATTCTTTAACTTTTAGTATTAAAAAAGAGGGAGATATTTTTACTGAAAGAACAGTTTCATTAAAAGATTTTGATTTAGATGATTTAAAAGAAAAAGTTTCATTTATGCAAGGAGATGCTTGTAATTTAAAAGATAATTATACAGGATATGATTTAATTTTCTGTTCAAACTTAATTGATAGATTATACTATCCACAAAAGTTTATTGATGATATTCCAAGTAGAGTTAATGACAATGGATTATTAGTTTTATTAAGCCCTTATACTTGGCTTGAAGAGTATACACCAAAACAAAACTGGCTTGGTGGTTATATTAAAGATAATAAAGAAGTTTCAACTTTAGATACTTTAAAAACTGAATTAAAAGGGTTTGAATTACAAGAAACTATAGATGTACCATTTGTAATTAAAGAAACAAATAGAAAATACCAACACTCAATCTCTCAAATGTCAATTTGGAAGAAAAAAGCTTAGGCTTTTTTCTTTTCAACCCTATTATTAGCTATGTTTTATTTGTCATTAAAAAATTACAATGAAATGAAGTCAATAGTAGTAATGTTAATACTACTAATAATATAGTATTCATAAATACTAAAACATAAGCACAAAAAACATTAAATTCACCAATTATATTATAGATATCATTAATTATTTAAATTAATCTCTAAATTATTAGTTTAATTAAATTATTTATGGCTAAAATAAATAATTAAATATATAACCCTAATTATTGGACTTTAAATGAATTTATTACTAAAATTTCTTATTATAATAATATTATTTAATAGCTATTTATTCTCACATACAGAATTAAAGAAAGTAAAACTACAGTTATCATGGTTAAATCAATTTCAATTTGCAGGTTACTATTTAGCAAAAGAAAAAGGATATTATGAAGAATTAGGACTTGATGTAGAGATTATTCCCTAT
Source organism: Poseidonibacter ostreae (assembly GCF_009208075.1). Lineage (GTDB taxonomy): Bacteria > Campylobacterota > Campylobacteria > Campylobacterales > Arcobacteraceae > Poseidonibacter > Poseidonibacter ostreae. Next base: position 19,643 of record NZ_WFKJ01000028.1, on the reverse strand, counting down.
AAAATGGGTATGAATATACCTTCATTAGTTAGTACAAATAGTATTGATTTTGCAGTTGGACGAGAAAATTTAATATTAGAAAAAGCAAATAAGCATAAAAACTTAGTATTACTTTATGCAAGTTTTCAAACAAGTCCTTTAGTCTTGCTTTCAAAACAAAGCTCTAATATTAATAATATTAAGGATTTTGAAAATAAAAGAATAATGTCAACTCTTGAAGACTCAAGTGAGGCTTCATTAAAAGCTATGATAAGTTCAAATAATGTAGATTTTAAGAGTTTAAACTTTATAAAACATAGTCATGATATTAGTGATTTAATAAATAATAAAACAGATCTTATTTCTGCTTATAGTTCTAAAACACCTTATGATTTACAAAAGAGAAAAATAAAATATAAAGTTTTTGATCCAAAAGATTATGATTTTGATATGTATAGTGATTTTTTATATACAAATACGGAATTAATAAATTCAGATCCTAAAACTGTTAAAAACTTTAAAAAAGCATCTATAAAAGGTTGGGAATATGCTTATTTAAATATCAAAGAAAGTGTTGAGTTAATCAAAAAAAAATATAATACTCAAAATCTAACAAGTGGACAACTTACTTTTGAAGCTAATGAGCTTAAGAACTTATCTTTTTATAAAACTAACTCATTTGGAGATATTAATGAAAATAAAATAAGAAGAATGTTTGATTTATATAAACTAATGGGTCTTGTAAAAAATGAAAATAAAATTGATTATAAAAATTTTATATTTAATGATGAAAATTCTTTTAATTATACGGAAGAAGAAAGAGAGTATTTAAAAAATAAAAAAGTATTAAATATTTGTTCAACTCCTAATTGGCTTCCTTATGGAAAAATTGATGATAAGGGAAACTATATTGGAATTGCCTCTGAATTTACAAATTTACTTTCTCATAAAATAGATATTGATATAAAAATAATTCCTACTAATAAATGGCTAGATTCGCCCTCAAAGCTTGATTCTAAAGAGTGTGATGTTATCCCTATTATAATTAATACTAAACATAGAAATAAAACTATGAACTTGACAAGAGCATATTTTAATCAAACAGTTGTTCTTGCTACAAAAGATGAAGAGCTTTTTATTAATAAATTAAAAGATGTAGGAAATAAAAAAATAGCTGTTCTTAAAAACACTGCATTTATTGATGTATTAGAAAAAGAGTATCCTGATATAAATATTGTACTTGTAAACTCTCCTAGTGAGGGTTTAGAAAAAGTTAATAATTCAAAAGCTTTTGCTTATGTTGATACACTTGTATCAATTGGTTATGCTATTAAAAACAACTCTTATTATAATCTAAAAATTGCTGGAAGACTTAAGAATACAATCTCTTTTAGTATGGCAACAAGAATTGAAGATAAAATTTTAAATAATATATTAGAAAATTCTTTAAGTACTATTTCAAATAATGAAAAAGAGAATATTTTAAAAAACTGGATATCAATTAATTTTACAAAAGAGGTTGATTTTACAATTGTTTTTAAAATAATAATTGCTTTTATTTTAGCTTTCATAATCTTATTTATATTTATGTATAAGCAAAATAAACTAAAAAAAGAGATTGAGAATTTAAATAAAACTTTAGAGCAAAGAGTAAAAGTTGAAGTAGAGAATAATAGGATAAAAGATATTACTCTTTTTGAACAGTCAAAACTAGTAAGTATGGGTGAAATGATAAGAAATATAGCACATCAATGGAGACAACTACTAAATAGAATTAACTTAAATTTATCAATTATAAAAACAGTTTATGAAGAAAAAGATAATAAAGAAATCATAGACAAAAAAATTATAGATGCACAAAAAAACATTAATTATATGTCTGACACAATAGATGATTTTATGAACTTTTTTAGACCAGATAAAAAGAAATCTACTTTTTTAATATATAAAATTATTAATGAAAGTTTAAAACTCTTAGAAAGTAGAACTTTAGATATAAATATTGAAGTAATAGTTCCAAAAGAAATAGAGATTTATAGTTATAAAAATGAATATTTACAGGTTTTACTTATTATTTTAAATAATGCAATTGATAATTTTGATATCACAAAAGTAGAAAATAAAAAAATTAAAATTAAATATAAAGAAAACAAAAGTAGTATCGAACTTTATATAAAAGATAATAGTGGTGGAATAAAAGAGGAATATTTAAAAAATATATTTGAACCTTATTTTACAACAAAGTTTAAAAAAGAGGGTACAGGAATTGGTTTATATATGGCAAAACTATTGATTGAAGATAGTATGAATGGGAATTTAAAAGTTGAATCTATAGATGATACTTCAACTTTTATTATAAGATTAAAGAAATAGGATTAATATGAATGACTTAAATTTATTATATATAGAAGATGATGCAGAAGCTTTAGAAGATGTTGTTTTCTTATTAAAAAGAAGTTTTACTAAGATATATACAGCATCAAATGGAGTTGAAGGATTTGATTTATTTAAAGAGAATTCAATAGATATAGTACTTTTAGATATAAATATACCTAAATTAAATGGTCTTGAAGTAGCTGCTAAAATAAGAAAAATAGATGAGAATATACCAATTTTATTTTTAACAGCATATAGTGAAACACAAAAACTTATAAGTGCTATAAATTTACAAGCTATTTCTTATATTATTAAACCTTTTAATGTTGATGAATTAAAAAGCTCAATTTTAAAAGCAGTTACCAAAGCGAACAAAGAAAAAAGTACAGCTAAAAAAGTTTTATTAAATAATGGTTTTTATTGGAATTCTTATAACTCAGAACTTTATTATAAAAATGAATTACTACATATTACAAAAAATGAGATTTTATTAATTAAATCTTTATTTGATAATAGAAATAGATTTATAACAGCAGAAGAACTATCCGAAATAATTTTTGATAATAAAAAAATAGAAAATAATAGTATGGTTCAACTGATATCAAGGTTTAAAAATAAAATAACAAAAAAAATAAATAATAAATTATTTTTTATAGAGAATATATATGGTCAAGGATATAGAATAAAGTAAAATTGTCATTTTTGTCATATATTCCTATGCTATAATTAATTATTAAATAACTTTTGCAGTGTAGTAAAAAGGATGGAGTAGATGAATAATAATGATGAAGTAATATTAGATCAAAATACAATGATTGTTTCAGAAACTGATGAAAAAGGTAATATTATATATGCAAATAGTGATTTTTGTAAAATTGCTGGATATACAAAAGAAGAACTTATAGGTCAAGCACATAATATTGTAAGACACCCAGATATGCCAAAAGCAGCATTTAAAGACCTTTGGGAAACTGTTCAAGCAGGAAATATTTGGAATGGAATTGTAAAAAACAAGACTAAAGAGGGAGGTTTTTACTGGGTTAATGCAACTGCTTACCCATCAAAATCTTTAGACGGAAAATTAAGATATATTTCTGTTAGAGTTAAGCCCACTGATGCTGAAATAAATGACGCTATTGCTTTATATAAAACTTTAGATTAGGGATAAATCATGTTTTTTAATAAAAAAAAAGATAAAGAAAAAGTATTAGAATCTTTAGATACTTTAGAGGCATATATTCAAAATAAAATAAATGCAATCAATGATAATAATCAAGTAGAATCTTCTGAGTTTATAGAAGTTGAAGATAAGCTTCACTCTATTATGGAAATACTACAATCTAAAAATCAGAAAAATCTAACTGTATATGGTGAGATAATGCTTGCTTGTGAAAAGATTGCAGATGGGCATATTGATGATAAAATAACATCGGTATCTGATGATAGTAAACTTAACTATATTGCAAAAAGTTTAAATGTAATGTTTGAGAAATTAAATATTAGCGTAAATAATACACTTAAAATACTTGATGAATATAAAGAACAAAACTATTTAAATAAAGTTGATACTAGTATGTTTTTAGGTGGAGGCTTAAAAGAGCTACTTGAGGGAATTAATTCTTTACAAGATAGAATTACTATCCAAGCAACACAGAGTTATAAAAATGGTCTTATTTTAGAAAAAGAGTCTCAAATACTTACACAAAAAGCAGAAGTATTATCAGCCTCATCTCAAGAACAATCAGTTGCTATAGAAGAAACAGCAGCAGCTGTTGTAGAAATAACATCTATTGTTGAACATAATACTCAATCAGTAAATCAAATGCAACAATTAGGTTCAAAAGTACAAGATGAATCTAATAAAGGTTCTTTACTTTCAAAAGACACACATAAGGCTATGGATGAAATCTATAATTCAACAATCAAAGCTTATGATTCAGTAAATCAAATATCACAAATTGCTTTTCAAACAAATATATTATCATTAAATGCAGCAGTAGAAGCAGCAACTGCAGGTGAAGCGGGAAAAGGCTTTGCTGTTGTTGCTCAAGAAGTTCGTAATTTAGCAAATAAAAGTGCAGAAGTTGCAAAAGATATTGAATCTTTAATGGGTGAACTTCAAACGAAAACAAAACACGGTAAAGAGATTGCAAGTACAATGAGTGATGGTTATGAAACGCTTATTGAAGATATTAATAAGACAGTAGAATTAATCCATAGTGTTAGCACCTCTTCAGATGAGCAAGAAAAAGGAATTAATCAAATTAGTGATGCAATTAACTCAATAGATCATGCAGTTCAAAATAATGCATCAGTTGCTTTAGATGTAAAAAATGTTGCAAATAAAAGTAATGATGTTTCTATGCAAATAGTTGAAGATACTAGAAAAATTCAATTTGTTGGAAAAGAATTAATTAAATAAAAAAGTAGATGTCTTTCTACTTTTTTTTCTTAATTTAAAGCATAACAAGGTTTATCCTCACTATCACAAACCCAATTTATCCAAAGTTTTTCATCCGTTCCTTCATTTAAAGTTACAAAGTTTCTTACTCTTAAATATTTTGCAGAACCAATTGGTTTTAGTATGGATGTTTCTATTGTTTTATCTTCATTTAAAAACTCATTCTCATCATTTGTAATAGCAGTTATTCCTAGCCACTCTATATATGATGGTGGGGTATGAACAACTCCTGAAGATACTACTTGGTGGATTTTGTCATTATTTAAATGATCATTTATAACTCCTAGTGATCCTACATGAACATCACCTGATAATATTACAGTTCTTGTATTATTTTTTGCAGATTTTCTTTTTTTGATATTCATAAATAGTCTCATAATTAAACGCATTCTCTCACCTTGATGATCTTTAGCTCGCCAATGGTCTTTTAAATCATCAGTTAACTCTTCTTGCCAAGATGTAAAATCAACTAAATTTTCAGTACAAGAAAAATCTCTATAAACAACAGGAACAGCTGATAAAACTAAGACATTATCATTTAGTATATGAGTGTCTAAATAAGCATTTATATCATTCCATTGAGTGTTACTCATAACTTGCTGGATACTTCTTTGTGTTCTATTATCTAAAGCTAAAATATGAAAGTTTCTGAATTTTAAAGAAAAAGAGTAGTGTATTCTATCCTTGTTTATTAAAGTGGTATTTTTTATACTTCTAATTTGAAATATTTCAAAATATTTTTTTGCAATTTCAAAGATATTTTTATAAACGTCACTCTCTTGTATCTCTTTTGGGTACGAACCCCAACCGTCAAATATATCATGGTCATCCCACATCATTACAGTTGGAATTGTTGAGAGTGCTAAAGACATATTTTTATCACTCCATTTTCTTATATATAGTTTTTCATAAAACTCATTAAGATGTTTAATCATGCCTTTTGTAGCTTTTCTTTTTATCTTAGCTTCCATTTTTAGTTTAGACCATTTTTCAAGTTCATCAACTTTTGACCATAACTCATCTGCATAAACTTGATCTCCACCCATTATAAGAACCGAAAAAGCTTCTTTTTGATGTATTGAGATTATATCTTCCCATAATTTATAAGGTTCATTGATTTTTGCAAGTAAGTCTGGACTTGAAAATCCATTACATGAGGCATAGGCGAATTTTACTTTTTCATCTTTTCCCGGAATATAAAACTCCTAAGATTCCCTCTTATGGATATCTTGAAGTATTCCCTTTTCATTTATTATTTTGTATTTAACAGTTCTTGGATTTTTTGAACTTTTTATAATATATTCAGCTCTATAAAAATATCCATTATTAAGTTTTGTTAACTTGTCTGCTTTTACTATAGTATTGTTAAACTCAATAGAAAAATTTAAGTCAGTTTTACTTAAAAAACACACAACATATTTATTATCACCTTCTACTGATAATAAAGGACCTAAGATTAATTTTTCACTCATATTGATTCCTTTATTTAAACTGTCAATTTTAAGTTTAATAGAAAAATTTAAATTTTATTTTCCATTAAAAAATTACAATGGAATGAAGTCAGTAGTATTAAAGGAGATAGTACCAATAATGTAGTACTACCAAAGACTAATCCATAAGTACCCGTAAGTGCTGTTAAAGCATGTATAATTCCAGTTATATCATATATTTCATTATTATTTAAATTATTCAATTTATTGATACTTTTTTCAAACTTTTGCACATATACACTTTTCATGTTAATCCTTACAATATGTTTTTTAAATTATAACTTTTTATTTCAATAAATCCAAATTTTTTACAGTATAATAATTTATATGATTATTTTAAAACAAATTAAAACAAGTAAAAACCTTTTATTATTTATATCAGTATTATTTATAATCTTCTTGATTAATATATCAATTGAATATAGTAAATATAAAGAACTTAAATATGAAGAGCTTTTTGAAACAGAAGTTTTAATTGTAAATATTTATGAAAAAGAGAAAGTAAATACTTTAAAATTAAAAAATAAAGATTTTAAGTTTTTTACATCTGTGTCTAAAGAGTTGGACTTAAATAAATTAGATTTATTACAAATTGCTTTTCTAACAAAAAATATTGATTTTATTGATTTCTTAAAAGGTTTTTATGCTAAAAGTATTTACTTGGATAAAATACATAAAAATACCACTTTAAAAGATAAAATTATTGATAAAATCAATTTTTATCATAAATCTCATAAAATAAAAGAAGTCTTTAAAGCACTGTTTTTAGCAATACCTGTATCAACTGAACTTAGAGATACTTTTGCAAACTATGGTATAACTCATTTAATAGCATTATCAGGTTTTCATCTATCTGTTTTGTCTTTTTTACTCTATTGGATTATTTATTTTCCCTATGATTTCTTTCACAAAAGATATTATCCTTATAGAAATAAGAAGTTTGATTTACTTCTTATAATTTTAGGAGTTTTATTTTTTTATTTACTTCTAACAGATATTGTAGCTTCCTTACTTAGAGCTTTTATTATGCTTTCTTTAGGTATATTTTTATTACGTAGTAATATAAAACTGTTTTCATTTACGAGTTTATTATTTACATTTTTGATTATAATTTCACTTTTACCTAAATATATATTTTCAATTTCTTTATGGTTTTCTCTTTGGGGAGTTTTTTATATCTTTTTATATATAAAATATTTTAATGAAATAAAAAGCATAATAATAAAAGTATTGCTTTTTAACTTTTGGATATATTTTGCAATGAACCCAATAGTTCACTACTTTTTTACAAATACAACTTATGAACAGTTGTATTCTCCTTTTTTAACTATAGCTTTCACACTTTTTTATCCCTTTGAACTATTTGCTCATTTATTTGGTTTTACTGGATTTCTTGATAGCTATTTAGAAGTTTTTTTATCAAAAGAGTTTTATGTTTTTGAAGTTTCAACTCCTTTATGGTTTTTTATATCTTTTATCCTTTTATCTTTTGCCTCAATAGGAAGTAAAAAAGCTTTTATTATTTTAAATATAACTCTATTTATTTATACTGGATATTTATTTTTATAAGATTATTATATAATAAGAAATCACATAAAAAGAGTCAAAATGAATCCTAAAAAACAACTATACTTAATATTTGAAAACCCTAAAAAACATAAATATGGTTTATTAATACAAGCATTTATTTTTGCTAATATATTTATTAGTATTATTATAATGTTTTTAGAAACTGAAAAAGATTTATCTGAGTATTTTGATATATTTAATACGATAAATATTATAAATATTGCTATTTTTACAATTGAATATATATTAAGAGTTTATTCTATAGGTTTTAATCCAAAAATACAACGAATTAAATATATGTCAAGACCTATGATGTTGATTGATTTAATAGCAATTCTTCCTTTTTATTTAACATTTTTCAATATGGACTTAGGTTTTATAAGAGCGCTTAGAGTTCTACGTATTTTTAAGCTTTTTAGGCTTGCAAAGTTTGCTGAGTTTGATACTTTACTTTTATCAATTATCAAAGATAAAAAAGAAGAGTTTATTTTTATTGTTATTACTCTTTTAGTATTATTAATTACTATAACTCCTTTAGTTTATTATTTTGAAAAAGATGTTCAACCTGAAGTTTTTACAAGCATGGGTACAACAATGTGGTGGGCTATTATTACTTTTACAACTGTTGGATATGGAGATATGTATCCTATAACTTTTGTAGGAAGAATCCTTACAACTTTTGTAAGTTTTTTAGGTATTGCTTTTTATGCAATTCCAGGAAGTATATTTACCTCAGCATTATTAGATAAAATCAATGAAAAGAAACAAGAAAAACTAGAAGAAAAACAAAGAGAAAAAGGTAAAAAGTGAAAATAGTACATTTTAGTGATACTCATTTAGGGTATAACGACTTAGATATTTTAAATGAAGATAATATAAATCAAAGAGAAGCAGATTTTTATGATGCTTTTTCTCAAGTAGTAGAGCAAATAAAAAAAATAAAACCTGATTATATTATTCATACAGGAGATTTATTTCATAGAAGCTCTCCAAGTAATCGTGCTATTACTTATGCACTTGAAAAGTTTAATGAAATAGATGCTTTGAATATTCCTTTTATTTTAATAGCAGGTAATCACTCAACGCCAAGAACAAATCTAAGCTCTCCAATACTAAAAATATTTGAAAACTTTAAAAATATTTTTGTTTCGTATAGCCAACAATATAAAAAAATAGAGTTTAACAATATAGTATTTCATACACTACCACATATGAATGATGACAGTATTGCATTAGAACAAATAGAACTTTGTGAAGAAAATATAGATGTTAGTAAAAAAAATATCATGATGTTACATTGTAGTGTTGGGGCTTGGTATTTGATGCAAGAGTTTGGAGAATGGGTATATCCAAGTGATAAAGAGTATATCTTTTCTAAGATGGATTATGTAGCACTTGGTCATTGGCATGGTTTTGGTTCTGTAGGAAAGCATGAAAATGTATATTATAGTGGTAGTACAGAGCGTACAAGTTTAAATGATAAAAGAAATGAAAAAGGTTTTATTCTTTTAAATATTGAAGATGATTTATTAAATACCTTACATATAGAGTATAAACAAATAAACATAAGACCTATAATACAAAAACAAATAGATTGTAAAGATTATGAAAACTCAATTTTAACTATAGACACAGATGATACTAAAGATACAATAGTAGAAGTAAAGCTTATAAACTTAACGCCACTTCAATCTATAGATATATCAAACAAAGAGATAAAAGAGTTGTTTGTTGATGCTATGAGTGTTAGTATAAAAAGAGAGTTTATTAAAGATTCTAATAATACAAGTGTAGAAGATATAGAAGCCTTATCTTTAGAAGATTTCTTTTTAGAGCATATTAAAGAAGATGTGAAAGATGAAAAAGAGAATGATAGGTTAAAGTTAAAAGTAAAAGAGCTTTTCTCTATATACGAAGAGAGTAATAATGATCCTGCTTAATATAAAACTAGAGAACTTCAAAAGATACGAAAATTATTATCTAGAGTTTCAAGAAGGACTTATAGGAATAGTAGGAAAAAATGGTAGTGGAAAGTCTACTATCTTTGAAGCAATACTATTTGCACTATATGGAGAGCTTAAGAATAAAGGTTATAAAGAAGTAATACGAAACTCTAATGCAAGTATAAAAGATGTAGTACTAGTAGAACTAGAGTTTGAGTTTGAAAGTATTACATATAAAGTAAGCAGAGAGTTTAGAGGAAAGGCTTTAAGTGCTAATGCTAAGTTTTATAAAGAGAATGAACTTATAACAACAGGAGCAAAAGAAGTAACTACTTCAATAGTATCATTAACTAAGATGAGTAAGGATGCATTTTTACATACGCTCTTTGCTTCACAAAAAGAGTTGACAAACTTAAGTACTAGAAAACCTGAAGATAGAAAGAAAATGATTAGGAAGTTATTAGGTTTAGAAAAGATTGATTTTATAGAAGACTTACTTATTAAACAAAGTAGGGATTTAAAAAGAGAAATCACAGCATTTGCAGAAGTATTACTAGCAGACGATGAGGTAAAAGTAAAAAAAGAGCATATAGAGCAATATAGTAAAAATAAAGAAGATTATGAAAAAGAGTCTATAGAAAAAACAAAAGAAGTAAATAGTTTAAAACTAGAAGAAGTACAGATACAAGAAGAGTTAAAACAATATATACTTATAAAAGAAAAGAAACAAAACTTTGCTTCACAGTGTGAGATTTTACAAAATAGTATAAATTCACATATAAGAAACCAAAGTAAACTAAATGAAGATGTAAACACCTTAGTGAAACGACAAGAAGAGCTACAAGGTTTACAAAGTATAAAAGAAGAGTACATTTCTCTACATGATAGCTTAAAAGAGCAGGAGAGCTTAAAAGGACATCATATAAGAAAAGAGGGATTAACATTAGAGCAAACTAGTTTAAGAGAACAATATCTTAAATCAAAGCATAAAGTTGATTTGTTAAAAGAAGAGACAAAAGAGCATAAAGAGTTAATACAAAAAGAAGAGGAACTAGAGAAACAATTAGTTGAACTAAAGCAAAAGATAATTGCAATACAAAAAGAAGAAAAAATACTAGTTCAAGAAATAGCAGGTGAAGATAAGCTAATAGCAAATACAAAGAATCAAATAGAGACTATAAAAGAACTTGGAAGAGATTCAAACTGTCCAACTTGCACTAGACCACTTAGAGATGAGTATGATAAGGTATTAGATTCATTACAAAGTACAATTGAACAAACAAAGAAAGATAAAATTTTAAAATCTAAAGAAGAACTAGAAAGTAAAGTAAAACAAAGAGAAGAGAATGAAGAGCTTTTTAAAAAAGTAAATCATGAACACTTTACAGTTTCTAAAAAGGTTAATCTAATAGAGAGTAAAAAAAGAGACTTTATTCAAGAAGAAGAACACTTTCTTAAGATTAAAAAACATGGAATTAAAAACAAAGAAGAATTAGCTAAATTAGAACAGTACACTTATGATAGTTCTTTTCATAAAAGCCAAATAGAAAAACAAAAAGAGTTAAAAGAAAAGTATGAATATGTTTTAAGTTTAGAAACAATGCTTGTACGACTAGATAAAATAAAAGATGAGCTTAAAACTACAACTTTAACAATACAAGACTTAAGTACAAAATACAATGACTTAGAATTAGAGTATAAAGCAATAGACTATGATGAGGTAAAACACAAAGAAAAAGAAAAACAATTTGCTTGGGTTAAAAGAGAAAAAGAAGAAAAAATAACAGCTCTAAATAATCTAAAAGTACAAATAGCAACTATTCAAGGTCAAATTCAAACAATCCAACAATCCCTTGATGATAATGAAAAACAACTAGCAAAAGTACAAATCAAAAAAGATGACTTGGGTGATTATGAAAAAATCAAACTAAGCCTTGCAGATTTTAAAACAAAACTAAATGCAAAAATAGCTCCAAGAATATCAAGCTTTGCATCATCTATGTATTCAATAATTACTAAAGGAAAATATCAACATATAGAAGTATCAAATGATTTTGATTTTTATATATATGATGAAGGTAAAAAGTACCCAATCGAGAGATTTTCAGGTGGAGAAATAGATTTAGCAAACTTAGTCTTACGTATTGCCATATCAAAAACTCTAACAGAGTTAAGTGGTACTAGTACTATAGGTTTCCTAGCCTTTGATGAAGTATTTGGAAGTCAAGATGAAAGTAGACGTATAGAAATACTTGAAGCCTTTCATACTATTAAAGAACAATATAGACAAATATTTTTAATAAGTCATGAGATTGAAGTAAAAGAGATGTTTGAGAGTATTATTGAATTATAATATAATAACTTATTTAAATTAATTGTTATATAATTTAAGAAAAAGGCACCGATGTTAATTACATAGAGTCATTTAGAAATATGAAATAATACCTATTGGAGAAACTATGAAAACAAAAATAATAATAGGGATATGCTTACTATCTTCAATATTATGGGCAGACTTTACCTTAGAGTATAAAATGGATGACAATATGAATCAACTTGTCCAGTATAAGGATGCACAACATGTGCTGATAACAACAGATTCTGAAGGGGAACAATCATCTCAATTACTGCTTGGTGATAAACGTTATATAGTGATGAAACAAGGTGGTAAGTCAAAATATATGGATATGGATGTCATGATGGAACAGATGAAACAGATGTCTGCTAAATATGGTGGTATGCCAGAAGAAGTTTTTGAAGAGGAGTCACAAGTACCTGATTTTAAAATAGTTAAAAAAGGTGAGAGTAAAACTGTTGCAGGCATTAAAGGTCAGGTCTGGACGCTTGAGTATGAAGAAGAGGGTAAACAGTTAGATTTGCTTGTTACAGACGATGACAAAGTTGTAGATGCAGTACATAAATACATGAATGTTATGACGCAATTTACTCAAGGAAGTGCAGATGAAGATGGACTCTCTTCAATTATGAATATTGAGAAAGGGTATGTAACCATAGCTTTTGAGGGTATGGAATTAGTAAAGTTTGATGATGCGGAAATTTCTGACTCAGTATATGCTTTACCTGCTTCTATGAATGTAGACAAAAAAACAGAAGTTTCTGTAAAGAAACCACCTCTTTGTCCACTAGTTGGATCTCATGGAGAAGCACAACAACTCTTAGAAATGTTAAAACCTGAAGCAAATGGTTGGAAACAGCTTTCAAGTGCTACTTGTATGAATATGATGAAGACAAAAATTGAAAATGCTATTTATCAAAAAGGTGATTACTATATTCATATCAATCTTTCTATTAATGCGGAAGATGAAAAAGGAATGGTTGGAAAATATAGAATCAATGATATGGAGATAAAGAACTACAAAAAAGGAAAGATTCAAGGAAAGCGTTATCAGGCTGCGTATCTAAAAAAATCTAAACATGATGCTATGGATATTAGACTTGAAAATGCTATGCTAACCATGACAACAACAAGAAATGATAAAGTGGATTTAGTAGAGTTTTCAAAAGCTGTATTTGATTTGAGTAAGTTTATTCCTGTTGAAAAATCAAAAGCTACAGCTGATGATGCATTAAAATCTCTTGGAGGTTTATTTGATGGAGGTACTTCACAAAGTGAAGAAAATCCAAAAGATACAAAAACTGCTGAAGAGATGCTAAAGGGTCTCTTTGGGAAATATGATAAAGGAGTTTATGATGAATAATATATTTGCATACATACAAAAATTGATATTAGGATTGTTACTTATATGCAGTGTAAATGTTCTGGAAGCTTCATCAAGTGAACAAGTAGCAATTGGTTACAATCCTGCTGATTTTACTGTTACTATGAACGGAAAATATGCTTCATGGGAAGGGAGAGGCTTGTCAGGCATGGTCGCTACTGATTTGAATATTTTTCGTTGTTCGTATACTGTAGTTACAACAGAAGACCCCAGTATGATGGAAGAGATTGATGAGGAAATTGAAACAACATCAAGCGATTATTTTGATCCTGATAGTCGAATAACACCTAATTTAACTAAAGCAACCCATTTGGCGAAAGGAAACGCAACTTTTAAGCAAGGTAGAGTGACAATAAATCTCAGAATTGAAGACCGTCAAGGTTCATTGGCTGCTAAGGCAAATGTTTCAGGATCTGAAAATAGTTATTTTAACTTAGTAAATCAAGCCACTAAATCATTAGCAAAGCAGATGTGTAGAGAACCTTATTATACAGTTACAACTTCTCAAAAAACAAGTACAACAGTAAAAGTTATTGAAAACTACCGTGGAATAAATAAAGATTTAAAAAGTCATCAGGAAGATAAAGATACTTATTATGTCTATATAGATGAAGATAATGGAAAGATTATGCAGTATCATGTAGATGCAAAATCGACACGTAAAATACACAGAGAAAAATACGAGCTTAATATGGATAGTTGTCAGTATGAGATAGAAAAAGAAGACAAACTCATAAAAAATATGGGTGGACAAGATATATTAAAATCTGAAGATGAAGGTTGGTGGTTCGAGGATGATTCCAAGATCTATGTAAATCTGCCATCATCAGACAAAGAGTTATCTTTTACATGGGGTAGTTTGAGAAAATATGGTAATTACAGTAATAATAAACAATACAAGGCTAAAATACCTGAAATAGCAAAACAAATTTTGGGTAAAGTCAATGATATGGCAACACTTTTCAGGAAAGAGAGTAAAAATAGTAAAGAGATGGAAATATTTAAAAACCTTTATGGTTATCCAGGTTCACCTGCAGATGTACAGTGTGGAGGAAAGGTAACGATGGAAAGTTTTCTAATTCCACCACTTGATGGACTACAAGACCCAGATATTGATTTTTCTATTAATATTAGACTTTCAAATAAAGATGAGATTAAAATTTTAAAAAAGGAAATATATTGAAACCATCCTAGTTTGTAGGTATTTTCATATTTTCTCTATAAAATTTTTAATATAAGAGTTCAAAGAAATACCCATTTTCAAAGCATCTCTAACAGCAATCTGTTTTATGTGACATTAATCACATACATATTTTTTTTAATTAAATATAATTCCTTTATCTTATAAAATTTAAAGGAAAATTATGAAAAAAATAATATTAAGTTTAGCACTATTTGTAGGTACTATGTTTGCAGCACCTACAATGGCTCCAGATTTCAATGTAACTACAATTACAGGTGAAAAAGTTAGTTTACAAGGTCTTTTAGAAACAAAAAAACCAACATTAGTATATTTTACAGCGTCATGGTGTCCTACTTGTGCAAAAAATTGGCCATCATTAAATAGTGTTTATAAAACTTATAAAGATAGAGTGAATTTTATATCTATTAGTATTGATCCAACAGATACAAAAGAAGTACTTACAAACTTAGCAAAAAAACATGGATTAGTTTATCCATCAGTTGCTGGTAACCCTAAACTTATGGTTGATTTTGGAGTAACGAAACAAGCTACAACAATTATAGTTAATTCAAAAGGTAAAATTACATTTATGGAAAGAGGGCATCTTACATTAGAAGATTATACTAAGTTGTTAGATGATTCATTAAAAAATGAATAGTTTTATATACTTTTCATTTCTTCAAGGGGTATTTGCATTCTTTGCCCCTTGTGCAGTAGCACTTCTTCCTGCTTATATAGTCTCTTTTATCTCTAGAAATAATGTATCAAATCAAAGTAAAATTCATCTTTTATTAAGAGCTTTGAAATTAGCACTTTTCTCAATTTTAGGTATTTTAGTGATATATGCAATTGCAAGTGGATTTATTGTATTAGCAGCAGAATTAATAAAAAGTTATATGAAATATGTAGCTATTTCTTTAGGAGCTATACTTATTATTGTTGCAATATTAATGCTTTTTGGAAAAGATTTTAGTGTAAATATTCATATGAATCAAAAGAAACATGATAATGAAATTAAAGAAGCTTTCTTCTTTGGAATTGCTTATGCTATTGGTGCTTTAGGATGTTTATTCCCACTTTTCTTAGTAGTTGCAACTCAAGCTTTTAGTGAACCGAATACTGCATTAGGTGTGAGTTATATTGTAGCTTATTTTGTTGGTATTAGTTTACTAATGTTAGTAACAATTATGACTTCAATTTTTGCAAAAGATTTTATAAGTAGAAAGATAAATTTTATTTTACCTCATATGCAAAAGATAAGTGCTGTTTTTCTTATTGTTGCAGGTATTTACATTATTTATTATCAATCATCATTATTTTAAAAAAAGGAATAAGTATGAATAAAACAAAACAAAAAACAATAGAATTAGCTTATTTGATTTTAAGACTTACCATGGGTATAAATATGCTTACTCATGGAATTGCTAGAATGTTGAATTTAGAAGGTTTTAATTCATGGATGATAGGGCAATTTTCTAATACAATTTTGCCTGAATTTATGGTGAGTATTTCATCTTATATGATTCCTTTTACCGAATTGATTTTAGGTATTTTACTAATTTTAGGATTATTTACAGCTAGAGCTTTATTAGTAGGAGGATTATTAATAGTACTTTTAGTATTTGGTTCAGGTTTACAAGAAAATTGGAATGTAATGTCTTCTCAGATGATATATGCAATATTCTTTTTTATTCTTTCTTACTTTATTGAGTTAAATAGATTTTCAATAGATAAATTTAGAGAGGAATAGGAACTTTTATATTTTATAAAAGTTCTATTCTTTTCCTTGAGAGTTTTAAAATATTGTTTTTTTCAAAACTTTTTAATATTCTACTTACCACTTCTCTTGATGTTCCAACTATTTCACCTAATTGTTCATGTGAAATATTTATTTCTTTTTGTTCTTGAGATTGTAACCAGTGAAGTAATCTAGTATCTAAACTTAAAAATCTTACCTCTTCTATTACAGTTGCCATTGATTCTAGTCTCTTTACATACTGATCAAATACGTATCTTTGAAACTCTTTATCTTCAATAAAAAGTTTAGCAACTAATTCAACAGGTATATCATAACCCTCTAATTGAGTTTCTGCAATTGCAGTTCCAACTGCTGGTGCAGAATTATACGAACTTGTAAAGTTTACATTACACTGTTCCCCTTGAGAAAAATAGTAGAGTAATACACTTTGTCCATTTTCATTTTGACGAACGACTCGAACTCTTCCTTTTGTTAGAAAAAGTATTCCATTACAAATATCGCCTTGAGCATAAAGTTGCATTCCTTGAGGAATTATTTTAAATTCACAATTATTAAGAATATTTTGTTGACTTGTGGGCATTAATGTACTAAAGAAATCAAAAGATTTCATAAATTATCCTTTTACAGAATTAAGATAATTTAAATATAGTAGATTAATGTTTAGTGAATGTAAATTGCCTAAAAAAAGTATATTTAAAAACGACTTCTATTTCTACGATTAGGAATTAATAAAGGAATAATAAGTCCTAAAAGAAGACCAGCTCCCGCAACCATTCCACCATAGCTAAACCAACGCATTAATAGGTCGTTTTTTTGCATATCAAGTGTTGCGTTTAAATCATTGTTTTCTATTTGAATCTCTTCTAATTGTTTATTTAGTTTTGTATTTGTATTTTTTAAAGTAGTAATTTGAGTAGCTTTTGACTCAATATCTTTTTCATACTCTTCTAATTGTATTTTTAATTCTGCAAGTTTATTTTCAAGTTTTGGTAAACGTTCTTTTAAACCTTGTTGATTAGAAACATATTTTGAATTAATCCAACCACTACGACCTTTTGAGTCTTTTACTAGTGTAAAGTTTGAGTCTTTTCGAATTATTTTAATACGCTCTCCTGAGTTAACACTACCAACAATTTTATATTTAGTACTAGGTCCTGAATGTATAAATGTATGTAAATCATCTGAAACATAGTAAGTTGCAGCAGAAGCTGATGAAGATAAGCTAATTAAAAGTAATAATAGAAAATTAATTTTACGCATTATTTTTGTATCCTTTTTGTAAGTGAAAAATATATTTTTATAATTTAAAATATTATAGTATAGATTTACTGAAAGTAAAAAATCACAGATTTAAATTTTATATATTTATTTACACATTTTAATATTATTTTTTATATTCTTTTGTTATTATTTCTTTATAACAATGAATTGGTAGGTATATATTGAAAATAATGTTAATTGAAGATGATTATTTATTGAGTAGAGCAATTGAAAGTTATTTGAATAAATATGATATTTCATCTTTTTTAGATGGTAGAAGTGCACTAAATAGTCTAGATAATATGTATGATGTTTTTATAATAGATATTGATATCCCAGAGATAAACGGAATTGAATTATTAACTGAAATTAAATATAGATATAAAGATTCTTATACGATTATGATAAGTGCAACAACAGAAATTGATACAATTGAAGAAGCTTATACAATCGGATGTAACGATTATATGAAAAAACCATTTAATGTAAAAGAATTAAAACTCAAATTAGAAAACTTAAACAAAAAGTTCTCAAATGAAATCTCTTTAAGTACTGACTTAAAACTTATAAAAAACCTTTCAAAACTAGTATATAAAGAAAATAAAAATATTGATTTAACTCTAAATGAACTTAATCTTCTAAATTTACTTATTAAAAATAGAGGAAAAATTGTCAATTATCAAACTATAATTAACTCTATATGGGAATATGAGAATGAATCAAATCAAGTAAGACAATTAGTAAATAGATTAAAAAGAAAAATGCCAGAAGATATTATAAAAAACAGACGAAATCAAGGATATATTATAAAATAAAATCAAGTTTAGAAAAATAATAACTTTTAAAATGTCATAATGTGACATTAATGTGACATTCTTATTGTAGAATTAGAAATAATAACTTTCTATCATAGGAAAATAAAATGAGTTTAAACCTAACAATAAAAAAGATTAAATCAATATACAAAAATCATGATAAGCTAGAAGAAATTCTTAAAGACTTAAATGATGATATTTGTATTGATTATTGGGCAAACAAATTTTGTAACGATGACTTTGGAAATAATAAAGAGTTATCAAAAGAATTATTTAAAATATATACAGATACTTGTGAATCAAGTCATATGCTAAATAGTATTGCATATGATATATCAAAAAAAGATATTTTAAATGATAAAGATTGGGCAAAAGAACTTTATATAAAAGCTATTAATTTATCTGATGAAGACATCTTATGTTTAAAAGCAATTGCTTGTAATATTGCAAGTAGTGAATCTTTAAATGATAAACAGTGGGCCAGAAGTATATATAAAAAAATTTCTAATAATTTAAATGAATTATCTGATTATAATAATTTGATATCTTCAATTAATACAAATATAGAAGATAAAAACTGGGTACTTGATTTAATTAAGCAAGCTAAAGAAGCATTACTTTTATCAGATGATAAATTTGAATTTGCAGGATACTGTAGTGAAGTTTATACTTTAGCTTTAAATATAGCTGATGTTAATATTGCTAATGATAAAGAGTCTGCAAAAGTTATTTTTGAAATAATAAAAGAATATGAAAATATAAATGAACTACTTGAAGCAGGTAGAACTATAAAAGAGATTTATAAAGATGAGGATACATATGTCGAAACTTATATGAATGAATGTCTTGAAAAAGTTATTGAGATTATGGATGATAATCACTATTGTGATGTATATGACTTTATAAAAAATGATATGGAAGATAATCATAGAGCAGAAATATTCAAAAATGAATTTAAAGATGATATACAAAAAATAAATACATGTGAACCTAAAAAGTCTTCTAATCTTTATTATTGCTTTTAGCTTATTAAGTTAAAAAAATAAAAGTTATTAAATACTATTTATA
>NZ_WFKJ01000027.1 GCF_009208075.1 Poseidonibacter ostreae | reverse complement strand
AATTTATTTTTTCTTTTTCATGTTCTAAAATTGATAGAGAATTTACTTTATCATTTATTGTTTCTAAGTTATTATAAATAGCTAAGGCATTATTTTCAGACTCTTTTATGACATCACATAATTGAACTATTAACTCTTCATATTGCATAAATATCCTTTAGTAAGTAAACTATATTACTAGTTTAACTTATTTAAACTTAACTAAAAGATATTATTAAAAATTATTAGTAGATTTTTAATGAATTATTTCTGCAATTAATTCAGTTGCATAACAACCTTTTGGTAAAGTAAATTTTAATTCCATCCAATTTTTATCTTCTTTATAGTTACTTTCCACTTCATCTGGGAAAATCCATGCAAATCTTCTTGCCCCATCTTCACCAGTTGGTGCCTCATACTCTTTTTCTATTTCATAGGCTAAATCAACTGAAGTTTTAACTCTCTTGCCTGATAATAATCCAGTAGGAACTCTATCTCTATCATAAAATTTATCTGATTCTGTTTCTAAATCTTCAATAGTAAATATTTTTCCAAATGGGTAATGAGATAATAAATCTCCTGTTATTAGTTTTAAAGGATGTTTTTGTTTCTTCATTCTTTTAACAACGTCAAGAGGAAGATTTAATTTTTCACAAATCTCTTTTGGTTCAAAAGCATCAACTAGTTTTGATATTTCGATTCTTTTTGAAAGCCAAGAATTAAATAAGTAAGACTGATATGCATTAATATACATTTGTTTTAAATTTCTTCTTTTCTCTTTTAAAGTACCTTCAATAATAGCCTTACCTTTTTTATAGTTATCACCCTCTATTCCAAATCTTTGAAATCCAAAATAGTTTGGCATTCCTAAACTCACAATACTTCCTAAAGCAGCTTCAATTTTTCTAGAATCTAAGACATTAACTCTTTTTAATCTAATAAAAAACTTATTACCTTTTAGATGCCCTACTTTAATTTTATTGTTATGATAAGTAGTTTCTAAAATTTTAATATTTGGATGATTAAATGTTTTTAATTTTTCTTCATATTGTTTATGAATAGAGATAGTTTGTACTGTCATTGCATTTTTATCTTTTAATCCTGCATAACCTATGTCTCTGCTTTTACAACCAACAAACTTTGCAATGATTTCTAAGGCATCCCAAGTTGCTAAATCTTTTTTTCTTATTTTTAAAATAAGATGTTCACCCTCACCTGAAAATTCGTATAATGGTATTTCTGTTACAACAAAATCATCTTTATTTTGTTTAAATAGTACGTCTATTTTAGAGTGATTTAAATATCTTTGTAATTGTTTCAATATCTTTCCTTAGATTTTTTATTAGTTTATATTTTGTAATTTTTAAAAATGATGGTTTTTACTTTTCGTTTCATATTTACCTTTAATAGCTTTTGCAAATATATTTAATTTTACTTTATGTTTTTTTGCTATTTTTTCAATTTTACTTAAATGCTTTTTATTGAAAGAAAAAAGAATTTCATACTCTTCTCCTGATGTTCCAATATCCTCATGAATTTGTTTAAAAAATTCAAAGCCAATATTACTTGCTTTTGAAACTCTTTGTAATTCAAAAAAAAGTCCATCTGAAATATCAAGCGCTGAACTTATATACTTAGAACTTTCATAAAAAAAATCTGCATTTAATTTAGGTTTTATAAACTTAGATTTTTTACTTATCTTCTTTCCTGCAAATAATTTTGCTAAATCTTTTTTACAAGTTCCTAATGTTCCTGTATAACAAAACAAATCATCTTTTTTTGCACTTGAACGAAGTATTGGATTTTTTGTTTTAGAAATAATCGTAATTGAAATATCAAGTTTATTATTTGATATTGTATCTCCACCAATTATTTCAATATTAAACTCTTTAGCAGCTTTTTTAAAGCCTTTGGATAATTGATTTAACTCTTTAGTACTATATGTTGATGGAATTGCGACACTAAGTAATGCATATTTAGGAATTGCATTCATAACTATTGCATCTGAAATATTAACAATCATAGCTTTGTAAGCTATTTGTTTTAAGCTAAACCACTCTCTTTTAAAATGAATATTTTCAAAAAATGCGTCCATAGAGTAGACATGTGAGCCTACAACTGCACCATCATCACCTATAAATTTACTATTTGAAAACTGTTTTATAAAATACTCTTCTTTATTCATTCGCAATTATACCAAATATGAGCAAAATATACACATGTTCATTCTCAAATGATAATAATTAATATAGGATATATTTTATCCTATTTACTTTTAGAAAAATTATAGTATAATAAGGCTAATTTAAAAAACTTAGGAGAAATTATGCCAAAAATTAACAAATATGTTGATATTGATACTGTAGAAAGAGAAGCGAAGAAAGATTTAATTGATAGACATTCACCATTTATTCACTGTGCTGCAACTGCAAAACAAGGTGAGCCATTTGAAGTAACTGTTAAAATGGGTAACGAATATACTCATCCAGATGATTTTGATCACTATATTGAATCAATTACATTATTCAATGCTGATGTAAAATTAGCTCAAGTTACTTATGTTCCAGGAACATTAGGAAATATTAAAGCACATAATACTACAACTTTTACAATTATTCCAACTGGAAAAAAATTAAACTTAACTGCTCATGGTTACTGTACTAAGCACGGTATATGGGAATCAACAGCTGTTGAAGTATCTGTAGAAGCGTAAGCTTTTTATTTAACTTAAACAAGTAAAAAAGGTAAAGATTAAGTTCTTTGCCTTTTTTTATTTCTTTTTAAACTCTACTTTATTGATTTAGATTAACAAATAATTAACTACTTTTTTATATACTTCTTTTAATACACAAAAAAAGGAAATATAATGTTAAAAAAACTTCTAGTTTTATTCACTGCACTAATATTAAGTACTTCTTTACTTAATGCACAAGATAATAAAATGTTCCAAACAGTTAAGCCTTCAGAAGCTACATTAGTAAAAACAGATTCAAGCAAAAGTTTTTGTAATGTTTGTGGTATGCACTTAACAAAATTCTATAAAACAAGCCATGCAACTACATTTAAAAATGAAAAGAAAGAACAATACTGTTCAATTCGTTGTCAAGCTCATATACATAATGATCATGCTGATAAAATAAAGCAAATTGAAGTTGTTGATACAAAATCTTTAAAACTAATTGATGCTAAAAAAGCTACTTATGTTGTAGGTTCTTCAAAAAAAGGAACGATGAGTGCTATTAGTAAATATGCATTTGAGAAAAAAGAAGATGCTTTATCTTTTCAAAAAAACTTTGGTGGAGAAATTCATAGTTTTGAAGAAACATTAAAGATAGCAAAAGACTCATTATCAAAAGACACAATGGCTACAACAAAGAAAAGAATGATGATGGCAAAAAAAGGTAAAAAGATATACTCTTCAATGTGTAAACAAGATAAATTCCCTGAATTTAATTCAGTTGGAGAGAGTAAACAATATATTATTGATAATAACTTATGTAAAACGCTAAAGCCTAAAATGCAACAAGCAGTTGCTATTTATTTATATGACCCTGTATTAGCTGCAAATAAAGATAAAATGATAAAAGTAGCAAAAGATACTAAATGTCCTGTATGTGGAATGTTTGTATCAAAATATCCAAAATGGGTAGCACAAATAGAAGTAAAACAAAAACATTCACACTATTTTGATGGAGTAAAAGATATGATGAAGTTTTACTTTAATCCATCAAAATTTAAACACACACACAAAACACAAGATATTTCAAAGATGCTTGTTACAGACTATTATAGTTTAAATGCAATAAATGCTAAAAGTGCTTACTATGTAATGGGCTCTAATATCTATGGTCCAATGGGGGAAGAGTTAATTCCATTTAAAACAAAAAAAGAAGCAGAGGATTTTTCAAAAAGTCATTTTGGAAAAAAGGTATTAAAGTTTGAAGAGATAAAAGAAGAGTTTTTATATTAGAAGATAAAGTAATACGAATTAATTCGTATTGCTTTATAAATAAAGTTTAAATTATATTTATCTAATTTTTATAAAAGAACAACAGTAGTCAACTAAGGAATGAACTCTTAATTTAAATTTTGAATTTGCAGGAACTTCAAATGTAGCTGGTCCAGTATACTCAACCCATTCTTGAGCAGGTAATAAAACTTCTAACTTTCCTCTTTGAATGTCCATTATTTCTGTATGAACTGTATTTAACTCATATTCTCCAGGTAACATAATACCTAATGTCTTTCTAGAACCATCTTCAAATTCAATACTTCTACTTGTAATATTCCCTTCAAAAAGAACACTTGCAGCTTTTGCGATAGAAACATTATTAAATTCTGCCATATAACTTCCTTACATAAATTTTATAAATTGTAACATAAAGTTTATTTAGTTTTATTGAAGCAAAAGGCTAGTTCTTTTTAGATATAATTGCCAAAAATAAATAAGGATAACTATGACTATTCAAGATGAATTAGCATCTTTACTAAAAAATGATGTATTAATTGAAATAGAAGATTATATTGATGAATTATTTGAAATCATTGCATCAAAAAAAGAAGATGAAAGAACAAAAGAAGAGTTAGCTTCAATGCAAGAAATGAGAGAAGATTTTAATGACATGCTAAAAGATTTAGCTGCAGGTGAAATTGATGAAGAAGAAGCTAAAGAGATAATGGAAGAGATTAATGAAATGAGAAAAGAGGACTAATATTTTTTATGCAAGGTTATATAATAGATATTAAACCTGTAAAAGATGATGACCTAATAGTATCAATACTAACAGAAACATCTATTTTAACTACCTATAGATTTTATGGTGCAAGGCACTCTAATATCAATATAGGTTATAAAATAGATTTCGAACTAGAAGATACAAAATCTACAATTCCCAGACTTAAAGATGTTATACAATTAGGCTTTCAATGGATTTTAGACTATGAAAAAATGTATTGTTGGCAAAGATTTGTTAAACTATTTTATCCACATTTAAAAGAGCTTGAAGAGATTGATGCTTTTTATTTTTATAATCTTGATAACTTAGTTCATATTATGATAAAACAAAATGCACTAAGAGCAATTTGTGAATCATATATAACTATTTTAGAGTATGAGGGAAGACTTCATACTGATTATGAGTGCTTAATATGTGAAAATAAAATCATTGAAAATATATCACTTGTTAGAGGTTTTTTACCTGTTCACGCAAAATGTACTTATTCTAAAATTTTTGACTTAAAAAAAATTAAAGAGTTATTTGAGCAAAAAAAATTAATAAATTTAACAGATGAAGAAGTTGAGTATTTATGGGAGATAATTTTACAAGGTTTGTAATTAAAACAAACTATTAGACTTTATTCGTCTAATAATCTATCTTGTAATGTTTCAATAGCTTTTTCTAATGTTTTAACATCTAAGCCATATTTTGTAGCTTTTTCAATAGCTTTAGCAACACTTTCATCACTTAATGGATTAGAGATACTACATACTGTTTTAATTACATCAAGTATTTGGGCTTTCTGTTTTTTATCTTCAGCACATTTTGGAATATCATCAACAAATTCGATTAAATCAATTAAGTTTTCACTTAATTTCCAATGTCTAAATATTTTTGCAGTGATTTCAGAAGTCGTTAATCCAACTATTTCTTTTTCAGCATTTGCTAGTGAAGAACCAGAAGCAATCATTGCTTTAAACTCATCAGTTTTTTGCTCACTAGTAATAATATCTGCTAAAATAAATTTTCCAGCTTCTTGTAATAAAGCAGGTAATAAAATCTCATCTTTTAAATCAACATCAACTCTTGATAACCAAAGACTAGTAAGTGTTGAAGAAAGATTTGAAGCTCTCATAAAATCATCACTAGAGATACTATAAGGCTCTAAATTTGTATTAAGTAAATTTTGAACTGTTCCACCAATTGCTATTGAAATAGTAAAATTAATACCTAATAAATTAATTGCACGACCAGGAGTTTCAACTTTTGATCTAAATCCAAACATTGCAGAGTTTGATATCTTTAATAAAGTAGAAATAATTAATGCATCTTTTTCTATTATTAATAATAGTTCAGATGCTTCCTTTTCATATTTTTTCCTAAACTCTTCAATCTCTATAATTGTTTTTGGTAAAGGCGGTAAAGATTCTATTTTCTCTAATATATTACTAGTCAAAATGAACTCCTGTTTTTTTTGTTATTTTTTTATTATAACTAATTATATATCAATTAAATATAAATTATTAAAATTAAAAAACTATATTATGTATTAAATCTAAAATGCATCACATCGCCGTCTTTAACAACGTAATCTTTTCCTTCTAATCTTAGTTTTCCAGCCTCTTTTGCTTTAGCTTCTCCACCTAAAGAAACGAAGTCTTCATAGGCAATTACTTCTGCTTTAATAAAACCTTTTTCAAAGTCATTATGAATTACAGCAGCTGCTTGTGGTGCTTTTGTTTCTTTTTTAATAGTCCAAGCTCTAACTTCCATCTTACCTGCAGTAAAATATGATTGAAGTCCAAGTTTATCAAAAGCATGATGAATAATTTGCTCTAATCCTGATTCTTCAACGCCTAAATCTGTTAAGAACTCTTGTGCTTCATCATCTTCTAAACCAACTAATTCTTCTTCAATTTTTGCACATAATACAATCACATCAGCATTAACACTATTTGCATGTTCTTTTACTAAATCAACATATTTATTTCCACCATCTGCTAATGAATCTTCATCAACATTTGTTCCATAAATTATACTTTTATTTGATAATAATCTTAACTCTCTATCTAATTCAATAAAGTTTTCATCATCTCTATCTTCAAATGCAGATGCTGGTTTTAAATCTTCTAAATGAGCTAATAAAGCTTGTGCAATTGGTAATTTTGCAGCTGCAGTTTTATCAAATTTTGATTCTTTTTTTAGCTTATCACACTTTTTTTCAACTTGTGTGATATCTGCATAAATAAGCTCTGTTTCAATGATTTCAATATCTCTTAATGGATCAATTCCACCTTCAACATGAACAACATTTTCATCTTCAAAACATCTAACCATATGCAAGATAACTTCAACTTCTCTAATATTAGATAAAAATTGATTACCTAAACCCTCACCTTTTGAGGCACCTTTTACTAAACCTGCAATATCAACAAAATCAATTGTAGAGTGCTGAATTTTCTCTGGATCAACAATTTTAGCTAATGCATCTAATCTCTTATCAGGTACTGGAACAACTGCCTTATTTGGCTCAATAGTACAAAATGGATAATTCTGTGCTTCTGCATTTTGTGCTTTTGTTAACGCGTTAAACGTTGTCGACTTTCCTATATTTGGTAATCCTACGATTCCTACACCTAGTCCCATTTATTTCCTTTTACTTTTTGATATTATTCTAATATCTTTTACAATCTTTTAAGAAGTTTATTGAAGCAGATTATAAACGAAAATGCCAAAGAAATAGATAAAACGATAATTAACTTTGAATAACTCTTATAACTTCATCTAACTCTACAGATAAATCATCTAAGAGTTTACTTCTTTTTTCATTTTCTGTTTCTTTTTCAATCTTAATACAAATTTCATATAAAACTTTTAATGAAAGGTTTCCACTAACACCTTTTAGTTTATGAATATCGTTATTAAAACTTTCATTATTTAAACTACTTTTAAATTCATTAATACAGTTTTTATATTCATTTATAAACTCATTTAATAATTCATTTGCAAGTTCACTACTTCCAACTCTGTTTAAAAGTTCTTCGAAATCCAAATGAATATTTGAACTACTTACTTGTTTTTTACTTTCATTTAAAACAACTAGATTTGGAATATATTTATTAATACATTTAAACAACTCATCAAACTCAATTGGCTTTGCTAAGTGATCTTGCATTCCTACCTTTTTAGATAATATTTTATCTTCAGGCATTACAGCTGCAGTTAAAGCAATGATTGGTGTCTTATCATCAAATTGCCTAATACTTAATGAAGCATCAAAACCATTCATTTTTGGCATATGTAGGTCCATTAAAATCATATCAAACTTATTAGATTTACATATATTTACAGCTTCAATACCATTATTTGCTAGAGTTACTTTTACTCCAACTCTTTTTAATATTTCTTGACACACTGTTTGATTAATCTTATTGTCTTCAACTACTAATATATTTGCATTAATACTATTTATATTTTTTTCTTTTTCATAATCATTATTACTATTTTTATAATTTTCTTTATTTGATTCTTCAAACTCAATTAATGTATCATAAATTGAAGAGGGAGTAAAAGGTTTTCTTAGAATATTATTTACTATAACATCTTCATCTTTTAATTTTTGCTTTAAATTATCCTCTTCATATGCTGTAACCATAATAATTTTAGGACAAGTTTTCAAATTCTTTTCTTGAAGTTCTTTAATAAAATCAACCCCATCAATTTCAGGCATAATCCAATCAACTAAAATATAATCAAAATGAGCGCCCTCTTCAATCTTTGATAATGCATCTTTTGCATTTAAACAACTATATGTTTTGATTTCCCAGGATTTTAATATATTCTCTATAATTCTAATATCTATTTCATTATCATCAATAACTAAAAAATTCTTACTTTTAAAAAGTGTATTATTAAATTCAAAGGCATCTTCATATTCTAAATCGATTGTAAAAGAGAAAATAGTTCCTAAGCCTTTTTTACTTGAAACTTCTATTTTTCCATTCATTAATTCAATTAACTCTTTTGTAATAGTAAGACCTAAACCACTTCCACCATAAACTCTTGTAGTTGAATCATCAATTTGAGAAAAAGATTTAAATAATTTCTCTTGCTCATTTGCATCCATTCCAATTCCAGTATCTTTTACACTACATTTTAATACCAAGTTATTATCGTTTTTTTCAATTAAAGTTGCATTTACTTCAATTGAACCTGTATCTGTAAACTTTATTGCATTACCAACAAGGTTATTAAGAATTTGTGTAATTCGATGAGGATCACCTATTAATATTCTTGGAATATTATTGTCAAAATCGATATGTAAATCAATCTCTTTTTTATAAGCTTGATAATCAAAAAGATCTGTTACATTTAAAAATAATTTATCTAATTCAAAAGTTGTTTTTTCTAAACTCAACATATTTGCTTCAATTTTTGAATAGTCTAAAATATCATTAATAACGTTTAATAAAGCCTTTGAAGAAATCTCTGATTTTACTAAGAATTCTCTAATTTTAGTGTTTGGATTAGAATCAAGTGCTAATTTATTTAAACCAATTATTCCATTTAATGGAGTTCTAATTTTATGACTCATTGTAGCTAAAAACTTACTTTTTGCTTCATTTGCATTTTTTGCTTCAATACTTGCCTCTTCAAAAGATTGCATTAAATTTTTTTGTTCTGTTATATCTTGAAAAATCCCTTCAATCTCTGCAATTTTATTGTTTTCATATATTGCTCTAAATTTTGTAAAAAAGATTAAAGTTTTATTCTCTTTTGTTTGAATTTCAAATTCAAAAGAGTCTTTATCTTTTATATCTGAAATTTTTATTTTTAATTTATCTAAAAAATCTTTATTAAAAAACTTTTTTAATTCATCAAAATTAAAAGATTTTTTTTCAATATCTTTGTAATTTAAAAGGTTAAAAAAATTATCATCAAAAGTAATCAACCTATCTTCATAATTGTACTTAAAATAACTAAGCTTAACTAAAACAGATGTCTCGATTAGCCTATCATCAGTTTTTGAAATTATTTTTGATAAGCTATTGAAGATTCGTGAAATAAATAATGATGAAATTATTCCAAGTAAAAATACAATAAAAGAAACAACTATATACTCTTTAAACTGATCTGTTTTTAATTGTGTTATATATTTGTCTTTTAATTTTACAAGTAAATAAAGTTCATTTGAAACATCAAAATCAAACTTCTTGATAAAAACCTCTGAATTTTCATATTGATTGTTTTTTAAGGCATTTGATATTTCATTTTTATATTCATCATTAAGATTATATTTTTTATCTAAATAGAAACCCCAACTTTTTTCTTTTTCATAGTGAGTTAATGTATTTCCATCTTTATCAAATAAAATTGTATTATAAATGGTATTATCTTTTAAGGTATCTAAGAAATTTTCCATATTATAATTAATAATAAGAATACCATTAAAACCGTTATTTTCTCTTATTGGTAAAATAGCTCTAATAGTAGGAGTAAAAGGTTTTTGAACCTTTTCATTTTCAATGTTTAAATCTAAGTTTGAAAACCAAGCTTCTTGATTTTTCATATTTAGTGAATGAGAAAAATAAAACTAAAAATAACACCTATTGTAAATAATATAAGAATATATTCTACTTTTATATTTTTATATTTTTTTAGACATTTAAATTCCTATTTTATTTTTACAATATTTATTTTTACTTATCTATATTTTTTAAAAACTCTATTGTCATTCTAACTCCAGCGCCACTTGCTCCATAAGGATTATATCCCCAAGCTTTTTCAACAAACGCAGGTCCTGCAATATCAAAATGAATCCATTTTTCTTTATTTTCTTTCTTTAAAAAATTATCTAGAAATAATCCTGCAGTAATAGCTCCACCATATCTAGTACTTGCAATATTTGAAATATCTGCAATATCAGATTTTATAGTTTTCTTTAAATATCTATTAAAATCTAATGTAGTTGCATATTCACCAGATTTTAAAGCTGATAAAACTGCATTTCTTTTTAAGATTTCATTATTACCCATAATTCCTGTTGTATATTGTCCAACGCCTACTACACAAGCACCAGTTAGGGTTGCATAATCAAATATATAATCAATATCATGAATTTCATCTTGTGCATAACATAGACAATCTGCAAGAACAAGTCTTCCTTCAGCATCTGTATTTCTAACTTCTATTGTAGTTCCATTCTTTGCAACTAAAACGTCATCTGGTTTATAAGCATCTCCACCTATCATATTTTCAACTGCACCAATTACAGCATGTACTTCAAAAGGAAGTTCAAGTTTTGCAATTGCCCAAATAGTTGCTAATACTGCACAACCACCTGCTTTATCAGATTTCATTGTTACCATATAATCAGCAGGTTTTAAAGATAATCCACCTGAATCATAAGTAAGACCTTTTCCTACTAAAACAATTTTCTTTTTTGCATCTTTTGGTTTATATGATAAGTGAATTAGTTTTGATTCATGAATTGAAGCACGACCAACACTTAACATTGCATTCATATCATTTTTTTCTAAGAACTTTTCACCTTTGATTTTATACTCAATTTTTGCATCTTTTGCTAGCTTTTTAGCTAATTTTGCCATTACATCTGGATAAAAATCGCCAGGAGTTGTATTTACCATGTCTCTTGCTTTATTTACTGCTTTTGAAATAATAGTAGATTCATTTAATATTGAATTTAATTCAATATTATCAAGACTTGGAGAATCTTCTTGAATTGAAATTATTAGTTCTTGTTTTTTCTTTTTCTCTTGCTTTGATTTATAGTTATCAAAAGTATATGAACCTAAAAGTGTACCCTCGACAATTGATTTTAAGATTTTTGAATCAAAAGAGTTTAAGTCTACTTTTGCAGTTTTAAAATTAGTTGTTTGAAACTTCTTAATTGCAGTTGCAATTGCAATTGCAAGACAATCATATGTCTCTTCTTCATAAGCTACAAATATTTTTCCTGATTCTGGTAAATAAACCATAACTTCATCTGAAACTTTAAAGTCTAAACTCTCTAATAACTCTTTTTCTTTTAAATTTTCAATACTATTTACTAATACTATTTCAATATCTGATTTTATTTTATTTATTTTTGTATTTGTTAAATTAATTTTCATTTTTTTCTTCTACTTTTTTTGAATTTTTCTTTTCTGCTTTTTGTGATGCTTTATTAAAGTAATAAATAATACTACCTCCAAATCCTAAAGCAATTGGAAGAGCTAAGTACCAATGTTCTTTTGCCCAATGTAATATCTTTAAAATCTCTTCTCCAAAATACCAAACAGGCACAATTGTAATTGCAGCCCAACACCAAGCTGAGATAAGGTTTATAAATGCAAATGTTTTTGCATCATATCTTGTAAGTCCGATTGAAATTGGAATAATAGTTCTCATTCCATACATGTATCTTTGTGCAAAAATAATAGGCCAGCCATATTTTTGAAGCAACAAATGAGCTAAGGCAAACTTTCTTCGCTGACCTTTAAATTTACTATGAACATATGATTTATTAAATCTACCTATATAAAAATAGACTTGATCCCCTGCGAAGCCACCAAGTCCAGCTACAAAAATAGCTATATAAAGATTCATATCTCCTGTATGTGCTAGTAATCCAGCCATGATAAGACCAGCTTCTCCTTCAAGCATACCCCAAGCAAAAAGTATTATATATCCATACTCTTTTAGTAAATAAACGAATCTATTTTCAAAACCATCAACTGGTGCTTGATAAAGATTGTAAGCTAAAAAAGAGAAGAAAACAATAACAATGCTTGCTAATATCTTTCCTGAATGGGGTTGAAACTTTTTAAAGAACTGTTCCATCTTTTTCCTTTTTAGTCAAAATTTAGTAAACTTTTCGCCTGTATCATATCTTTATCACCACGTCCAGATAGATTGATAATCACAATTTTATCTTTTAGTTTATCTTTTGCCTTTTTTAAATAAGCAATTGCATGTGAGCTTTCAAAAGCAGGAATAATACCCTCTTTCCTACTTAACCATACAAAGGCATCTAAAGCTTCTTTATCTGTCACAGAATCATATTGAACACTATTATTATCTTTGTGAAAAGCGTGTTCTGGTCCAATTCCTGGATAATCAAGTCCAGCTGAAATAGAGTGGGCTTCAGTTATTTGTCCATCTTCATCTTGTAAAAGATAAGAGCATTGCCCATGTAATACTCCAGGACTTCCTTTTGCAAGAGAACATCCATGTTTATTTGTATCAATTCCTAAACCACCTGCTTCAATTCCAACACAAGTCACTTCTTTATCTTCTAAGAAATGCGAAAACATACCAATAGCATTTGAACCACCACCAATACAAGCAACTACATAATCAGGAAGTCTATTCTCTTTTTCTAAGATTTGTTTTCTAGCTTCATAACCAATAACTGCTTGAAAATCTCTAACCATCATAGGGTATGGATGTGGACCAGCAACTGTTCCAATTATATAGAAAGTATCACGTGCATTTGTAACCCAGAATCTAATTGCGTCATTCATTGCATCTTTAAGTGTTTTACTTCCACTTTCTACGGCAATTACTTTTGCACCTAAAAGCTTCATTCTAAATACATTTAATTCTTGTCTCTCAACATCTTTTGCACCCATAAAAACTGTACATTCTAAACCCATTAAAGCAGCAATAGTTGCAGTTGCAACTCCATGTTGTCCAGCTCCAGTTTCAGCAATAACTTTTGTTTTTCCAAGTTTTTTTGCTAGTAGTCCTTGAGCAATTACATTATTTACTTTATGTGCTCCTGTATGATTTAAATCTTCTCTTTTTAAATATACTTTTGCACCTATTTCTTCTGAGATGTTTTTTGCAAAATATAAAGGATGTTCTCTTCCTACATAATCTTTAAGTAGTGAATTTACTTCAGCCCAAAACTCATCATCAAATCTATATTTTTTATACTCTTTTTCTAATTCTTTTAAAATAGGCATTAATGTTTCAGGAACATATTGTCCTCCAAAAATTCCAAATTGACCTTTTTCATCTGGATCAAAAAGGCTTGGTTTTGGTATATAATCATTCATATTTTTTCCTCTTTATATTTCTAATACAGAATAAACAGGTGCTACTTTCTCAAGCTTTTTAGCACCACCTAGCATTTTAATATCCATTAAAAAACACATCTCTACTAAGTTTACATTTAATTTATTTATTAAGTTTGCAGCAGCATAAGCAGTTCCACCACTTACGATAATATCATCTATTAAAAGTACTCTTGCATCTTTTGTATCTCTAAATGCATCTAAGTGTAATTCTACTTCATCAAAACCATATTCTAATTCATATTTTTCACATACAGTAGTACTAGGAAGTTTACCTTTTTTACGAACTGGCACAAAACCAATACCTAAACGATCAGCTAATGCTGCTCCAAAAATAAAACCTCTAGAGTCAATTCCTGCAATATAATCTAAGTTGTAATCTTTATATCTATCTTCAAAGTGAGACATTAAAAGTGAGTATGCTTCTTTATCATTTAATAATGTTGTAATATCTTTAAAAACAATACCAGCTTTTGGAAAGTCCTCAATACTTCGAATAGAGTTTAATAATATATTTTTTTCATCTTCTGTTAATAATTTTTTATTCAAATATAATCCTTTTTTGTCACTACTTATAGTGAAAAGTTAAATATTTTATCCAAATAATTATTATGACTTTATGATTTAATCCAATTATTTAGATTTATTTAATTCTGCTTTAAATATAATTAAAAAAGTTACTAAAGGAATATTAAATGAGATCACTTTTTACACTTTTATTAATAATACTTATTAATCCAAATTTAAATGCAATAAATTTACAAAAGGCTAAAACTTACACTACACAGCACAATATAAAAGACTGGATGATGAGTGAAAAACTCGATGGTATTAGAGCTTATTGGGACGGGGAAAAACTACTAAGTAAAAATGGAAATACTATACATGCACCTTTGTGGTTTATAAAAGATTTTCCAAAATTTAAACTTGATGGAGAACTTTGGACGAAAAGAGATGATTTTGAAAATATTCAAAGTATAGTTTTAGATAAAAAGCCAAGTAAGCAGTGGGAAAAAATCACTTACAATATATTTGAAGTACCTGAAGAGAAAGGAGATTTTCTAAAAAGACTTGAAAAAATAAATAATTGGCAAAAAACAAATAATAACAAATATATAAAAATAATAGAGCAAATAAAATGCAAAAATGATAAACACTTAGAAGAATACTTAGAGAAAATTATAAATTTAAAAGCCGAAGGGGTTATGATAAAAAATCCTTCTTTAAAATATTTTGTTGGAAGAAGTTCAAATATACTAAAAGTAAAAAAGTTTTTGGATGCAGAGGCTGAAGTAATAAGTATTAATTATCATGAAAATAAAGAAGGTTCAAATAACACAAAAGCTAAATTTAAAAGTTTAGTTTTAAAACTAGAAAATAATGTAGTGTTTAATCTAGGAAATGGTTTTTCAAAAGAAGAGAGAATAAATCATCCAAAAATTGCAGATATAGTTACTTTTAAATACTATAATCTCACAAGATTTGGAAAACCAAAGTTTGCATCTTTTTTAAGAATTCGAGAAGAGGAATAAGTTTATATTCTACTTTCTAAATTATGATAAACCTTTTCATTTTCTCTTCTTCCAACACTAATAACAAAAACTATAATCTCATCATCTTTAACTTCATAAGCTAGACGGTATCCAATACTTTTTAGTTTAATTTTATACATATTTTCATAACCGCTAAGTTTATCTTTTATTATTCTCGGATTTGTAAGTCTTTCTTTTAGTTTTTTTTGAAATTGAACTTTTATAGAATTATTTAATTTTTTCCATTCTTTAAAAGCTTTAGGATGAAAATCAAGTAAGTAGGTCATCTATATCAACTCTAATAGGTTTTTCATTATCTTTTAATCTTTCATCAACAGTTTTACTTAAATAATGATCATCCATTACATCCATCATTTTTTCATATAAACTACTTGGAACAAGGTAAGCACTAGCAACATTGTGATTAAGTATTGCAACAGCTTCATCTCCTGCATTTTTCAATAATTGAGTAGGTGATTTTTTTAATTCAGAAATACTTGCTGTATAGTTTGCCAAAATAGGTTGCATATTTATCCTTTTATTTAGTACTTATTATTATACTTTATTTAGTACTTATTGTCAATTAATTTATTTAGTTATTTGTAATGGAAAGAAGTCATCCAAACCTTAATTAAAAGATTTGGAAATGAATAATTTAAAATAAATCATAACTTGTAGTTTTGATACCAGCTTCATCTAGTTTTTTACAAATATCACCAGCATCAGCAGAAACAGTAAGATTAAGCTTTGATTCTTTTACTTCTATAATCGCACAATCTGTTGTATTGTCTTTATAAGTAATTTTCAAATCTTCAATCGTCCAATTAGTAGTATTTAAAGTAACTGCATCAGAAATTTTACTGATACTTCCATTTTGTAAATGATAACTTTGAATTGATGTAATAGCAGTTGAGATATCTCTTTTAAGAGTAGAGACTAAAGCAGAATCACGTGTATCTAAATATTTTGGTATTGCAAAAGATGCAATAATACCAATAACAACAATAGCGAATATTAACTCTAATAGAGAAAAACCTTTTTTCATTTTTTTCATGATAAGTCCTTTATATTTTAATAACATAAAAGATTATCTATTAATAATAAAATAATTTATTAAAATATAAAGTTAATTATTTTTTTTATGATTAAATTCAGGTACTATCTCTTTTAAAATACTTAATTTATCATCTTTTAGTAGAAGTTCTTCAATCTTTTTATTTAATTCATCTATATTAAACTTTGTAGAACTTGCTACTGTAATTGACTCATATTGGGTTTTTTTATCACTATCATTTATCAATAGTTCTTCATATAACTTTTCCCCAGGTCTTAAGCCACAAAACTCTATTTCAATATTATCACGGCCTGATAAATCAATCATTTTTTTAGCTAAATCAACTATTTTAATTGGCTCCCCCATATCAAGAATAAATATTTCTCCACCTTTAGCAATTGCACCTGCTTGAAGTACAAGTTCACAAGCTTCTGGAATTAACATAAAGTATCTTGTAATATCAGGATGAGTTACAGTGATGTTTTCACCCTTTTGGATTTGTGATCTAAACTTTGGAATAACAGAACCAGAACTTCCTAAAACATTCCCAAATCGAACAGCAACTATTTCAGTATTTTTTGAGTCAACATTTTGTGCATATAACTCACAAATACGCTTTGTAGTACCCATTACATTTGTAGGACGAACTGCTTTATCTGTTGAAATAAGTACAAATTTTTCAACATTATGTTTAATAGCCATATCAATACAGTTTTTTGTTCCTATAATATTGTTTGAAATACCTTCTAATATATTATCTTCAACTAAAGGTACATGTTTATAAGCAGCTGCGTGAATTACAATATCTGGCTTATATTTAGTAAATGTACTCTCTAAATACTCAATTTTTCTAACTGTTTGCATAACAGGCACTACATCAAAATCAGATAATTCTTCACATATTTGATATAAGTTATACTCACTATGGTCTAAAAGAATAAGTTGTTTAGCATCAAACTTTTTACACTGCCTTGATATTTCAGAGCCAATACTCCCTCCTGCACCAGTGATAAGTACAACCTTATCTTTGATGAATGATTCGATTTTATTTGTATCTAAATCTTTTGGGTGCCTTGCTAATAAGTCTTCAACAGAAATATCTTTTAATTGTTTTTTTGTACTTTGATTTGAAGATAAGGTATTTACTATTTTTATATCTTTTATACCTGATTTATTTAATACTTCAAAAATATTTATTAGTTCTTCTTGAGGATACTCTTTTGATATAATAGCAGCTTCAATACTTTTATTTAATATAACCTTCTCTAAATCATCAAATGAATAAATCTTTAGATTAAAAATATATGTATTTATTAAGTTTTTACTTTTATCTACTATTGCTACTGGAGTGTATTCGATATTTTTTTTATCATTCAAAAGTCTATTTATAGAACTATTTGCACCTATTATCAAAGTGTTCTTATAATTACTTTCTTTTCCACTTTCTAAAATAATTCTTTTACTAAGTCTTAAAAGTGTTATAAATACAAGTGAAAGCATAAAATCTATTACGATTATACTTCTTGCAAAAGGCATCATATCCTCTCTAAAAAGTATTAATATTATAGTAAATACACTATAAACAATAATATGTGCTAAAAGTATTTTCTTTACTTCATGAAGAGAAAAAAATCTCCAAGCAGTTCTATAGAGTCTAAAAAATATAAATATTATAATCTTTAAAATTAAAATTACAAAAAATATATTTAAAAAATTGTCTAAAAAATCAGTTGGTACAGTAAAGTTAAATCTAAGATTGTATGCTAAATATAGTGTAAAAAGTGAGATTAAAGTATCGCTTAATAAAAAAAATATTATTCTTTTCAATGGAGAAGCTGTCAGCAAAATAATCCTTATATTTAGTATTTCGTATTATAGTTAAATAATAATTAGATATTAGTTAAATTAATAACTTTTTAGATGTACTAAAACTTCTTTTTATTTTCTACAAATTTCAAAACTAATATCAATAAGATATGAGAAATTAAAAGAGCTAGGAAAATATTAGATATAAAATAAACTATAGAAAATAAAACTATATTTAATCCAATAGCAAAATTTGTAACTTTAAAGTGACTCCAGCCACTTTGATTTAATCTTTGATAAGCATGTTTTTTATGTGCTTTACTTATATTTTCATTATTTAGCTTTCTTCTAAATAATGTGATTGTTGCATCAAACAAAAAAATACCAAATAATATCATCCAAATCCAAAGATTTAATGATTCTTTATTCGCATAATAAAGTGTAAAAATAGCTACATTATAACCCAAAAGTGTACTTCCAACATCTCCCATAAATATCTTAGCATTTCCATAGTTCCAAAATAAAAATCCAAGAACAGCTACAACTAAAACTAAAAAGTGACTTCCTCCAAACAATAAAAAACCAGCAATTGATAAGAATACAGCTTCGCTTCCTGCGTAGCCATTTATACCATCTAAAAAATTATAAAGATTTATAAACCAAACTATCATAAAAAATGCAAATATATTTGTAATAATCTGATTCTCAATAATAAAAAAACCAAAATCAATACTATTCCATCCACCAATAGCAACTATACCAACAACTGCCACCATTGATTGAACAATAAGTCTAAGCTTTGCACTAAGTTCATAGATATCATCAAAAAAACTGACAATACTAATAACAAGTCCAACTAATAATGCATAAAAAAGATTTGCTTCTATTTCATTTGTTAAATACAAATAAAACAAACCAACAAACCAAGTAGTAGCAATGGCAATACCACCTCCCTGCGGAGTAGGAGTAGTATGAGAACTTCTTTCATTTATAACTGCAACTAATGATTTCTTAATGGCATAATTTTTTATAAAATATGTAAGTAAAAATGAGGCAATTAATAAGAATAAATAAATCATAAACCCTCCATAATTTTGTATAATTTTTCTTGAATCCATTTTTCTGTGAACTTTTCTTCAACAAATTTTTTACCATTGTTTAAATACTTTTGATATAACTCTTTATCATCTGCTAGTTTTTTAATAGAATTTTTTAATTTATTTGAATCTTCAGATTCAATAACTAAACCAGTATTTGATAATGACACCAAATCATTCTTTATATTTGTTGCATTAATAATCGGTTTATTAAACCATAGGTATTCAACAAGTTTAACAGAACCTATACCATATTTGTATAATTCTATATCTGGATTACCTTTATATAGAATACTACATTGAGATAGAAAATACATTGCTTTTTTCTTTTCTAATTTTCCTAAAAATTCTATGTTTGTTAAATCATTATTTTTAGAGAACTCTTTCAGTTCATCTAATTGCGGACCATCACCAACCATAACAAAATAAATATCATTTCTTTTTTTTAATAAATTTGCTGCTTTTACTAGATTAAAGACACTGTTAGAATCTCCAATGCTACCAAGATATCCAACAATAAACTTGTCTTTTGGTAGGTTTATATCAAATTCTTCTATTTCAAATTCAACAAAAGGTTGAGGAAGGTACTCGACTTTTTTATTGGGAAATCCACTTTTTTCTACAAACTCTTTTAGGTTATCAAGAGGTGACACTATAATATCACTCTTTTTGTATGCTTGAAGTTGTAGATATCGGAAAATTAAAACCAAAGGATTATACTTATTAATTCCATTTAACATTTGTAAAGTTAGTGGCCAGATGTCTCTTTCTTCATATACAAACTTACATTTGAAATAATCTTTCATCTTAATACCATTATATATACTAAAAGGCTGAGGAGAGGACACCCAAACTATATCAGGAGTTATATTAAGTTTTTTATAAATCTTATTTAATTTTTTGGAAAATTCAAATAAATTTTTGATTCTTGCTAATCCATTACCTTGATATTCTTTTGTTTTAATCCAAATATACTTAATATCATCATGAATTTCTTCTTTATATATATTCTCGATATCAACTGCTTTTATTTTAAGATGATTAAAAGAAGAGCTAATAATAGTTACATTATGTCCTAAATTCTTTAAGATTTTTGCTATAGTATGTTGTCGTGTATGAAAACCATATCCATAAGGGAAAGCATAATGATTTATAATACAAATAGTTTTTTCACTTTCCATAATCTATTCTCTTTTTAACTTTAAGTAAACTTCGCAAATTTAAGCTTTCAAACCCCATGATTTTTTTATTATCTTCAATATTAGTTGTAATAACTGATCCAATGCCTATTATTACATTATCTCCAATTTTAACTTTCTGAATAATGCTACAATTTGGACCAATCCAACAATTTTTTCCTATAGTAACAGACCCACTTATTTCTGCACATGCTGTAATAATTGTATTCATTCCGATCTTACAATTATGTGCAATATGGACCTGATCATCAATTTTTACATTATCATTAATTTGTGTAGAGCCTAACGTTCCTCTAGCAATTGTATTTTTTGCTCCGATTTCAACATTATTACCAATTTCTACATTTCCAATATGAGGAATTCTAATTGGTGTTCCATCATCCTCAAAGTCAAATCCAAAACCATCTTCTCCAATAACTGATCCTGACTTTATATAACAATTCTCTCCAATAATAGTATTATTATAAATCGTAACATTGTTATTTATCACTGTATTTTTACCAATTTTAACATTCTCTCCAATAAAACAGAAATCATTTATCTGTACACTATCAGATATAATTGTATTCTTTCCAATTTTAACAATATCTGCAATTCCAGAAAAAACTTTCTTTGTAAAAAAATCATCAATGACTTTAGCAAAATCTAATCTAGGATTATCAGATTTTATATAAGAAAAAGAACAATTATTAGAACTATTAAAATCATTAGGAACCAGAATTAGACATTTTTTGTCTATATTAACATTATTATTCTTTGAAAAAGTGAAACAATAATCCTGTACATTACTTAAAGCTAGTACTTTAGTAATATAAAACTCTTCTCCATGTAATTCTTTTTGCAAATAACCCGCTATAATTTGAGCACTTATTCCATTACCCATCTAATAACCTCAAAACTTTCTGCATAATCTGTTCCTATCTGAACACCTCTTGTTTTTGCTAAAGAAAAAATAAAACTTTCACTCATATAATCTCTACTCCCTTGAGATTTATATTCTTTTAATGCATCACATTTTGCCTGTATGTGCTTCTTTTCCAGTTTAACAAAAGAAGTAGTATTAAATGTAAGATTATTCCAAATAAGTTCATATCCTAATATTGTCATATTCTTAAATGCACGAAGTCCTTCTTGTGCAATAGTACTATGATCTTGATGAATATCATTTAATGAAGGCATAAGCACTAAATCTGGTTTTAATTCTCTTCTATGTTTTATTAAATCTTCAAGTATTTCTTGTCTTGCATAGTTTAGTTTTCTTACTTCATAATTATAAATTATAACATTTTCTTTTTTTATTCCAAGTCTAGTAGTTGCATTTATAACTTCAGTTTTAAGTATATCTTTTGGAAATCCATCAGGGACTGATGTCTCAGCAGTTGAAAAAGCAAAATAATATATATTTGCACCACTTTCTATAAGTTTACTTATTGTTCCTCCTGCACCTAATTCTCCATCATCTGTATGTGGAGCTAGAACATATACTGTTTTGAATTTATCTATCATTTAATAACTCTTTAATAATATATTTACTAGCTTCTCCACCACCGTATAGATTCAGTGATTGATAATTACTAGTATTTGATTTTTTATTGTTTTTATATGCTTCTAATATTTTTGTTCCATTTGCACCTACTAAAACATTAGCTTCACATTCTATTAGTTCAACCCACTCTGTCTCATCCCTTAGGGTGATACATTGTTTTCCAAAGAAATATGCTTCTTTTTGTAGTCCTCCACTATCTGTCATTACCAAACTACAATTATCTATTAGCCATACCATTTGTAAATACCCAATAGGATCTATTATAGTCAAATTCTGAATATTTAATTTCAAATTCTCTAAAATCTTTTTTGTTCTAGGATGAAGTGGTAAGATAACTTGTTTCTCTCTTGCTATTTCATTTAGTGATTCAAATATACTTTTTAATCTTATTTCATCATCAGTATTTTCAGCCCTATGTATAGTACATAAGACAAAATCATCTTTTATTTCATATGATGGTTTAACTGCAAGTTTTTTATAAAATATTGCACCATCTTGCATAACATCACCTGATTTTACTATTTTACAATCAAGATTCTCATAACCTTCATTCTGTAAATTTTCAACTGCTGCATCAGTAGGACAAAATAATATTTGACTAACTCTATCAGTAAGTATTCTATTTACTTCCTCTGGCATTTTCATATTAAAACTTCTAAGACCTGCTTCAATATGTGCAATTTTTATATGTAGTTTTGAAGCTACTATTGCTCCGGCAAGGGTAGAATTAGTATCGCCATATACCATTACCCAATCTGGTTTTTCTTTCAAAGCAACTTCTTCTATCTTTTCTATCATTTGTCCAGTCATAGCACCATGAGATTTTCCACCTATTCCTAAAAAGTAGTTTGGTTTTGGTATTTGCATCTCTTCAAAAAATATATCACTCATATTTGCATCGTAGTGTTGTCCTGTATGGACTATAATCTCTTCTATATTTTTATGTTTTGCTATCTCACGACTCACTGATCCTGCTTTTATAAACTGTGGTCTTGCACCTAGTATTGTTAAAATTTTTATCATTTTATAATATCCTCATATATCTTATATAATTTTTGTTCTTCTATATCCCAATTATATTTACTTAATACTGCTTTCTCACCATTTTTTGCCAATTCATCTGCTTTTAATTCATTATCTACTATCTCTTTAATAGCCTGAGCTATCTGTTTAGAGTCTAAAGGATCGACACAAGTTCCACAACTATTACCATCTACAATCTCTCTCCAAAGTGGAAAATTTGAAGTTATTATTGGTAGTTTCGCACTCATGTATTCGAACATCTTATTTGGTTGGGCATCAACATGATTTGGTAAAGGATGAAAAGTAACAATTCCTGCTTTTGAACGACCCATTACATCCGCTACTTCATCTCTTTCAAGGAATCCTAAATGATTAACTTTTTTCCATCCAGGATAGGTTTTAACCTCTTCTTCTAAAGTCTTATTATTAAACTTTCCTACAAGATTTAGTTTTATTCCATCTAAATATTCCAATGCATTAATAACTTCTTTTATTCCTCTTATTTCAGAGATTCCACCCACATAACACACTTCATTTTTTTTAGTATAAGATTCATTGGAGATACTCAATTCACCTAAAATTGGGAAGTTATTAATATCTATACTATTTTTATTTATATTTAAAAATTTGTCTCTAATATTTGGTGTAGCTGTTACAATATAATCAAATTTCCTACAAGAATATTTTTCATATAAAGAAAATAAGTTTGATAATATAAATCTTAGTGTTTTATTTAAATAAGGCTTACTTTTTAATTGCTTAGGTAAATCTTCATGGGCATCAAAAATTACTTTTTTACCTAATTTCTTTAATTTTAGTCCTACTGGTATAAGTTCTGGATCATGTAAATGATACACATCACAATCAATTTCCAATGCTTTTTTATAAACATTATCAACTGTTTTAGTCATACGAGATATACGACTTCCACTTTTTGCACCAGCATCATGTATTGTTACATTTTCTTTTACATCTTTTCCTAAACCATCAGCTGAAATTAGATTAACATCAAATCTTTTGTCTTTTG
Source organism: Poseidonibacter ostreae (assembly GCF_009208075.1). GTDB lineage: Bacteria > Campylobacterota > Campylobacteria > Campylobacterales > Arcobacteraceae > Poseidonibacter > Poseidonibacter ostreae. The sequence continues at coordinate 16,224 of NZ_WFKJ01000027.1, read as the reverse complement.
CCAACGAAACACACATTTTTATAAATATTCTTATATCATATCTTGTATGGGCAGATGTTAAATGTGCTATTTTAATACTCACTTCTTTTCCTTAATTATAAACTTATAATCTCTCTTAAATAAATTAATACTAAATTTTTATAGATAATTTTTTAATAGATAACCTGTACTCTTCACTATCGTATAACCATAATACTATAATTGCAATTATTAATCCATGAGTTAATAGAGTAGTTAACAGATCAGATGATATAAACATTGTATTTATAGGTAAAATAATAATAGATAATACAATATATTTATCAATATTTTTTGCTAATAGATTAATTATATTAAATATAATAACTGCAATTAACATATAAATCAATATTCCTAAATAGCTCCCATGCATAAATCCAGAAGCTATAAATCCTGTATTTGCAGACATATCTGGTTCCCCTAGAAACGTTCCTATCAATTTTGCTGGAGTTACTTCATATGGATAATCCATAAAAAGCTTTAATACACTATTTGCCCAATATATATGTTCATTTAAACTAAAATATTCAATATAAGAAAAATTCAATTGAGCAGGAACAAATAATAATCTTCTTATTAGAACTGATCCTATCATAATCTGATCTGCAAAAATTGTCAAAACTGAAGCTATTAAAAACATAAAAAAGAATCCCCCTATTATAAGTACTCTTCTATCTTTAAATCCAAATAAAAAATAAAAAAATGATACAAGAACAATCCCTTGTAAAGCACTTTTATGTCCAGAAAATATAAATAACATAATTATCGAAATTCCAGCGATTATTATTAAAGATATTTTAGCTCTTAATAAAGCCCATGCTAATAAAAATACAGAAAATATCTTCATTGCCCAACTATTTAAATATCCATATATACCAGCATTACTTACATCATCATATTTTGCCCTAAAAGGATATACATCTAAAAAATTTAAAACATATGCTCCACCTGTACTTTTATAAAAATGCCAAATTACTAGTGTAATAATCCCTAATGATAAAGATAAAACAACTAATTTACCATATTTCATCCTAGATAAAGGAATAATCTCTTTATTTGTTGTCATAAAAATTAAAAATAAGAAAGGAAAAACTAAAGATACAAAATCTAAAACAGGTTGATTACTTAAACTAAAATATACTACATTAGGTAAAAAATATAAAAAATATAAAAATAGATATATCTCAAATATATGTAACTTTCGTTTATAATATAAAAAAGAATATCCAAATAAATAGATAATCCATCCTATAATATATTTAGTCATATCAAAATCAAGAACAAAGCCTGCATATAGATAAGTAGTACTAAGAATTTCAAGATAAAAATATTCTATTATTAATTTTATACAAATAATAAATAAAAACTCTACAATAAATATTTTTTCAATTTTTAACGTATTCATATTATTGTCATTTTAATCAATTTTAACATTATAAAGAGCTTCCCATTTTGATATATTAAATAATCTCCAACGGGTCTTATTATCGAGTTTTTTTATATCAATAGAAGTTGTTATCTCTTTTATTATTTTTGAATTAAAAATTGATTTTTCAATATCTGCTTCTATACTTTTTAGCCACAAAGAAGAGGGAGCCTCAAAACCACATTTATTTTTTCTCCATACAACATTATCAGGTAGAAGCTTTTCAATAGTTTTTCTTAAAATATATTTAGTCCACCCTTGTTTAATTTTAAAGTTATTATCAATATTTAATGCTGTCTCAAGTACATTATAATCAATAAATGGTAATCTAGCCTCAATTGAATGTTTCATCGAGTTTCTATCTTCATATTTTAATAAATGTGGCATCTGTGTCTTAAATATTTCCATTCTTTGAAGATTAAATATCTTTAAGTAGTTTTTAGCATTTTCTTCTACAATTTCTTTACTTACCATATCGAAATATTTTGAAGAGATAAAACTATTTTTTTTCTTTAAACGACCCAATCTTATTTTACTATTAGTAAAATATATAAAATACATTATTAATTGTTTTATAGATAGTTTTGAGTTTTTAGATGAATTAAGTATAAACTGTAAAGATTTCCAAAAACCTAAACTAATTAAATAAGCAGAATAATATCTTTCATAACCTAATAATGTCTCATCCCCACCTTGTCCATCAAGCATAACAGTACAACCAATTTCACGTGCTTTTTTCATTACAAAATATTGCATAAAAATAGAAGGGCTTCCAAATGGTTCTTCTTGGGTATAAATAACTTCATCAATATGTTTTATAAAATCCTCTTCTGTAGGTTCAACAATATTTAAATCCAAATCACAATGTTCACTTACTATTTTTGCATATTCACTTTCATCATTTGACTTTTGAGAAGATTTAGCATGAATAGCAGTAAATTTTTGCCCACTGTCATCTTTATATTGTTTAGCAGCTAAAGAAGCTATTGATGAACTATCTAGCCCTCCACTAAGGCAAGTTCCTACCTTAACATCACTTCGAAGCCTTAGATTTATACTTCTTTCAAGTGCTGACTTGTAAGATTCAATTGATTCATCTTCTTCACTATTTAAAGAAGATTCATTGATATCATAAAATCTATTAATAACATAGCTATGATTTTTTAAATTGTATTTTAATATATGCCCCTGTTCTAACTGAAATATATTCTTAAAAAATGTTTCATTTGTATGGGCTTCATATCCCAATATAAGATAATCCATCAAAATAGTTTTATTTACATAATTACTCTCATAAAAAGGCAATAATTGTTTAATCTCTGAACCAAAAACAAATTTATTTTCTACTTCAGCGTAATAAAATGGTTTTATACCAAATCTATCTCTACTACAAAAAAGTATCTCTTTTTCTCTATCATAAATCGAGAATGCCCACATCCCATTAAACTTTGAAACACAATCATCGCCCCATTTATCATATGAAGCTAAAATCACCTCAGTGTCAGTATTTGAATTAAAATTATAACCCAATTCTGATAATTCGTTTTTTAATTCTATATAGTTATATATTTCCCCATTATAAGTAATTGTGTACTTTTCATCCTTATAATTCATCGGTTGATGACCGTCACTTGATAAATCTAAAATAGATAATCGTCTATGACCAAATGCAAAATTATCTCTATAAAAATAACCCTCATCATCCGGACCTCTATGAGATATTAGCCTATTTATTTTTTCAATTTCTATTTTTTCAACTGTTTTATTATTAGTATTTATAATTCCACTTATACCACACATTAATTCATCCTACTATCGATATCTCTTACTGATTTTAATATTAAATACAAATATATTAAATATAAAACATATTCATGAATAACAAATAAAATCATAAAATCATAAAAATCCATATTTCCATATATTGCATACGTATACATTTGTACACTAGTAAAAAAATACATATATTTCCATATTGATCCTCTTTTTAAATACTCTTTAATTGATAATATCTGACTAACAGATGAAACAACAAACCTTATAAAAAAGATCAATGCAACATACTGAGCTATAGTACCAACAACTCCCCAGTTTTTACCAAAAATTATTCCAAATATATGAGGTCCAATCAATATTATTAAAACTGTAATAGGTAAAGCTATTATAACTAGCTTTTTCATTGTTTGAAATACTAATGGAGCTACTAATTCTTTATTATGTATATGTTCTGTAGTTTGTTGAAAAAAGACTTGAGCTATTGAACTACCAATCAATGCACTTGGCAACATTACAATTTTTGAAGCTAAGAAAAAATATCCACTTATAGCTTCATTTGCTATTTTTATAATAAAAATAAATGGCATCTGCAAGGTAGCACTATCTACCAATGATGCTGGTGTATTGTAATAAAAAAAGCCTTTATATTTTTTAGCTAATGCAATCATTTTTGGCTTTGAGATTTTAGAAATAATTACTTTATCTTTTAATATATTTCTAGCTAATTTAAGATTTGCAAATAACTTCGAAAATACTTCACCCGATATTAGCCCTACAACTCCTTGAACAAGAAAACCAATCGTAAGCTGGAAGGAAGCCATTACAATAGATTTAATTATTACAGCTTTTGCAATATCTTTAAAATATTTTTTCCTTATATTGTAATAATTTAAAGAATTAAATAAGCCCAAAAATAAAACAGTTATGGGAATAAAATATAACCAAAATTCTATATCTTTATTTCCTAATAGCTCTGTAATATATCCACTAAATAAGAATACTATAATTAATAAGAATAAAGAGATACATATGGCAATGATCATACTAAAAGCTAAAATATTTATAGCATCTTCATCTTTTTTAGGTAACATAATTGCTAATTCATATTTAGCATTTGCGATATTTCCAAATATCGCAGTTATTGCAATAAATAAAGCTAAAAGACCAAAATCAGAAGGGGTATATATCCTAGTTAATATTGGACTTATAGCAATAGGTATTGCTTGAGCTACTGTTGTTCCGGTCATCAATGTTAAAACATTTTTAGTAAAACTAGAACAATTATTTAATTTTTTAATCATTATATCTTTTAGATTTTAATTCTTCATATCTATATAAAAAAGGTAATGTAATCAATGCCAAAAATAAAGACCCTATAAATGCCATGATTATAATTTTTCTTTTATTTGGTTTTATTGGACTATCCTTTACTACTATTTCATCAACTAGTTCTAAACTTCTATCACTTAATCTTATTAATTCTGATTCCAATCTTTTAGACCTCAAGATTAACTCTTCTTTTTTTACTTTTAGAGAATACTCTTTATACTGCGCATCAAAAAGTTTATCTTTTAGAATTGCTCTATTATCTCTCTGAAGATCTTTTATTCTATTTTGAGATACTAGTAAGAAAGAATTTATAATTACCAACTCATTTTGTACTTTTTCTTTTTCTGATTGTTTATATTCTAATAATAAATTAGATTTACTATTAACTTCTTTAGAAATTTCTGATAATACATAATTAATGTGTTCGGCAGCTATCTCTTTTGAAGAAGAATGAGATTTTATAGAAAAATAGCCGTCTTTTTTAGGATAATTCCACACATAACTAATTATAGCATTATTTATGTTTTTCCCTTGAAACCTATTTTTAATCATTTCAACAATCACTTCACTACTTACAGTAAATTTAGATCTTACACTTTCAAAGTATTCAACTTCTTTAGTTTTTTTATTTATTACATCTGATTCTATAAGATCATAATAGTTTCCCGCTTTAACAAAAGCTCTTGCTTCATAGATAGGTGTTTTCATGTATGTATAAATAGTTGCTAATAAAGTTAAACAAATAACAACACTTAATATATATTTCTTTTTCTGATATATTTTACTAAAAAGTTCTATTAAATCTATTTTATTTTCATCTGACATCTTTTACCTTTTTTTAATTTTATATTATCCGTACTTATTACATTTTTAGAAATATAATCTATTTCTTCATTAGTAATATAAGGATTCATAGGCAAAGACATAATCTCACCTGAAACTATCTCAGATACTGGAAAATCACCTTTTTTATATCCTAAGTATTCAAAGCATTCTTGCAAATGCAAAGGCATAGGATAATGAACAGCAGTTGGAATTTCTTGCTCTTTTAATTTTGCTTGAACTTCATCTCTATTTTTAACTCTAACAGAATATTGTGCCCATGCTGATGTTGCAGAAGGAGCTACAAAGGGAAGTATTAAATTTGTTTTATTTTCTAGTGCTTTTGTGTATTTAGAAGCCACTTCTTGTCTTAAAGATAAATCTTTAGGATAGTGTTTTATTTTTACATTTAATACTGCTGCTTGTAAAGTATCGAGTCTTCCACCCATTCCTATATATTTATGATGGTATCTTTTTGATTGACCATGAACTCTTAATGATTTCATCTTTAATGCTAATTCTTCATTATTAGTAAAAACTGCTCCACCATCGCCAAAGCAACCTAATGGTTTTGCAGGGAAGAATGAAGTAGTTGATATATCACCTAAATTTGAATCTGTTAGTCCATTAAAAGTTGATCCAAAGCTTTGAGCTCCATCTATAATTACTTTTAAGTTATGTTTATCTGCAATAGAAGCAATTGCATCCATATCAGATGGTTGTCCATATAAACTAACTGGCATAATAGCTTTTGTTTTATCTGTAATTTTTTCTTCAATTAAAGATGGATCAATATTATAAGTCTTTTCATCTATATCTACAAATACTGGAGTTGCTCCTAGAAATGCAATCGTTTCAGCTGTTGCTATAAATGTAAAAGGAGTAGTGATTATTTCATCACCTGGTTTAATATCCAAAGCCATCATAGCAAGTAGTAAAGCATCAGTACCATTACTACATGTAATTGCATATTTTGCTTTAGTAAATTCTTGAAGTGAATTTTCTAAAGTAGCTACTTCTTCACCCATTATATAATTTGATTTATTTAATACAGCACTAATCGCTTCATCAATTTCTGTTTTATATAATTGATATTGGTATTGTAAGTTTGCAAAATCTATTTTCATATTTTATTTTTCCTCAATCAAAGTTACTACATCATTTTCTAATTTATATTTAGAATTATCAAATGAATCTATTGCAATATTTTCATCATTAAAAACTAATCTATTTCCAGCAATTGAAACCCATCCAATTTGTTTACAAGGAACTCCAACCATTAGAGCAAAATCTTTTACATCTTTATTAATTACAGTTCCAGCTCCTACAAGTGCATATTTCCCAATAGTATTACCACATACTACAGTTGCATTAGCACCAATTGAACAACCTTTTTTAAGAAGAGTAATTTTAAACTCTTCTTTACGAACTATAAAAGATCTTGGATTTATTACATTTGTAAAAACCATAGAAGGTCCCAAAAAAACATCATCTTCTACAACTACACCTTCATAGATTGAAATATTATTTTGAACCTTTACACCATTTCCAATATTTACTTTAGGACCTACTACACAGTTTTGTCCAAATGAGCAATTTGAACCAATAGTTGTTCCACTTAGGATATGGGAAAAATGCCAAATTTTAGTATCATCACCAATATTTACATTATCATCTATGAAAGAAGATTCATGATAAAAAAACTTTGCCATTATTTTATCTTTTTACAAAATGGGTGGTATTCACCTTTTAATCCAATAGCATCTTGGTTTCTAATTGCTGCAACTGTTCTAATTGATCCATATGCTTCATCTAGTCCAAATCCGTTACCAGCTAAGATTTCTTCATAAGATCTTGTATGCAGGTCTTTAAATCCACCTGAGAACTCTATTTCATCTCCATCAACAGTAATAGATCTAAATGTTGTTTGTCCAGCATCTCTTACATCTTGAGGAATATAATCATAGTTTACAGATAAGAACCATCTAACATTTGCATGTTTTAATTTAAAGCCACCAGCATTTGCATCAGGAGTTTTTAAATGTACAATATTCTCTTCAACTTCACCAAATATCCAGCAAAGCATGTCATAAAAATGAACTCCAATATTAGATGCAATTCCACCAGATTTAGCTTCATCACCTTTCCAAGAAACAAAGTACCATTTACCTCTTGAAGTTAAATATGTTAAATCAATATCATATACTTTATTTGGATTTTCTATTAATTCTTTTTGAACTTTTTCTTTTAATGCAATAATAGAAGGATGAAGTCTTAATTGTAAAATATTATTTACTCTTTTACCTGTTTCTTGCTCAATAATTTTTAGTTGATCAATATTATGTGGATTTAAAACTAATGGTTTTTCACAAATAGCATCAGCTCCACTTTTTAATGCAAATCTAATATGTGCATCATGCAAATAATTTGGAGTTGTAATTGCCATATAATCTATTCTTTTTTCATTTTCTCTATGGTATTTATCTACAAACCTATCAAATCTTTCAAACTCTGTAAAAAAAGATGCTTGTGGAAAGTGAGAATCCATTATTCCTATTCCATCATATGGATCTAATGCAGCTACTAATTCATTTCCTGTTTCAGTTATTGCTTGCATATGTCTTGGTGCTATATATCCTGATGCACCTATTAGAGCGAATCTTTTTATGTTTGGCATATTATAATCTCCATGTAGGGTTTTTAATAATACCCTTAATATCTATTAAAATTTCTTTTTGTGTTGATATTGATTTATAATCATCTTCTGTTAATTTTTTAAATTGTTCATGTGCAACTGCAACAATTATTGAATCATATTTTTTATCAGATTCAAAAGGATTTCTTTCCATTAATTCATGATTGAAATGAGTTTTTGTTTCTTCTAAGTCAACCCATGGATCGTATATATCTACATTTGCTCCATATTCTTGTAATTCATCTACAATATCAGTTACTTTTGTATTTCTTAAATCAGGACAATCTTCTTTAAAAGTAACACCTAACACAAGGATATTTGAGTCTTTTATCTTTTTATCATTTTTTATCATTTTTTTAATAGTTTTTTCAGCTATATATTTACCCATACCATTATTGATTTGTCTAGCACCTAAAATTAGGTTTGGTTTATATCCTAGTTCTTCTGCTTTAAATGTAAGATAATATGGATCTACGCCAATACAATGTCCACCAACTAATCCTGGTTTTAATTTTATAAAGTTCCATTTAGTTGCTGCTGCTTCTATTACATCATTTGTATCAATACCCATAGTATCAAATATTAAAGCTAATTCATTTACAAGAGCAATATTTACATCTCTTTGAGTATTTTCTATTACTTTTGCTGCTTCTGCTACTTTTATTGAGCTTGCTTTATGAGTACCTGCTGTTATAATTGATTTATACAGTTCATCTACTTCATCAGCAATTTCTGGGTTTGAACCTGCTGTAATTTTAAGAATTTTAGTTACTGTATGCTCTTTATCACCTGGGTTAATTCTTTCAGGAGAATATCCACAGAAGAAGTCTTTATTAAAAGTCATACCTGAAGCAGCTTCTAGTTGTGGTACACATACTTCTTCTGTAACTCCAGGATATACTGTACTTTCATAAATTACAATATCATCTTGTTTAAGTACACGTCCAATCATTTGAGATGATTTTACTAAAGGAGTTAAATCTGGTCTATTTGAAGAATCAATAGGAGTAGGAACTGTTACTATATAAATATTTGCATCTTTAATATCATCTAGGTTACAAGAATAAGTAATAGAATCTTTTACTTCAACTAATTGTTCTTTATTTAATTCTAAAGTTCTATCAAAGTCATTATTTAGCTCTTCTACTCTTGGCTCATTAATATCAAATCCAACAACAGTATATTTTTTTGCAAAGGCTGCTGCTAGTGGCAGACCTACATATCCTAGGCCTATTATACATATCTTTTTCAATCTTTTCCTTTATTGATAGTTTATAATAAATTATACTAAAAATAATTTAATAACAGCTTATTAATCAGAGGATATCCGGCATATCCATATTAGTTTCTCTTTCCACATCAGCTACATTTTCAAAGATAATTTCTACAGGTGTTGAAGAATTCATATCATTTTCTTTATCTACAAATCGTGTAAGTGCTTTTTGAAAGTCAAGTTTAACTGTACCAATAGGTCCATTTCTTTGTTTTCCTATTATTACTTCTGCTTCTTCTACTGGTTTGTTTACAAATGACGATTTGTACTCTTCACCTTTATCTTTTGCTTCTTTTTCTTTTCTTGCTTCATCTCTTTCTTTATATACATCATCTCTATATACAAACATGATAATATCCGCATCTTGCTCAATAGCACCAGACTCTCTTAAATCTGAAAGCATTGGTCGTTTATCTGGTCTACTTTCAACTCCCCTATTTAACTGTGAAAGAGCGATGATTGGTATTTTCATCTCCCTTGCAAGCATTTTAAGACCTCTTGAGATATCCGATACTTCTTGGTGTCTATCTTTTCCACCTGTTCCTTGCATAAGTTGAAGGTAATCGATGATTACAAGCGAGATTTTATTATCTTCATTTTGTGCTAGTTTTCGAACTCTTGCTCTTAGTTGATTAATATTAATACTTCCACCATCATCAACAAATAATTTTTTTGTGTTCAAATCTTCAAAGGCTCCACTTAGCTGACTCCATTCATTATCACTCATATCACCTTTTCTAAGATTTTGTAGAGGTATTGAAGTCTTTGCAGCTAGCATTCTAAGCATTAGTTGTTCTGCTGGCATTTCAAGGGAGAAGAAAATCACACCCTTTTGTGCTTCTACATTTTTTAAAGCCATATTTAACACAAGTGCTGTGTTATGTGTTACTGTCATATCTTCTAATAAAAATAGTTTATTACCATCAATTTCAAAGCCATAGTATTCATCTTCTATATCTTTTTCGATTTTTATTTCTGTTAAATTTATTTCTTGCTTTAGTTTTGATATATATAATTTTTTATTCTCAAAATATGTAATAAAGCCTAAAGAATCTGCTAGAAATTTAATTTTTTCTATCTCATCTAAATTTTGGTCAAAAAGTATATAGTCTTTCTCTGTAGTTGAATTTTTATCAATAAATGAATTTAACTCTTCTTCTCTTTTTAAAACTGATAAATTTTCATTTTTAAACTCTACAGCTACTTTATAGCCTTTATAATTACTTTTAAATTTATCACTTTTTTCAAGATATTCTTTTACATTTATATTTAAAATATCTCCATTTTTATGTGAACCTTCTGTTCTACTTCTTTTTAATGATAGAATATGAGATTCATTTACCCTGTAATCTATTGCTTTATTTTGACGTACCCAGTACATCTGTTCTTTTCCTCTTGCAATTGATAATACTTTTCTAGAAGTTGAATCATCACCCATTAGTTTATCACCACTTATTACATCTTCAACAGCTTTTAAAGAGCCATCAAACATCAGAACTTTTGTTCCTTTAGCAAGACATTTTCCCATAGCAGGACGTGCAGCAATGATAATTAAATCCCCTTCATTAAAACCAGTTGTTTTTTTATCAAGTGCATCAAAACCTGTTGTTTCACCAATAAGGTGTTTATTTCCAAGTTTTTTCATTCTTTCTATATATGAAAGTGTGTCACCTGTGATTTCTTGCATATCTTTTAATTCTGAAGTTGCTGAATCTGTAGAGATTTTGTATAGTTCACCTTGAACTGTATCAAGGGCTTCATTTCCACTTACTTCTTCTTCAAGTGCTACTTTTTTTATAGTAGTTGCTAAGGTTGCAAGTTCTCTTTTTACCGAACCATCTTTTATTTCTCTTACATACGCAAGTGTATTAGTAATTGGATTTGCTGATAATATTTCTATTAAAATAGAATCATCAACATCTTTTGCATTTATTCTTTTTCTTATAAACTCTTCATCAATTGGCATATCATCATCATGAAGTTTAATCATTACATCAAATATTTTTTGATGCGCAGGAAGATAAAAATCTTTAGGTTTTAAAACCCCTAAAACATCTTCTAATTCTTCAGGATTAAAAAGTATCGAACTTAATACTGCTCTTTCAATATTTATACTATAAACGCTATCCATATTACTCCATTTTATTAATAAAAGATTATATCTAAAATCATTTTTAGAATATATAAATTATTTTGCGTATAATATATCTAAGAAAATATTAGGCTAAAAAATGAATGATAAATTTGATTTTATAACAAACACTTTGATAATTGGAGGAGGACCTGCTGGTTCAACACTTGCAAGAGAATTAAATAAACATGATATAGATAATATACTAATAGAAAAAAATTTTAACTATGATAAGCCTTGTGGTGGTGGAATTAAATCTTCAGTTTTTAAAGAGTTTAATCTTCCAAAAACTCTTGAAACAAAGAAAATAACAAATGTAAATTTATTTTCTAATTTAAACAGTGCAGTTTTTAATATAAAAAAAGCTCCTTTATCAATAGTTTTAAGAAAAGAATTTGACCATTCTTTAAGATTATTAGCAAAAAAAGAAGGTACAAACTTAATTGAAGGTAAATATAAAAGCATTGAGTGTTTTAAAGATTATATTATTGCAAAAATCAAAACAAATGAAAAAATATTGATAATTAAAGCAGATTATTTAGTAGGTGCAGATGGTGTAAAATCAAGTGTTAAAAAAGATATTTTAAATGTTTATCCAAAATCCTTTTTGACAAATTATGTAATTGTTAAAAATAAAAGTATTGATTCTTGTGAATTTTATTTTGGTTCAAAATATGCTCCCAAAAGATATGCTTGGATTTTTCCTCATGGAGAAGATACTTCAATTGGTTCTATATTTGAACCTAATTCAAATGCATCTAAAATCTTTGATGATTTATTAAAAGAAAAAGATGCAAAAAGTTATAAGAAAAAAGGTTTTTATATTCCAAACTGGGATAAGAAAAGTGTTTTTTATAAAAATAGAGTTTTTTTCTTAGGTGATGCAGCAGGACAAACACTTCCTTTTACATATGAGGGAATATATTATTCAATGAGAAGTGCTAGAATCTTAGCAAATGCTATTTCTAAAAATGAGCCTTTATTTTATGAAAAAAAATGGAAAGAAACATTTGAAAAGAGTTTTCTTTCTTATCATTGGGCTGAACGATTCTTTTTATACTCAGATTTTATGTCAAATAAAATGTTGGATTTTTTTAAAAATAAAAAACTTCAAGAAAAAGCTCTTTTATATTGGGACAATAAAGCAAAACCTATTAGTGCGAAAGATATAGTAATAAAGTTTTTTAAGTATTTCTTTAAAAGTTAGAAATAAAAAAGAGAATTTATCTTCTCTTCTTTATTTTCTTTTTTCTGCTTCAAATTCTACTTCTTCAAGAAATTTGTTAATTAAAGCATCACCAGAAAGTTTTGCAACAATCTCGCCTTTTTTCATAACAAGTCCTGAACCTTTTCCAAAGGCAATTGCAACATCAGCAGATTTTGCTTCTCCAATTGCATTTACAACACATCCCATAACAGACACATCTAAAGGAGCTTTTATATGTTTTGTTCTTTTTTCAACTTCTGCAACAGCGCTTACTAAATCAGCTTCAATTCTTCCACAAGTTGGGCAAGAGATAATATTTAAGCCCTCTTTTGTAATTCCTACATCTTTTAAAATAGCCTTACCTACTTCAATCTCTTTTTCTAATTCACCTGTCATTGAAACTCTTAAAGTATCACCAATACCATCTAAAAGTAAAGAACCTAAAGCAATTGATGATTTAATTGTAGAGTGAAACTGAGTACCAGCTTCTGTAACTCCAAGATGAAAAGCATAATTATTCATAGGTCTTAAAGTTCTATAAGCTTGTACTGTTCTTTGAACATCACTAGCTTTTAGGGATACTTTTATATCAGTAAAACCTAAATCTTCAAGATATTTTATATTATAGTCTGCACTTGCTACCATTCCTTCTGGTGTTTGTCCATATCTATCTTCAAATTGTTTTTCTAGTGATCCTGAATTTACTCCAATTCTAATTGGAAGATTTCTTTCTTGACAAGCTTTTACCACTTCTTGTACTCTTTTTTTATCTCCAATATTTCCTGGATTTATTCTAATACAATCTACAACTTCTGCTGCTATTAAAGCAAGTTTATAGTGAAAATGAATATCTGCAACAATTGGTAAATCTACTTGTTTTTTTATCTCTTTTAAAGCTAATGCCGCCTCTTTATTAGGTACTGCAAGTCTTACAATATCAGCACCTGCAAAGTGTAATGCTCGGATTTGTTCAACAGTAGCTTCAACATCAGTTGTTTTTGTAAAACACATTGACTGTACAGGAATTGGGGCATCGCCACCAACTGGTACATTTCCTACGAATATTTGTTTTGTTGGGTATCTTTTTATCATGAAGAGATTTTATCTAAAAAAGTTTAAATTAAAGTCAAAAGTTTTTTTAAACTTTAATTTTGAAAACATTAGATACAATAGCGCATATTATGTAAAGGAAATCTATGCAAGAGTTTACTATTTTTGATATGGTAATACTAGGTATTACTCTAGTTTTAGGACTAAAAGGATTATTCAGAGGCTTAATAAAAGAAGTTTTTGGAATTGTTGGAATTATTGGTGCAATTTTTGTAGCATCTAGAGCAGCAGGAGAAATTGGTAATTTAATCGCTCCTTTTTTAGCATTAGAGAATCAAACTACAATTAAATTAATTGGGTTTATAATAGCACTAATTGGTTTTTGGCTTATTGTCTATGTACTTGGAGTAATAGTTAGTAAAATATTCTCTGCAAGTGGGTTAGGATTATTTGATAGAATTTTTGGATTCGTATTTGGAGCAGCAAAAGTATTTTTAATATTTTCTGTTATTTCATACGCTTTATACCAAGTTCAATCTTTCAAGAAAGCTATTGATAATAAAACAGCAGGTTCTGTTGTAATGCCACATTTAATTAGCGTTGGTTCTTATATTATTAAACTTGACACTTCTTCAATTACTCAAAATATTGAAAAAACTGTTGATACAGTTGTAGATACTGCAAAAGAAGCTACAACACCTAAAGAAACAGAAGATACAACTCCTGTAAAAGAAATAAAAGAAACAATTGAAGAGACTAAAAAAGATATTACAGATGGTGTTCAAAGTACAATCAATGATGTAAAAAAATCTGTTGAAGAAGAAGTAGTTAAAAAAGTTGAAGAGACTATAGTAAATACTACAAATGCTACTGAAGAGCAAATTAATACTGTAAAAGAAAAATTACAAAGCATAGTAAATAAAACTGAAGAAAATAAATAAAGGGATCTTATATTGTTTGAAAACAAATATATACAACAAAGAATAGAAAAAGCTGAAAAATTAAGAGAATCAGGAATCAACCCTTATTCAAATGAAAGCTCAAGAAATACAACAATTGGAAAATTTTTAAATGTTAATAGTGATATTTTCCAAGTAGAAGAAAAAAGAGATGAAAAAAGAAACTATACAGTTGCAGGAAGAATAAAATTCTTTAGACTTATGGGAAAAGCTTCTTTTTTAAAGATTGAAGACGAATCAGGGATATTACAAATTTATGTAAGTAGAGATAATTTGCCTGTTGGCTTTTATAATGAAACTTTCAAAAAAACTGTAGAAGTTGGTGATATTATTGAAGTTTCTGGATATCCATTTATAACAGGAAAAGGTGAATTATCACTTCATGTTGATGGATTAAAAATATTAACAAAATCAATTTCTCCACTTCCTGAAAAATACCATGGAATTCAAGATAAAGAGCTTAGATATAGACAAAGATATTTAGATTTAATTATGAATAGTGAAGTTCGAAAAACTTTCCATGTAAGATCAAGAGTTATATCTTTAACTAGAAGATTCTTTGAAAACAAAGGTTTCTTAGAAGTAGAAACTCCAATGATGCACCCAATTGCAGGAGGTGCAAATGCTAAACCTTTTACAACACATCACAATGCTTTAGGAGTTGATAGATTTTTAAGAATCGCACCTGAGTTATATTTAAAAAGATGTATTGTTGGTGGATTTGAAGCTGTATTTGAAATAAATAGATGTTTTAGAAATGAAGGTATGGATGCTACTCATAATCCTGAATTTACATCAATTGAATTTTACTGGGCATATAAAACATATAAAGATTTAATTATTTTAACAAAAGAGTATTTTGAATTTTTATTTGAACATTTAGATTTACCTACAGTATTACCTTATGGGGATTTAGAGATTGATTTTGCAGACTTTAGCGAGATTCCATTAATTGAATCTCTAACAAGTATAGGTGGAGTTCCAGCTGATATAACTTTAGATAAAGAAAAAATAATTGCATATTTAAAAGCAGCGCATATTGATGTAAATGAAAAAATGAACCTAGGACAACTTCAAGGTGAATTATTTGATGAGTATGTAGAAGACAAACTTATTAACCCTACTTTTATTACAGAATATCCAGTAGAAATTTCTCCATTAGCTAGAAGAAATGATGAAAAACCTCATTTAACTGATAGATTTGAATTATTTATTGCTGGAAAAGAGATAGCAAATGCATTCTCAGAACTTAATGACCCAATTGATCAATTAAAAAGATTTGAAGGTCAAATGGAAGCCAAAGAATCTGGTGGTGATGATGAAGCACACGAAATGGATGAAGACTTTGTAAATGCTTTATCTTATGGTATGGCTCCATGTGCAGGTCAAGGTATTGGAATGGATAGATTAGTAATGATGCTTACAAATGAACACTCTATTAGAGATGTATTACTTTTTCCAGCTATGAAACCAATTAAACATGAGATTAATCTTCACGATGATAGTGAAGTTGACGAAGAAAAATAAGGAAAATATAA
>NZ_WFKJ01000026.1 GCF_009208075.1 Poseidonibacter ostreae | reverse complement strand
AACTATTTTCATAATTATAACTTATTATAATTAAATTAAGTTGTATTTGACATAAGATTAAGTTATAATAATTAAAGATTAAAGTATATTTTTATCTTTGAAAAGTTGTTTCTAAACATAGTATGTAAGTAAGTTCCAAAAACTTTTTCTTTTTTAAAGGCAGCATAAATTTCATATTCATTTTTGTGTTTGTACAAAGTATACTCGCCTTTAATATCTCCAATAACTTTTGTATAATGAAAAGCATGACCTGTTATACCTAAATCATTGTCATAATACCCTAGCCTATTTGGTCTATTTGTTAGTTCAAAATCTAAAGGTAAAAGTCCTAACATCTCTTTATCATCAACTTTTCTACCAAGTAAAATAAGTCCTGCACATTCACCATAAACAACTTTAGTTTTAGCATGATTTATAAGAGAGTTTTTGAAGTTTTTTGAATCTTTAAATTTATCATATGCTTTTTGCGTTTCAATATAACCTCCACAAATAAATACAATATCACAATCACTTGGAATTATCTCATCTTTAATACTATTTACAATTGTAACTTTTGAAAAATGCTCTTTTAAAAACTCTAAATTATCATGATAAAGGAAAGCAAAGTTATCATCATTTACAACAGCTAAATGTTTATTGTATTTTTCTATTTTCTCAAAAGGATAAATATCATTAGTTTCACAATTTGAAAAAGCTATATTTTCTAGTTTTTTTAAATCAATATGAGTAAGCACTTCTTTTGATATTTCTTCTAATTTATCTTTATCATTGTCCTCTAAATCAAGGCCTAAATGAATAGAGTCTAAAGAGTCAAGTTTACTTTTTATCCAACCTAAAATCACAATATCATCAAAATCTTTTTCTACTTGTTTTTTTATAAGTTCAAAATGCATTTGTGAAGATACATGATTAAAAACAACTGCCTTTACAGTATTTCCTTCTCGATACTCTTTTAAACCTTTTATAATCGCACTAAGAGTTATATAAGAACCACTTGCATCTAAAATTAGTACTGTTGGTATATTTAGAAGCTTTGAAACATCATAAGCAGATGAACCTTTATCAATGCCATCATAAAAGCCCATAACACCTTCAAGTATAGAAATATTTTTATTAGAATATTTATTGAATATCCATTTAACTTGATTTTTATTCATAATACAAGTATCTAAATTTACACTGGGCGTGTCACAAACTTTTTTATGAAATAAAGGGTCAATAAAATCAGGACCAATTTTAAATGGTCTTACAGATTTTTTGTAATGATAAAGTAAAGCCGTTGTCAAAATAGTTTTACCTTGATTTGATGCAGTTGCACTAATACATAAAGCTTTGATTTTAGTCCTTTTTATTTCTTTTTATTAATAGATATACAAAGAAAGGAGCACCTATAAATGCAGTAACTACTCCAATAGGTAAAGAAGATGCTGTATTTAAATTTCTTGCAATTAAATCTGACATAACTAAAAAAACTCCCCCATAAAAGAATACAGGAAAAATTAACTGATCCGCACTTTTTTTATAAATAAGTTTTATAATATGAGGTACTACTAAACCAATAAAACCAATGGGTCCTACAAAACTAATACTTACTCCCACACAAATAGAAATAACTATAAGTAAAAGAAGGTTTAATTTGTGTACATTTAAACCTTTTAAAAAAGCTGTATCATTTGAGATAAGTAGAAGTTTTATTTTTGCTCTATTAGAATAAATTGTAAAGTACATAATTGCAGCCATTATAAAAATCACAAAAGAACTTGTAAAACCAACTGTATCTAAGCTTCCTAGTGTAAATCGTACAATTGAATAATTTTGCTCTAAGTTACTCATATAAAATACTAACATCAAAGCAGATGAGTAAAAATAAGATAAGGCAATACCAATTAAAAGTATTGAGTTTGTAGAAACTGCTATTGTATTTTTATTGATATTTTTTGAAATATAGTATAAAATTGTAATAGTGATAAGTGAACCAAATGCAGATGATATAGATAAAATCATAGCAGGAAAGAAAACTATTGATATTGCAGTAAACAGTGTCGTACCACTTGCAATTCCTAAAGTATAAGGAGTTATAAGTGCATTTTTGAAAATAATTTGAAATATCAAACCACTTAAAGCAAGTATTCCACCAACAAAAAAAGCTAATAAAACTCTAGAAACCCTAAGTTCCCAAAATACTTTATAAGTAATAGTACTTGAATCAAATAGTTCATTTAGGTTTAAAGTAATTTCACCTAAAAAAGGTGATATGGCAAGAATAATTATTGAAAATATATACAACACTAATTTCATAAGTTTACAACCAAATGCTCATTGATTTTTGATATTGAATCATTATAAAACTTTTTAAGATTTTCATTACAAAAAAATTCCTCATGCTTTCCAAAAAACTCTATTTTCCCATCTTTTATATATAAAACTTTAAATTTTAAAGCATAGGCTAAGTCAAGATTATGTGTAATGATAATTTTTTGTTTTAGAAAATCTGAGTTAAAAATATCAAAAACCTCTTTTAATCTTGTAATATCTAAATTTGCAGTTAACTCATCAAATATAGTAATCTTTGCATTATGTAAAATACTTGAACCTAAAAGAAGAAGTTGTTTTTCTCCTGAACTAAAAGCTTTACAATATTTGTCTTCAAGCTTTTTAAGCTTTAAAATATTGATTAATTCATCTATTTTTTTATTATCAACTTGATCAATACATGCTAATTCAAAGAATTCTCGTAAAGTTATGTACTCATCAAATATTGATAGTTTTGGAGGAATATAGTTTATATATTCTGCTCTTTTTTTGTCACTTAAATCACATAGATTTTCATCAAAAAGCTTCACATTATCGTTTTCAATTAGATTAGATAAAACTTTTGCAAGAGTTGACTTCCCTGCTCCATTTTCACCTAATATTATTAGATTTTCATTCTCTTCTAAAGAGAAAGAAATATCTTCTAATATATCACTATTATATTTATTTATTTCTAACATTTTCTAATATCTTTTTAAAATCTTTTATAAAATAAACTACTCTTTGACTTGGAATTCCAGAATATAATTTATCTACAATATAAATATTTTTTTTAATTGCAGCATTTACAGGTAACTCTAACCAATTAGACATAAGTTCTTTTTGTTCTTCTATTTTTCCATCCAAAAATGGAGATAAAAGTACTATTATATCAGGATTCATATTTATAATTTTTTCACTATTTACAACTGGTTGATTTTTACTAGTTGAAAAAAATGCATTTTTATTTCCTGAAGCTTTTAAGATATCTTCAAAATATAGATTATTCCCTGTAATATAAATTTGATTATTTAAGTTTTTTCTAGGACCGATTACTATTAAAACTTTTTTATTTGATATGATTCCTTTTAAAGAAGCCAATGAATTATTTATATTTAAAATAATTTCATTAGCCTTATTTTCTTTGTGAAAATATTCACCTAAAGTTTTAATAGTATGTTTAATTGAATCAATAGTATCTGTTTTAAATACTAAGGTTTTTATATCTAAACTTTTTAAATTTCGTAATAGTTTTTCATCATAATTTTGAGCAATTACAACAGTAGGTTTTGTTTCTATAATCTTTTCTAAAGATATAGTTGCATATCCCCCTACTTTCTTTACCTCTTTTGACTCTTCTGGAAAATCACAATATTTAGTATTAGCTACTACACTATTTCCCATTCCAAGAGCATAAACTATCTCATTTATTGAAGGAGTAAGAGTTACGATTCTGCTCTCCCCAAATAAATTAATACAAAAGATAAAAAGAATAAATATAAATTTTTTCATATTAGAATGTAGCCTTTAACCCAATATAAGCACTTCGTTCAGCTGTTGCATAACCATCAATTGTTTGGTAGTACTTATTAAATAAGTTGTCAATTTTTAAATATGTAGAAAAAGTTTTATTGATTTTATAATTAGCAACTGTATTCCAAAGAGTATAGTTTCCAGTGCTTGCACCACTTTTATTTCCATCATTATATCTAGTTCCTACATATGAACCATTTGCATTTAAATGTAATTTATCAAAGCCATAATAATCTACTGCAAAACTAAGTTGTCTTTTAGCCCGTCTTGCTAAATCTTCCCCATCACTGTCTTGTGCACTTAAGTGTGTATAATTTAAACTTAATAAAGTATCTTCACCTAAGTTTTGTTTGTAGGCTAGTTCATAACCTTTAAATCGTGATTTACCTTCAATATTTTCGTAATAATAATCATCATTAGAATAATTTGTTGGAGTTGGATCATTGTAACTAATTAAATTTTTTATTTTCTGGTCAAAATATGTTACTTTTAGATTTTTATATTCAAATCCAATATCAAAAGATTTACTCTCTTCTGGTTTTAATGTAGAAGTACGATTTAAATTACTTAATGTTGGAGCATTATATGCTGTTCCATAATTTGCAGATGTATTGAAATCTTTTGTAAAGTTATACTTTACCCCTAGTTTACCAGTTACTTTTTCATCAAATGCATTATTGTCATCATATCTTAATGCTTGAGTTAATAATAATTTACCAAAAGTATTTGTATTAGATAAAAAAATACCTGAAGTTTGATATTTAAATTCACTTGTAATATGTTCAAAATTCTGTTTATTTGCTCCAAGAACTAAATATCCATCATTAGTATAATTTATTGTTGATTGTATTCCAAATTCATTTATTAAACTTTTTGCAATGAAGCCTGATTGATCTCTATCAAATTTTGATTGTTGAATATTTAATTTTATATCATAATTATCTTCAGTATGTACATAATTTGATGATTTAAAAAAATGATTTAAATCTGTTTTATTCGTAGTGTTATCACCAGAAGAACTATCATAATCATATTTAGCATTTATTTTTTTATATGAAAAATTTAACTCATCATTATCACTAAGATTTAATCCTGCTTGAATTGAATAAGTATTATTTTGATATCCATCTCTTTCATAACCTAGTTCATTTCCTCTTCTACCATAATCTGAAGAGCCTTCTTTAGCTTCAAATGCACTAAAACCTCTAGTTTCTGTTCTATTTGCATTAACTTTTATATATCCTAAATCTGTTCTATTTGATAAAGTTGTTGCATATTTCTTAGTATTAAAACTACCCATTTCAACTAAAGCATTTCCATGAAAACCTTTTTTTGCAGTTGTTGTAATAATATTAATTACTCCACCACTTGCATCTGCACCCCATATACCACTTTGTGCACCTTTTACAACTTCTATTTGTTCAATATCATCAATTAATAGTTGAGCTAATGGAGCACCACTTAATCCAGCAGGTTCATTATACCGAACACCATCAACTAATATTAAAATTCTTTTTGAAGAAACTCCTCGAATAAATAGTGAATCATTTTGACCAACACCACCATTACTAATAATATTTATTCCTGATAATGTATTTAAAGCTTCACTAACTCCAGAGAAATTTCTTTCTTCAATTTCTTCTTTAGTTATAACATCTATATTTGATGTAACATCTTTGATTGATTGATTTGATTTTGTAGCACTTGTAACTGTAATTTCATCTAATTGAAAAGTTTCTGATGAGTAGACGTTTGTTGCTAAGATAAAGCTTGCAACTAAGCTTGTAGTTATTTTATTATTCATTATTTTATGTTCCTAATTTTTATTATATTTTATTTGTTGAATCTAGATTTATGGGTTTTAATTCTTTTGCTAGTAATATTTTTGTTATTCTGGGTTTACTACTATGTAAAATAGCATCTATCATGCAGTTTAAAGATTGCATTTTTTTATCAACAGTAGCTGCTAATATTCCAAAAATTGTAAAATATTTTTTTGATTTACTAATCATGTATTCCTCCTTTAAAAAGTTTTATTGTAATAATTATCGGGATTATATATAAAAGTAGATAAAACTATTGAATCAATAGTTTTAAATATGACAGCTTAAGATACTTTTTGTTGGATCTATTATGTATTCATAGCCTAAATAAGCAATATAAATACCAAAGCCAATAACTAAAAAAGATGCTAATTTTATAAATAAGTCTCTTAAATTAGTTTGTTTAAATAAGCCTATAAAAAAGCCAAGTGAAAAAAGTGCAGGCAATGTGCTTAATCCAAAGATAAACATTACAAAAGCACCCCAAAAAGCACTTCCTGTACTTGCAGCTGTTATTGCAAATACATAAACAAACCCACAAGGTAAAAGTCCGTTTAACATTCCTAATAAATAAAAACTCATTAGTGAATCTGAGCCAATTAATGATTTAAAAGTATTTTGATAAAGTGGAGATTTTGAACATGAATGCTCTAAAATTGTAAGAAATTTTATTTTTCCCATCAATGATAAACCAATAAGTATCATCATTGAACCAGTTACTAGAAGTAAAATACCGCTAGTTAAATTATCAAAAGTAACAACACCACCAACAAGACCAAATAAAGCACCTAAAATTGTATAAGTTGTAATTCTTCCAAATGAGTATAATAAATGAACAGTAGCTTGTAGTTTTTTTGACCAAGTACTTTTAATTTTTGTACTAGAATATGCGATTACAATACCACCACACATTCCAACACAGTGTCCAAAAGAGCCTAAAAAAGCAATGGAAATAATTGTTAAAATACTAACTGTTTCCATTATTTACCAACTAATTCTTTTCTAATATATGGATTTGTAAGGTTTTCACCTCTAATCATTTTTAAAACAACTTCTTCAAAACCTATGAATTTTTCTTGTTTTTCTTTATATGCACCAAAACCATATCCCATTGGTGTTCTTTCAGTTCTACTATACCAAGCTTCTCTTGCATTTATATATTCTTTTGTATCGTTTGAAAATACCCATAAAGTAGCTTTTTCTTTAAATTTTATATTATTGTACCAAAGAACTAAACATCCAACATCATCAAAAAACCATGTTTTTCCATCAGGAGATACTGCTTGTGCAGAATTATCATCTTGAGTAATTGTCATTCCACATTGAGTATCTTGAAAATGATCATGTTTAATATTTACAGGCTGATGAGTATGATTACCCTCATGAATTACGACCATTTGTTTTTTATTAGACATTGATAAAAATATTATTACGATTACTGCTATTATTATTACGATTGTTAAGAAAGGTAAGATTTTTTTCATTTGATAAACTCCAAGATTGTTATTATACAAAAAAAAAGCTTCACAAAGATTTGTGAAGCCGCATTCAAATTTATTATAATAGTATATAGGATACTAATCTTGTATATAATCAGTTTAGTAGGAGGATTAATCTAGTAATACCCTAAATTGTTTCGTATTATAACAATACTTTGTTAAATATTTGTTAAATCAAGATACTTTTTGTCCTATATTCTATTAGTTTTTCAATTTTAGTAAAAATTTTAATCTTACTTTTTATTTTTAATCATATAATACGCGAATATAAATAACTTAGGATAATAGATGCGTTTAATAATGTTTGATATGGATGGAACTTTGATAGATAGTGGCTTTGCTATTACAAATACAATAAATTATGTAAGAGAAAATCTTGGTTTTGAAAGATTAGAGAAAAATTATATTCTAGAGAAAGTAAATGAGCCTCATTTAAACTCTTCAGAGTTCTTTTATGGTACAAAAGAGTTTACAGAACAACAAACAAAACTTTTTGAAGAGTATTATAATGAACACTGTTTAACAGACTTAGTACTTTATGATGGAATTGCAAAACTAATCGATGATTTAAAAGATGATTTCATCTTAACTGTTGCTACAAATGCGAATTCACAGTATGCAAAAAAGATGTTAGACCATGTAGGAATTGGAGCTAATTTTTCTACTATTTTAGGTTATGATAGTGTTACAAACCCTAAACCACATCCAGAAATGGTAAATAAGATTTTAAATAAACATAGTATTACGAATATAAATGCCCAAATGATTGGAGATTCACATAAAGATATACTTGCAGCAAATAGTGCTGGAGTTGATTCTGTTTTAGTTAACTGGGGATTTTCAAATCATGAAGAAGGTGCTATTGAAACAATAGAAGAGTTAGAAAGTAAAATTTATCAAAAATTTAAGCAATAAGACTGAATAAGCAAACTAAATAAGTTTGTATTCAATTGGTAGTTCAATTGTAATTGCTTTCTTAACTTTTGGGAAAGAAGAAGCTGCATCTTTTACTGCATTTATAGTAGATTTTTTTAATCTACTATGACCACTTAAAATCACAATATTATTAACATTACCATTTTTATTTAGTGTAAATCTAATCTTTACAATTCCTTGAATTTTCAGTCTTTTTGCACTTTTTGGATAATAAACATTTTGATTAATATATTTTCTAATTAAGCTTAAGTGTTTTGATAAATACTCTTTTTTTATATCTATTTTTTCTACTTTTTTAACTTTTGCTATTTTTTCTGTATTTTGAGGCTTCTTTATTTGTTTTTTTATAGGCTCTTTTTTTACTTCTTTAACTTTTTTTACTTCTTTTACTTTAGGTGCTTTCTTTTTTATAGTCTCTTTTTTAACTACTTTTTTAGGCTTTTTTACTACCTTCTTTTTTACTACTTTTTTAGGCTCAATTTTCTTAATCTCTTTAGGTTTTTCTATTAGTTTTTCTACCTTTTCAACTTTTTTCTCAAGCTTTGGAATAGGCACTAATTCAATATGTTTTAATGAAATTGTTTGTTGTAAAGGTTTTTCTTTTTTTACAATTATTTTATCTGTGAATATAATAATAAAAGTAAAAACTACACCTATATATAAAATAAGTGTAATTAAAAAAGAGTTTAAATATCGTTTCATTTTTTAGTTACAATAGAAATATTTGAATAATTATGTTTTTTTAACATATCTAATACATTAACAAAAGTTTCAAATTTCGAGTTTTTATCACTATTTATATGAATAGGAGTATCTTTTGGCAAACTTAAAATATGTTCTTGAATATTTTTAAGACCATTTATCTCTTTTCCACAATGTAAGGTATTATCTTCTTTTATTGTAATAATTACTTCTTTTTTTACTTTCATATCATTTGCATTATCTGCATTTGGAAGAGATACTGGAATTATACCTTTTGATATAAAAGTTGAAGTTAGTAAAACAATCGTAAGTAAAACTAATAATACATCAATAAAAGGTATTACATTTATGGAATCAAACTTCTTCAGTTTCATAATCACTCTCTAAAACTTCAGCATATCTTCCTAATACATTATAAAAAATCTGAGATATAATTGCAACAACTAATCCCGCAGCTGTTGCCTTAAGTGCAAGAGCAAGTGAACTCATAATTTTAGCAGCTTCAATATCACCATTTCCCATAGTAAAAAATGTTAACATAATAGCTAATACAGTTCCTAATAAACCAATATAAGGTGAATTAGAAGCAATAGTTCCAATAATAGTTAAGTGCTTTGTAAGAGCTATATCTAAAGATTTTTTATTTTTAAAAGTTTTTACATCAACTTTTCTATAAAAGAATAATCTTTCTATAAAAAACCAAACTGAAAGAAAACTCATAAAAATTAATAAGGCAATTACACCATAATCAACTAAATCTTTTAAAACTTCTATATCCACTTTTTAATCCTATTTTTTTAATTCTTTTTCTCTATAGTTGCAAAGTTTTTAAAAGTTTTTGTAACTACTACTTTCTCACCTTCACTAAAAATTGATTCATCAATCTCTCCATCAATTTCCCAATAAGTTCCTTTATAAAAAACTTTTTCATTTTTTATTTGCCCTATTCCTTTTTCATTTAAAAAGTCATCTGTGATTTTCTCACTTGAACTAAGAAACTTTTTAAAAGTCTTTTTTCTTAGTATTACTAGTAATAAAATTGAGATAAAAGATACAATAGCTAACTGCCATAATCCATCATCAAAAGGATAAAAGTAAGAAATTAAAGCAGTTAATACAAAACCTATTCCAAACCAGATTAAAATAAATGAAGTTATTATTGCTTCAAAAGCAATCAATACAACACCAATTCCTAATAAAATATATGGATCAATTACACTAAACATTATTTTTACTTTCGTTAGATACACCTTTAAAGAAAGCATCTCCTAAAACACTTGTACTTCCAACCATTTGAGCTACTTCATAAGGTAAAATCATTTTATCTGTTGATGAACTCTCTGCAAGTGCTTTAAATGCTGCAACTCTATCTTTTGCAAGTAAGAACTCAGCTGCATTTTCATTTTGATTCATTGATTCATTAATTAATCTCATTGCTTCTTTTTGACCAGCTGCAATTTGCTCTTGTTCATATCTTTTTGCATCTGCCATTCTCTCAATTGCTTCTGCTTTTAAAATCTCTTCTTGCTTAAATCCCTCAGCTCTTCTAATAACAGCTTCTTTATCTGCACGAGCTTTTGTTTCAATAGCTCTTTTTTCTCTCTCTGCTTCCATCTGCATATTCATAGCTCTCTCAATTTCAGCAGGAACAGAAATATCAGATATTTCAACACGAGTTACTTTGATACCCCAGTTAGCTGCTGCACTTCCTAGTTCATTTTGAAGCTTTGCATTTAGTGTTTCACGATTTGATAAAGTATCATCTAAATCCATTCCACCAATTTCAGACCTAAGTGTAGTCATTGCTAAGTTTGCAATTGCATTTTTGAAATTTACTACATTATATGTAGCTTCTTTTGCATCATCAACTTTACAAAATACAATTCCATCAATTGAAATATTTACATTATCTTTAGTAATTACAGATTGTTTCTCAATATCAACTAATTGTTCTCGTGAAGTTAAAACAGCTCTAATAGAATCAACAACAGGAATAATTAAGTGAAAACCACCGTGAAGTACTCTATTAAATTTACCTAGTCTTTCTACTAAATATAAATCTGACTGAGGAACAATTCTCACACCTTTTATAATAATAACTAGTGCAAAAATTATAATTGCTAGTGCAAAAACTAAGTTTTCTTCTATTTCCATAATAAATCCTTTTTTATTTATAAGTTGTTAATTTAAAATATTCTCTAAATTTAGCTTGAAAATATTTCCATTGTCTATTGTATCAATTTTAATAGTAATTTTATTTTTATCACAAAACTCTTTTACAATATTTAAACCTAAGCCAAAACCATCATTTGTAGAATCTGATTGGTAATACCTATCAAATATTATTAGTAAGTTTTTTGTATCAATTTTCTCACCCTTATTAAATATACATAAAGTATTATTTTCAAAAGTGATACTTACTTTTGGTTCTTCTTTACTATTATATTTAATTGCATTTGAAATAAGATTATCTATAACTTTTTCAAAACCATTTATATCAGTTAAAACAGATATATGAGGAAGTGTTGATGTTATTTGTATATCTTTTTTAATATCATCAAACTTTACAATAGAATTAGCAAGAATTTCATCTAAATAACACTCTTGTTTTTCTATTTTGTCTATCTCTTTTTTGATGTTATATTCCATATCTTCATATAGTTTCAAAAGATTATTACTAGCTTGTTTTATTCTTTGTAGACGTTTTAAACTCTTTTCATCACTAATATTTTTTTCTAAAAGTTGTGTATTCATTTTTATAGTTGATACAGGAATATTTAGTTCATGAATAGTCTCTTTTATATTTTTTTGTAAGTTATCATCACTTTCAAATAAAGGTTTTAAAATACTTGTAGTAAAGCTTAGAAAAATAATAATAGCAAGAAAAAGTAGAGGAATAATTACATAAATAAAATTCTCTTGATTAATTCCAAATAAGGAGATAAGTACATAGTTAATGTATAAAATTATAATTAAAGTAAAGGTAAATATTATTGAAATAGAGATTAAAAAATCTCTTTTTTTAGAATTCAACTTTGTATCCAATACCTTTAACATTTAAGATACTTTCTTTTCCTAAAAGTTTTTTAATATGATTTATATATACTCGAATAGAACCTTCACTATACTCTTCATCCATATTCCACAGCTTTGATATAATCATTTCTTTAGTTACAATTGAACCTCTATTTTCAATAAATAGTTCTAGTAAATCAGTAATTTTTACAGAAAGGTTTAAATCAATTCCCTTTTCTAAAACTCTTTTTGTTTCAGGGTTAAAACTCAAAGTAGGACTTAAACTTACTATTTCAAACTGCTTTTTATTTCTTTTTAATAAGGCTTTTATTCGTAATATTAATTCATCTAAATCTACTGGTTTTTTTAAATAATCATCACAACCATTTAAAAAACCTTCTTGTAAAGTATCTTTATCTTTATATGATGTTAAAAAAATTGAGGGTGTTTCATCTCCTGCACTTCTTAACTGTTTTAGTAAATCTAAACCATTTATTTTAGGTACATTTATATCAAAAATATATAAATCATATTTTTTCTCGTAGTTTAAATCAAGACATTCCTCACCATTAAAAGCTAAATCAACGGCAAAACCTTCTTCACTTAAAAAATCTTCTAAAGTACTAGCAAAAAGTTCATCATCCTCTAAAACTAATATATTAAACATACAAATTCTTTACTTAAAATCTTTATAGTTTTGTCTTAATGCTTCATAAGCAATAATTGAAACAGAGTTAGCAATATTTAAACTTCTAGCATCATTTGTCATAGGAATTGTAATACAAGACTCTTTTCTTTTATCTAATATTTCTTGTGGAAGTCCAGCATCTTCACGTCCAAAGTAAAAATAATCTCCTACTTCATAAGAAGCATCAAAATAATTTTGCTTTGTTTTTGTAGTTGCAAAAAAATGTCTTGGTGAAAAAGGATTTTTTTCCCAAAACTCTTCAATATTTTCATATTCTCTTACATCTAATTCAAACCAATAATCAAGTCCAGCTCGTCGTACTTCTTTTTCAGTAATATCACCAAAACCATAAGGCTTTATTAGGTGTAAAGTACAATCCATCGCAAAAGCTAATCTTCCAATAGTTCCAACATTTCCAGGCATTCTTGGTTCTAATAAAACAAGATTAAACATTATAAAATTACCGTCTTATTACCATGTACAAAAACTTTATCATCAAGTAACATTTGAAAAGCATCAGAAAGTACAATTTTTTCTACATTTCGTCCAGCTTTTCTCATATCTTGCCAAGAGTAAGAGTGGTCAATTCTTACAACATCTTGTGCAATAATTGGACCTTCATCTAAATCATTAGTAACATAATGGGCAGTTGCACCAATAATTTTAACACCTCTTTGGTGTGCTTGTTTATATGGATTTGCTCCAATAAAGGCAGGTAAAAATGAGTGATGAATATTTAAAACTTTTCTAGGGAAAGTCTCTACAAAATTAGGAGTTAAAATTCTCATATATTTTGCTAATACTATTAATTCTGGTTCATAGTTATTTACTTCTTTAATCACTAACTCTTCATGCTCTTCTCTGCTCATTCCTTCTGCACTTATACATGTAAATGGAATACCAAAGTTTTCAACTAAAGATCTTAAATCTTCATGGTTTGCAATTACTGCTTTAATATTTGCATTTAATTCACCATCAATATATCTTATTAGTAAATCACCTAAAACATGTGATTCTTTTGTTGCTAAAATAACTACGTCTTTTTTAGCTTTTTTATTTAGTTTTATTTCTGCATTTTGTGGTAAAACTTCTTTTAGTTCTTTAAGTAAAATATTCTGAGAGATTTTTCCTGAAATTATAGTTCTCATAAAAAATTTATTAGTTTCTGAATCAACATATTCAGCATTTTGTTCTATATTTAAGTTATTTGCAAAAAGTACTTTTGAGATATTATATACTAAACCTTTTGCATCTTCAGTATCTATTAAAAGTGTGTATTCTTCCATTGTCGCCCTATTTTGTATTATTCTCATTAAAATTTAATGAGAATAATACCATTTTATTGATTAATAGATTGTTTAGGAACTATACCATGTGAGAAAGTTTTTCTCTATATGCTTCTAAGTTAAATTCTTTAACTCTAGCAACACCAGTTTCATAAGCTGCATTTGCAACTGCTGAACTTACTTCAACCATAAGTCTTTTATCAAATGGAGCTGGAATAATATAATCTCTTCCATATTTTAAGTCACCAAATAATGCAATCATATCTGCTGTTAAAGGCTCTTTTGCTAAATCTGCAATTGCTTTTGCTGCTGCTATTTTCATTTCCATATTAATTTTTTTAGTTTGTACATCTAAAGCACCTCTAAAAATAAACGGGAAACCAAGAACATTATTTACTTGATTTGGAAAATCAGATCTTCCTGTACCAATAATTGCATTTGGTCTTACTTCTCTTACTTCTTCAGGGAATAATTCAGGAGTAGGATTTGCTAATGTAAATACAATTGGTTCTTCAGCCATTAAAGCAATTAATTCTTTTGTAAAACTTCCAGGTTTAGATAATCCTAAAACCATATCCGCATCTGTAAAAGCTTCTTTCATAGTTGTAGCTTTATTAGTAACAAACTCTAATTTGTATTTATTCAAGTCACTTCTTCCAGAATGTACTACACCTTTTGAATCACACATAATTAAGTTTTTAATTCCTGCTTGCTTATACATAGTTGAACAAGCAACTGCTGATGCACCAGCACCAACAACAACAACTTTCATATCTTCAAGTTTTTTTCCCATCATTTCAGATGCGTTCATAAGTGCTGCTGTTGTGATAATTGCAGTTCCATGTTGGTCATCATGCATAACTGGAATATCCAGTTCTTCAATTAATCTTTTTTCAATTTCAAAACACTCAGGAGCTTTAATATCTTCTAAGTTTATTCCACCAAATGTTGGAGAAATAGCTTTTACAATTTTACAAAATTTATCAATATCAGTTTCATCAACTTCAATATCAAAAGAATCAACAGCTGCAAACTTTTTAAATAATACAGCTTTTCCTTCCATTACAGGCTTAGAAGCAATAGCTCCGATATTTCCAAGTCCTAAAACAGCAGTACCATTTGAAATAACTGCTACAAGGTTTCTTTTTGATGTATATTCATATGCTAATTCTGGATCTTTTTGTATTTCTTCACAAGGAAATGCAACACCTGGGCTATATGCTAATGATAAATCTCTTTGAGATTCTAACTTTGTTGTTGTAGCAATTGCTACCTTTCCAGGGTTAGGAACTCTATGATAATCTAACGCTTCATTTTTTGTAACTTTACTACTCATTATAATCCTTTAAATTTTCTGCTATTTATTTGATTGTGAAAATAGTAACCAAAAGAAACTTAAATAAAATAAAAAAATCAATTAATTTAGTATTAAAGCATAAATTAAGCTAATTATGTAAATTTTATGTAAGCTAGAAAAATTAGTAAATTTTATTAATCTATATTTAAAGTTAAGTATTTTTGTCAGATTAGAACAAATTGTCTATTAATATCGATACTATAGGTTTTTATTTTTTATTAAAATAAGTTTTCTTTATAATTTATTTTTTTGTTATATTAGAAATAGTTAATATTATTCTTATAACTTTTTACTCATAATTTTATAACTCCTGCAAAACGTCCTGTTTTTGGATTTTTTCTATAAGAATAATGTACCTTACTTGTACATTTTGTACAAATAGTGGAAACATCAATTTTTTCAACTTTATTCTCTTCTAAAATTGCTTTATTTATTCCTTGTAAATCAATATTTCGGCCCTTTACAAACTGCGAACCAAAAGATGTTTTTACTATATTTACCAACTCTGAACTTACTTCATAACAACACTTTTGAATACTTGGTCCTAAAATAGCTTTTATATCTAAAGGATTAGTTCCAAAGTTTTCTTTCATTTTATTAATTACTACTTCCACAATTCTTAAAAATGTAGAGTTTCTTCCTGCATGTATTGCTGCAATAACTCCTTTTTTTTCATCATGCAATAAAATTGGTATACAATCAGCCACCATCACCATTAAAGGAATATCTTTTACATTTGTGATTAAAGCATCACAATCATCTATGATTTTCTTTGAATCTTTCGTTATTATCTCTACATTATTGCCATGTGTTTGATTCATAGAAACAAGTTCTTTATAATCATAATTATATTTTAAAGCTAAAGCTTCTCTATTCTTATCTACATTTGTTTTTTCATCTCCTACATGATAAGCCAAGTTCCCATCATGTATATCTGTAAAAATTGATAATATATCTTTCATATTTCTTCTTTTTCTTTTTTCTTATTTTACATTAAAAAGATTGATTTTGATATAATTCGATTTTAATTTAAAGGATATAAATTGAATAGATTTGATGAAGCTGCAAAAACTTGGGATAAAAGACAAGTAAGTATTGAAAGTTCAGATGCCTGTGTACAAGATTTATTAAACAATGTAAAACTAAAAAATAATGCAAACATTTTAGATTATGGATGTGGTACAGGATTTATTGCTTTTGCTTTGAAAAATGAAACAAACAATGTAACAGGTATGGACTATTCAAAGGGAATGATTGAAGTATTTAATAACAAAGTTTCACAGTTTGACTGTGAAAATATAAAAGCTATAAAACATAATATGAATGAAGATGAATTACCAAAAAATACTTATGATTTAATCATATCCTCAAAAACAATGCATCATATAAAAGATACAAATATGTTTTTTAAAAAATCATATAACGCATTAAAAAATGATGGTATTTTATGTATAAATGACTTAGATAAAGAAGATGGCTCTTTTCATAAAGACAAAGAGAATGACGGAGTTGAACACTTTGGATATGAAAAAGAAGAACTTCTTGCAATTGCTAAGAATATTGGATTTAAAATACTATCATACAAAATTGTATATAATCAACTTAAAAATGAACAATATTATCCATTATTTAATTTAATAGTAAAAAAATAAAAAGGCAAAACATGGAAAAATTCGTAATATTTGGAAATCCAGTATCTCATTCAAAATCACCTCAAATGCAAAATGCAGGATTTAAAAACCTAAACTATGATGCAATTTATGAAAAACATCATTTAGTTGATGGAAATACAATAAAAAATACTTTTTTAGAAAACAAATATGAGGGTGCAAATATTACAGTACCACATAAAGAGTATGCGTTTAAAAATGCAGATGAAGTAAGAGGCTTAGCTCAAAAAATACAAGCAGTAAATACATATATAAATGAAAATGGTAAAGTTATAGCTTATAACACTGATGCACCAGGATTTTTAAAAGCAATACAGAGTTTTAAAAATGTTAAATCTGTATTATTATTAGGTGCAGGA
Source organism: Poseidonibacter ostreae (assembly GCF_009208075.1). Classification (GTDB taxonomy): domain Bacteria; phylum Campylobacterota; class Campylobacteria; order Campylobacterales; family Arcobacteraceae; genus Poseidonibacter; species Poseidonibacter ostreae. The sequence goes on along the minus strand of NZ_WFKJ01000026.1, from coordinate 23,777 downwards.
GGAACTGCTAAGGCAATTGCACTTGCTTTACAAGAAAGTAATATTGATGTAACTGTATTAAATAGAAGTGAAGGGAAACTAGAATTTTTTAAAAATGAAGATATCACTTCATACTCTTGGGATACATTTACTCCAAAAGATTATGACTTAGTTGTAAACTCTACAAGTGCTGGATTAAAAGATGAATACTTGCCTTGTGATAAAGCTCTATTAGAAAAGATTTTTAAAACAGCAAATTATGCTTTTGATTGTGTTTATGGAAAAATAACACCATTTTTAAAACTTGCTCAAAATAATGGTCTTGAAATTAAAGACGGAGAAGACATGCTTTTATATCAAGGGGTTTTAGCTTTTGAATACTTTACTAAACAAAAAGTAGATGAAAAGGTAGTTGAAGCTATGAGAGATGGATTAAAAGGATAATATTCTTTAAGTGCTAAAGCAAGGTGGTTTTATTGTCTTCTTACAAGAAATAATCACTATTATAAATTTTATCATAATAGTGATTATGAGTTTTTATACTCTAATTTTTAAGTTTTAATAAAATTTGTGAATATAATCTAATAAATTAACAAAAGTTATATTTTCATCTTTTTCATTTAAAAATTCACTTAAATACTTTTGAGCAGATTCAACATCTTTATCTTTTTCAATTTCAAGTAACTTTGCATATAAAGGTGCGATAACATCAATAGCTGAATGTGAGATTGTTTTTCTATGTGCAGTATAACCAATAACCGTATTTGTATCTAAATCAACTCTTGTCTTAAACTCTGTGAATATCCAATAGTATTTACCATTTTTAGCAAGATTTTTAACTACTGCGTTTACATTTTTTCCAGATTGGATTCTTTCCCAAAGTAGTTTAAATATAACTTTTGGCATATCTGGATGTCTTATAATATTATGTTGTTTTCCTAGTAATTCTTCTTTTGAATAACCAGAGATTTCTGTAAAATAATCATTACAATACGTAATCACACCTTTTGCATCTGTTTCACTAACTAAATATCTTTTATTTTCTAGTTTTATTTCTTCATTTAGAGGAACTATTTTACTCATATATAATCCTTTTAAAAATTATATCTTTTATCTTAAAATAAAAATACGTAACATATCAATAATTTTTATTCTTTTTTAACGAAGAAAGTTTTTAATTAAAAACTTTCCCATTCCTCTTCTTTGTCATTTTGAGGAGTAATTGTTTTATTTAATAGTGATGGAGATACTGCTGCTTCTTTTTTTTCTTCTTTCTTTTCCACTTTAATTTTTGGAGCTAAATTTGCTTGTGGAGTTTTTATTTCTTTCTTTACAATTTTAATCTCATCCTTACCAATAAAATCTTTACTATTTACATCCGATACAATCATTTTTTTGCAACTTTATCAGTGTCTTTTGCTATTTCATTTGTTTTTGCTGCAATTGATGCATTTTGTTGTGTTTGTTGGTCTAATTGATTAATTGCATTATTTATTTGTTTAATTCCACTTTGTTGCTCTTTACTTGAATATGAAATTTCTTCAATTTTTTTAGTTGACTTTTCAATATTATCAAGAAGCAAGCTATAACCATTAATCATCTTATCACTAATTTTTTTACCATCTACTGCTTTTATTGTTGCATTCTCAACTAAGTTTTTAATTTCTTTGGCAGCTTCTGCTGATCTACTTGCAAGGTTTCTAACTTCTTGAGCAACTACAGCAAATCCTTTACCAGCTTCTCCTGCAGTGGCAGCTTCAACAGCAGCATTTAATGATAAAATATTTGTTTGGAAAGCAATTTGATCAATAATTGAGATAGATTCATTAATTAAAGTAACTTGCTCTGTAATATTATCCATTGAATGACTTGTATTAGAAGCATCGTCATGACCTTGTTTTGCAGCAGTATTTAAATCTTTTGCATAGATACTCATTTGAGCAATATTTTCATTACTGCTTATTATAGTACTAGTAACTTCTTCAAGTGCAGCAGCAGTTTCTTCAAGTGAAGTTGCTGCAGAAGTTGAAGAATCATTTAGTATTTGAACATTATCAATTAAAATATCAGATGAATTATCTAAAGTTAAACCTATCTCAAGAGATTTTTTTAAAAGTTCAGAGATACTTTTTCCTAAATCATTTACACCCAATGATAGTTCTTTTAAATTTGCTTTTTTACCTTCAATTGATATTTGTTTTGTATAATCTGAAGCAGAATATATTTTCATAACTTCTAAAATATCATCAATATTTTTCTCTAGATTAACACTCATATTATTAATAATAGTTACCAATTCATTTAATTCTGGGTTTGATGAAGTAGAAGTGATTTTAAAGCTGAAATCTCCTTGTTCATACTCTTTTAATGTAGATATAGAATCATTTATAAGAATTTTATCTTCTTCTAAACTATTTTCTATTGATTGAATCTGCTCATTTACCATTGATCCCATTTGAGCTATTTCATCGTTTCCTTTTACTTCTAAAGGTTTTACTGTATCAATTCTTCTATTTAAATAATCAAAAAAAGAAAATAAACTATTTCTAAATTTAAGTATATTTTTTATTATATTTCTAGCAGTAAAATAAGATATAATTGCAATTATTATAACAAAAGCTATTCCTAATAAGGCAATTATTTTTTCTAAGAAATGAACTTTATCACTAACAGTTTTGTCTAATTCTAGAATAATAGTTTTTAAAATAGTTTCTGTTTTATGAATAGTAGTACGCATTTTTCCTTGAAGACCTAATTTACTATTTAAACCTATATCTTCTTCTTTTTTAACTAAATTCAAAAAATCTTTTTTATAAGATATCAAATTATCTTTTATATTACTATTTATATTGAAATAACTGCTGATATAAAAAGTTTACCCTTGATTGTTAAATTTAAAAACATCATAATACTCCTGATATTTAGATTATAGCAATTATTTTTTTAACTATTACTAATTAAATGTAATTTTTTAATAATATAATTTAATAATATATTAAATCGAAATAATTGGATTTATTTTCAATTTTATAAATAAAATTCTATTTATTAGCTTTATAGTAATAATTCAGTAATATAACTAAAATTTAAACAGAATAAAAAGATTAAAAGGATTATTAATTTTGAAAAAGAATAATAATATTAAGAAAATATCAAATTACGCAATGGTTGGTGGACTAGGAGCTATTTTAGTATCTGGCTTAGTTGGTTGTGAAGACAAATCAAACAATCAAGAGAATTTTCAACAAAGTGAAGCCTTTGGAAATGCGAGCCAAAGACAAGCAGCTTTTGTAATTATAGAAGAGTCAACAGATGGTAAATATGCAATTGTTGATGAGTTTCCTGCATCTAAAACTACAATTGTTTTAAGAAAACCAGATGGAACAGAGAGAATTCTTACAAAAGAAGAGATTGATAAGTTAGTAAAATTAGAAGCTACGAAAATTGATAATGGAACATCTGGATTAACAAATCCTAATTCAGAAGAAGCAAGTGCGGGAATGGGACTTGGTGGAGTTTTAATGTCTTCAATTGCAGGAGCTATGTTAGGTTCATATATTGGAAATAAACTATTTGGTAACCAAAACTACCAAAATCAAAGAAAAGCACAGTATAAATCTCCTCAAACTTATAGTAAGTCAAAAAGTTCATTTTCTAAAGCAGCATCAACTACTAATAAATCAAGTGCTTCTAAAAAAAGTGGATTCTTTGGAAATAAAAGTTCTTCAAGTACAAAATCTAGATCTTCATTCTTTGGGGGTTAAAAAATGAATTTATTAAAATTACAAGCCTTAACAGATGAATATTTAGAATCAATTGGTTTTAAATGGCATACAGATGAAGATAACACTTCATATATTGCAGATGAAGTAGTTGAAGTAAGTGAAGAAGAAGCAAATGCTTTTTACGAAGCAACAAATGAACTATATGATATGTTTTGTGAAGCTGGGGAGTATGTAATAGAAAATGATTTATTTCATGAAATAAATATACCTTTTAATTTAGTTGATACAATAAAAGAATCTTGGGAAAATGACGTACATTGGCATTTATATTCAAGATTTGATTTAGCAGGTGGACTTGATGGTAAACCTATTAAACTTATTGAATTAAACTCTGATACACCAACTTCTCTTTTTGAAACAGCAATTATTCAATGGGCATTACTTAAAGCAAATGGTTTAGATGAAGCTAGTCAATTTAACAATCTTTATGATGCATTAAAAGATAACTTTAAAAGAATTATTACATTAGATTCTGATATTGAAAAGTTTGAAGAATACTATAAAGATTTAGGTTGGAAAATACTATTTTCTTCTATTTCAAGTTCAGATGAAGATGAAAACACAACTAAACTTTTACAACATATTGCAACAGAGGCTGGTTTTAATACTGACTTTGAACATATTGACAAAGTTGAATTTAATGATGAAGGAATTTTTAAAGGCGAAGAAAGCTTTGAATTCTGGTTTAAATTAATTCCTTGGGAAGATATTGCAATTGATGAGAGTGAATTAGCTCTTATTTTAGCAGAGATTATAAAAGAGAAAAAAGCAATTATTTTTAATCCTGCTTATACTTTAATGTTTCAATCTAAAGGTTTTATGAAAATTCTTTGGGATTTATATCCAAATCACCCTCTTCTACTTGAAACTTCTTTTGAGCCTTTAGAAGGGAAAAAGCAAGTTGAAAAAAGATGTTTTGGAAGAGAGGGAGCTAATACTAAAATCATAAATGAAGATGGAAGTATTGATGTTGAAACTTCTGGAGAATACGAAGGTCATAAAGCAATATACCAAGAGTATGTAGAGCTAAATACAGACTCAAATGGGGTTACTTACCAAGCTGGTGTATTTTATGCCTATGAAGCTTGTGCTTTAGGATTTAGACGTGGAGAAAAGATTTTAAATAACACATCTAAATTTGTAGGTCATATTGTTAAATAGTTAAGATTTATTCTTAGCTATTTAATCTACTTCAAGAGTAAATATTTTTTTACTTTAACTTTTAAAACTCCTAGAAACTTCTTTAATCTTAAAAATTTTTAGTAAATAAAAATTTACTATTATTCTAAATGTCATACTAAGGTCATATTGCAAAGACATAATTTCACATAATTTATAAAACAGGAGTATGTCATGTTAAAGACATTGTTAATGCTTTTAGGTCTTAGTTCAATTGCCTTTGCTTATACAGCAGTTAGTGAATCAAATCAAGATTTAATTTATACAATGCTAGCTTATGGAAAAGAAGGTAGTGTTTATTTAGATGAAGTATTTGTAGCTTTACAAACAAAACTATTTAAAAATACTTATCTAGGAATCATTGTAATTATTCCATTGATTTTTTTAGTTCATTATCTAATTATTGGCCCAAAAAAGTTCAGTCATGAGGGAAAAAAGTATTATATATTCTCTTTGTTTAATAGAATAGTTCATGGAATGGCCGCTGTATCATTTATGATTTTAGTACCAACAGGATTAATTATGATGTTTGGTTCATATTTTGGTGGTGGAGAGTTTGTAAGAGTATCTAAAGAACTTCATGCAGTATCAAACTTCTTATTTATGATAAGTGTTGTTCCTATGTTTATAATGTGGGTTAAAAATATGTTATTTACAGGTGAAGATATTAAATGGTTTATGATTTTAGGTGGATATTTATCTAAAGAGAAAAAACCAATTCCTGCTGGAAAATTCAATGCTGGTCAAAAAATGTGGTTCTGGGTATGTACAATAGGTGGTATTGCAATGATTTTTACAGGTATTACTATTTATGTTCAAGACTTAAATTTGGGTGTTTTAACAATGTTTGGATTTACAAAAATTGAAATGTTAAGATATTGTATTATTGTTCATAATGTAGTAGGTATGGCTATGGTTGCACTATTTTTTACACATGTTTATATGTCAATGTTTGCTATTAAAGGTGCATTACAAAGTATCATAAGTGGATATAAAGAAGAAGAGGAAGTTAAGATTTTACATAGCTCATATTATAAAGAGTTAAAAGAAAAAGATATAGCTGTTAAATAGCATACTCAACAGCTTTTTGTGCATGAATAGAAGTAGTATCTAAAAGTATTACTTCTGTATCTTCTTGACTAACTAACATTCCAATTTCAGTACATCCTAAAATCACAGCTTGAGCTCCATTATCAAATAATGATTTAATTATTCGTAAATACTCTTTTTTTGAATCATCATTTGTAAGACCTAAACAAAGTTCTTTATAAATAACATTATGAATAATAGCTCTATCTTTTTTATTTGGAATTAATACTTCTAAAGAGTATTTATCTTCAAGTCTTCCTTTATAAAAATCTTGTTCCATTGTAAAAGCAGTTCCTAATAAACCCACAGTTTTAATTTCTTTTTCTAGTAAAATTTCTGCTGTAGCATCTGCTATATGAAGAATAGGAATATTAATTGATTTTTCAATAATAGGAGCAACTTTATGCATAGTATTAGTACAAATAAGTAGAAAATCTGCACCAGCTGCTTCTATGTTTTTAGAAGCATTACATAAAATTGTAGCTGTTTCTTCCCAATTACCCTCATGTTGTAACTTTTCAATTGGGTCAAAATCAACACTATACATTGCAATTTTTGCAGAGTGTAAACCACCAAGGGAATTTTTAACACCTTCGTTTATAGCTTTATAATAACCTGCTGTACTTTCCCAAGACATTCCACCTAATAATCCAATTGTTTTCATAATCTCTTATCTCTTTTATGCATTATCTTCTTCATAATTTCGTAATTGATCTAACAATAATTCAAAACATAATTCAAGAACTTTTAAATTTTTTAAAAGTAACATTGGTTTATGTTTTAAAGGTTTTTTATCATCATTTAACTCAACATTTCTAATATCAATAACACCGTCAATTAACACAAGGTCAAATCTTATTTTATCATTTGAAAAGCTTAATGAGATTGGTAAATAATACTCTTTTTCATCATCTCCTAAATACCAATTAGAACCTTTTTGTATCATTACATTTGGAAGAGGAGAGTTATAAACTATACTTTTATTTATGTGTTTATTAAAAATAATCTCTTTTAAAGTTAAAGGATTTATTAGCTTTGTATTTAAGTTTTTCTTTACTCTTTTATACATCACTTTCCATAATAAAGAGTTGGTTTTTTTCGTTGAGTCCAAATGAAATAAAGCTTCATCATCTAAATAATATATTTTATTCATAGCTTTTTATATACTCCCTCATTAAAGAAAAGTCTACACTTTCCTCTATTTTTATATCTAAGTGCATTAAGTATAAATTTTTGATATTAAAATTTTCAAGCTTTACTAAATCTTTTCCAGTAGTTAATATTTGATACTCTTTATATTTTTCTTTTATTTCTTCTATTTCTTCTTTTATAAAAGTATGATGATCTGGATAAGCTAAAAGTTTTGTATCTTTTGGCAAAAATTCTAAAAGTCTCTTTGGTTTAGAAATAGCTGTTAAAACTAGAACTTTCTTATCTAAACTAACTTCCTTATTATCTTTTGCATTTTTTCTAATGGTTATAATTCTATTAAAATCTCTACCCTCTTTTAATTCTAAATCAGCATAAGCATATAAGCCTTTAGGCTCTCTATACCCACCACTTGGCAGACAATAAAAGTTTGTTGGTTCATCTTTTGGTCTTAATAAAATATTAAACTTCTTAATATTATATTTTGAAAAACCATCATCTAAAAATATAATTTTGCAGCCAAGCTCTTTTGCTTTTAAAATAGCTTTACTTCTATCTTCACTTACAATAATTGTAGCTTTTGATAAAGACTTTGCTAAAAGCATTGCTTCATCACCACTAACACTAATATCTTCTAATATTTGACCTTTATTAGATATTACATACAATCCTTTAGAAGCTCTTCCATAACCTCTTAAAATCACACATACATCTTCATAAGAGCTTGCTAATTTTATAGCAACTGGAGTTTTCCCACTTCCACCTACTATAATATTTCCAATAGAAATCACTGGTATTCCAAAATCTCTTTCTTTTGCAAAAGTACGTTTTGTTAAGATGATAAGCATATAGATAAATGTTAAAGGGAGTAAAAGATAGGCAATTATTTGCTGAAAAGCATTTGGAAAGAAGAGATAATCTTCAATCCATAAATAAAGTTTTTGTTTCAAAGTAGATTAAATCCACTCAGAAGCAACATCAATTACCTGATCACATACATAATTAACTTCTTCATCTGTTAAACTTGCATATATTGGTAAAGACAATATTTGTTGATAATTATTTAATGCATTTGAAAATGCAGTAATTTTTATAGAATATTTTGTTTTATAATAAGAAAGTAAATGTAAAGGAATATAGTTAAGACCAGTAGCAACTCCTCTTTCTTTTAATGCTCTTGCAAAAGCATCTCTATTTCTTGAAACTTTTATAATAAACTGCGTAAAAATATGCTCATCTTTATATGTAGGTATTTCTATATGTTTAACACCTGTTAATCTTTTTGCATAAAGTTTTGCTATTTCTTTTCTTCTTTTTATAAACTTATCTGTTTTATTTAACTGTGCAAGTGCATAGGCTGCATCTAATTCAGATAAATCATATTTATGACCAATATCAACTACATCATATACATAATCTAAGTTTCCATAACTATCATATGTAGTTGTTAGTGCATGAGTTCTAAGAAGTTTTGCTCTATTTGCTATCTCTTCATTATTTGTTGTAATAACTCCAGATCTAGAAATTGCATATTTACTATTTGATGGATTTGTTGAGAAAATAGTCATATCTGCTCTTAAATTTCCTACTCTTTTTCCCTTATACATTACACCTAAAGCTGATCTACAATCTTCAATTAAAATAATTCCATATTTTTGAGCAATATCATAAATTCTATCTAAGTCAGGAGTTTGACCACCAACAAAAGTAATAATAGCACCTCTTAATTTTTTTGATTCATTTGCAGCTAAGGCTTTTTCAAACTTATCAACATCAATATTCATATCTTCCATATTAATATCAATAAATACAGGCTCTGCATCAAAATGTCTTACAACTTCAGGTAAGTTTACAAAAGAGTTTACAGACATTAAAATTTTATCACCTCTTTTAAGTTTTATTGCACTCAAAGCAAGATGAATAGCTGAAGTAGAAGTTGATGTTGCAACTGCATATTTTGAACCAATGAATTTAATCATTTTTTCTTCAAATTCAATAGATTTAGATAAATCATCTTTTGATTCTAAAACACTTCTAATTTGAGTTAATTCTTCATTATCTAAAGATGCTTTATATATAGCAATATCTCTTTTCATTATTTCAAGCTCCAATTAATATTTGCAATTGTTGGTAATTTACCTTTAAAGGCATTTGATTTCATTCTATAATCTAACATATCTACTAATTTTTTTTCAAAACCAGTTGATATTAATTCTTCTTTACTCTTTTTTTCATCAACTAAAAGTTTTAATGCATCATCCATTTGTTTATATGAATATCCAAGTTCATCTTCATCCGTTTGATCTTCCCAAAGGTCTGCACTTGGAGCTTTTGTAAGAATTGAGTCAACAACTCCTAAATGTTTTGCAAATTCAAATTCATCACTTTTATACATTTGACCAATTGGATTAATAGCACAAGCAATATCACCAAAAATTGTTCCATAACCTAATAATAATTCACTTTTATTTGAAGTTCCTACTACTAAAGATTTTTCACGTGAAGATACATCATAAAGTACAGACATTCTCATTCTTGCAGAAAAATTCCCAATTCTTAATTTATCTTCATCCATATTGTTTATAAAAGACTCAACCATTGGTGCTATTGAGATGATTTCATATTTAATATTAAATTTTTCACAAAGCTCAACTGCATGGTCTGTTGAACTTTGTGATGAAAATTGTGAGGGCATTAAAACACAGTTTAACTTATCTCCGAAAACTTCTTTACAAAGTACTGCAACTACTGCTGAATCTAATCCACCTGATAATCCAACTGTAACTTTCTCTAACCCAGACTTTTCAACTTCACTTTTTAAAAAGTCAATTAATTGTATTTTTATATTTGGCCAATTTATCAATTATAATCCTTTATATAATAATTATATCTCATCTTTTTTTGTTTTTTCATAAATCTCATCTAAATACTCTGCAGTTATCGATGATACGTTCTGTTTTCTACCATTTAATTGATTTACAATATCTTCTAATTCTTCTTCTTGAAAATATTCAAGATAATTAGGGTTGATATCTATTACTTCATTTTTATTAATCTTTAGTAACTCTTTTATTTGAACTATTAATTCTTCTTTCATCTTCTAATTCTTTACAAATTTATTTACTATTTCTTCTAAATATAGTTCCATCTTTTCCACGCCTTTATCATGACTTGGATTTATGCATGATTTACAACAAGTACCTGCGTCTGTTAACTCTCCAATCTCTTCAATTGAAGAAGCTCCTCTATCTTTTATAGCATGAATAATCTCACCTAATGTTGTATGTTTGCAAGTACAAACTTCATATGAGTGTTGAAATTTTCTAGACATTATACTCTCTTATTTTTAATTTCATTTAATATATCTTTACAATATATTTTCTTTTTTAATTTTCCATTATCGCCCTCTTTAAAAATACAATGTCTACATTCAGTACCTGCTGTAGTTAAGTCTTGTATATCTCTTAAAGTTGGTTCACTCTTATCTTCAAGTGCTAAAACAATTTGTTCAATAGAAACTCTTTTACAATTACAAACTTCATATGAAGTATCAAAACCTAACATTAGATTCCTCTATCTTTTTTGATTAATTCATAAGCTTCATTTATCTCTTGAAGTTTTTTAGTAGCTTCATCAATTATATTTTGAGCTTCACCACGTCCTGACATAATATCTGGATGATACTGTTTTACTAAGTTTCTATAACTTTTTTTAATAGTATTATTATCTTCACTACTATTAGATTCTAAAACTTCATATGCTTTTTCTAAAGAGAGTGCATTTGAAGAAGCTTGATTAGAATAGAAAGCTTCAAAAGTATTAATTAAATTTTCAAAATCGTGTTTTTTAATTTTTAATGCATTTGAAATATCTTCAACAATCATTTTTTCAGTTTTGGAAAACTCTTTATCTATAAATGCAAGATTTAGTAAATACTCCATAATTTTAACACGTTTTGAATAGTCAAATTTTGTTAAAGTGTATAAACTTTGACAAATTTCTAGAGTATTATCAAAACTCTCTTTTTGTTCTTTATATAATACTTTTAGTTTTTCTCTAACCTCTTCATTATTTTCAAAATGACTTGAAATATCATTAAATGTGTGTTTTAAAAGTTCTGCTTCTAATTCACATACTTTTCCATCTGCCTTTGCAACTTTTGCCATTAAAGCTATTAATAGCCCTGCTTCATGATTTAATAAATCCCCATCAAAATTCTCTTTATATTTTAAATTAATATTTTTAAACTTTTCTGTTTTATAGTTTTTTGCAATTATATATAATATAAATCCTATTATTAGTAGTACTATAATTTTCATACTTTTCCTTAAATTTTTATCTTAAATAACTCTAATAGATTTTATCTAATTTTACTTGAAAAATAAAATTAATTTGTCTTTTTGTTCTAATTGGATAAAATCTCTACTTTAAATATACATTGGAGTTAGATAATGTTTGGAATGGGCTTTATGGAAATCTTTTTAATTGCAATTATTGCAATTATTGCACTTGGACCTGATAAACTACCTACGGCTATGGTAGAAGTAGCAAAGTTTTTAAAGAAATTTAAATCTGGAGTTGCAGATGCAAAATCAACTTTAGATAATGAATTAAATATAACAGAAATGAAAGAAGAAGCTAATAAGTTTAAAGCTCAACTATCAGATACAAAGATGTCAATGACAAGTAGTTCTAAAGTAGATTTAGGCCTTGATGATATTATGAATGATGAGCTAAAAGAAGAGAAACCAAAAATCAAAAAAGATAAAAAGAAAAAAGCTGAGAAAACTGAAAAAGCTGAAAAGATTGAAGAAGCTACAAAAGTAGAAGAAAATCCAGCAAATAAATTTAAAGTTAATTTTGATGATGAAAAGAAAGAGGACAAGGCTTAATGTTTGATGATTTAAAACCACATATTGCGGATTTACGAAAAAGATTAATGATATCAGGATTATCACTTTTAGTGATGTTCTTTGCATGTTTTTTCTTCTATGAACCAATTTTAACATGGATGATGGTTCCTGTTGAAGCTGTTCTTCCACCTGATTCAAAAATGGTTGCAGTTGAAATACAAGAAACATTCTTCACAGCACTTAAAGTTGCATTCTTTTCAGGTTTTATCCTTTCACTACCTGTAATATTTTGGCAGTTATGGCTGTTTTTAGCACCTGGACTTTATGACCATGAAAAGAAACTTGTAGTTCCTTTTGTATTTTTTGCAACATTAATGTTCTTAATGGGTTCTTCATTTGCTTATTATGTAGTTGTACCTTATGGTTTTGAATTTCTTGTAAACTTTGGTTCTGCTGTTGTTACAATCTTACCTAGTATTGGTAAGTATGTAGGCTTTTTTACAAAACTATTATTTGGTTTTGGTGTTGCTTTTGAATTACCAGTAATTACATTTTTCCTAGCAAAAATAGGTCTTGTAGATGATAGAATGTTAAAAGACTTCTTTAAATATGCAGTTGTTTTAATCTTTATTTTAGCATCACTTTTAACGCCACCTGATGTATTAACTCAATTCTTAATGGCAGGTCCACTTATTATTCTTTATGGAGTATCAATCTATATTGCAAAAGTTTTCAATCCTGCTCCAACAGAAGAAGATGAAGACGAAGATTTAGATGACGAAAAAGATGAAGAATTAGAAGAAGACTATGAAGATGAAAAAGAGAGAAAATAAGAATATATGTTAGACCCCTTAAAAACTTCAAGCTATGATTATGATTTACCCAAAGAACTCATAGCTTCAAAACCAGTTCATCCAGCAGATAGTGCAAAGTTATTGGTCTATAATAGAGAAACTAATACAATCACTCACTCAACATTTAAAAATTTAATGGATTTTTTACCTGAAGATATATCAGTTTTTTTAAATGATACAAAAGTTATAAAAGCAAGAATATTTGGTAAGAAATTATCAGGTGGAAAAGTTGAGTTATTACTAAATAAACCTCTATTTATGGATAGATATTTAGTAATGATTAGAGGAAAAGTAAGTATTGGAATGCTTTTATATTTTGAAGAAGATATAATAGTAAAAGTACTAGAAATAAATGAAGATGGTACAAGAGTAGTAGAGTTTTATCAAAATGAAAAAAAACTTGATTTTTTAACATTAGTTGAGACTTTAAATAAAATTGGTCATTTACCACTTCCTCACTACATGAATAGAGAAGATAATGAAGAAGATAATACCAACTATCAAACACTATTTGCTAAAAACTATGGAGCAGTAGCAGCTCCTACTGCATCATTACACTTTACGCAAGAGTTATTAGAAAAAATTAATGATAAATATGATGTAAACTATTTAACACTTCATGTAGGTGCAGGAACATTTAAACCAGTTGATGCAGAAGACATTTTAAGTCATCCAATGCACAGTGAATATTTTGAAATAGGAAGAGAAGCTAAAGAGTCTTTAGATAAAGCTTCTAAAGTACTTGCAGTTGGAACTACGGTTACACGAACAATAGAGTATTATGCAAGAAAAAATATGATTTCAGGAGAGTGTGATTTATTTTTAAATCCAGCAAATGAACCTATAAAAGTTGATCACTTACTTACAAATTTTCACCTACCAAAATCAACATTAATTATGTTAATTGCATCATTTGTTGGTTTAGAAAAAACACTAGAGATTTATGAAGAAGCTATAAAAGAAGAATACAGATTTTTCTCTTATGGTGATGGAATGTTAATTATATAAAGAGGAATTTACACAATGGCACATTATGTACTATTTGATACAGAAACTACAGGTAATAAAGACGACGATAGAGTTATTCAATTTGGAGCAATGATTATTGACCAAAAAGGAAAAGTTGAAGCTTACGATGAATTTTGTTCTACTGATGTTGGAATAAAAATTGAAGCAATGGAAGTTCACAATATTACTCCAGATATGATTGAAGGTAAAGTAACTGCAACTCAAACAACATTCTATAAAAAGCTTGAAGAGTTAAATACAAGTGAAAATTATATAATTGCACATAATATCTCTTTTGATATGGGAATGATAAAAAAAGAAGGTTTTGTAAATAATTATAAAGAAATTGATACATTAAGATGTGCAAAACATCTATTTTCTGAACTTCCTTTTCATAGACTTCAGTACTTAAGATATGCTCTTGATTTATATAAAACAGAAAAAATAGAAGCAGATAAACTTGGTATTACAATAAAAGCTCATGATGCACTAGGTGATGTTTTAGTAATGAAATTATTCTTATCTAAATTAGTTGCTAAATGTAGAGAAGTTTACCCAGACTATAATCCAATGGAAAAACTTGTTGAACTTACATCAACTCCTGTATATATCAAAACGTTCAAGTTCGGTAAACACAAAGGTAAAGACGTAGCAGAAGTTGCTAAAGAAGATTCAGGTTATTTAAACTGGATGAGAACAAATATGGATTTAGATGAGGATTTAAAATATACTCTTGACAAAGTTTTAGGAAGTGCAAACCCTTACTAAAACTACTATAAAGATTTATTCATATTAATTTCATTTTAATTACACTATAATTTCTAAAAAGGTATTTATGTGAATAAATTCTCAAGAATAGGTTTTATCCTTGCAGCTGCAGGTTCTGCTGTAGGACTAGGTAATATATGGAAGTTTCCATATGTGACAGGTGAATATGGTGGTGGAGCTTTTGTAATAGTTTATTTATTAGCTATTTTATTTATTGGTTTAGTTGTTTTTTTAGCTGAAGCAGTAATTGGACAAAATGCACAAGCAAATGTTGCAACTTCATTTATAGAAACTTCAAAATCAAAAAATTCCAAATGGAAATTCGCAGGTATTATAATATTCTCAGGATTAATTATATTATCATTTTATTCAGTTGTATTAGGTTGGATATTAAATTATGTATTCACTTCCTTTTCAACTCTTCCAAGCGATGCTAAAACAGCCGGTTTAGCTTTTGAGACATTAATATCAAAAGATATTGCTTTACAACTTTTTTATCACACTTTAATAGCAGGAACTGTTGTTTATATCGTTTTAAAAGGTATTAAAGATGGTATTGAAAGAATAAATCTAATTTTAATGCCCCTATTAGGTGTAATATTATTTGGACTACTTTTATATGCTTTATCTCTTGATAGTTTTACTAAAGCTCTTAGCTTTATGTTTACACCTGATTTTTCAAAGATTGATGAGAATGCTTTACTTGCAGCTTTAGGGCAAGCCTTCTTTACTCTTTCTTTAGGTGTTGGTACAATTATGACTTATTCAGCATCTCTTGATAAAGAAGTAAATTTTGTAAAATCATCTGTACTTGTTGCAATTGTTGACACTTCTATTGCAATTATTGCAGGACTTATAATCTTCTCTTTTCTTTTTGAAGCAGGTGCACAAAGTTCAGCAGGACCTGGACTTGTATTTATTTCATTACCTGTGATTTTTTCAGGATGGGGAATATTAGGACAAGTTATTGCAGTTTCTTTTTTCTTAGCACTTGTATTTGCAGGTATTACATCTGCTGTTTCTATGATTGAACCATCACTAATGTATTTTATAGAAAGATTTAATATGACTAGAAAAAAAGCCACTATTTTATGTGGTGGTACATTTTATATTTTAGGTATTATTGCCCTACTTTCAATGTCTACAAAATATGGAGCTGATTTAACTTTCTTTGGAAAAAATGCTTTTGATATAATGGATTTTATTACATCATCAGTTATGATGCCACTAGCTGCTATATTAACTTGTATTTTCTTAGGATATTATGTTGATAAAAAACTACTTGAAGAAAAGTTTTTAAAGCATACTTCTAAAACACTATTTGAAACTTGGTATATTTTAGTTAAATATATTGTGCCATTTGTGATATTAGTATTGTTATTAAATAAGTTGGGAATTTTAAAATAAGAAAAAGAAAGAAACAATAAGCAGATTTAAATCTGCTTATTGAAAAAACTTACAGAATTGTAACGTTTTGAGCTTGAGGTCCTTTTTGACCTTCACCGATTTCAAAAGACACTTTTTGTCCTTCTTCAAGAGAAACTCTACCATAACCTGTGTTATTGATTTGTCTAAAGTGTACGAATACATCATCGCCACCAGTCTCTTGTTGGATAAATCCAAAACCTTTTTCACTATTGAACCATTTTACAGTTCCGTTAACTTGTTCTGCCATTGCAAAATCCTTATAATTGTAATACACTCTATTTCTAAAGTGGTCGAAAATAAAAAGTAAATACTCTTCTATGTTTCAGTTATTAAAGTATAGCAAAAAAATTTTACAATATCAATATTTTTTCACTTTTATACAAAAAAAAGGCAATAGTTACACTAATGATGTATAAAAGTTGTATATTTAGCTATATTTTGATTAATTCTCTATATTCATTTTTGTTATATCTTTCTTCAAACCATGAAGGAAGTATTTGAATCAGAAAAGGATAAGTTGTAAGCATATTACAAAATACATCATAAACACAAGAAGCATCCTCACTTGCATATTTAACTTGAGTATCTGTTAAGTTTATATTTTCCCAGTTAGATCTAGATATTTTTTTCGATTTTTGTAAGTTTTTATTTAAAAAAAGTAAAACACTCTTTTTTGCTCCAATATCATTTGGATATGCCATTTTTGATTTGAATAAAGAACCAAAATCAATACAACATTTTGGCCTTATTCTAAACTCTTTATATAAAGCTGAATTGTCACCATCTAAACCAATTCCAACTTTTACAATATTTCTATTGGTCAAAATATCTAACAGTGGTTTTATATTTTTTATTAAATGAACTTGAAACAAATAACAATCACTTGCATTAGACATTTGAATAATTGCAATAGGACTTGGAGGAACACCTTTTTGAAAAATTGGTTTTTGTTCTGTATCAAATCCTAATATTTTAGAATTATTCAAAGATGAAACTGCTTCATTTAAACTTTTTTCATCTTTTATAACATGAACATTTTTATTTTTTAATGTGTAATTAGGCAAGTTCTCATCTGTATGAGTATTAATATTATCAAGTTTAGTGATAAAATCAATTAATTTATATGTTTTTTCATCAAGTGAGTCTGCTATATTTTCAAAAGCATTTGAAACAGCTTTTTCTAGTTCTTCACCAGCTTTATTGCCACAAATCTTTTTTATTAAATTAACTCTACTTTTATTTATAAACGATTCTGATATATCTATCTTCAAAAAATCTCCAGAAATTATACTTTATTGAAATAATATCTAAAACTATTTGAATAACAAGCTTATGTTCTATTTTTATTCAAATAATTTCTTAAAATATGAAACCAATTATTTACATTTTTAATATAATCTTCTTCACATAAAAGTTTTCTATCTTCACTGTAATTCAGACTTTTCAAAAGATTTTTATACTTTATGGGGTAACTTCCATAAACATAACATATAGAATCATAAAATCTTTGTATATCTAAGCTATGCTCATCAATAAAATCTTCTTGGTTAAACTTATACTTATTGCTATAAAGTTTAAAAGCATCAGAAGAAGTTAAAAGTATTTCATCTCCATTTTTAAAAAATTCTATTAAAATAATAGCAGCAAAACTATCTGCAATATCTTCTTCTTTTCCAACAATTGGTAAATTGTGGATTTTAATTATTGCATGTGCTAATTCATGTAGTATTGTTTGTATAAAAACATCAATAGTAGCCTCTTTTAGTGTAATACCAGTTTTTTCATACTCAGCTTCTTTAAACATATCATATGTTTCTTGGTAAAAGATATAAGGAATTAGAATTTTATTTGTTTTATTCTCATATAAAGGTCCTGTATTTCGCCCTATTTCAATAACTATTTCTTTTTTAAAAGTGAAATTACTATTTAAAGTATCTATCAAAATATCTAATGAATCAGAATTCTTTAGACTGTTTTTTATTTGTTTTTCAAAATAGTTATTAGGCTTTAAAAAACTTAACTTTATATTATTAGAATATAAACTACTTACAGTAAGTAAAGGAAAAAGCAATATTAAAACAACTCTTTTATAAAACATATACTATCCATCTTTTTGAAGTTATTAGGCATAAAAAAAGGGAGTTAACTAAAAGTTAATCTCCCTTTTTTAAATACTTAGTTAAATAAAACATTTATTTAACTTATCACTACACAGTGATTTAAATTATTATCTTAGTTTGTAACAATACTAAAAATGTGAAACCTTCGTCATTTACACCTCCGTACTATTTTCTTACTGACATTATAACATCTTTTTAAATTAAACTTTGCTTAATTTTAGTATTATTTTTATAAAATTAATTAAAGGATTCTAATGTTTTTAAATACTATAAAAAATATATTTGTAAAAGAAGAACTATTTGAGTGTATTATTTGGGATGGTAAAACTATGAAGTATCAAGATTTAACTCAAAAACAAATAGATGAAATCAAAAATAATCCAGAATATAAAGACTGGACAATTACCTTAAAAGACGAATGTTAATAATATTGAACTTACATTTATTCTTTTTAAGATAAAATAATATCATGGAATTACTGGATATAGAAGAAAAGGTTTACCTTTTAGAAGAAAATAATTTTACTTTTCCAAGCTTAAAAATGATGAATAATGACCTAGTTGCAATAGGAGGAGATTTTCATCCACAAAGATTAATAAAAGCTTATAAAAATGCTATATTCCCATGGTTTATAGATGAAAGTAATTATATCCATTGGTATAGTCCTAAGAAAAGAATGGTTCTTTATCCAGAAGATTTTAAGCTCTCAAAAAGCTTGAAAAAAAGTATAAAAAACAAGGGTTTTGTTATTAAATCAAATGAAAACTTTGAAGAAGTAATAAAAAACTGTGCTAATATTAAAAGAAAACATGAAGAAGATACTTGGATTAGTGAGGAATTTATTCAAGCATATACTAATCTTTTTGAATTAGGTTATGTATTTTCAATAGAGTGTTATTTAGAAGAGAAGCTTGTTGGAGGACTATATGGTCTTCTTATAAATGATGTATTTTGTGGAGAAAGCATGTTTGCAAAAGTAAATGATACTTCAAAAGTAGCTTTTTATCATTTATGTAATCAGGCTAAGGAAAATGGCATCAAAATGATTGATTGTCAAGTTTATAATGATCACTTAGCTTCACTAGGTGCAAAAGAGATTTCTAGAGAAGAATATTTTAATATACTAAAGGTCTAAAATGAAAACAAAACATGACTTAAAAGAATTACACAATTTTATAGAATTAATGTCTGATTTAGTATTTATTAAAAACTTTAAAGGACAATATACTCATATAAACAAAGCATTTTTAACTTTTATTAATAAAAGTAGAGAAGATGTACTTTTTAAAACTGACTATGATTTATTTAATAAAGAAGATGCAAGTAGATTCAGAAAAATAGATTTAGAAATATTAGAAAATAAAATAGATTTAGAAAATATGGAAGAACAAATAGTAAAAGATGATAATGGCATCTCATATTTTAATATATCAAAACAAATACTTTATGATTTAGAAGATAATGAAGTTGGACTATTTTGTGTTGCAAGAAATATAACTATTAGAAAAGAGTATGAATTAATATATGAAGATAATAAATCCTTATTAGAATATATTGCGATAGAAAATGATTTAGAAAAAATTTTAACAAAAATCATCTCTTTAGCAGAAGAAAGAAATGAAGACACTAAATGTTCTATTCTATTATTAGATAAAAGTAAAAAACATCTATTAAAAGGTGCTGCACCAAGTCTGCCTGATTTTTATAATGAAGCTATAAATGGTGTTGAAATTGGCGAAAAAATTGGTTCTTGTGGAAGTGCTGCTTATAAGAAACAAAGAGTTATTATAGAAAATATTGATACTCATGAAAATTGGCAACCTTATTTAGAATTAACAAGAAAAGCAAACTTACATGCATGTTGGTCTGAACCAATTATATCTTCAAATAATGAAGTTCTTGGAACTTTTGCAATATATAATAGCATATATAAAGCACCCTCTGAATTTGAATTAAAATTGATTTCTTCTTATTCAAATATGGCTTCAATAGCAATTGAGAAAGATAATGTTTATAAAAAAGTTCTTGAAAATGAGTATCAACTTTCGCAACTATTTAATAATACACAAAGTGGTTTAATATATATAAATAATAGAAGAAAAATAATAAAAGCAAATAAGCGTTTTGCAGAAATTTTTGGTTATAAATCAGTAGATGAAATAATTGGTAGAAAGACAAGTGATTTTCATATATCAAAAAGTAGTAATTCAAATTTTAAAAAGCAGTTTGCATTACATTTAAAAGATAATGAACTTTTTAATATAGAGTATAAATTCAAGAAAAAAGATGGAACTATCATATGGTGTGAACTTTCAGGAAAAGTTTTAGATAAAACTCTTCCAATTGAATTAACAAATGGTGTTTTATGGACTATAAATGATATTTCTTTACGAAAATCGTATGAAATTAAATTAAGAGATAGTGAATTATTAAATAAAAATATACTAGAAACTATCCCTGATATGATTTGGCTAAAAGATACAAATGGAAAATACTTAATGTGTAATCATGAATTTGAAAAGTTTTTTGGAGCTAAAAAAGAAGATATTATTAATAAAACTGATTATGAATTTAAAGATAAAAAAACTTCTGATGAATTTAGATTAAATGATAAATTAGCTATGAAAGCATCAGGATCTCTTATAAATGAAGAATGGGTATCTTATCCATCTAGTAAACAACAAGTTTTACTTGATACAACAAAAAAAGCTATGCATGATCATAATGGCAAAATTATTGGTGTATTAGGAATTGGTCACGATGTAACAAAAAGAAAAGAGCAATTAGATAAGTTAGAAGAGCTAAATAAATTAGCTAAATCACTTACAGATTCACAAGCAAATTTATTATCACTATTTGATAAAGGTGATTCAGTACTTTTTGAATGGAAAAACAATTCTGATTGGGATATAGAGTATATATCTACTAGTATTTATAAATTATTAGGCTATAAAAAAGAAGAAGTTTTACAAAACCATTTTATATATTCAAAATTTATACATAAAGATGATATAAAAAAAGTAAGAGAAGAAGTAAAGAATGCTCTTTCAAATAATTTAGACTATTTTAAACATGAGCCATATAGAATTTTTCATAAAAATGGTGATATAAAATGGGTTTTAGATTATACAGTAATGAAAAAAGATGAAAATGAGAAAGTTACTCATTTTATTGGTTATATTACAGATATTACTGAACAAAAAAAACAGCAAGATATCATCTTTCAACAGACAAAACTAGCTTCAATGGGTGAAATGATTGGTAATATTGCGCATCAATGGAGACAACCTTTATCTATTATTTCTTCTATTGCAACTGCTTCTAAGATTGAAAAAGAGTTAGATATCTTATCAAATGAAGATTTTTATAAGCATATGGAAATTATAAATAAAAATACTCAATACTTATCAGAAACAATAGATAATTTCAGACAATTTATTAAAGCTAATAGAGAGATAAGTGATTTTAATCTAACAAATACAATAAAAAGTTTTTTAAATGTTGTTCATAGTTCGATTATAAAAAGTGATCTTAAAGTTGTACTTGATTTAGATGACAATATTATCATGCAAAATTATCAAAATGATATTATTCAAGCTTTTATAAATATAATTAATAACTCAATTGATGCATTTGAACAATCTTCAAAAGATGAAAAATATTTTTTTATTACTAGTAGAAAAGAAGATGAAAAAATCCTTATAAAAATAAAAGATAATGCAGGTGGCATTGATGAAAAACTAATAAAAAAAGTTTTTGAACCATATACAACAAGTAAATATCAAAGCTTAGGAACAGGTTTAGGATTAAATATTACTTATAACTTTATAGTTGAGGGAATGAAAGGCAAAATAGTAGTTGAAAACTCTAACTATATTTATAAAGATAAAAAATACAAAGGATGTGAATTTACAATAACTTTTGATAGTTATTCTCGATAATTTACTTTTATCTTCTTTCCCAAGACTTTAGGTTTAGTCATCAAAATATTAATATCTAAAAAAGCTTTTATTTGAGCTAGAGCTTCTCGTTCTTCCATCTTTTTAGCAGCTTTAGTTCCTTCAATTGCTTTAGCTGCAAAACCTATTGCATTTTGTCCTTTTTCATGAGCAATATAAAGGGCACGATTTAAATGAAACTTTTGAGATACAATAATATAATCATCTAAATCAAAAACTTCTTTAGCTCGAACAATTGAATCAAAAGTCCTAAAACCAAAGTAATCTTTTGTAATATATTTTTTTGGAACCCCTGCTCTTATCAAATCTTTATACATAGTTGTAACTTCATCATAATATTTACTTTTATCACCTGAAACAACTATAGCATCAACTTTTTTTGCTTTCCAAAGTTTTACAGCAGCTTTTATACGATAAGTATAAAAATAGTTTTGCTTGCCCTTTGAAACATATTTTGCAGTTCCTAAAACTAAAGCTGCTTTTTTTGTTGGTACTTTATTTATATCAGAATAAATTAAATAATTACTATCATTTGCAAAAAGAGAATTTAGCCCTACTGTTGAAAATAGAACTAAAATTAAAAAAAGTGATTTTATTTTTTGAACCATTGATTTTGTTCTTCATTTGTAAGAAATGTCCAAATTACAATTCTGCTAATCTTCTGTCCATGTTGCATTTCAATTGTGTTATAAGCAACTGGATTAATTGCATCTAAAGCATCATAAATAAAAGGAAGATTGTCTTTTTTTGAAACTATAGTTGTAAACCAAAAACAGTTTTTAGCATATTTTTTACTCTGTTTTATCATAGCTTTAACAAAAGCAAGCTCTCCACCTTTACACCATAATTCATTATTTTTTCCACCAAAGTTTAAAGAGGCTTTTTCTATTACTGTTTTTGTAAGATTTTGAACCTTTCTTTTACTTCCAGCTTGAGCTTCTTTTTGTGACTTGTGAAAAGGTGGATTACATAAAGTAAAATCAAATTTATCATCTTCTTTAATAATTCCTGTAAAAATACTATCATGATTTAATTGTAATCTACACTCAATATTTCCTTTTAAAGAAGGATTGTTTTCAATAATTTTTTGAGAAGATTCAATAGACTCTTTTTCAATATCACTACCTACAAAAGACCAATTATAAACACTATTTCCAACTATTGGATAAATACAATTTGCACCAATTCCAATATCTAAACCTTTTACATTTGTACCTGTTGGAATTTTTGTATCATTAAACTCAGCTAATAAATCAGCAATATAATGAAGATAATCAGCACGTCCAGGAATAGGAGGACAAAGATAGCCATTTGGAATGGACCACTTTTTAATACCATAAAAGTGAGATAAAAGTGCTTTGTTTAGAGTCAAAACAGCATCAGGGTTTGAAAAGTCTATTGATAATTCATCGTATTTGTTTTTTGCTACAAAGTCACCTAATTTTGCTAAGCTTTTAATTAGTTCAGGAAAATCATATCTTTTATTATGTGGGTTACGTTCATGTAAGCCTTTTTTGTGTTTCTTATATGCCATATTTATTGTCTTAGTATTAGTTTTTTGTATTGTACTATCATCTTGCTAATTCTAAAATTTTACTAAGTATAT